>NZ_RKRD01000001.1:0-717160 GCF_003814745.1 Hydrogenoanaerobacterium saccharovorans | reverse complement strand
CGCTAGAGGATGCAAAAATCAATTATGAAAATGTAAAAACCAATTTTGATGAAATTAATAACAAAGACGAAGAACGGCAAAAAGATATTGATGAACTTTCGGAAGAAATACGTAATTATAACACCCGTATTCGTAAAATCAGAGACGATAACGGCGGTTATCCTGCCCCGGGTGAACCTGGATATGAAGCTTACACACGCTATCAGCAAAAGCTGACACAGGCAGAGATTGAACGCGAAGGATTAGAAAACCAAGAAACCTCGGAAACTGACCTTTCCAAAGCAAAAAACGCACTCACCACAGCAGAAAATGCAATGGAAAGCGCGAAGATAAGCATTGCGTCTTTGCAGAAATATCAAAAAGATAAGGGCATTGTCGCTGACTTTGACGGTATTGTTACCGAGATGAACCTTGTGGCGGGCGGCGTCGCTACAAACACCTCTACCGCATGCGTCATCCAAACTACCGAAAATCTCATCGCTACATTTAATATCGGCAAATACGATGTTGGCACCATTAAGCTTGAGCAGCCCGCAACTTTATCACTCGGTGAATTGAATTACCAAGGTAAAGTTACGAAAATCGGTGCTGTTGCTGTAAAAGGTGTTAATTCCAGCGGCAACACAACCGCTGCACAGGTTCCTGCAGAAATTACCATCGGCAATCCCGATTCAAACTTAATTATTGGTTTGGAATTTGATGCAGAAATTGAAACTTTCTCAAATGACAATGCACTTGCGTTGCCTGTAGAAGCAGTTTTAACCGACCGAGAGGGTGACTTCTGCTATAAGCTGATTCCAACCGAAAAAGCCGATGTATTTACCTACGAAAAGACCTATGTTAAGACCGGTAATGCATCAGATACCTATATTGAGATTTTTGATGGTCTCAAAGAAGGCGAAAAGGTTGTTCTCAGCCCGCCCACAACAATCGAAACTCTCCCCGTTGTAAAAGTAGAAACGCCTAAAGATGCAGAATCTGCTCCTGCTACCGAATCAACAGCTTCGGCTGCGTAAGGGAGTGGTGAACAATGAATATAATTGATAATATCAAGATGGCAATGTTCAGTATACGCAGCAACAAAATGCGTTCGTTTTTAACCATGCTGGGCATCATCATCGGCATCAGTTCTGTAATTATAATCTTGGGTGTAGGCGGCGGTGCCAAAGCCTATCTGATGGGCTCAATGGAGCAGATGGGTTCATCCACCGTTACCATTTCCGTTCAAGATAAAAATGCAACCGAATCGGATTACATCAACTTTGAGGATATTGAAGCAATCAAGCAAAAAGTGGATCATGTCAAGTATATATCCCCTGATTGGAACACCTATGGTTCCGTCAGTTTTAAAACCAAGACCAACGATGCGGTCATCTACGGCGGCAGCGACGACATGATTTATCTTGCTCGTACCGAGATGATATCCGGAAGATTTTTCAGTGAAGAAGATTACCTCTCGGCGCGCAATGTAGTGGTAATTGATGAAATGGCTGCTATGAAGTTATTCGGCAACACCAATGTGGCAGGTATGACGCTTGATATAAATATTTTTGGTGAACGTGCTAGACCAAAAATCCTCGGCGTGGCAAAAAGCCAGTCTGGGGGCTTTTATATGGAAGGCATGCCTTATTTCTTTTATATGCCGATTACCACTATGATGAATATCGGCGGTATTGATGAAAAGCTGTATTCTATGTATGTTATGGCGGATGACCCGGCTTTTGCTGAATCTATGGGTAATTCGGTAAAAAATGTTTTGGAATCTCGCCACAGCAACCGCGGCAGGGATGTTTATAAGGCAGAGAGTTTGATGGGGCAGATTGATATGGTTAACAATATGCTGAATATCATCACAGGCTTTATCGGTGCCGTCGCCGCAATTTCACTTTTGGTTGGCGGTATCGGTGTTATGAACATTATGCTGGTTGCAGTAACCGAACGAACGCGAGAAATCGGTATTCGTAAATCGCTGGGTGCTAAAACAGGTTCTATTATGTTCCAGTTTCTCACCGAATCAGCTATCCTTTCCCTAATCGGCGGTGCCATTGGTTTGACTTTAGGTATCTTAGGTGCACATGGTGTTTCCAGCATAGTAAGCTCAATCGCAAAAGACACCATCAGACCTGATATTACCATGTGGCATGTTGCACTCGCTCTTGGCTTCTCATGCTCGGTTGGTATTTTCTTTGGTATTTACCCTGCAAAAAAAGCCGCAAAACTCAATCCAATCGAGGCACTGCGTCACGAATAATACACAAGTATCAGCAAATTAATGGAGGACTATTACAAAATGACAGTCAGAAGCATTACTTCATCCGATCGTGAACTCTATATCCAACTTGCAAAAAAGTTTTACTCCGGCGAAGCTACCTTACACGCCGCAAACCTCAATCACATAAACCGTACTTTTGATGAATGCGTGAAAGGTTCACCTTATGCAAAAGCATTTATTATTGAGGAAAACGGCAAAACTGCCGGCTTTGCGTTGTTCAGCTTTACTTGGAGCAACGAAAGCGGCGGAATGGTGGTATGGCTGGAAGAGTTGTATATTGTTCCCGATTTTCGCGGCAAGCAAATCGGTAGCCGATTTATGGACTGGATGATGGATGAATACAAGGACGTATCACGTATTCGTCTTGAGGTCTGCCACTGCAACAACGGAGCCCGCCGCTTGTATGAACGCTATGGCTTTAAGCCGCTTGATTACGAACAGATGGTATGGGACAAAGAAAATAAATAGATTTTTCGTACTTACAGGCAACTGCAAAACACGCCGAATTCTTTGCTAAATCGTAAAGAATTCGGCGTAATTTTTTTACTAATGGTATTCTGATTTACTATGTGTTAAAATACCATTATCTAAACAATTTGGAAGGAAAACAACATGTTATTAAAGAATGAAATCGTTAAAATAGAAATCGTTGATATTACGGATGAAGGAAACGGCGTTGGCAAAGTAGATGGTTTTACAATATTTGTCCCCGGTACTGCTGTTGGAGATAAACTCCGTGTTCGCCTTGTAAAGCTGCAAAAGCATTTTGGATATGGTATTATCGAAGAAATGCTTGAGCCCTCGCCCGACCGTATTGAAATGGATTGTAGCGTATACCGCCAATGCGGAGGTTGTTCGCTGCGGCATATTTCCTATCAAGCAGAGCTCGCTATAAAGCAAAACTGGGTAACGCAGCATCTGAGGCGCATCGGGGGTATTACTGCACCCGTTTTGCCCATTATCGGCTCACCGCAACAAGACAGATACCGCAACAAGACGCAGTGCCCTATCCGAGATGATGGGCAAGGTGTGTGCCTTGGCATGTTTGGCAAACGCAGCCACCGTGTCATTCAATGCACTGATTGCAAGCTCAATCCGCCACATTTCAAGCTAATTTTGCAAACTGTGCAAGATTTCTGCAAAGAGCAGCATATTTCTACCTACAATGAGGAAAAACATGACGGTTTACTGCGACACGTATACATTCGTGATGCACAGGCAACCGATGAAACGATGGTTTGCCTTGTAATAAACGGTGACGAAATACCTCACAGCGATTTGCTTATTAAACAATTAATTGCCAATTGTCCATCGGTAAAATCGATTGTTCTCAACATCAATAAAGCAAAGACTAATGTGATTCTGGGCAAAACATGTAAAACACTGTGGGGCAAAGACCACATTACCGATATTTTGTGCGGTGTAAAAATTGAGCTCTCTCCCCTATCATTTTATCAGGTAAATCGAGAAGGTGCCGAACAACTTTACCACATTGCCGCAGACTTTGCAGAGCTTACAGGAAATGAGCTGCTGCTCGACCTCTACTGCGGTGCGGGCACTATCGGGCTTTCTATGGCACACAAGGTGCATGAACTCATCGGTGTTGAAATAATCCCGGCTGCAATAGAAAACGCAAAACAAAATGCAATAAACAATGGTATCACCAATACCCGCTTCATTTGCGATGATGCAAAAGGTGCCGCAGCTATGTTAAAGCAGCAAGGTCTCACACCAAATGTTGTAATACTTGACCCTCCGCGTAAGGGCTGTGAACCCGAGGTACTGCAAACGGTAGCTGATATGAACCCGCAACGTATTGTAATGGTTTCATGCAACAGTGCCACCCTTGCACGCGACCTTGCGGTACTGCAAACACTAGGCTACCAAACCATAAAGGCACAGCCTGTGGATATGTTCCCAAGAACGACGCACGTGGAAGCGATAATAATGATGACGAAATGTGGTTCAGAGGGCGAAAAGTAGACTTTTATCACAATATATTGTGGTTTTGGAGCAATCTTGAGGCTTGAAAATGGGTAAAAAAGTGCCGTTTTTGAGCCTCAAATAATGGTGAAAATATAGATGACATGGGTAAAAAATCTAAAATTTCAAGTGTTTTTTCTTTTGAAAGAATGCATATTAAAACTTTAATATTAGAAAAAGATTCAATAACGTGTCTTCAAACCATATAAATATCGTGTAAGTAAATGAATAATATCAAAAAGAAAAGGTTAAGTTTTAGGTCTTTAAAAGATTTAAAACTTAACCTTTTTATTTATCAATTATGATGACAGTAACAAAAATCGTTTACTGGTTTACTGATTTAAGAGTATTTTCAAGTAAACCCATATAAACACATTTGAATTTATATAGAATATAATGTAATTATATTTAATAGATATATAAGGAGATTTTTGCATGATGAATAGTAAGATTATGATAAATTTAATAAACAATAATTTAAACGAAATAAACAACATTATTGACTGTTTATATACAACCACAAACTCTTGTGTTAAAAATAAACTTTTAAACCAATTGCGTAAAAATATATCCAATCTTTGTATGTTGGTGCAAGGTTTACAGAATAGTGAAAACACTAATAGTCCTCAGATAGATACAATAAGAACATTTACGGAAGCTGAGCTATCAAAATATAATGGGAGGAATGGTAACCCAGCGTATGTAGCGGTAAATGGTATAGTGTATGATGTAACGAATAATGCAGCTTGGGGAGGAGCAACACATTTCGGACTTGTGGCAGGTACTGATGTAACTAGTCAGTTCGCTTCATGCCACGCAGGTCAACCGATTTTAAGCAAATTAAAGGTGGTTGGGAAGATGGTAGAATGAATCAGGTTAATAGCAATTGTCCTAATTTTAACACTAGGTTAGAGACGACTTCAGTGCTTGTTAATAAGGTAATAGACGGTGTTAAACAAAAAAGAATAAAGAAAAGAAATTTAATATGGCTTGAACTTACCGGATGTTCAGGAAATATCATCTCTCTTCTGGACGGAGCAAATCCAGATTTTAAAAGTCTTGCAACTCAAATGGTTAATTTCATTTACGACAACAGTCTGATGGTTTCAGAGGGTGAAGCCGCCATGGAAAAACTGTTTAGTGTTATCGATGACGATTACATATTAGCTGTTGAGGGAGCTGTTTCAACAAAGGATAACGGTTTGTACAATGTTATTGGAAGATGTAGAGGCCAGCCTGTAACCGCATATGAAGCAATTAAAAAATTTGGTGAAAAAGCTGCACACGTCATTGCCGTGGGTACATGCGCTTCTGATGGAGGAATTTCGGCTGCAAGACCAAATCCAGCCCAATGCGTTGGCATTCAGAATTTACTTGACAGAAAGGTTATAAAGCTGCCAGGTTGCCCATGCCATCCAGACTGGTTTATGGGAACACTGGCTTATATTATGCTTTTTGGAGAACCCGAACTGGATAATAGACAAAGACCAGTTATGTTTTACAGCACATTAATTCATGATATATGTCCCCGTAGAAAATATTTTGATAAAGGTATATTTGCATCAAAGCTTGGCGAAAAAACCTGTATGTTTAAGCTTGGATGTAGAGGACCAGTTACAAGAGTTGATTGCCCAGTTAGAAAATGGAACGAAGGTGTAAACTGGCCCATTGGCGACGATAGCCCTTGTATTGGTTGTGCCATGTTTGGCTTTCCCGATAAAATGGAGCCATTTATCAGCTACAACACTACTTAAGGGAGGCGAAAAACAATGCAGAGAATTAAAATTAGTCCGGTTACCCGAATCAGCGGGTTTATGGAAATAGACGCAATGATTGATAAAAACACCATAATAGACGCGAAAACAGAAGGTTTGCTTTTCAGAGGATTTGAAAAAATGCTTGAAGGAAGAAGTCCTTTCGATGCGGTATATTTTACACAGCGAATATGTGGAATTTGTTCAACCGCTCATTCTATCGCATCTACACTGGCCTTAGAAAATGCTATGGGCATTATTCCTTCTCAGCAAGGTAGATATTTGAGAGATATAATTCATGGGTGTGAGTTCCTTCAAAATCACATTAGGCACTTTTATCAGTATACGGCCCCCGATTTTATAAGGTTACCTGAAGGAAACACACTTTTTGAAACGGACCATAATGATTTTAGGTTGCCAAAACAAAAAAACGATTTGATTGTACAGCATTATTTTGATTCTCTCAAATACAGCAGAAATGCACATGAAATGCTGGCAATTTTAGGCGGAAAAGCTCCACATAATCACGGAGTTTTTATTGGTGGAATTACTACACAAGCAACACCAGAAAAAATAAAGCAACTGTGTTTTCTCCTAAATAATATTAGAGATTTTATCTGTAAAAAAATGATACCAGATGCTTATACAATCGCTGGATACTATAAAGAGTACTTCAAAATTGGACGAGGTTATGGAAATCTTTTAAGTTATGGTTGCTTTAACGGATATGAAAAGTTGGGAACCCTTTTTGTTAATCCTTCAGCATACAGTGACGGCAAAATTATGAAACTTGATCCAACAGAAATTACTGAAAATATTTATTCATCATGGTACGTAGCAAATTCTGATACATATACTCCCTATCAAACAATTGCTGAACCAAGCATGAAAAAGGACGATGCTTACTCATGGGTAAAAGCACCAAGGTATAGAGAGCTTCCTTATGAGGTTGGCCCGTTAGCAAGAATGTGGCTATCTGGTGATTATAGAAACGGAATATCTACTATGGATAGAACTTTGGCAAGAGTTTTGGAAGCAAAAAAAATAGCAGATATTATGTTTACACTGCTTAGTAATCTTATTCCCGGTGTTTCTGTCCAAAAAGAATATAAAGCCCCACAAAATGCTCAAGGTGCAGGTTTGATTGATACTACACGGGGTGCTTTAGGTCATTGGATTAAAATAGAAGATAGTGTCATATCCCTTTATCAAATTATTACACCGTCTGCATGGAATCTTTCAACAAGAAGCGAAGATAATTTACCGGGGCCGGGTGAAAAAGCATTGATTGGCACAATAATAAAAGATTATGATAATCCAGTGGAGATAGGAAGAACCATACGCTCATTTGATCCATGTATTTCTTGCGCTACTCATGTTTACTCAAATGGCAATTTAATCAAAACAATGCAGGTGGTGCCATGATGAAACGAATCGTTGTAATAGGCATTGGAAGCGTAATTATGCGTGATGATGGAATTGGCTCAAAGGTTGTCGAAACAATTGAGGATAACCTTCATACACATAATATTAATTCAATAGTTGGAGAAACAGACTTTCAATGCTGTTTTGATGAAATTAAGCCAGATGATTTTTTAATTATAATAGACGCTATGACTCAAGGAAAAGACCCCGGATGTATTGAGATAATGTGTCTTGTTGACGCATTAAAAAACCGTAGAAAACTACGAACACAACATGAATTCAGCCTGTTAGACTTAATTGAATTGCATTATCCGGAAATAGAAGGTTACTTTATTGGCATTGAAGCAGCCGAAATAGGATTTGGCTTTGAATTTAGTGATCCTTTGCAAAAATGCTATGTGCAAATTTGTGAATCCGTATTAAACACTATATTAAATATAAAGGAGGAAATGGAACGTGCATGATACACATTTGATAGAGAAAATATATCAATCTATTGTTACTCTTTGTAAGCAAAATTCAATTGTTAAAATAAATGAAATAAATATAGAAGTTGACGAAGGCAGCCATATTGATGGACCACATCTTTTATCTCATTTAAAAGATAGGGACAGCGAGATGTTCGGCGACTGGACAGTAATAAACGTTGAACGTAAGCCATATGCAAAACTTACAGCAGTTATAAAAAGTATAGACGGTGATGGTTGTGAGTGATGTAAATAGATATATTATTACTCTAACTGGAATTGTTCAGGGAGTTGGATTTCGACCTTTTGTATTTAGAGTTGCAAATCGTTTGCACCTTAATGGATGGGTGGAAAATGGGGGTTCAAGAGTTATAGTAGATGTTGAGGGAAAAGAAGATAGTATCAAAGAATTTATTCATATTCTGCAAAATGAATATCCAAGTAATGCTACTATTACAGACTTTCAAATAAAATCTCAACAACTTTTTGGATACACCGATTTTTCAATAAAAACTAGTGATGCTGAGGAAAATACAGCAAATTTCTTGCCAGCTGATATAGCAGTATGCAAAAGTTGTATAAAAGAATTTAATACGTTAGGCAACAATCGATTTCAATATCCTTTTATAAGCTGCACAAATTGTGGACCAAGATATTCTATTATAAGTAGCCTGCCGTATGACAGAGAAACTACTTCTATGTCTGAATTTAAAATGTGCTCACAATGTATAAGTGAATATTGTACCCCGAGAAATAGACGATTTCATGCTCAAACAAATTGCTGCTCTGATTGCGGGCCAGTGCTGAAACTGTTGGATGCCCATGGAAATACAGTAGATTCATCTGATTGTGTAAAGCTTGCCAGGCAGTTGATTTGTCGAGGTAAAATTCTTGCGGTGAAAGGAATTGGAGGATATCACCTATGTTGCAATGCAAAAGATTTGACTGCTGTGCAAAGACTTAGAAGGCTAAAACATAGACCGCATAAACCATTGGCAGTAATGGCTCGTAATATAGAATCAATTAATAAGATTTGTGAAGTATCAAAACAAGAAAAAGAAATTTTAACAGGAAGTAAAAAGCCAATCTTATTGCTCCAAAAAAAATCACCAGAGTATTTACCTCAAGATATTGCACCAAATCAAAAAAGGCTTGGAATTATGCTTCCCTATGCCCCACTTCAGTTTCTCCTTTTTTCCGATGAAACAAACTATCTTGTTATGACTAGTGGTAATATCAGCGGTTCTCCAATTTGTTATCAAGATGACGTTGCCGTAAGTTCTCTTAGTCATGTTGCAGATTATTTTTTAGTACACAATCGTGAAATTATTGTACCAGTGGATGATGCAGTTGTAAAAGTTGCAGATGGCTACGAGATACTTGTTCGGTGTGGACGTGGTTACGCTCCTTTGATAATACCAATAGAAGCTAAAAGTAGGGTTTTGGCAGTTGGAGCTGAGCAAAAATGCTCTTTATGTATTACTGAAAATGGCTATGCCACAGTAAGTCAATACATAGGAAACCTAAATGAATATCAAACTTATAAAGTTTTTAATAAGCAAATTAAGCATTTTGAAAGTTTGTTTCGTTACTGTCCAGACATTTATGCGTATGATCTTAATGCGGATTATCTTTCTACACGCTATGCAAAAGAACAAGTTGGTAAAAAAATTGCAATTCAGCATCATCATGCACATATGGCTGGCTGTATGGCTGAAAACAAATTGTCAAATAAGGCGATAGGTGTTATATACGACGGAACGGGGCTGGGTACAGATGATGCGATTTGGGGTGGAGAGTTTTTTGTTGGCTCTTTTTCTGGATTTAAAAGAGTGGGTCATCTAAAATATGTAACCCTTCAAGGAGGCGATAGTGTAGTAAGGGAACCATGGAGGTGTGCATTATCCTATCTGTTAGCTCTTGATATTGATCCACAAGAATTTTTACCACAAATTAATTTATTAGCAATAGAAATGGTTAAGTCTGCAATTAAGAATAAAATTAAGTGTTTTAAATCGTCCAGCATGGGGAGATTTTTTGACTGTGTTGCGGCTCTATGTGGTTTTGAAACACAAATCACTTATGATGCGCAAGCTGCAATTGAATTAGAAAGTATTGTTGATAAAGAAATTTATGATTTTTATAAATATTCTATTATTAATACCGAAGATGGTTTTGTACTAGGGTATGAACATATTTTAAATGAAATTTTAAGAGATATAAGAAAACAAGAACAAAAGTCCATTATATCAACAAAGTTTCATAACACTTTGATTGAATCTACCGCTGAATGTGTATGTAAAATCCGTGAAAAAACAGAAATAAAGGATATTGTACTAAGTGGTGGAGTTTTTGAAAATATATATTTACTAGAACGACTCGCTTCTAAACTTAGAAATTTAAAGTTTAATGTTTATTATAATCGGTTGACACCTTCGAATGACGGTGGAATATCTTTTGGACAGGCGGTGGCTGCCGGTTCTATTTTAAAGGAGAATCATTATGTGTCTTGCGGTTCCAGCAAAAGTAATCAACATTGATAGTTCTCATGCTGAGGTAGATATAATGGGAGTTCATAAAGAAGTCAACATTTTGCTAATTGATAATCCAAGGGTTGGAGATAAAGTTATGGTGCATGCAGGATTTGCAATTAATAAAATTGATGATGAGTATTATAATTTTCTTAGAGACACTCTTCAAAATATGCTGAGGGATATACCATGACGCAAGAAGATAAAATATTAATTGGTAAAGCTGTTGCACAAATTAATAAATCTATCACAAACGATATTCGTATTATGGAAATTTGCGGCACACACACATATCAAATAGCCAGATTTGGAATTAGAAAACTTCTTTCTCCAAAAATTCACCTTGTTTCAGGACCCGGTTGCCCAGTTTGCGTAACTGAGCCTGGCTATATTGACACATTAATAAAGCTTTTAGAATATGAAGATGTTGTTGTAGCTACATTTGGAGATCTATTGAGAGTTCGCGGCTCGTATGGCAGCTTGGAAGAACAGCTGGCTTTTGGTAAAAAAGTAATAACAGTTTATTCTCCGGAAAATGTACTTGATATAGCAAAAAAACGTAAAAATGAAAATATTGTATTTGCAGCAGTTGGGTTTGAAACGACAGCACCTTTGTATGCTGCCCTTATTAAAATGACTCGCAAAGAAAGAATAAATAATTTGTTTTTACTAACATCGATAAAGCAAATGAAGCCAGTAATTAGATTTATACTTGGAAAAGACAACGTTAATGTTGATGGTATGCTTTGTCCCGGTCATGTTGCAGCCATAACCGGCACAGCCCCTTTTTTACCGATAACCACAGATTACAATATACCTGCAGTCATATGTGGGTTTGAGGCAATGGACATTATTGCATCTATTAGTATTTTATGTAGGCAAATTACAGGAGAAATTCCTGTTCAATTCATGAATACATATAAGAGATGTGTATGTGACACAGGAAATAGGCTCGCACTTGATCTTATAAATGAAGTGTTTGAGATATCTGACGTAAATTGGAGAGGCATAGGAATGATAAAAGATTCCAGTCTAATATTAAACAGAAACTATAAAGAGTACGATGCTTTGATAAAATTTGGCATTAAAATGCAATCAAGTTCTAATCTTTTTCCTAAAGAATGTGAATGTGGGAAAGTACTTATTGGAGAGAAAACTCCCGATATGTGTGTGAATTTCGCATGTAAATGTACTCCTGAACATCCAATAGGTCCATGTATGATTTCATCAGAGGGAGCATGTGCATCGTATTATAGATATGGAGGTTATAGCCTTGGATAAACGAATTACACTTCGACACGGTGATGGAGGTCTACAGACAAATAAGCTGATTAGAAATATTTTTTATAAGCATTTTGACAATGAAATTCTTACTGGATATCAAGATTCTGCTATTTTTCAAATGGAAGCAGGACGGCTTGCTTATACTACAGATAGCTTTGTTGTAAAGCCAATCTTTTTTCCAGGCGGAGATATTGGAAAACTTGCCGTATGTGGGACAGTCAACGATTTGGCAGCAGCTGGAGCAGTTCCCCTATATCTGAGTGCGGGTTTTGTTATTGAGGAAGGGTTTGAAATCGAAAAACTGGATATGATTGCGAAATCCATGAGTGATATATGTAAAAAGGTAGGAGCAAAAATTGTAGCTGGGGATACAAAGGTTGTAGAAAAGGGATTAGTGGACGGTGTATATATCAATACCTCTGGTATAGGAAGAGTACATGAGTTCTTCAATCCAAGGCACATTACTTCAGGTGATGAAATTATACTTACAGGCACCATAGGAGAACATGGAACTACTATTTTACTTGAAAGAAATGACCTTAGGTTACAAGGAGATTTTAAAAGCGACTGCAACCCGCTTTCAGAAATTATTTATGAACTTGGTGATAGCATCAAATATGTTAAGCTTATGCGAGACCCTACACGTGGAGGTGTTGCAAATGCACTTTGTGAAATATCTGAAAGTCACAATATTGGAGCAATAATCGAAGAAGAAAAATTACAAATAAGATCAGCTGTAAAATCTGTTCATGAACTTTTAGGGACAGACCCTTTATACTTTGCCAGCGAAGGCAGGATGATACTTGTTGTTGAAAAAGGCTTTGGTACAAACATTCTTAATATGATTAATACATTAGACAATTGTCATAACTCTCGAATAATTGGAAAATTCGACAAGTCATACAGCAAGGTCTGTCTTAGAACATCGCTCGGAGGAGAACGAATACTAACTATGCTAGAAAACCAAATGATATCGAGAATCTGCTGATTACTAATTTTATATTTTTATTTAAATGAGGAATATATTATGGCATGTTTCTTAGCGCCAACAGTTGAAGCTATTGTAGTGACTATTCTTAAGGAAAGTGTAAAAAAAGAAATATCAAGGATTAAATTAAAATCTAATTCTACAATTATTGACAATCAATCTAAAACAGGTTTTTCTTGGAGTACCCTATAAAAATATTTTTTTCTTGAGTAAGCAATAACATATTTTTCTCCTTTCAATACAATCACAGTGTTTTGTTCGCAGGAATGCCCTACGATTATACAAAGGAAAAACTATATAAAATAAACTGTACTTTTTGATGTAAACATAACAGTTCCTCATATACAACAGAAGATTTTACAATTTTCCGTTTCCTTTCTTTAATTTATTAATGGTTAGACCAGACTCTGTGTATGTTATGACAGAGTATTGGCCTGTATATAGTGATTGAGCAAGTCATATTGTTGCTGAACTTTATCAAAGCTTGAAGCAATACTTTCTTGAGTGAGGTTATACAGTGCAGCTTCTACATCCTGTGCAAACCCTTTTGGAATGTATGCATCTTTTTGTTGCTGAAGTCTTTGCAGGCAACCTTTTTCATTTAGCATATATAACTCATTTATGGCATACAAAACTTGCAGTAAACTAATCCAGCAACGAAATAGCGAACCGGCGGCGTAGAGAACGTCTCCTTTTTGAATGGATTTTTTTCCGCAAAGCAGAGAAAATTCACACTCCCACATAAACTTTACGATTGCTGCCTTTTGATAAATTGGCGGAAAGGATTTTAGGCTATTTTTTTGTTTCTGAATCAACTGATTATTGCTGTTCAATATTTTACAGTATACGACCTCGCCCATATAGATAGAGTTGACAAAGCCAAATGGATGACCTCATTGATAGTCAATTGTGATGTTTCCTTCCACACAATCTTCAATAACGGCAATAACATTTTTGGTCTCTCGAAAAAGAATATCTACTGCCATGTCATCTATTTTCAGCCAGCCGCCTCCATTGATCCATGTGCCCCAATCTCCGGGACGTGTTATAGCATCTTGGCGATGTTCATCATCAAGCAAAATAGCTTTTTGTCGAAAGGTTATAAAATCAAAGGTGAAAGAATCATAATATATTCCGATATCAATATCGGAATCCTTTCCAGAGGTTTCTGTTGCACGAGAACCTCCTAAGACAATTGCATCAACTCCCGTTACTCCAATAAGAGAATGGGTGATTTTTTCTAAGATATATTCAACTTTCTTGTTATTAAGCATTATAATTTCTCCTTTTTATTGATCAATTTTCCGAATGGATGATATCGTCATGGCTAATGCACCTATAAGGCATATAAGAATGCCGGTAATGGTAAACCAATGCTGAATCCCTATCTTGTCAGCAAAAACACCGGATAGGATTAGTCCAAGCGGCATAGCAAAGGAATTCAGACTACTAAGCAGTCCAAATATACGTCCTAGAAATTCGGATGAAATTTTACTTTGAATTAATGCAGTCTGCACCCCTGCATAGAAAGGGGCAGAAAACCCCATAAGCAAGCTACACTAAGCAAAAATCACAAATGAGCTTTGCGGCAATAAGCCTGATATGGTAATGGAAGCCCCCATCATGAAAATAGAACTTATGATACTGACTGCACGATTTCGGAATCCTCCCCACACACCAAGAAGTGTTCTTCATGTAAATATTAGTGATGAATAAATCAAGAAATAGTTATTATAAATATGTTGACTGCATATTGATCTATTTTATAGGCATGAAAAATGTCCTCAACGTTTTTTAAAACATTGAGGACATTTTTTAATAATAAAATATTTCTATATACGAGTATAGGATAAAATTATTTTGCTGCCCATATTTCAATTTCTAATTTTATCTCTTCTAACCCTAATGCAGTTACATAAGCGACAGTCATTGAAGGGGAAGGCTTACCAAAAAAGCCATTATATACTTTATCAAAGTAATCCCAGTCAATTTCTTCTGTCGACCATATATTAACCTTAATAACATTATCCGGTGTTAAACCGATACTCTTTAATAGGTTTGATATATTTAAAAATGTATTATCTACTTGTTGATTGAATTCTTCAGGAAGATTTCCATCTAAATCTGCTCCAATTTGACCAGAAAATGTGTAAAATGTTGCATTGGGCTCTATTTTTGTTACGTGAGAATAATTGCCTACTGCTCTGCTTACTTTTGAAGAATCTAATCTAACAACTACATTATTATTCATAATATAAAATCCTTTCTGTATTGGGATAAAATAATTTCTACCACTATATATTGTTTATGATATATAGTTATCCATTGATAGAAATCTATTTATAGAAAACAGAAATACAATGTTCGTTATTTTCATTGTTCCTATAATGTAAACATTCTTTCATTTCAACACCTCCTACGACACAGTATATATATTAAAGTAGGTTTCGTCAATAAATTATACACAGATTTATATAAATCAATCAATTTCAGGTTTTGCAGAAATTTAGAAATACATTCTGCATGCATACCTCAAAGTTATTGTTGACATTGACGGTTTATAGGAAAATACATCTATGTTTAAAGCGCAAAAGGATGGCGAAATATGGTCAGTGTAAAAAAGCAAGGGCTAAACAAAAGATGTTGTGGTTTTGGAGCAATTTTGAGGCTTAAAAACAGGCAAAAAAGTGTGAATTTCGGCTTGTTCTTTGCCGTTTTCATAAGTGACAAAGAATTTTAGAATTCATGCTTGAATTCCTCATAATTGGAAGATAAAATGATTATAGAAACATAAACAAACAGGAGTTTATCAAATACTCATAATTGATGTATATAGTAAATGATCATTTTGCAAATAAAGTAAAAATGCTAACTGTATTTACTTTGATTTGTAATTTAATATGATTACTATGTGCACGTATTAGAAAGGGTTTAAAATGAGTGTGTTTTTTTATGGCTGCATAACTATGGATGGCTATCTTGCTGATAAAAACCATAATTTGGACTGGCTTTATCAGGCTGGAACAATAGAAGAAACCGATTATGAAAGTTTCTATAAAAGTATGGATATTACTATCATGGGTAAAAGGACGTTTAATGAAATTCAAAATATGCAGAATATAGATAGTTTTTATCCGTCTACGAAAAACTATGTTTTTACACATGCTGAAAGCTTACCCATTAAGGGGTTTATTCCTATTAATTGTGATATTGTAGAGTTTGTTAAACAAATAGAAAAGGATAAAAACATTTGGATTATTGGAGGAAACACATTAGTTGCTCCTTTATTAGATAATGATATGATAGATAATATGATAATACAGATTGCACCTGTGTTATTAGGGATGGGAATACCATTATTTTCACAGAAAGAAGCATTAAAGCGATTTTACCTGAAAGAAGTAAAAAAATACGGGCAGTTTGCAGAATTAATTTATGCTCAATTGAAAAAGCAGGTTTTAGACTAAGTATATAAAGGTTTTTTTGACAAAGGAGGATGCAGTAAGCAGGGCTTTCTCCAAGGGGGTACCGGTCTTTTTGACCACTCAAGGCACGCGAAAACGATAATAGCAACGACAAAAAGTTGAGCTTTAAAATATAGATAGCTATAAACTTATAGAGTTACACTTTACAAATTATATGTAAATGGAAATAGACTAAACCTTAGGTCAACTTATAACCTACAGACTTAGCCTATTTTTATTTCCAGAATTAAAGATATAATGTCAGAACTATCTATGTACGGCACAAGGTTACAAGAATTCGAACAGATGACGATATTCGTGCCTAATTTTACTAGGTGGGGAAAGGACGGATCGTATTAAAAGAGTTTTCGTTCAGCGAAGAAGAAATATTTATAATTAAAAGCGTTAAACCTCTTCCACCATTTCTACGCTGGGATTTTCACTTAGAAATAGAAGGATCGAATTACGCTGACTTGAATTTTTTAAATATAAATTCAATAATACAGATACTCCGCGCTCAATTTTTTTCTTATATCCCTTATCTTGCCGTGCAACCTGAACATCGTTAATTTTACAGCCCTGCTTTTTTACAGTCTTTATAATCTCCCCTATGCAGTGCAATTCATTTGTTTCAAAATATATATCCATTACTTTTGAATGCCTGTTAACAAGTTCTTCTACTCTGCTTATAACAATAAATATAAACAGTACGCCAAACAGCATTAATAAAGCACCAGAAACATAACCTATACCGATTGCCAACCCAATACAAGCCGAGCACCAAATACTGGCGGCTGTAGTTAACCCTTTTACTTTGTTGTTGCCGGTTAAAATAATAGTTCCTGCACCTAAAAATCCAATTCCGCTAATTACTTGTGCGCCCAAGCGTGCAACATCATTAGAGCCTCCAAATTCATTAAAAATAAATTGCCCTGTCATCATTACAAGTGCCGATGCCATACACACTAATGAATGCGTTTTTATTCCGGCAGGTCTTCCCTTTCTGCCTCGTTCCCAACCAATTACAATCCCTGCCAACATCGAAAAAAGTACCCTGACGGCACTTGAAACAATCGACAGTTCTGTAAGATTCCATAATTTTTCAATCGTTTCCACTCGGTTCTCCTTCTCGTTATATAATATTTTCTATTTTTTTATAACGCAGCCCCTCTTCTTATCAAGAAGAGGGGCTGCGTCTTTAGCGTCTCTATACTATATTTCATTTTTACAATTTTATGAATAATACATAAATAAAGCTTTCTAGCTATCTCGAATTTGTGAAACGGTTTTTATTCTTTTACACCGCCTTCCATAATGCCTCCTAAGATATTTTTCTGGAAGATGAGAACCATGACCATAAGCGGTAAAATAGTAATGATACCCGCAGCAGCAACCGTACCAAACGGTATAGTATGGGTTGTTTGATATAACGTTAAGCCCACAACAACCGTTCTGTAATTTTCAAATTGGTTTAGCACCTGCGACAGCAAGAATCTATTCCAAGCACCAATAAATACTAATATGCTGATTGAGAAAATACCTGCCTTCATCAATGGTAAAAGAATGCGTACAAATATTTGGAACATGTTCGCACCATCAAGCTGTGCGCTTTCTTCAATAGAAGGTTGTACATTTTTGAACATTGCTGTAAGAAACCAAATTGTCATTGGCAAATCTAAAACAGATACAATTAGCGCTAACCCAAAGTGTGTATTTAATAGCCCCAATTCGCTGTACATTTTAAAAATGGGGTTAATTAGGGTGATGGTTGGCAGCAATGAAATTGCCAAAACCATGATTAGAAATGTCTTTTTAAAACGGATTTGGGTTCTTGCCAATGCATAGGATGCCATACAGCCAACTGCAATACATATCAAAACAGCAATTATTGTGGTAATAAAACTATTCAATATATAACGCAATAACGGCTGCCTTTGAAAGGCATCGATATAATTTTGCAAATTAAACCCAGATGGGAAGAATTTTGGCGGAATAGAGTTTAACTCTTTTTTTGTCATAAAAGAAGCAGATAGCATATAGAGCAGAGGATAAATCATGACAAACAAATAGCCTATTAAAAAACAAGGATATATTATTTTGCCGACAGCATTTTTATTTTTTTTCATGAATTATCACCCCACCCTAGATTTTAGGCTATCAGTAAAGAACATGCTGATACCAACCGAAAGAATAAGCATTATAACAGAAATAGCTGCACCATAACCAATATTGCCGTAAGTAAAATAAGTATTAACCGCATACATAGATACTGTTTCGGTTTTCCCTGCCGGACCGCCATTTGTCATTGCAACAATCAAATCGTAAACGCGTGTTGCAGAAATAATTCTAAACAGAATGGTTACCATCATGGTTGGTTTAATGAGAGGTATTGTAATATGAAAGAACTGTTTTATTTTGCTTGCTCCATCAATTTCAGCTGCTTCGTAGTATTCGGGAGCAATTGTTACCAGCCCTGCCAATAAAAGCAATGACATATACGGTGTTGCCTTCCAAATATCCGCAATTAAAACAGCTAGCTTTGCAGTTGCTTCTTTACCAAGCCAACTAAACGGTGCATCTAATAGCCCAAGTGTTGTACTAATGTAATTTACTAACCCGTTCTGAGAGAAAAACTGCGTCCATACAATGCCAGAAACAATCGTAGGGATTGCCCACGGAACCAAAACTGCGGTTCTAATGGCACCTTGCCCCGGAATTTTCTTCTTCATAAGCAGCGCAAGTCCCATTCCGATAATTAACTCCAAACCAACAGATACAATAGTAAACGCTAAAGTCCAAATTGTTGTATCCCAGAAGTGTCGGTCTTTAAAGGCTTTCATATAGTTTTCAAACCCAACAAATTTGGCACCCTGCGCTGCGGTTTGAATTCTGATTTCAAAAAAGCTATCTATAACCGTTCTGATAGTAGGATACAAAATCAAAACAGCGATTAGCAGTATACTGGGGAGTAATAACATATACCCCATTCTTGTTTTTTTGCGTTCCATGGTTCATCCTCCTATTATTTAGCAGCAGAATAAAACCTGCTGCAAGAACAAAAGCCGCTAATTAAGCAAAGCGTCAATTTGTTGTTTGATGTTTGCTGCGCTTTGTTCAGGAGTTGTCAGCCCGGAGATTACACTGTGAATTTCCAATTGCATAATGCCGGAAAGCTCTGCATAATAAGGGCTTTGCGGTCTGGGCCTTGCTTGCTCCAACACAGGGATAAACTTCGGCAGATATGGCGTAAGTTCAAGCACAGCTTTATCTTCATACATAGATTTAATCGTTGGTACAATTCTGGTAATTTCGTTTGCAAGAACCTGACTTTCGTAGCTTGCGCGGAATTTTGCAAAACGTACCGCTGCATCTTTGTTTTTGGAGTACTCAGAAACCATAACACCCCAGCCGCCTAAAGTACCGTTTCCGGGCAGTGCTGCAATTTCCATTTTGCCTGCTGCAGCGGATGCCTCTTTATCATTAAACGGCGCATATCCACTTAACCAATCACGTGTAAAAATAGCGTTACCTGCAGTGACAACAGCACGAGATTCTGCAGTACCAAAGGTTTCAATGCCATCAACAGTCATATTTTCTGTTTTCATCATGTTTTGCATCATAGCTAAAGTTGCTGTCATTTTGCTTTCATCAATAATGCTTTTTCCATTTTCATCTACAATGTTACCGCCGTTTGCCCAGTAAATTTCAATGGCTACACAAGCAAGGCTTTCTGCTTGCTTCCAGTAAGAGCTATAACCGCGAAGGTCTTTGTTGCCTTCTTTTTTAAGAATTTCACTTGCGGTTTGCAGCATTTCATCCCATGTTTTAGGGGCGCTTTTGCCATACTTCTCAAGCAGATCAGAACGATAGTACAGCGCGCCTGTATCTGCCATAAACGGGAGACCATAAGTTTTGCCCTGCATTTGGAATGCACTTAACGGGCCAGCTAAATAACCATTTAGTTCATCTGGTTTCAAATAATCATCTAAAGGAATTACCCAGCCTGCCGACACAAAAATTGGGGGCCAAACAACATCTCCTGCAAATACATCTATCGAATCATCGCCCGATTGCAGTACCGTGCTGATTGTTTTCAAACGGTCACCGGATGAGTCAGGTAATTCTACATAATTTACTTTTACATCCGAATTTTGTTTTTCAAAATTTGCGACGATGGTAGATTCTACGCCTTTATCATCAGGGCGGCCATAATAGTTGATGGTAACTACACTGTTACCCTTATTATCTGAGCTGCTTTCGCTCGAACCGGTTTGTTTGCCCTTGCCGCATGCTGTTACTAAGTTGATTAGCAGTGCCGAAGCAAAAATAATAGCTAGACATTTTTTCATATTTTTTCTCCCTTTCCATAGTTGTTCTTAATGTATTGGCTTAAATGCAGAGGCCAGTCTGTTTGAATAATGTCAAATCCTTTGTCGATTATCCACCCCCAACCCTTGTCCATATTTTGTAATATAGACGTATTGTCATCATGTCCTGCAGAAAGATAGGTCGTATCATCCAGCGTAATTGCATTTGCCCATGCCAGTAAACCCTCATTATGTAAGTTATCTATAAAGCTATTTGTTACAAGCGGGCTTTCTTCTGTGTTAAATATAATTTCTGTGCCAATTAAATTAACCGCATAATTTTTTGCCGTCTCAAGCTGCCCTTCTCTGCGTATAATCGGCATATACATCAATTCTGCGCCAATATTCTGCAACACTTGCAGCAGTTCTTTTTCGGGTGCACTTTTTAAAATAATTTGGTCGGGCATATTGTGGCGTTTTAAAAGTTTAATGGTATCTTCCCAAAACCACCAGCTTCTGTCGATATTAATAAGACAGCGGTTTTTAAAATGTTCTAGAATATCATCCAATCGGTTAATTTTTTCTGAAACAAACTCTTGCGTACAATTTGTAAATTTGCATGCTTCTATTTCGGCAGTCGTCATTTCCTTTAAGTTTTTTTCAATTCTCAACAGCCCGGGTTCTTGTCCCGTATGAAATGCAAAAAAATCACCATCTGTTGATTGAACGACGTCTACTTCGATAATATGTGCTCCGCTTAATAGCGATGTTTCATAAGCGCCGATTGTATTTTGAATGATGTTGCCGCCCCATGTACCTCGATGTGCTGCTATTAAAACTTTTTTGTCTTGTATTGTTTGTAGTAATCTATCGTTTTTAATTTGTTTCAAGTCCTACACTCCTTTTCTGTTGCTTCATTGTAATTTAAAAATTGAAACGTGTCAATATTTTTTGTATAATTTGATTTGAATTTTTGCAGAAGCAACAGTTTTGTTGTTTGGTTTTTGTTAATATCAACAACTAGATAGGAAAACTATTGAATTTATATCTTAATACTATTATAATTTCAATAAGAAAATAAGCAGTTAAAATCGTATTATGTGTTTTAAAAGGGCTTTACTTAAAAAATTATAATGTTTCAATTTGGAGGTCTTATGCCAACTATTAAAGATATTGCCAAACTTGCCGGTGTTTCGCAGGGGACTGTTTCGAACGTGCTAAACGGAAAAAGCAATGTTAGCAGCAAAAAAATTCAGCTTGTAGAAAAGACCGCATTAGAACTTGGTTATACAATTAATGAACGTGCAAAATTGTTAAGAAAAGGCAGCTCTCAAATACTGGCAGTAATTCTGCCCAATATCTTATTTAAACCTTATGTCGACTTTTTTATGAGCTTTAAAGCGCATGCCGAAAGCCATGGCTATTCTGTGCTGCAGTATATTACCAACGATAACCCCAACTTGGAAAAAGACATGATCGTGCAAATTAAATCTGCTTTAGTTGCCGGCATTGCTACAATATCATGTCTGGCAGATGCTCCAACATACTATTTTGAAAACGTTTTTCCTCCACACACTGTATTATTCGTAGAACGCAAGCCAAATACAGATTGTTGCTACATTGGTTTTGATTATAAAAAATGTGGGCATGATTTGGCAATTCAAGCGCTTAATAAAAATTACAGTTCGGTTTCGCTATTAACTGGGAATCTTACTTTTTCTAATGAGCTTGAAATTTACCAAGCATTTTGCGAAAGTATACAAAAAAACGGCTCTTGCCGCTTTACACATATCCAAACAGATATGCGGCGTAAGAGCCAAAATACTTTACAATTATTTAATTCTGCTGCCCCGTTAAATGCAATTTTCATTTCAAATTATGGGTTTGCAGAAACGGTTAAAGATATTTGGAAAAATTTTTACAGCGACGTAAAATTGTCTTTGTATACAGTTTCTCCTGTGTTTACAATGCCTGAAAATGATTTTAAAAAATATGAATTAAACTATCGCCTTTTGGGAAAAGAATCTGCAAGTCAGCTTTTATTGCAAATAGAAGATAGTACATCTTCTTGCACAAAAATTTTAAATAATTATGGCTTTCGCGATTGGTTTGATAAGTGCCTGCTGATTAAACCTGCACCCGAAAGCATTAATGTTTTAACTCTGGACAGCCCCGAAGCTTCTATCATGCAAAATTTGTCTCCCCTATATACAGCTGCAACAGGTACTAACATAAACATTGCTGTTTTTTCTTACGAAGAACTGCATGATATTATTTCGAACTTGGGCAATCACCCGATTTATGATGTGATTCGGCTTGATGTTACATGGCTATCTTGGTTTGCCAACCAAATATTATTCCCCCTTGAAGATATTGACCCGAACATTAACTCTCTTTCCAATCGATATCTGGATGGAGTACTGCAATCTTATTCCATCGTAAATAATAAAATCTTTGCACTTCCCACTACACCAAGTATTCAGTTACTGTTTTATCGTACTGATTTATTTGACAGTGTAATTTTAAAGCGTATGTTTCAAGAACAATACAAGCGCCCGCTCGCCCCTCCTACAACATTTGATGAATTCAATAAAATTTCACGGTTTTTTACTAAACGATACAATCCCGCTTCGCCTGTTGAATATGGGGCGACACTTACTTTAGGTAGTTCCGGTGTTGCTTGTTCAGAGTTTTTAGCTAGATTTTTCAGCCATTGCAAAAGCCTTTTTGATGACAACGGAAATTTACTTTTAAATACCCCTGAAGCAGAGCAATCGTTGAATGAGTTAATTGAACTCAAAACATTTTCTAAACCGCAATATAATAATTGGTGGAAAGATACTGCCGCAGAATTCTCGCAAGGCAATGCCGCCATGGCGATTCTCTACAGCAACTATGCATCCGATTTATTAAAACATTCATCAAAAATAATAGGCAACATAGGCTGTACATTTGTACCGGGCAACAACCCCGTACTGGGTGGAGGAACTTTAGGTGTTTCTAAATACAGCGAAAAAGCAGATGCTGCACTTTCTTTTATAAAATGGGTATGCAGCGAGCCCGTTTCGTCGGCTGCCACTTTATTGGGCAGTGTTTCAGCATGCAAACAAACTTACGAAAATTATGAATTAATTGATGCTTTCCCATGGTTAGAGCTTGTAAAAAGCGGATTTTCACTATCGAAACACTATCGGGCACATCAGGCTTTTCCGTGCACATTAGATGAACGTCAATTAATGAATATCATTGGCAAAGCCGTTAAAAATGCGTATTGTAATGCCACAACATCGAAAGAAGCTCTTAAAATTGCACAACAAGAATATGCCCAGATTGTAAAATGGTAAGACGAAATAATTATTATGTAAGGGTCCATGGCGGTGGAAAAAAGAGCGCTTATATCCTATATTAGGTACAGAACAATACAATTCTGAATTAATAGAAAAATCTGAAATACTAAAACACTTGCTTGAAAACTATAACGATGGACGTAGAAAGAGCTTTTTTAGTATAGCTGTAAACCTTTTAAATTTGCATGATTTGAAAAATATTATAGAACAAATTAATTCAAAAACTGCATGTGAAAACTTAGTGTTAAAAGAAAAAGCAAATGTTGCAGTAACAGTTTTTCAAACTGCTGCAGAACAGAAAAATATTGTCTTAAAGCCAATAAAAAGCGTACAAAGAAGTAATATATTTCAGCAAAAATAAAGCACCCAATTTAATTAACAATTAACTAGGCAAGTGTGTAGGTGTTAAGTTGACCTAAGACTTAGCCTAGTTTTTTATGCCTAACACGAATTGAAAACACTGATAATAATATCAAAACCGGTTGCGGTGCAATAGCAAGGTATATTGCAAAGAGCGTTTTCTCTACACTGCTTTCCAGATGACGTAGCTTTCAACAGCACTTAAATGCCTTTCAGAATGATGTGTGGTAACTTCATCCTATCAACTTTTTACAATAGCCGCTCTCTTTTACAACGCTTCAGCACTGTCGTGAGTAAATTGCCAGCCGATACCGAACTTATCAGTTATAGAACCGTACCAGTCGCTCCAAAATGTCTCTTGAAGCTCCATGCCTACTTGTCCGCCATCGTCCTTTAGGCGGTTAAATATGTGAGTTATTTCCTCCTTGTTCTTTGTGCTGTATGCCAGGCTAAAATTATTACCTAGAGTAACGGGCATTCCCGGCAGGCAATCAGAGAACATGACATCCTGCCCGTTAATGCTTAAGCATGTGTGCATAATATAATTTTTTTCTTTCTCAGACATATGAAAGTCTGATTCATTATGGAATTGTGCGAACGTTAGGATGTTTGGTTTTTGGCAGCCTAAAACTTCTGCATAATATTCTACCGCTTGACGACAGTTGCCGTTGAATCTGATATACATGCTCAATGACATTGAAAACACTCCTTTAATTTGTGATAGGATAAGCGTAGCATACAAGCGTTGACAGCAGTATGTCATCATTTTATAATAAAGCCAAGTTTTTTTATTAAGTGACTGATACAGCGTGAAAATGAATAAGCTTATCTCTATTATTATGTTGCTCTTAGAGCGCAAAACTATACGCGCCACCGAGCTTGCCCGAACGCGTTTGAGGTATCTAAATGTACAAGTTTACGCGGCATCGAAATTATGTTGGGGAGTCGTGCGAGTACCTTAAGCTGCAAGCCGTAAGTGAAAAGTTCGTTTTGCATTCTGTAACAGTGTTTATAAGAAGTATAACACCCCAGCATCGAAAGGCTGTAAAAAACAATGTGTTGCTGCGGTATTAGGCGGTCTGCAATTCGCGGCTGATCGTGATTTTCTAAAATAATGCAAAGAAAGCCTTTATCTTCAGCATCATCTTGTTTTGCAAAAACGCGGCGGCGAATTTCCTCCATCATTTTGCTCGCCTGAGGCGCCCACTGCGGATCACTTAGATTAAAGCGTATATGGCTAAAATCAAATATTGTGGAGAAATAACCGTCCTCCCCAATAGAGTCGCTTAATTCGTCAGGGCGAACACCATCAATTTCTGCAATTGTAAAACGACCAGCGGGTTGAAAGCAACGCATCTTCAGCTCATTTAAAAATACATTCAGCCCCTCTGCATTGCAGTAGTACGGAAATCCATCCGCCAAGCCGTGTCCGCACCATCCAGCGGCAAAATACCGCAGCTATAGTCTTTTTTCAGGTGGCCGATGGGATCAATACGAAAACCTGCCAATCCACGCTCCATCCGAAAAAATTACGTTAGATGTTTCGCTTGTAGAAAGGCAGTCCGTCGGCAAGGTGAATACAAACAATTTTTAAACTTTGCTGTTACGTGCGGCAATTTCAGCGGCTTATCCCGATATGAATAAAAAAATAAAACAGGTGGCTAAAGGTGAGTAGTCATAAAGACAACTTGTGAACCGAGGGTCAAGGCAAACTGAATACGATAAAAAGATACCCATACAAAGCTAAATTTGCAATGTATGGGTATCTTTTATAATAATTTCATTGAGTTAATATGTAATTTCTCGATTGCATATCCCGAAGTACTTAAAATATAGTTTAAGTGCGTAGTAAAAAGCAAATAGTTAATCTTTTAGCTTTGAGATTATAAAAATCAAACGCTTAATACACCATGCAAAAAATATAATACCAATAATTAGTGTGGCTATTTCTACCTGTATCAGTATTTGTTTTATATTATAAGTAAAATCGATAAAAAGCAAGATGAAAGCAGAAATAATTGTTATAACATTTGATATCATCCCTATAAACGCAGAACGATAAAGATTATCCAGATAATTGTTATTCCATAACCGTTTTATGCGTTCTTTGTCAATGGCGGAAATCAAAATACTAATCCCTGTAAACAGAAATCCTCCAATTATTGCTGACATTGAAATCGCATTATAATGGAAATCAGGTGCCAATAATTCTATCTGTTTAGTATCAAAGTAAGAACAATGAAAGAGGGATAAAGAAATTCCAACAGACAAAATTAGAACCATACCTAATTTTAGCCAATTTTTTAATTTGGTCATATCCATCACCTCTCTCACAAACACAGAAATTATATTCTGCTATATCTAAGCAATTCTTCCTTATATTGATCATATGTTCGAACAAGAGCATCTTTAAAGTTATCCAACGAAAGTAATCCTTCGTCATCTTGTCCCAGAACAACTGTTTTAGTAAAGTTATATTGTAGCAGATCGTATGACTGAGATTTTTCGTCTGCATCTTTAACGTTGGCAGACAACCCCTTTAAGTTATCTCCATGTTTTAACTTAATTGCCCCGATGAGTTCAGCAAGCTTATTGCTTGATGAAAACAGGTTCTTATTTCTCTTTCCAACTATTTTATAAGTTGCTATTTTAGTTTTCACATTGCGGATTGCGTCAAAATTCTCTGCATTTAATCCAATATCGCTAAGTATCTGATCTTCAGGTACAGCAACTGAAACAGAAACTTTACTGATAATATTTTTATGGACGAGAATTTGTAATATATCGTTTGTCATGATTGCTGCAAGAGAGGTAGAAATTTTTTCCTCTTGCAAGAGGTTTTGATCAAAAAGGTTTCGAATAGCAGAAATTCTTGGAGCGCCATTGATACCAATATAACTGACAATCCCTGTTAGGAAGTCAATTAAACAAAATGTAAACAGTTCCAACAACTGGCTCTCACTCATGGGCACATCAGAAGTTTCTAATGTTTCACGATCACGGAGAGCAACCGTATTAGACGGATTTTGTTGACCTATTTTAATAAAGGCGCGATGTTCCTCAAAGTTCATAACTTCAATTACATATTGACTACTGGATACATTTATGTTTTTTGCATGATTGCCATTAGAAAGCTGTTGCATTTTATCGTCGTAAATTTCTCTGAATTTTTCTTCGATTTCATTGTTTGTTAACTGACTTTTCTGAACAGTATGGCTTCCTTCTATAAAAACGCTCTTTTCCAGAGAAAGTCGGTAAAACGAAACTTTTCTTGTTTTACTCGCCATATGTATACTATTACTCCTCTCTATTTATGCAATATCAAATCCACCTTCAAAAATAAACTTTCTTAATATTTGGTCTATTTTCATATTGAGCTGAAAAGGTTTAATCCCTTTTCCCTCAGTTCTTTCAAGAAAATCCTTTGCCATACTCCTGTTAATGGTTGCCTTTAATTTGTCGAATCTACCAAATTCATTAATGCTCGATTCAGTCACCTTTAGTTGCATAAAGTTCCTGAGGGCAGATTCATCGACACCGATAGCCACTGCAAAAATATGTATTTGATCATTTTTAGCTCTTGTCATATATTCTGTGATATAATCGCGAAGTGTTTTTCCTTCGTCAATCTGAACGTCTCCACTCTGCACGTCATGCAAAAAAATATTGGCGTATTTCTGTTCCTCTTGGTTCAAGGTTGCAAATGATTTATGAAGCTCATCTAAAACAGCAATCGTTTCTGTTCCATCTTGCAGTGCTTTTAGATATTTTTTGAAACGAGAGTTCATGTAATTTGCATCTATAACGCCAGTATTGATCTCTGTGAGATAAGAGTCGATTTCATACGGAACATCTCCACTTAATCCACCCCCACCACCTGAGAACAGCTCTTTGTAACGAAGTACAAGAATTAAATATGTTGTTTCATCCAAGTGTAAGTTGATGGTAATTTTTCCGGAATCAGTCTTGATATCGTAAGAGAGCTTTTCCCAATCAAAGCCTTGGATTTTAGCTGCCTCAAGGAAATTGTTAAACTGTTTAAACAATTTAGCAAACTGTCCACGCTCAGAATGATCAGCAGGAAGTTTCTGAAAATTTGCAATTCCTGCTGATCTGAAAATTGCATTTATTTCATCGAAAAGCTCATTCATTTTGTTTAGATTTTGCTCCAATTTATCTGCAAATAGTCCAAGTGGTTTATCACCAGAATAAAGCTTAAATGCCTCGTCAATATTTCTTTGCATCGTATATGGCTTTCGATAATATCGAATTGTTCCAAAGGGTTTTTCCGGACCGTACAGGCGATTTGTACGAGAAAATGCTTGTATTAACTTTTCATATATCTGAACTTTATCCAAGTACAGTGTGTTGATCCATTTGGAATCAAAGCCTGTAAGCATTTGGTCAACAACAATCAATAACTCAATCTGCTGTTCGGTAGAATGCTCAATGGCTTTGTATTGTTCTTTATGTGCCAAACGATAGGAGATATCTTTTTTGAATAAAGAATAGGTAGACATCTGAAATTTCATGCCATAGTGTGTATTATAGTCCTCAATGATTTCTATTATTGCATCTTCTTTAAAAATTGCACTGCCATTATTATCAATGGTAGGATCGAACAAAGCTGTTACTTTTAATGCACTTTTTGATTTAAATATCTTGTAGTATTGAATTGCTTCCGGAATGCTACTGGTTGCAAAAATTGCATGAAATCTACTGTTGTGACTAAGTGTGATCCAGTTATCTAAAATATCGTCTACGACTGCACATTGATGTTCTTCACGCTCATATTGTGAAGAAGGCAAATAATCCTCAATGCCTTTCAAATAATTTCCATCAGCTTGGATATATCCTGCCATTGGTACACAGGTGTGATTCATATAGTGTAAATAGATTTTCTTCTTTTTCTCATCAGACAAAGCCTCTTCTTCTGTTGTAGCCTTCGCTTTTTCAAGTGCTACTGCTTTTCGCAAATCACGGTCTTTGTAGGTTGGAACCATATAAGGGTCAAAGCCTAAAACATTCTTATCTCTGATTCCATCCGCAATACTATATCGATGCAGTTCATTGCCAAATATATCTGAAGTCGTGCTCATTTTCTTCTGATTTTCATCATGTATTGGTGTGCCGGTAAATCCAAAAAACATGGCATTTGGAAAGGTGTTTTTAATCGTGCGAAGCATATCCCCAAACACATCACGATGTGCTTCATCAATGATAAAAACAATTCTTTTATCTTGTATGATGCTAATGTCATGTGCATTGAAACCGTTGTCCTCCTCCACACGACTCATCTTTTGAATTGATGTTACAATTAAGGTGTTGGCAGGGTTATCACTTTTCAGCTTTCCAACCAAAATATCTGTATTCTCTGTTGCCTGTACAGAATCAGCATCATCTGCAAAACCACGATAATCCATTAAAGATTGTGTGCCAAGCTCCACACGATCCATCAAAAATACAACCTTGTCAGCATCCTTAGAATCCGCAATCAGCTGGGCAGATTTAAAACTGGTCAAAGTTTTGCCGGAACCAGTAGTATGCCAAATATAGCCTCCAAGCTGATCCTTATCTGCCCAATGCCGCATTGCCACTCGGCTCGTGATACGGGAAGCTGCAAAATACTGATAGCTACGCATGACTTTCAAAACACCGTCTGTATCATCTGCCACTGTATAAAACCCAATCAGTTGATGTGCCATAGGGATTGAGAGAAGATACTGAGCAATATCTTTCCAATGATTCAATGGCTCGTTATTGGCATCTGCCCAATGAAAATAAAAATCTTTGTTAAATCTTCCATCAGGACCGGGGTTTGAAAAATATACAGTCTCGTCAGGTTGCATTGCAATAAAAATCTGCACAAGAGCAAAGAGCCCGGTAAAAACACCTTCATGGGCATACTTTTCAATCTGGTTACAGGCTTGGCTGACATCCACTCCGCTGCGTTTGAGCTCACAATGAATGAGTGGCATTCCGTTAATCAGTAGAACAAAATCGCCTCGGCGATTTTGTAAAATAGAGCTTTTTGCCTTAAATACAGGCTGTTGTGCAATCTGATAACGGCTTTGCCCTGCGGCAATTTCTCTACTATCATATATTTTTAGACTAACTTCCTTGCCAAAATGCAATTCATCTTCTGGGTTATCTCGCTTGATGGCAACAGTTTTACCATTGATAAAGCCATTCAGCTTAAGGGGTGTACGTAGACGGGTAACTTGTTCCAAAACCTGTTGCATCTCTCCATCTGTTAGAGAAACATCATTTAAGCGATCTACCTCTCGATTATTCTCAAAAAGAATCTGCTTCCAGTTTTGAATCAAATCTTCTTCTGTTTTATACCGCAGAATTTCCGGCTCCCATCCGTACTTTTCTGTAAGCAAATTGATAAGTGCCGCTTCAAAGCCAGCTTCGTTATCGAATGTCATAGTCAACCTCCAATCTTATGCAAACATTTTTTCAAGTAGGGCTTTTTTTATATTTTGGAGCTTATCAAGTTCTTTCTGATGGACATTAATGAGACTATACAATTGCTTCATATATGCTCCAATTTTTGCTTGTTCCCCATCATCTTTAGGTAAGTACAAATCTATATCGAAAAAATCTTCTGCAGAAATATTCAATAGTCCATGGTTTCTTGCACCCTCGGTAGCTCGCTCCGATACACCTTTATGCCATCTATCTGTATCAAAAAAAACAGAAAGAAAATCACTGTTTACTGACTTATAATTTTTTATACTAAAAACAATATAAAGTGTAGATAATACGCCTTTTTCGTATAAATCAAGTCGTTTCACTGCACCAAACGGAAATCCATCCGATGTGCTTTTATTATAAGCAAATTCGCCATTCAAAACCAAGTAATAATTGCTGACATCTCTACTTGCAATGCGATTATTGAAGTAGGTGATCTGGTCAATCAAACCATACTGAGCTGAGATCGTCAATGGTAAGCTACATTCGTTATTTAAGTTTTTTCTTACAACTCGTTCGACCAAATCACCCAATTTATGTTTTTCCCACGCACCTGAAAATCCCTTAAAGCGAATTTCAGGCACATCGGCACCATCTTTTGGAAACATCTTTTCTAACATGGATTTTTTTACAGTGAGTAACTTGTCATATTTGTGTTGATGGAGGTTAATAATGTGGTCAAGATGAGTGAAAAGTAACGCTATTTGTTTCTGTTCATCAACTTTAGGCACCGCTGTCTCTATTACACTAAATGCAGGATACTTTAAATTCCAAGTATCTGAAGTAATTCCCTGAGAATTAAGTTGAAATATATGTATCATTTTCAATGTTTTCAAACAGTATGCAAAGTACTTTGAATCAGTACCGCTTTTAGGAGTGATAACTGTATAGGCAGGGCTTAATATTCCACTATATGGAGAATACCCACTTGCACCTTGCCACATTCTCATTGAATTGTAGGCAATGTCACCAATCTCAACTTTTTTGTAGTGTGATTTATCAGCACTTGAATTGTCATGTCTGCCAAGCTCTGAAAATCGTTTTATGCCTTCATTAATAGTGACTGAAATCAGTTCACCATCAGCTGAACGCTCTTGCCGCTCATCAAAACACTCTCTTAATTCAAGTTCTTCCCAATCATCGGTAAATCCCGAAAATCGTATTGTTGGCTTCATCTGCTTACTCATCGCCCTCACCTATCAAAAGCGATTTTAGTTCCGCCAACCCTTTCATATCATATTCGTTGCCTTCCAATTCGTCAATCATAGACGAAAGTGCTTTCTCAGAGCTTTGAATCTGTTCACCAATGCTAAGATAGGTAACAGCGTATTTGTTCAGCAAGCTCTGAACCTCTTTTTCAAGTTCATTTATGATTGAATTAGGCATGGAACGAAGCTCAGTAGACAAGGGGGCAATCCATTTGAGGCGCAACAAATCAAGGGCTTGCTCGTCAGTGAGTCCCTCGATGGTTTCTTTTGTTTTTAAGTGTAATTCCTCGGCCATAGTTTTAACGTCTTTTTTGACGGCTTTTTCTTCTGTCATAAGTGCATCGGCTTTTACCATCTTTGCCTCAAATGAATCCTCTGGAAAGGCATAAGTTGATTGCAATGCCTTGATGTATGGAATGACCTTTCCCTTTCCATAAGGGGCATTGCCATCAATCAGGCTCCAGTTAATTTCAGAATGTGTTGCAATATACTGTAACTTGATAGCTTTTCCTGCCTTAGCATCAATCAGTTCAATGTATCCTTGCAAGCCTTCAAGCTCAGGAGATGATACGTCGGAATAAATTTCCGCTAATTTTGTAGCAAATTCCTTTGCTACAAAAGCGGTATTTTCCTCGTTTAAAAAGTCTCCCTTGTCACTCTCGTCAATAGAATCAATGACTTCTGTTAATTCGGCAGCAATCTCTTCTAATCGTGACTCTTTTTCCTTTAGAGCATTATAATCTTCACTCAATAGAGTTGTTTGCACCAAATCAAATGGAATGACATGTCCGACCCAGCCGTTCTGTACTTCTTCTTCCTTATCACCCTTCTTTTTAATCACCATGTTGGGGTCTACTTGTTTCGTTGCTTCAAATCCTTCTGTTTGAATGATTTCAAGGTCAGTAGAGATTTTCCCCCATTGATTATCAAACAATTGGTATGCCTGATATTTGTCTATTAAAGGCAGCGGAGTTACACGATCAAAAATATTTTGGGTGATTTCTGATTCTGTCTGCGAAGTATGTAGCTCCATCATTTTTTCAATTAATTTATGATTCAGATAGCCATCAAAATCAGAAAAAGCTGACCTGTGTTTAGCAATAAATGCTTGCACATCAGCACTATTTTCAATGGAATCGTTTAATTTTTCAACAGCTAAAGATGAATACGGCGTTTCATCAGTAGAGAATAAAACATTTCTTAATTTAGGAAATGCTGTCCAGTATTTTTCGAGCAAGTCAATCTCGTGATTTGGAACTCCCCCAAACATTGTAGCGTAAATATCCCATGTTTCTGTTGCCTCGGAGGAATCTATATAACGAGGAATATTTAAATTATATCCGTTCTGTCGAATTTCCTCTTTTGATACAATACGGGCGAACTTGGGAATTTCCTGTGGACGAATTTCAATCGCATCCACAATTTTTTTAATATCAGAAGCCATGAGCTTATTTGTTTTACCCACTTTTGTAAACCCTTTGGAAGCATCAATAAACAACACATCAGACTCTGTGCGTTTTTGACGTAAAACCATAATAATGGTGGGAATTCCTGTACCAAAGAAAATATTAGCAGGTAGTCCAATAATAGCTTCAATATTGTTATTTTCAATTAAGTTACGGCGAATACGACCTTCACCTTCACCTTGACCGTCCGCACCTCCAAGTGCATCTCCTCTAAATAGCACACCGTGTGGAAGAACAATTGTCATAATACCATTTGGCTTTACATGATATAGATCATGTAATAAAAACGCATAATCGGCTTTGCCTTTGGGAGCCATTCCATAACGATAGCGAGGATCGGTTTCTTTATGGGAAGGGTCCCAATGCTGAGAATACGGTGGGTTAGATACAACTGCATCAAAAGGCAATTTATAATATGTTCCAGATGGATTAGCATCATCAAACCATGGCCAGTCCTCTTCAAGAGTATCACCACAACGTGCAAAAATATTATCTGGCTTAATTCCACGCATAACCAGATTCATTCTTGTTAAATTGTAAGTGTTCTCTTTCCATTCCTGTGCGTAATATTTGATGTTATCCTTGCTTTTCATATATTTTGCAACACTTTTGCCTATGGTAATAAGCAAAGAACCAGAACCACTTGTTGGATCAAAAATCTCAATTTTTTCCCTGTCTTTCAAATGACTTGCAACAATTTCAGACATAAGCTGAGATACTTCGTGTGGTGTATAGAATTCTCCGGCTTTTTTACCAGCATTGGCAGCAAAATTACTGATAAGATATTCATAGATAAATCCCAAAACATCATAATCCTGTTTACCGTCAGTAGGGATATCCTTGATCAATTGAATTAGGTCACGAATCGCCTTTGTTTGATTGTTGGTATTGTCCCCAAGCTTACTTAATCCGGTTTCCAATGTATTAAATATTTTGCTGAATACTTTTTTCTTATTATTGCTGATTAAGCGATTGAACGCAGAAAGTGCAGTTCTTACATTATCAACTGTAAAGCTATTTCCTTTGGTCAACCATGTAGAAAATAGGTTATCATATGCAATAAAATAACCAAGCTGTTGCTGACAATAATCCACCAACTGCTCATTATTTTCATGCACCTCAGAGATGATATCTTCTTCCTCATAGCCATCTTTTTTTAGAAGTGTGACTTCTTTGTCAGAAAGAAATTTATAAAATATGAATCCCAAAATATAATCTTTGTATTCATTAGCTTCAATTTTGGATCGCATTTTATTTGCAGATTCCCATATCTTATTTGCAAGCTGTTGTTTATTCATCGGTTAATTCTCCTAATTTATAGTTTCATCTGGTTTGTGCTCCATATGAGAATCAAAATTCTTTTTATTTGATTTTGTTTTTATGTATTTTCCAGACTTGATTCTGCCATCTATCGGCTTTAAAGCATTTTCGGGTATACCCCATGTACGCCCAATAAGTATCGCACCTGGGATACGTCCTTCTTTACAGAGTATCTGTATGCGTCGTGTAGATATTTCCCACCGTTTTGCAGTTTCTGTGATGGAAAGATATTTCATTTCAAACCTCCTGAGACAGTATTCGACATAACTTACCATATATATTATAGTCACTTAAGCGAATAAAATCAATATATCGATACTAATAACATCCTGCAATTGCAAAATTAAATTATTACTAAATAAATGTATAGCTTTACTGAAATCTTTGTGGTATCCTTTGTGCTTACAAAGGAGGCGAAAAATATGCCAAACAGATTAGATGACCTATACCACAGCTTTTACAAGCCAATCGAGCAAACAGAACTTAAATCTTCAATTGAAGAAAACCACAAAAAGCTTATACAAATACTATCAAAAGAAGATAAAGTCTTGGTATTAAGAATTATTGATGCCTTGGAAATGATTTGTAACTACCAAAGCAAAGACAGTTTCATTCAAGGCTTTAAATTAGGCTTTGAGTTAACAAATGAATTACAGAGTTACAATGACCACAGTTTTGAGAAAGAAAATCTTAATGACTGTGGTCAATTTTTTATGTCTCAGGAGGTGCAGAAAGATGAAGAAAACTAAAATAGCATTGACAGCAACCACACTTGCAATTCTTTCTCTGATGATAAACGCTTATCATGCAGAGCCACAAGCACTACCAAGCCCGCCCCACAATCGCCCTGTGTCGGAGACTATAGAGATGGATAAGGCGTATGCACCAACAATAGAAACACCGTCACTTGCAAGTGACGAACCCCAACAAATCAGTACCCAAATTGAGGAAATTATTGAACCACCAACTGAAGAAAGCTCCACACCACAGCCAACAGAAAATATTGAACCGACCAATACTCCAACCACACCAATACAAGCGGCTACAAAGCCAACTACACCAACACCTAAAGAGCCACCAACTCCCAAAATGGGTGACACTCGTATAGTGGACGGTCAAAAGCAAAGCTACTTTTTAGGCTTCGGTTGGATAGACGATATGGGTGAAAACGAATGTATCTTCGTAGAAGATATGTTTGAGAACGGCAACAAGATTGGAATTATGGGTCAAAGCGACGGCGACATCAATAAAATGGTTGGCACTATGGATTAATGAGATAACGAATTGTTACATGATATAGAAAGGGCTGTCCGAATTGGACAGCCCTTGTCGTTGTTGATAACTCAAATGGAGGGTCGTAAATATCTTAAAACTTCTTCATCATTTCCATATACTCAAAATCCGAAAGCTCACCATTTTTGTTCTTCTCCATGAGCTCAACAGCCTCGGAAACTTTTGTGTTCCATTCATCAACAGTTAGCTTGCCACGATTTTTGCGTGTCTTGAGCCTATTATAAACCTTGTCGTACTCTTGCTGAGCAGGGGTACGCTTTTCTTTTTTCTGTGTTTCTTTAATATGAGCACCAATATCACGGCAGGTTTTTGTGTCACCCATGTTCTTTTGGTTAGGTGCGATATTGGAACAATAGCAAGTGTTATGTCCCGACAGCAACAGAAAGTATTTGCCACAGTTGTGGCATCTGCGTGGACAATGACCTTTCATTAGTGCTCGAAAAAAATCCATGTGAAAAAATGTACCCATGCTTTTAAATACAATGCGTTCAGCAATCAAATATTCTTTTTCATTTTCGGGATTACGCATGGGAGCATACTCAATTCCGACTTCTCTTGTCTGTGTAAAATCAAAAGTTGGCATGGGTGGCATAGTCATACGAATTTCATTTAAAAGTTTCGTGTCTGTAAAAAAGCTGTAAACTCCAACAGCATAATGCTCCTCGTTGCGTTTATTTAGTTTCTCAAAATACAAATCAAGCATCACTGAAATATATTTTTTGAAAGCAATAGTTTCATCAATAATAGAAATCAGCTTGAAAATAAAGTGATGAAAAACCTCACCTTGATGTGTGTTTCTGTCTGTCATTGCAACGAACCCTTGCGGCTGACTATTAAAAATATCAATGAGCATGGAGTGCCCAAACCCCTTATCAATTAAATAGTAAAACGGCGGTAAGGCAATCGCCAAATCTAAAACCTTGTTTAACTTGTCCTGTATTTCAGTAACGGTTGCAAGGTCTTTTTTTATGTTTGGATTAAACAAAGTCTGCATTCCGCCAACAAGAGCATTGCGACAGGTATTCATTTCAACTAAATAGTCATCGCTTAAATTGAGAATATCAGTTGTACACTGCCCCAAAGGAATTTTACTCTCATCTATCAATATTTGGTTTTGCCAAAACATCAAGGTGAATTCCTGTAATGTATTCACTTTTTCGTTTGTTCCTTTTATTTCCTCAATCATATCTTCCTCTTCCTTTGTATCAGATGAATTTTTGAGATGTACCTGACCTTGCGATACAGCCCCAAAAGCTATTGAAAAGTTTTTAAAATCTGTTACCATTATTGTATCAGATATATTTGAGAATATCAATCAGTAACTTCGTATCTTGAAAATTGAATGATCGTCTAAAGGTGATACGGTTGCCACGACCTCGAAAGAGCGAGCGACGGAAACGGCGGAGAGAACCTCGGTCAGGAACTGCTTTAGGTAGAACGACAACAACTGAAAATCAAAAAAGGAGTATGCAAATGAAAAACAAACTTGAAACTATGGATGCCGAAACTTTAATGACCACACCGCTTGAACAACTGAAATTTATTGTAGATGGTCTGATACCGCAAGGACTGCACATCTTAGCAGGTTCACCAAAAATCGGCAAGAGTTGGTTATCACTTTGGATTTGTCTGCAAGTTGCAAAAGGTGAAAATGTTTGGGAGTTTGAAACTCACAAAAGCGAAGTTTTATATCTTTGCCTTGAAGATAGCTTTGCAAGAATTCAAAACAGGCTGTTTGAAATTACAGATGATGCACCATCTAATTTACACTTTGCAATTATGAGCGACACTATTGGTAATGGTTTAGAAATTCAAATTGAAAACTTCATCAAGGAACATTCTGAAACTGGATTAATAGTAATTGATACTTTGCAAAAAGTTCGCAGCAATACATCAGCAAATATAAATCCCTACGCCGCCGACTACGATGACATCAACGCACTAAAACAAATTGCTGATAAAAATAAGATTGCGATTGTTTTGGTGCACCACCTTAGAAAAACGTGTGACAGCGATCCACTCAATATGATTTCCGGCACCAGTGGAATTGCCGGCGGTGCTGATACAAATTTTGTTTTGCAAAAGGACAAACGAACTGAAAATACAGCAAAGCTTATTTGTACCGGCAGAGATATTGAGGGGAGAGAATTGTTTTTGGAATTTAATAAAAATACTTTTGTTTGGGAACTACGAGAACCAATTGAAGTAGAACAGAAAAATGTTGACGAGGTGATTATTATTCTTTCTGGCTTTATAAAATCAGTTGGCACTTTCACTGGTACGGCAACGGAGCTTGCAGAAAGTTTAAAACTGGAGTGCAACCCATCTGCACTGAAAAAGAAAATCATTAAGCATATGAGTTATTTGACTGAAAACAACATTACCTATTCTGAAAACCGAACCTTTGAAAGGCGAGAGTTTTCTCTCAGTTATATTCCCAATGACACGATGACGGATGAAAACTCCCCTCAAAATCTCCCGTCTACGTGTCAGCTCCCGTCAGCAGAGAGTAATCTCGCCACTGTTGCCACCTGTTCGCCCCTTTGTGCCGAGAATGACGATGGAGTGGCATAATGCCCACCCATACAAATAAAACGCAAATTTAGCCACCGTTGACAACAACTTTTAATTTATACCAATTTCAGGTTAGCAGTGGAACTTTCGGTTACGAAATCCTACCCTTTTAGGGTAGGGCGAGCATAGCGTCCGCCTATACAGCGGCCACTGCTCGGCGGGAGACCCGCACCCCTTTAGAACTAAGAAACGACATATCAATGTGAAACGGAGGAATTTAATGAAACAAATAAAAGATAAGAATTACGCATTTAGAATATCCAGCAAGGACTTGAAAGAGATACAGGCTAAGGCTAAAAAAGCTAAAATGACCGTTACCAAATATATCACACAGTCAGCATTAGGCAAAGAAGTCATCATTATAGATGGACTTCCCGAAATAGTAAGTCAGCTAAAAAAGATTGGAAACAACCTCAATCAGCTAACAATGCTCAGCCACCAAGGTGTGATTAACACAGTTAAACTTGATGAAACCGAGGAAAGTCTAACTGCAATCTATTGGAAAATTAACGAACTTACAAAGGTGGTGGACAGCGATGGCAGTGTTTAGTGCAGTCAAAAACAAGAAGCAAACCAAGGGCGCAATGGCTGGGGTTCTCAATTATATCTCTGATAGTAACAAGGTTTATTACAACGACATGCCACTTCGCACAGGAATAAACTGTAATTATTACAGTGGCTTTGCAGAAATGTGCCTCACCAAACAGCAGTACAAGAAAGATGATGGCAGACAGTTCTATCAATTTGTTCAGTCGTTCCCCGAGGAAGATGATGTCACTCCCTTGGAGGTTCATCAGATTGGTTTGGAGTTTGCACAAAAATTGTTCCCTGATTTCGAGGTTATGGTTGCCACCCACTGCAACACTAAGCACCCACACAATCACATCGTGGTGAACTCTGTCAGTTTCAAAACAGGCAAAAAACTACATCAAAATCACGATGTTTTAATGGAGCAACGAATGGTGAATGACCAAATTTGTATGGCACATGGGCTGATGGTATTAGATCCTTACCAAAAATTAAAACGAGGACAAGCCATCAAGCAGCGAGAATATCGTGCAGCCGAGCGTTGTCAAAGTTGGAAATTGCAACTCATTGCCGCCATTGAAGATGCCCTTTTGTACTCTACCGATAGGGAAAGTTTCATTCACAATATGGAATATGAGGGCTACGAAGTCAACTGGAGTGACACAAGAAAATATATCACATACACCACTCCAGAGGGTTACAAGTGCCGTGATAACAAGCTACACGATGACACCTACCTCAAAGAAAATTTAGAAAAGCTGTTTATTTTCAGACAAGAAACAGGATTCAAACCACTTACCTATGAGCCACCGGAGGGATGGTTGGGCGAAATGCAAGCACACTATGGACTTGCGAAAGATGTAATTTCACTGGGCAAAAACCTTGAAAACGTTGGTGATACCCCACCACCAATTACCCTAAAAACTTGGACGGACAGAAAACAAAAGCAACGTGAAAATCTTAAAAAGCTTGCGGCAGGTTACAAAATTCAAAGCGATCAAGAACAAGATTTTGAGATGACAATGATGTAGAAAAGGAGATTAACAATATGAGAAATGAAAAAGAAATTGCACAGCACTATTTGAGAACCAAAATTTTAGGAGCATACGAAACCACCGATGTTATTTGGCAAAGCGACAGTGAGGGGGAAATGCGTCGAACCTTTGATGACAGCTTTGTTTATGCCGATGATGACCAACTGATTATCGAAAGAGCTATGGAGGTAGACGGCAAAGTATTTGGAGTACATTCTGTATTTCCCATTAAAACCACATCTACCCCAACAAAGAAACTGCTTCAAATTATAGAAAATGATTGTGAAAAATCTCTTAAAAATCAGTAGTTTCAATAGACTTGTGGCACTGAATAGGGTATGTTGAATGTACCGTATTCAGTTTGCCACACAAAAAAAGGAGGATACTTTTATGAAGGCAAACGATAAAAAATATACAATTCTTTACGGAAGATTAAGTCAGGAGGATGAGCGTGAGGGCGAGAGCAACAGCATTGGCAATCAGCGAATGATGCTCCAAAAATATGCAGAAGAAAAGGGATTTGAAAATACAAAAATCCTGTTTGATGACGGTTATAGCGGAACAAACTTTAACCGCCCGGCGTGGAATGAAATTATGGAGCTCATTGAAACAGGTCAAGTGGAAACACTGACCATCAAGGATATGAGTAGACTTGGGAGAGATTATTTGCAAATCGGCATGCTGATGGAACACACCTTTCCAAACTACAATGTAAGATTGATTGCAATCAATGATGCGGTGGATACCCTATATGGGGACAATGATTTTACTCCATTCCGAAATCTTTTCAACGATTTTTATGCCAAGGATTGTAGCAAAAAGATACGAGCAGTCAAAAAGGCACAGGCTGAACGTGGTGAGCGAGTTGGTACAAGGCCACCATATGGCTACAAAAAAGCTGAACAAAATCCAAAGAAGCTTGTAGTGGATGAGGATGCAGCAGAGGTAGTGAAGCACATCTTTAAGCTCTGCTCTGAGGGCAGAGGTCCCAGTCAAATAGCAAGACAGTTGACAGAAGAACAGATTGTAAATCCAAGCAACCATTACTTTAATATGACGGGTGCAACACTAACAAACTTGGATACATCAAGACCTTACAGATGGAGAGATAATAGCATTGTCAACATCTTAAACGATGAAACCTATCTTGGACATACCGTAAACATGAAGCACACAACAGCTTCCTATAAAAACAAAAAGCAGATTATTCGCCCTGAAAATGAATGGCTGAGATTTGAAAATACACACCAAGCCATTATTGAACAAGAATTGTGGGATATTGCTCATGATGTTCGAAAAAGTAAAAAGCGCTCAAGAAAAGAGATGGACGAACCTAACCCCTATTCTGGAATGATATTCTGTGCTGACTGTGGCTCTCCGCTGGTGCTCCATCGTGCTCATACAATGTCTGAAAGTCAAAACAACTTTATGTGTTCCAAATATAAACGATTTGGTAAGGAAGAATGCACATCCCACTATATCAGAGAAGTCCAACTTGAAAAAGTCATCTTGGATGAGTTAAAAAGAGTAACGCATTTTGCAAGACAGGATGAAGCCTTGTTCGCACAGGTCATTAACGAAAAAAATACTGCTGAAACAAGAAAAGAAATTACTCGCTTGCAAAAGGATATTGATGTGATGAAAAAACGTGACCTTGAACTGACAGCATTATTCAAACGACTTTATGAGGATAATGTCCTTGGAAGAATTCCTGATGAGCATTACAGAACACTGTCTGAACAGTATATGAGTGAGCAGAAAAGCTTGCGTGAAACCATACCACAATCAGAAGAAAGAATGGGAAAGCTTAAAAATTCTCTGACAAATGTAGACAGATTCATTGAAAAGGCAAAAAAATATACAGATCTCTCGGAACTTACTCCAGAGATACTGCATACATTCATCTCTAAGATTGTGGTGGAAGAAAAGGCTACGAAATACTCACGAACTGCAAAGCAAGATGTTTGGATTCACTATCGTGATATTGGAATGCTAAACGACGTGAAGAAAGAATTCGACATTGAATCACAAGAGGAAATGTTCGGAGATACCGAGTTCTATGCATGGGACTATGGCTTACAGCCTGCAATTTAAGGATAGCAAAAGGCAGACAGCCGAAACTGTCTGCCTAATACACCCCATTTTAGGTGGGTTCACAAATTGTCCTTGTGAACACCGACCTAAAGCCGCCTGTTTTATTTTTTTAACCCTTTGATGATTTCGTGAATGTTGGTGAACTGCTTTTCATCCAATGTGCTTAAATCATCAATTACCTCTTTTATTAAAGCCGGATTGCTCGTTCCCTCGTCAAAGAATTCCTTGGGTGAAATGTTAAAGTATTCGCAGATATAAAAGAATACCTGCATTGAGGGCATAGATTTTCCGTTTTCAATATGGTTAATATAATTCTCATTTTGTCCAATAGATAAACTCATATCACGAGCAGAAACCTTTTTCATCGCTCTTAATTTTGCTATACGTTCAGACAGATATTTCTCATACATATGTGAACACCGCCTTATATACAATACATGAAAGTTGTCTGTTTTATCTTTTTAGCCCTTTGATAATTTGGTGAATGTTGGTGATCTGCTTTTCATCCAATGTGCTTAAATCATCAATTACCTCTTTTATTATAGCGGGATTGCTCGTTCCCTCGTCAAAGAATTCCTTTGGTGAAATGTTAAAATAGTCACAGATATAAAGAAACTCCGTCATCGATGGCAAGGCTTTGCCTGAAACAATACTATGAATATAGCTCGGGCTATGCCCTAAATCAATGCTCATGCTTCTCTCGGATATATTTTTCTGAATACGCAATTCACTGATTCTATCACGGATAAATTTTTCGTTCATATGCTCACCTCTATCTAATTTTAATAGATAGTATGTGCAGATATAGACGAATAGATTAGTTGTTATTGTTGAATTGTACGATTAAATCGTCTATAATGATATAAATATATAAAACAATTAGATAGAAAAGGTGAATTCACAATGAGCATGAGAAGTATCTACCGTAAAATTGCTAAAAAACATAGTATTTCGGTTGCAGAAGTAAAAAGAGATATGCAGGCTGCAATTGACTATGCGTATAAAAAAACCGATAAATCGGACAATGAACAGATGATGCAAGAAAGTTTTTCTTATAAAGGAGAAGTGCCTACTGCCGAGGAATTTATTAAAGCTGTCGCTGATAAAATAAAAAACAGCGAATTAGAATAATCGAGTAAAAGCGGTTTGTTAATTCTAAAGCGAGCACCATCTCATTCCCATTTAAAGAACCGCACCGCAACAAATGAGCAAATAATTGTAATTGCAGTCATGATGATTATGGGTAATATCACATCATCCATAGGCAAGCCAAGCGTAGAAGATTTCAGTATCTTTATCCCCTGTGTAAGCGGCAATATATCAACAATTTTCTGCATAGCCGTTGGCATTACCTCGTACGGCAGTGTAGCACCCGAAAATATCAGCATAGGGAAATACAATAAACTTGCGGCAATTCCTGCGGTCTTTGAGTTTTTGGCAATCCCACCTACCATCATACCGATAGAAAACATCGAAACCATCACCAAAAGCCAGCCGAGAATAAACTGAAAAATGCTGCCTTGCATACGAAATTTAAAAAACAAAGCCGCAACAGCAAACAAGGTGAGCAGCGATGCAAGCGCGTACAGTGCGTAGATTGTAACCTGAACCAGTAAAATGATTGTGGGTTTTACAGGGGTAACTTTCAATCTTTTTAGAATGTGCTTGCTGCGATAATCCGACACCACTAAGGGCAACCCCATTACACCGCCTGCACAGATAGAAATGGTAGCGATCGCCCCAAAGGATTGCTCTAAAAAAGTGTAGCCGGCACCGGTAAACGCAGGCTTATTGCCGTAAATAATGCCAAGCGCCACAAGCACAACAATTGGCATGCAAATAGCGAAAATCAGCATATCCATACCACGAAGCGATAATTTAATTTCTGTTTTCAGCATTGTATTAAAGGTTTTCATGTTTTAATACCTCCTCATCTGTATACCAAAGATAAGCATCCTCTAATTTATTGTGCGGGCTTTTTTCAATCGCTTCTTTAACCGTTCCGTCAAACACAATGTTGCCTTTTTTCAGGATGCAGATATGATCGCATAAACACTCTACTTCATCCATAAAATGCGACGTTAAAAGAATGGTAAGCCCCTGCTCTTTTAACTCTTTTAAAATCTGCCATACATCTCGTCTTGCCCTTGCATCAAGTCCGGTTGTCAGCTCGTCGAGAAAAACAACCTGAGGGTTTGGAATAAGCGCAAGAATAATAAACAACCTTTGCTTTTGCCCGCCCGAAAGCTCTTTCACCAAGGTTTTTGATTTTTCCGCAATGCCAAATTGGGCGAGCAGTGCTTTGTAATCGGCGGGGTTTTGGTAAAGCGACGCCGTTATCTCGCAAAGCTCTTCAACACGAATATTTTCTTGGTAGTTGGCTTCTTGGAATTGAACACCAACTTTTTCAAACAGCTTTTTTCGGTTTACGTTTGGGTCTAGCCCTAAAATAGAAACTGTTCCGCTGTCAAACGGTTTTGTTCCAAGCACGCATTCAACTGTAGTGCTTTTACCCGCTCCGTTTGCCCCAAGCAAGCCAAAAACGGTGCCTTTTTTCACCGAAAAACTAAAGTTGTTTACCGCAACCAGTTGTCCGTATGATTTTGATAGATTTTCTACTTTGATAATATCATCCATCTTTGTACCCTCCTTTTGTGATAGAAAAAGAATAACACCAAACAAAAGTCTGGTGTTAAAGTGGAGGGTTTGAATATTTACTTTTCATCTTAAAAAGCATTGATTTAATTGCAACAGCATTTTGTTTTGCAGCACCCAGTGATAGAATCAGCCTATCACAAACGGATATAATGTCTTCATTCGGGTTGGGGTTGTTCAATACATTATTAATATCCACCCCTGCATTTTTATCAAGTGCATTCATCATACGAAGGATTGCAGATAACGAATAGTTGGCACATTTAAGCGAACGGATAATTTTCAGCTTTCTGATGTCCTCATCCGTATAAATGCGGTAGCCGTTTTCCCTGCGCTTTACCTTAAATAGCCCGTTCATTTCCCAATTACGCAGGGTATCCATTGTTATGCCAAGCATATCAGAAACTTCTTTTCGTTTTAAGGTATTACTATTTTTGCGGTTACCGCCTCGCAGCAGCTCTTTTACCATTTTCACTGCTTCGTTGGCGTTTTCAATTTCTGTTTCGATTGAGAAAATGTAGTTTTCTGTCAGCCCAATTGCTTTATCAAATTCGCATAACGCCGACAGCTTGACGATAGAAACTGCTTTTTTGCGCAGCCCGTTTTGAAGCACCTCAATTTGAAAAGCTATACGAGCCAACTTGAACTGCTCAAGGTGTAAATCTGTAAATACACGGTATCCGTTTTCTTTCCGTATGGGCTTCGAAATAAAACCTAAATCCTCGTACTTCCGAACGGTATTGGGGTGAACACGAACTTTTTTTGCAACTTGGCTTGTTGTGTAGGTTGTTTCTATAGTATCACCAACTTTCAAAAATAGAAGTTTGCAGCTACCGCATTGCAAAGATTATCTACCAAGGTATCTGCGGCAAGGTGCTTCCCCAGCGCCTCGGCTATTTGGCTGCGGCACGAGTTATGAACGCATACAAATGCTACTTTAGGCAATCGGCTCATTGTTAACTCCTTGCTTTTTGGATGAGCGCTATGACCTCACCCTTTTTCAGCACCTTACCGTAAGAAACCACTTTGCCATCCACTACAAGGGCAGGTGTAGGTATGATGATGGGTTTGTTTGGAAAATGAAAGAAGAAAAGAAAACCTGTTGCTGCGGGGGCAACTGTAACCCGCAAGCTATGCAACAAGTAAAAGCGGGTAAAAACGGTGGTGCGTCCATCAAAATTCTTGGTTCTGGCTGCGCTAAATGCAACCAGTTGGAATCTGCAGCAAAAGTCTAAAATTAAATAAATAAAAACTGAAATGCGTTGAACAAATACCCAACCAAAATAATGCTAATGGTATCCAATTGTGGATAACCGCACCCATGCCAACGCCAACCAACACATAAATTACGGCTACTTTTGCCCCAAAGATGCTCATAAGTAGTATGAGGTTGCTAAGGTCTACCATCGGTGATGAAATCAAAAAAGAAAATGTCACGCCAAGCGGCAACCCGGCACTGGTAAAGCAGATAAACAGCGGTATTGAAGAGAGCAAACGGTGTTACCGCTCCCAACAACGCGGCAACAATATTTGCCCCAATCCCCCGAAAGCGGTCTAATATCTTTTTTCTGCGTTCAGGCAGCACGGAACAGATACATAAATCTGCTCCGCGCTGTTAGAATGTTTTGGACTAATCGATTTTTAGCCGCGAATCTCTTTGAATGTTTTTCTGGACGGATTGCCCTCAACACGCCAAATTTGTTTTCGTTTTAAGTCGTAGACAACCGACCAAACAGTATCGGCACCTTGTTTTCGGTCGTACTGGCATATAAAGCCGTATTTACCCGATAAAAGTTCTTGTGCAAACGCGACATTATAATTGCCCTTGTTTTGCTCTAGCGTAGTGCGTACGGTTCGGTAGCGGTCATCCGAACGCCAGTCGTCAATATTTGGGTTTCGAAAATTCTGCATTATTTCGGAGTTAAAGTTGTTAGCGGTAGCTACAAACTGCTCTCCATCTTGGGGTTTTATTACTACAACTGCTTTTGGGTTGCATTCTACAACAACGATTTCGCCGTTTTTATCTGCAATGGTCAAGGTTTGTGCAGATGCAATCGGGAGCTTTTGCAGAGCGGATACTGCTTCTGCGGTTGTTTTGCATTTTTCTAAAAGATAACGCGTTAGCATACCAGCGTTGAAGCCCGGCTTGCGCAGTTTAGGATACACAAAAGTAAGCCCAACTGCTAAGCTATGTTGATTCACACCGTCCTCCATCTGTACAAAAGCTGTGGTGTTGCCATTAAATGAATAGCCTTCTTTCAGGTTATACAAGCAATTCATGTAAAGCTTTTCAAGGCTCACTAAAAAGTCGCTGTTCCGCGCAAATACAATTTCATCCTTGGTGGTGAAAGCAAAACAGGTACATTTGTTATCAAATTCAAAACAGTACATAGAAAAGAGCAATGCATGAAGTGTTTCTACCGGTATCTCGTTTCCATCGGCAATTCCCTGTATTTCATCCAAAACCTCAGGAAAATATTTTTGGTACTCCCCAACGCATTCTGCGGCAAAAGCATATTTGTCTGCCGTTAGCTTAAAGGTGGGGCAATAATCAAGTTTCTTGCCGTTTTTAAGGAGAATATTCCCCCACTTAAATCCGGCATCATAGTGTGCGCCGTTCCATCTTACATGATACAAACTAAACTCTCCCTTCGTGTAATTGAGAGTTGACGTCATCTCTAGTTATAAGCGTAATGGAATAAAAATTTATTGTCAAGCACTATATTAAATTCAAAGAAAATGCCTATAAACCGCATTGGTTCACCATCTTTTTATAAGAATTATCCGAACGGTTTTAGGGTGATAACAGAAAACAAAAAGTGAGCAGCCAAACCATAAACGGCAAGGCTGCTCACTTTTGCGATAATCAAGAGGGGGGCATGAAACTTATCAACTTATGTATTATCGGGTTTATATTAATAATCGAACTGGCGGTAATAACGGCGAATTTGCATAGGATGACAAAAAACTTGTTCAAGATGTGCATCCACACGGTTATTTACACCATGCATTACCAGATGAGAAATAGAACCGCGGAACTCCGGGCTGATACCGCGAAGCTCATAATCACGCGTATCAATTACAGTATAATTCGAGCATACTTTGGGCAAAAACTTAGCTACACGTTCAGCCAGCGGGCGCTGTTCATCTTCGCCCATAAATAGGGTAACGGGGGTGTCACGGTCAATAATCTCTAACGTACCGTGAAAAAACTCTGCTGTTGTTACCGATTTTGTGCGAAACCAAAACTGCTCCTCCCAGTAGCACATCGCGTAAGAATAGGTTGCGCCCCACTGGTTGCCCCCGCCAACAAAGTAGTGCGGCATTTCGGGGTGTTCTTTTACATACGCAAGTTTACGGTGAGCATATTCTTGTGCAAATCCATCTGCCTGTTCTTCCACTTCAATCAAAACACGCGCTAAGTTCTCTTCCATTTCGGAGTTGTAGCGCTCGTATTCGGGGAACTCGCCGTTTTTAAACATAAATCGGTTTGCAGTCATATAAAATTTGAGCTGCTCATTGCCCGGATATGAAATGCAGTAATCGCAAATATTTGCCAGCGGAGTATCCTCGCGGTCGATAAATCCGAAAACACGGGCACCTATTTTTTTAATTTTTTCAACCGCTACAATCATTTCTTGGGTAGAACCTGTAACAGATGAGCAAATAACAATGGAGCGGCTAGTAAAGCGACGGTTGCCGGTGGTATTAAACTCGGCAGCATTTTCTACAAATACAGGCAAGCTGCTTTTACCTCGCATATAAACCTCTGCCTGCATACCGGATGCCCATGTGCCACCAATGCCAAAAAAGTAGATGCCATCAAAACCGTCTTCCCACAAACCATCTACCACTTTTTCAATTTGAGTGCGCAGAGCCAATGCCCCTTGCACGCTTTCTATTTGCTTTTGTTTATCAAATTTTAACATATAACCATAAACCTTTCTCTTTAGAATCTTACCAAACCTCTGTTACAAGGTGCTGTAAACTATTTTTCCATTTACAAGTGTCAAACAAACTTTTACATCACGAATAGTTTCAATCGGCTCAACAAACAAATTTTTATCCAACACCGAAATATCCGCTGATTTTCCGCTTTCTAACGTGCCAAGCTCTGTTTCACGGCTTAGGTCGTACTGTCCGCCGCGCGTCCAAGCTGTTAAAAGCTCTGCAACCGTTAATGTGTTTTCTTTGTTGAAAGGGTCACCGCCCTCGGGGAACAAGCCACCCACCGCATGGTAAACCGATTCGGGAATATCATCAATCATCAAGGGCAAATCGGTTCCGCAGCATAAAACAACATCGTTATCCTGCATTTTTCTGCGGTTCCAATAGTTTTTGCCTCGTTCTCCCCCTATCTTTTCATTTATCATAGCAATTTTACTTGCTCTGTGAGCAATCGACATAATTTGGGGGTAAACTTCTGCAACAATGCCCAGTCTGCCCATACGCTCCAAATCGGTGGGGTCGCTGCATTCCAAATCGGTCATCGCATGGCGAAGCAATACTTTTCCATCGGCACCTCTGGCGCATTTTTCGTAGATATCCAATACCTTTGCAATTGCACCGTCTCCCTGCGCATGCAAAGAAAAACGAAAGCCCGCAGCATCTGCAGCAAGGGTATCACGTTCCAAGCCCTTCCAGTCGATTGCTTTTTTACAGCAAAAATCGGTGCCCTCGTAAGGCTGTTTCATCTCGCCCTCGTACTGGCTGATGGAGCCGTCTGTCATTTGATTATAGCCCGAAAAACGTACAAACTCACCTTTAAAGCGGTTCGCCATCGCCTTTCCGTACTCCAAATTCATTGGTGCACTCACAGGTTGGCTCATAAAGTGAACACGCATGGTCAGTTCATCCGATTGCTCCAGTTGCTCCAATGCATCTGTAAAGCCGTAAAAATCATCAAAGCCCATCTCTTTAATCGAGGTAATCCCGCGGGAATTCAGCATGGCAAGGTAACGCTTAAATTCCGGAACAGAATGCTTATAGTCCTGCAAGATATAGCGCAAAAGCTTCCAGCAGCTTTCGGGCCAGCAGGTATCGGGGGTAAAATCATAGGTTTTTATAGCAGCTGTGTTCATCCAACAGCTTTCGCCGCCCTGCAAAAACAAAATTGCCGGTACATCGCCAAATGCAGCATCCATCGCTGCGGTATCTGCCGCGGGGATTTCAGGGCTTACCTCACGGCAAAGAACGGTGTGTTCTCCCGTAAGGCTCTTAGAATAAGCGGCTGCCATTTCCAAAACCTGCTGCTGTGTTTTAGCACCGCTGAGGTCTGCCCCGCTGCGCCCAAGCAAATAGCCCGTAAAAAAGCAGTGTACGTCTGAAAAACCAGGGCAGATTAAACGGTCCCCTAAAGAATAAACTTTTGTTTTTGCACCAAGGTATTTTTCACCCAGGCCGGTACCCACAGCAAGAATTTTACCGTTTGAAACGGCGACAAACCCTTCAAACGGTTGAGATGATGCCGCTGTAAACACTGCTTTGGACTGCAATAGAATCTCAGCAAAATCACTCATCGTTGTATGCACGCTCCTCTGGTTTGAAAAGTAAATCTTTACTGCCGATACGGTCTTTCAACAGCAAAAACTGAATAAGGTATAGAATATTTCAAACCAATTTGCATTTTCACTATATCACAAGGCATACCGTATTGCAACAAAAACAATTTATTTTTAGCAAATTACCTATATATGGCAATTTATTGTTTACAAAATGTACAGATTTTGCAATAACAGCATTTTAGATGTTGCAGCAATGCTATTCTGCCTTTTGAAGGCCTTTTACTTGTTAAATATACTAATATTTGTCGAACCCGTTACTGCAAATTTACTAATTTGCTCTGCTATTTCTCGTAATAAATTGACTTTTATTGTCATCAATGCTATTCTTTATGGCAAATTGGTATGTTTTATAAATAACATGTGTATACGTTTCAAACCACACAGAATTGAAGGAGGCTTTTTTTATGAAACTAGGACTATTCACCTCGGGTTACCAGCGCAACCCCCTAGAACATTGCTTTATTGATGCAAAACGCTTTGGGTATGATTATATCGAACTTTGGGGAGCACGCCCGCATGCCTTTGCGCCTGATTTAAAATCCGGTGACATCAATGAGGTAAAACGGCTGATTGAAAAATATGAGATGCCCGTCCGCGGATATACACCCGAACACAATGCTTATCCTTATAACTTTATGATAGGCAGCGAGAGCCAACGCGAGGACGCGGTAAACTACCTAAAACTCAACTTGGATATGGCAAAGAAAATGGGTGCAGATTTCATGCTCGTTTCGCCTGCCAATTCCGGCTATCTGGCTACCTACGATGAAATTTGGAGCCGCATGACACGCACACTGCGCGAACTGACCGACCATGCAGAAAAAGTGGGCGTTAAGTTGGTGGTAGAAGCGCTTACGCCGTACGAATCTAATACGTTTAAGAGTGCAAACGATTTTGTTGAGCTGTTTAAGCGAATTAATTCCCCTTATATTGTAGGCATGTGCGATTTAGTACCCCCGTTTGTACAACATGAAAGCATTATGGCGTATTTTGATAAACTGGGAGAAAAAATGTACCACCTGCACATAATTGACGGTGAACAAGGAACGGACAGCCACATTATGCCCGGTGAGGGTGCTCTGCCGCTTCAGGAACTTATTTGCGAGCTCAAGGAGATTGATTACCGAGGAACTGCAACGATTGAACTTGTAACCGCCTATATCAACGAGCCCCGTATGTATGCCCGACGCGCAGTAAACAATGTACGTGAAATGATGCAAAAAGCCGGATATTAAACCTTGTAGATTTCTTTGCTACGGTGCAAGTACCCTTTTGGTTTTGAGGCAAAAAAGCAAATATTGGTATATCTTTTAGTTTGTGATGTTTAATTTGTTAAGTTCAATGCGTCCATTAGGCAAATTCTCCTCAACCAAGCTGTTCCAAACAAGCGGAAATTTTTTGAAATAGAAGAAAATTATATGTAAATAAGCACAGCCATCGCATTTATTATGATAAAATAGCGGTGGCTGTGTTTTTTGCAGCAAAACCAGAAATAGATAGTTTCATTTTTAAAAAATTGGTATGAAATTTGCTATCTAAAGAATGCCAAACCAAATATTCATAATGCAATATGAACATTATATCGCTTTTGATTTATGAAATTGTAACAATAATGATTAAATTGCTTGATTTTAATAAATTGTTATGCTATTATACGCGTTAAGTGGTATGGAATATTTTAAACGTTGTTTATTTGCATAAAGTTCCCTGCGGTCAAAGGACTTTCTGCAGAGAAAACAGAGAATTCGCTTTTGCAGCAATCTTGAATTGGAAAAGGGGAGTTATTTATGGCAAACAATACGGAAAAAACTGCAGTTGATACTGCACCAAGCACAGAACTGAAACGTAAACTTGGTATTGGCGCGGTTATTGCACTGGGTGTAGGTACCACCGTTGGTTCGGGCATTTTTTCATCTCTTGGCGCGGTTGCCGGCGCTGCAGGCAGCGCATTGATTATGCTTTTGGCATTTTTGGTTGGAGGCCTTGTTCAAATACCCTCCAACCTTTGTTACGCAGAGCTTGCTTCTGCATATCCAGAAGACGGCGGGCAATACATTTACTTTCGTGAAGCGGGTTTTAGACCTTTGGCGTTTCTTTGTGGATGGATTAGCTTTTGGGCAACCGATCCTCCGTCCATTTCCATCATGGCTCTGGCCATTGCAAACTATTTAGGGTATTTTATTCCGGTATCTAATTTAACCCTTCGTTTTGTTGCTGTTGCTTTGGTTCTCATTTTTATGTTCGTGCATCTGCGCAGCGTAGAGGGCGGCGGTAAATTCCAAACATTTATCACAACTTTCAAAATCTTGCCCTTTGTGCTGATTGTAGGTATTGGCTTGTTCCACATGAATGGCGATTTAATTTTAAACAGCACCCCTATGGTTGGTACTACTACCACAGGTATTGCAGCATTGCTTGCAGGTGTTTCTGCCACTACTTGGTCTTTCGACGGTATGGGGGCAGCCTGCTACATGTCGGGTGAAATTAAAGACCCGCACAAAAATATGCCCCGCGGCTTAATTATTACCGCATTGGTTGTTCTTGGCCTTTATGTTGGGCTTACATTTGTTGCTACCGGTATTCTCCCCATTCAAGAGCTTGCAACTTCAGAGGCACCGATTGCTTTGGTTGCTTCTAAACTGCCCTTAATCGGCAACGTTGCTGGTACGGCTACAGCTGTTATGGCAATTATCGTTATCATCGGTTCACTCTCCAGCTGCATTATGTTCCAGCCCCGTATTGAATACGCAATGGCAAAAGACGGCTTGTTCTTTAAATCTTTTGCAAAAGTTCATCCTAAATACGAAACTCCCTATTTCTCTATCATTGTGCAGTGTGCTGTTGCTATCCTGTTAATTTTTGCAACATCACTTTCTGATTTGCTGGGTTATTTCACACTGGTTGCGCTTTTGAAGAATTTTCTTACCTTTAGCATGATTTTTGTTTTACGCCGTAAAAAAAATTACAACCCCGCTTGGAAAATGCCCTGCGGTTATCTGATGGCCGGTATTGCAATGTTTATGACCGGTACGCTGATTGTTTCAACCTTTGTTTGGGCACCGATAGCAGGTCTTATCTGCGCAATTATTGCTGTTGGCACAGGTTTGCCCGCGTACTATTTGTGGGAGCGTCAAAACAAAAAATCTTCTTCAACCGACTAATTGCTATAATCTGCGGCTCTTTTGCGCCGAATTCGATGCAGAGAGCCGTATTTTAGTGAAACCACAGAGACAAAATTGGCATACATCCTCCGTACATACTTGCACCAATTGGCTGCAATATGGTAAAATTAATTAAACATTTGTTACCTGCAGTTGCGGAGGAGGTTTATTACCGTGGTTACAGAATATCGCAGCCGCCCGCGAGAAGAAGCGGCAGAACGGATAGAGTGTTATATCATTCAAAACAAACTGAGTGTGCATGATCGGCTGCCGTCCGAACGCGATATGTGCGAGATGTGGTCGATCAACCGATCTACATTGCGCAGTGCAATTCGTAGGCTGACAGCAGAAGGCATTTTATACAGCAAAGTTGGTTCGGGCACATTTGTGGCTCCGCCCAAATTTGAGCGCTGTTTGCAGGATGCGGAGGTAGACGGCTTTGGCCGTATGGTAGAATCTGCCGGTAGAAGAGTTACAACCCAAGTGGTAAGTGCACGTATTTGCGAAGCAACCAAGCAGCTATCTCGAAAAATGCATGTTATGATGGGACATCGCTTGTTTGAAACGGTGCGTTTGCGCTATTTGGATGAAATACCGGTTCTTTTAGTTACCTCTTACATTGATGCAGACCGTGCGCCCGGAATTGACCAATATGATTTTTCAAAATGTTCCTTGTACAGCACGCTAAAAGAACAGTACGGCATTGCAATTTGCGGCGGTGAGGAAATAGTAAACGTTACCTATACCGATAAAGAAGAATCTGAGCAGCTGAATATTCCAGAAAATGCACCGGTATTTTACCAATCAGGTGTGGTTTTCGACCAAGAAAAGGTTCCCGTTGAATATTTTAAAGCGATTGTACGGTCGGAATATATTCGGTTTGTCAGTACTCTGACGACCAAAAAGCCCAAAGAATGATAGAAGCTCTTTTCTGTAAAAGGAGAAAGGCATGGCTAAATTGGCTGCAGTTGGCGACAATTGCATGGATGTTTATGAAAATATCGGAAAGTCTTACCCCGGTGGAAATCCCGTAAATGTGGCAGTTTATTTTACGCGTATGGGAGGCCAAGCCTCTTACACAGGGGCAGTAGGCACCGACAAATACGGCGCTTTGATGGCTGATGCAATCAAGCAAAAGGGTGTTGACACCTCCCACATCAAATTTCTGCCGGGCAATACCGCTATTACACACGTTGAACTGATTGACGGAGAACGTGTTTTTGGCGATTATGAAGAGGGCGTTTTGGCTGATATGGTGCTGGATGCCTCCGATATTGATTTTTTATGCTCCCATGAAATGGTTGTAACGGGTTTATGGGGGAATGTTCATAATAATCTTGCTGAAATTCATTCCCGCGGGGTTCCTGTTGCGTTTGACGCAGCAACCAGACCAGACGACCCCGTGGTGGATATTGCAATCAGCAGTGTAGACTATTTGTTTTTTGCTTCAGATGACGGGGATACCCCTGCTTTGCGCGATTGCATGCAAAAGCTGCATGCACGCGGGCCAATGCTGGTAATTTGCACACTTGGCGAAAAGGGCAGCATAGCATATGACGGTAAAATTTTTACCGTCGGCGGTATTGTTCCATGCACCGTAGTGGATACGATGGGCGCAGGCGACAGTTACATCGCAGGCTTTTTGTATGGAATACTGCAGCAGAAACCTTTGCCCGAATGTATGCATATGGGTGCTGCAAACAGCAGCGTAACACTTGGTTACAACGGAGCATGGTAAATCCCCCCTATAAGGAGGATTTTTGTTGACTATCGAACGTGAAATTAATTATCAGTCACCTGTTTATCTTCAATTACGCGAGGTTGTGCGCACAAAAATTGAGGATGGTGATTATCTGCCGGGTACTACCATTCCTTCGGAAAACGAGCTTGCCGAAACTTATGGGATTAACCGTTTAACCGTACGCAATGCTGTGGATGCGCTGGTAAAAGAAGGTTTGCTGCGGCGTGTTCAAGGCAAAGGTGTTTATGTGGTAGGTAACAAAATAGAGCGAGATTTAGAAACTTTAGGCGGCTTTACGCAAACTATGCTTGAAAAAAACGCCAAGCCATCCACGAAGGTTTTAATTAAAATAAGAAGGCCTGCCGGCATTAAATATGCGCATATATTTTCCATCCCTCCCACAGAAAATATCTACTACATAAAACGCTTGGATTTGGCAAACGGCGAGCCGATTTCGCTGGAGGAGATATTTTTGCCATGCAGCTTGGTGCCAAAGCTGGAGGGAATTGACCTTGCGGTGTTCAGCCTTTATGAGGTTTATAACTTTTACGGAATACAGTTGGAACACGCACGGCAAGCACTGGATTTGGCAGAGCTTGAAACCAGCGATGCACGCATGCTTGGCATAGAACCGGGAAGTGCCACGCTGTTGTTTTCTTGCACAAGTTATGACCAAACCGGAAGGGTGATTGAATATTCGCGTTCTTACACACGAGGCGACAAATGCAATTTTACCGTACATTTTCACAAATAGTTAAAAGGGGCGGAAAAATTTTTCCGTCCTTTTTTTAAGGAGAAGATTATTATGGGAACATTTGCAGGAGATTTTTATTCCGAGAGTTTGCGAATGACAACACAATTAAAAGTAATTTTTCCGGATATCTCAAATGATGTGACACCGGTAGTAAGCGGGCAGCCTTCTGTACTTTACCTTTTGCATGGCCTTGCCGCCAATGCCGGAGAATGGACGCGCTTTTCTAAAATTGAGTATTATGCAAAAAAGTACAACTTAATTGTAATTATGCCCGAGGTACAGCGTAGTTTTTATATTGATGCAGCCTATGGCCCGCGCTATTTTTCTTATGTTGCAGAAGAACTGCCAAAGATATGCAAAAAATGGTTTTGCCTACCCGATACCCGTGAAAAAACGTTTATCGCAGGCGAAAGTATGGGCGGGTACGGCGCCGCAAAATGTATGCTTCGTTATCCAAAACAATATGCGGCAGCGGCTACTCTTTCGGGTGTTATGAATCTGCCGCGCATTGCAGATGACATTGCGGCGGGACGTTGGGAAGATGTTGCGCCGCAAGAATTCTCTGCCCTTTTGGGGCGTGATGCAACAGTTCGCCCAGAAGATGATGTGATTGCGTTGGTTCAAAAAGCCGCAACAGAACCTGACCGACCGCGCCTGATACAAATTTGCGGAACCGAAGATTTTTTGTATCAAGATAATCAAATTTTTCGCAAAGCGGCCGAGCAAGCAGGTTACAATCATACTTACCTTGAATGGCAGGGTGACCATGAATGGCCGTTTTGGGATGTCGCAATCCAACGTGCCATACAATTTTTTTATAACATGGATTTAAAAAGCACGCCTATCTACTAATATGGCTATTTCAGATGCAATGCTTTGCAGCAGTAATGTTTTTCAGTCTGCGCTGTATTAGCATAGTTGTAGTGGTGCACTCTGTAACGGTGTTTATAAAAGGAAGTACAGCCTGTTTGCTGCAATTTGTGGAGCACAAACCATCGTAATTTATATAGCTGCAATCGAAAAACACATGACTATAATCGAGATGTGTTAATGAAATACTAAAATTGGAAAGCAAAATAAAAAAACTGACTCCGTATTACAACAGAGCCAGTTTTTTTCATGTTATGCGCCGCTTAATTTAGTTGACTTTAGCTAAAGCTTACTTTATTATTGCGGCTTTTTGTTTTTCTTCCAGATGAACACGCCAACACCTGCTGCAGTAATAAGTAGCATTGCTGCCATAATTGCAGTAAACGGAACATTCTGGGCACTGCTGTATGCTTGTGAATCAGCACTATCAGCAGTTTCTTTTGTTGTAACATCGCCCCGCTCTGCTTTACGTGCATTGTCTACGGCAACTCCTGTAATTTTCTCTTCTTCCAGTCCTGCCGTTTTTGGGGTAACAATTGTTTGTACTTCTGCCTGCAAGGGCGCGGTAACAGTAATTACTCCGCCTGTCTCTGGGTTAACACCTGTCGGTTCATGTTCATACAACTCTGCCAGTAAAGAAAGCGGCCAATAAATACGACCGGTTTCGTCCGGCTGTGCTTTACCCGACGGAATAACAATTGTGCTGCCTCCGTTCCAGTTGATGATGAGCGACACATCTTTATTTTCTCGCAGCGCATCCATGACAAAATAGAACACTTTATCATACCACTTGGCGTTTACCGCTACGGTATCGCCTTTTTCTGCCGAGCGAATACGCTCCGCTGCATTTTTCCAAAACTCGAGTTGTTGGTCATGGGCAGAATTATTAGAGTTTTTATAAACCTTATTCGTTGCCGGTACATCTGCATCTTCTTTTGCTGTAACTGCATAAATACTAAAGTGATTTGTTAAAAACTCAATGTACCATTCTTCACCAATTTTTATGCTGCTTGCATTCATGTCTTCGTAAGCTTTGCCGTTGATGTAGAATACCTTAAGCTTGCCTTGTTCAGCACCTGAATAAAGCTGTGGAGAAAGTTTGATTCTTACTTTTACTTTGCCGGGTAATTTGCCTGATAAAATCCCGCTGCCCGTTGCCTTGATATCGTATGCAAACTTAGCAGATTCCCCATTAATTAAAATCTGTTCTGTTTCTATCATGGTTTTTGCCTTTACCGTAAACTTTATATTGTCGGGGAGTTTCACATCTTGCTCGGGTTTTATGGTAACAGCACCGAACAGCTCTTTATCGTTGGGGTTTTCAGGCACAGCAGGGTGCTCTTTGCCTTGTTCGCCTGCCTTAACCAAAGCTTTTATTGCTTTTTTCAGGTTTTCCACCATTGCATCCACATCATGCTGTGTTGCATCTGTCATAGCATTTAAATCGACAGCTTGTTTATGCACCTGTTGCAAATTCGCCCAAGTTTCACCCGTATAATCGCTTTCTTTTAGAGCATGAACCGATGATATCAGGCTGCTTAGTTCTTCTTTATTCGCGGGATGCTCATTGCCTTGTTCGCCTGCCCTTACCAAAGCTTCGATTGCTTCTTTCAAGCTTTCGGCTATTACGTCCACATCATGCTGTATGGCACCGGTCATAGCATTAAAGTCTACCGCTTGTTTATACAAACGCTTCATATTTGCCCAAGTTTCAGCTGTATAGTCGCTTTCTTTTAAAGCGTTAACCGACGAAATCAGGCTGCTTAGTTCTTCTTTATTCGCCGGTGATGTGGTGTTTTTGGGTAAAACTTTAATAGAGTAAACCGCTTTTAAATTTTTAACGTTTGCAACGTTTTCTTTAAACAGAATACCCTCTATTGTATAGGTGCCTGCAACATTGGGGTTATATTCTACCAAGTTCCATACTACAGGTAATGTATCCGTCTTATCTTCGCCAATCGTAACTTCAACCTCTTTCGGCATTGGGTACTTCTTTAGCACCTTTTCTATCGGCGTACCAAAACGTACCACTTGTTGCGGAATTTCTTTTACAGAGGTAATTGTATCACCCTTGAGCAATTCTATTTCTGCAATGGCCGCCGCGTTTGAAGATTCCGAATCCATGTCAGATTTTTCAACGCTTATTTTAATAAACTTTGCGGTTTGCTCTTTGAAATAAAACATGCGGTCGTTTTTATTTTTTTCAAAGGTTTGTGCACATACCTCTTTGTAGTTTTTTCCGTCATTGCTTACGTAGATTTTCCCCTCAAGTATTGCGCCGCCCACCTGGTCTTTTCTTGCACGGCAAACAACCATGTTAAGGGCAACCGGTTCTTTCAGTTCTACAGTAACCCACTGCGGCATTTTTTGCTCAGGATTTAAATAATCAGAATGCCAGAATGTATCCAACCTTCCGTCATGGATATTGGTTAACGGATAACTGCTATTTGAGCTGGATGCGTTAAATTTTGCACCATCCAACAATACTTGCTCTAAAGTAGCCTGACCTGCTGTAATGATAAGTTCGCTTGTGTACTCGTAGCCCTCTAAAAGCATTTTGGCTGTAACTTTAACCACGCCCCGCCCAACAGCGGTGATGACCCCTTTTGAAGAAACTTCGGCAATTTTATTATCTGTGCTTACAAAGGCAAGTTCTGCATTTGGGGGCATATTAATTGTTTCCCCTTTGTAATTGATGCATTTTACCTCAATTGCAGCGGTTTCTCCCACCGCGAGCTGATTTTTTGCTACGGTAGCTTTTATTCCTTTAAAATCTTTCGAGGGGATTAAATTTTTAAGGAATTGCGCGTCTACGCTTGCTTTGGGGTTAAACTCATTACTTTGCATGTAATCATAAATACAAGCAAGCAGCTGTTTTGATACTTGGTCTGTTTTATCAAGCAAGTTAATTGAACAGAACATCAGCTTGCCGCCAGAGACATTCGCCTCGAATATGGCAGCCAAACGATCGGGTAAATCAATCGTTGCAATCGGCTGCATAATCGGTTTTAATTCTTCCGGGGCGCCGTTGATGAGAAGCCCGCGGCCACCGGCCACTGTATTGTACCACTGCCAGTTTGCGTAACTATCGGTAGGGAAGTTTTTAAACAAAGGATGGTCTTTATCAATATAAGAACCAAGCATATAGCCATTGGTTGATTTAACTTCTTCCCTATGGAACATTGGGCTCCAGAAATCCGGTCTGAATGTTAAAGCTCTGCTTTTGGGCAAGCTTTCTGTCGTTCCCTCCGAAATAATCAGAACTTTTTTGCCTTCTGAAAGTGATTTTTGTGCCTTATTGCTAAAGTTGCGATACACCTCAATTTGTTCAGGCGCACGGGTATCGATTTGTTTTGGATATACCCATAAGCTGTAATTGTTTGTACCTACGCTGTAATATTTTTTTGAGCTTGGTTCTGGTTTATTTGTTAGCTCCAGTTTAAGCTCAAGCTGTTCCGCTTTGGTAATACCGTTTAAATTGGCGGTTATTTTGCCCACGGTTGTAACACAGCCCTGAGGTGCAGCTGCATCTGCAATTGTGCCCGAGGCAACCACCGTGCCAGATAACGTTTGGATTGACCATTTTATCGGGCTTGTAACATCTTCTGCAGAATAGTTTGATATTAATACATCGGCGGTAAAGGTTTGGTCGTTTGTAAATACAAACTGATTCATTTTTGCCATTACTACCAATTCCGAGCAAGATTGCCTAAACTCTTCTTCGGTTACATCGCCTTTGCTATCCAAAAATGCATCCAAAATTCCGACCAGTGCCGTACCCTGCCCGGGGAAGTCTTGCAAGCCTAAAAGGTGGAAGCCCCCAGAACCATTTGTTCTTATGTACGACTCTGTAAAATAACGGTACATCATTGCTGACAGCCCACCCGTAGATTCATTAAATTGGGGGGACATATCTCCGATACCCGCTTGCTTTAAGACGTTCCAGAAAAACTCAAGGTTTCTTGGTTTCACAATAGCGTCTTTGTATTTGGGTATCTCTTCCTCGTAATGCGGGTATACCTGCAGCTGCCCGGGCTCATGCCCTAATATAGCGATTGGGGCTTTTTTCACTGCATCGGCATAATCCCAGTTGTTGTTTGGCACAATTTGGGGTAAATATTGGGGGCTTATATATTTTGCAGCAAAATCGGCACTTTGGGGGTAAGTACTGTGCCCTGCAATGTCCGAATAAAGCAGGGTCGGCTCAAGAGCCGTGCAAAACTTCAAAAATTCTTCATAGTAGAAAAATCCGCTATGTTCCTCATTACCCAGTGCAAACATTACCGCAGAGGGCGAGTTTAAGTACGAGTTAAATATTTTTTTGGTGTCTTCTTCGTAATATTTTACGTCTGTATCATCGCCTTGCTCAATATCACCGAACATTTTTCTGCCCCAGTGCGGCAATTCAAAGTTAAGGTATAATCCAAGCATGTCCGCCGCTTTAAACGCCGCATCAGGCGGAGTCCAAGTATGGAAGCGAACATGGTTCATCCCGTAATTTTTATACGTCTGCATAATGTCAAGCCAATCTTCCAGTTCCATGGGCGAGTAACCTGTACGGGGGAACGCTGCACAGTTTATTTCGCCGCGGAGCATGGTGGTTCTATCATTGATTTGAAATTGCTTTCCATTATTAATTTCTTTTGTTGTAAACTTGCGCATACCAAAGTCTCGTTCTTCAACCGAAGAATATTGGTTCTCACCCTGTTTTGCCCGAAGCACCGCTGTCATTTTATACAAGGTGGGGCTAAACTCATCCCAGAGCAACATTTCTGAACCCATTTTGTAATTTAGCGTAACGGTAGTTTCATCGGCACCGGCTGCAAACGAAAAATGCAGTTCTTGCGGGTCGGCTCTATGGCTTTTTTTATCGTTGTTCCAGCTGTTTGCCGTAAGTAAAATTGCACCGCTTAAAGCATCGCTTGTATCTCTGCGCTTTACTGTTATAGTAACTTTTGCATTTTTCTCATCTACATTCGGCCTTATTTGAAAATTATTAATATACACAGGTGGAGTCGCCTGAAGTTCCATTTTGCCAATAATACCGTTCCAGTTTGTTTGCGTAAACTCGCTTACCTGATGCGACCATGCTGCACCATCTTCAAATGTATGGTACATGGCGAAAGGCATACCCGCTTCGGAGTTGTCCACCTCGATGGTAAGCGTTTGTTTTGTGCCGGGCTTTATAAACTCTGTAACGTTGTAAACGTGCGCTGTGGTATAGCTTTTTTGTTGCGGGCCAACAAGATTGCCGTCCAGCCATACTCTTGTTTTCTTGGTGCGTTCCAGGTTCAGTGTGATGTTTTTTCCGCTCCAATTTGCAGGCACGGTTATTTCACGCTGATAGGTTGCAGGCCCAACATATACGTAATCGCGGTTGAGGTGATGCTGTGTAATGTTAGCTGTATTACTATTTCCCTTTTTATTTTCATCCATACTGCCCGGAAGTTTTACTGTCTCATTAAGAGTGCTTGCCTCTTCTTTTGCAGTCATTTCAAACTTCCAAGTACCCGAAATGTCCATGGATTCATTATCATTTTTGATAATAATAGAGCTTCTAAAAGCAGACATCGCATTTTGCAGTGTAAGATAAGCATTGTATAAAGCGGTTATCTCTGCACTGGATGTATCAATGGCTTTGGCAGTGTTAATGGCAGCCTCAAAAGCAGACTTTGCCTCTTGTGTGCAATTTCCATCTGACGTACCAACTACAGTTTCGGCGTTCAGTTTTTCTGCTGCCACCAGTAACTCTGTAAAATACTGTGCAGAAAACATTTTTTTAGAATTTAAGAATGTTTGCTGCGCTTCAGCAAGTGTAGTTAAGGCTTCGTTATACCCTGCACTTTGCTCAAGTGCTGTTTTCGCGTTGTTGATAGCATCTTTTAAGTTATCCAAAGCCTCATTTGGGTATTGGTTAAAGTCTGGTCCAACATCTTTGCTTACCTGTTGCGCAAACTTTTCCAATTCAACAATTTTTCTAAACAACGTAAATAAATCATCCTTTGGGCTTGTATATACTGTAACATTCAACTCGGCTACCGATTGAAATGCATCATTTGCGGCTGCCAATTTAATATAAGCTGCATTTGCAAATACGGGTATTACTGTTTTTGCGCCTCTGCCGCTTTTAAGCGTAAAGTTATCTACTGCCAGTGTATAGTCTGTACCGTTTTGGCTCACAAGTACATCACACATTGCACCGTTCAGGCTAGGGTGTCTGTCATCGGCGTCTTTATCCCTTCTTGAAGTGACCTCTATACTTTTTACCGGCATTGAAGCTACATTGTCTTTGTCCAGTTTTATCGAAATCCAATGAGGGGGTATATTTGCTCCCTCCCATCTACCATGCCAAAGTGTATCGGCATTTCCATCAATTGCTTTATCTGCACTAAGATTACCATCTGCATTAGAACTGGCATTCGCGCTAAACTGGTGCTGGGGTAGGGTTAGTTGCTCGCCGGCAGGTACATCGGAGCTTTTTTTGCCAAATTTTATATCTCCAATGGACATGCTGTAAGTATCTTTTTCGTTATTGGGCATCCAACGGTTGATAAATACAATTTTCAGCTTGCCTACCGTTTGCAATGCAGGAAAATGAATTACCCTGTCATTCAAAGTCAGCTCGCCTTGAAGATATGGCGTATCACCAAATTGCCCGTTTACAGTAGGAGCTATGTAAATTTTATAACCTTTGATGTAGTGAGGGGCTCCGTGATTACCTCGCGGAGAATATTCAATTACATTGATTTCAGTTGGGTTTTGCAGTGTAAATTCAAGGTAATGCGGAAAATCAGTTTCACCTGCTTCGTATTTTGTATGCCAAATTGTACTGTCTACTCCATCCATTACTTTATCCGCACTATAGGTTGAATCTAATTCATCATCAGCTTCAACCAGTACTTTCGACATATCTATATAGCTGACATTTTCAAGGTTGCCAACCGCATAAGCGGGTTTGCTCAATTTTTCATCGGTAACCTCCGGTTCAGTACTCTGTGCAATTTGCTCATCATCCGGTACAGGCTGAACTTGCACATTTTCAGAGTTTTCTTTCGGTTCAGGCTGCTGCCCTGCGTTTGTTTCGGTATTACTTTCAGCAGCTTCTTCCTTGTTCTGTGTTGCAGATTGCTGCCCTGCGTTTGTTGCAGCGTCACTTTCCATAACTTCTTTCTGATTTTGTAGCACCGCTTGCTGCTCACCTGCTTGTTCCGTCCCCTGTTCTGGATTTGAAACTTGCTCCCCCGATACAAGCTGCACTTCACCGTTTGTAATTGGTGTGGTCTGCGCAAAGCCTACCAGAACATTTGCAATAACCAAATACAAAGCCAAAAAAACCGCTATTCCCTTTCTTGTTTTTCTCCCCATATCTTTATCCCCCTTCGTATTACAGTACACATTATTTCTACAACATATTATAAAATTAGTAAATATGCACTGTGCTGAGCTCATTATAAAATAGGGCAAAGGAAATAGCATTACTTAATTCTACCAAATAATTTCGAAATCCGACTTTTTTATGTGTAAATACAACTTAGTACAAAATTTTTATACATTGCAAAACTGAAACATATTGAATAGCGGACGGATTGGATCACATCGAGCAAAAATTTCATCTCAACCAGTTGATTATTCAAAGGTAAACCCTTTATTAACAAGGTTTGCATAGCGTTGCTATTGTTTTTAATTTAGGTAGAATAAAATTTCTAAATCTCCATTCACGTTATCCCCTCTTTGCGCACACTATGTTGTTATATACTGTAAAAGCAGCAATCAGTTTTTAAAGCTAATAATTATTATCTAATCGACAGTATAAACAATTGACAGGAAGCGGTGATAACTATGGAGCGGCAATTATTCAATACGGCAAACGAATATGAAAACAATCGGCTACTGGCTCGCTGTATGCTTTTAGGAATTCCATCTATCTTTATTATTTGGTTGTTAAATCAACTGGGATTTTTCGCAATTGATAAGGTTGTCATGGCTGTTTCATCCCTCATTTCGGTGGCTCTGCTCTCAATGCCGGTAATTATAACAGATTGCTTTAAAATTTCGGGTTGGTGGGTAAAGTACGTTTTAATTTTGTTACAAATAATCGTGGCAGGTTTACTGTACTCCCTTTTGACCTATCTTGTACTCCTGTTGTTTGTATTCCCTCTATTTACAGCATCTCTTTACTTTAACAGGCATTTGATTCTATATGCGTTTATCGTCACGGGTACAACGATGATAGTATCCCATCTTATCGGTTTGAAGCTGCATTTTATGCCAGATAAGCCTCTTACAACATTCCAAGAAGCGTTTTTTTACGGTATCATACCGCTTATTGTGTTGCTTTCGGGTTTATGTTTTATTGCACTGAACCTTGTAGAAAAAAACTCGAAAATACTGCATAATATTTTTTGTTATTCACGCGAACTTCAGCGCAGCCATCACGGGCTAGAAAGCATTTTTGAGCAATGCCAGCCGTTATTTGAAACACGCAGTTTTTATGAGCTTTCACGCCTCATCATACGTGCAGTATTCAACGTAACAGCCACTATAAAAAAGAATTATAGCAATCAAGGTGCATCCGTATATTACTTGTGTGTTCGTTACGAACCAGATTTGTTCTATGTAATAGACAAACTTTCTGCTAAGCCACGAAGCGAAATGCATAAAACCCAGTATTATGTACAAAGCGGAGAAAAGCAGTTTTTGGTTGATATTCAAAACAACCCTTGCCCCTCTGCTTGGATTGAAATCACTTCAGACACAGCAATTATGCGGTTTTACGACGATAAAGGGCTCACCGCTTATTTAATGTTTCAATTATCGGTCAATATCAAAGATTCCATTACGCACAATTTAATGCAGGCTTTTTACAACAACATTCAGCTTGCATTGCGCAATACTCAGCTTACGCAAGATATGATTGCTGCGCAAGAAGAACTGGTAAGGGCTTTTGCTGAAATTACCGAGAATAAATCACGCGATACAGGCAACCATGTAAAGCGCGTTTCGGAGTATGTTAAAATTCTCGCCTATGCATCGGGAATGAATGAAACAGACTGTGTAAATCTAAGTATAGCTTCTATGATGCACGATGTAGGTAAGATTTTAATTCCCAAAGAGATTTTAGAAAAGCCAGCCAGCCTTACCCCCGAGGAGTTTGAAGCCGTTAAAACCCATGTGCTCATCGGCTCAGAACTGTTAAAAAACTCACCTGGTGATATTATGCAGTTAGCGCGCACCATTGCACTGGAACACCATGAAAAATGGAACGGAGAAGGCTACTTGAAAAAGCAGGGCGAGCAAATCAGCTATAGCAGCCGCCTTGTTGCAGTTGCCGATGTGTTTGATGCATTGATGAGCCGCCGGCCTTATAAAGAGCCTTGGCCGCTTGAAGATGCCTACAACGAAATTGTTGCACAAAGCGGCAAACACTTTGACCCTGCCGTGGTGTGCCTTTTTCAAAATAATTTTGAAAAATTTGTTCAGGTAGCGAAAAAATACTGTGACTAACCGAATTCGATGTCTCTGCGCTCATCCCAAAAAACGCATTCCCCTTTGCAGCAGCCTCTGCCTGTGATATAATAAAGGTTAATTATAAAGAATTTTGTTTTAAGATAGAGAGGAAACTAGGCGGAATGATAAACTACAACGACCTCCCCATTTCAGCGGAGATACGAAAAGCGGTAGAAAAAATGGGTTTCTCCGAAATGACAGAGATTCAGCAAAAAGCCATACCCGTTATGCTCGAAGGGAGAGAGGTAATTGCAAAAGCACCTACCGGTACCGGCAAAACCTGTGCTTTTGGTATTCCTTTAATTGAAAAAATTGATATGACTCAACACTGCCTGCAAGCATTGGTGCTCTGCCCAACACGAGAACTTTGTACGCAAATTACAGATGAATTACGTGAACTGGCACAATTCAAGGCAGAGCTAAAAATTGCGGCAGTGTACGGCGGGCAGCCCATAGGCAAACAGTTTGCGGCACTGCGAAACAACCCCCAAATTGTAGTTGCAACCCCCGGCAGGCTCATCGACCATTTTAAGCGCGGTTCGCTTCGCCTTAACAAAGTACAGAATATCGTGCTTGACGAAGCGGATGAAATGCTGGATATGGGCTTTTTTAAAGATGTGCGTTTTATTTTGGACAAGCTGCCCAAAAGCAAAAAAATGGCTATGTTCTCGGCCACTATTTCGCGCCCTGTTATGGATATTGGTTGGCTTTATCAGCGTGATGCGGTGGAACTGGTGGTACTGCCTGTACAAGAAAGCAAACCGATGATTACACAGTATAGTATGCAAACACAGGGCAGCCAAAAGCTGGAAGATGTGATAGACATCATTCGGCTGAAGGACTATAAAAAAGCAATTATTTTCTGCAATACCAAATACGGTACCGAAGCATTGCGCAACCAGCTTGCAGAGCGAGGCTTGCAGGTGGAATGCTTAAATGGTGATATGAACCAATCTGCACGCAACAGCATTATGGCGCAATTCAAAACAGGTAAAATCGATTTTCTTGTAGCAACCGATGTTGCCGCACGGGGCATTGATGTGGATGATGTGGATGCTGTATTTAACTATGAAATGCCCAACGAAAACGAATCTTATACGCATCGCATCGGGCGTACAGGCAGAGCCAAACGCCAAGGCGTATCTTATATTTTTTACTCTGCCGATGAAAAGACAAGATTGCGTGATATGCTCAAATACACGGGCTCTGATGTTACTCCGCTTGAATTTAGCGAAAGCCGCAAACTTGTTGAACTGCCTGTACAAAAACCTACAGGATTGGAAACCACCATCATTCGGTAAATGCTAGGTGAAAAGCAACTGCTTTTCGCCTTTTCTTTTGTTCTGTTTTTTAGTATACTGGTTATAAAATGTATCATGTACGAGGGGAGCGAATTTTTATGAACAACACCAGGAATATGAAAACAAGCACTTTAATCAAACGTTTTGCGCCCTATTTTAAAAAATACAGTAAAATTTTAATACTGGATTTATTCTGTGCCTCTCTCACTACAATTTGTGAGATGGTTCTTCCGTTGATGGTACGTTTCATCACAAATAAAGGCATGAACGACCTGCAAAGCCTTACTTTAGAATTGATTTTTACCATAGGTGCATTATACCTTGTGCTACGCATCATAGATACGGCGGCGTATTATTACATGGCAAACATCGGGCATATGATGGGCGCTTACATTGAAACGGATATGCGAACTGACCTTTTTGCACATCTGCAAAAGCTGCCTTATTCTTATTACGATAATACCAAGGTTGGGCAAATTATGGCACGCATCACCAGCGACTTATTTGACATAACAGAATTTGCGCATCACTGCCCCGAAGAGTTTTTCATCGCCGCCCTTAAAATAGTGGTATCGTTCATTATTTTATCTTCTATAAACCTGCCGCTTACGCTTATCATTTTTTCGATTGTACCTATTATGTTTGTAAGCTTGCGCTATTTTAACCGTAAAATGCGCCGCGCATTTAAAGCATCCCGCCACCAAATCGGCGAGTTGAACTCACAGGTAGAAGACAGCCTGCTGGGTGTGCGCGTAGTAAAATCTTTTGCCAACGAAGAGATTGAAGAAGAAAAATTCGAGCAGGGCAACGGTGATTTTCTGCACATCAAAAAAGATATGTACCGCTACATGGCGGGCTTTCACAGCACTACCCGTTTGTTTGACGGCATCATGTACATCACGGTGGTGGTAGCAGGCGCAATCTTTATGCTGCACGGTAAAATTAACCCCGCCGATTTAATGGCGTACCTGCTATATGTTTCTACTTTGCTTACCACTATCCGCCGAATTGTAGAATTCACCGAGCAATTTCAGCGCGGTATGACCGGTATTGAGCGCTTTTTAGAAATAATGGATACTCCCGTAGATATTGCAGACTCTCCCGATGCGCAAGAGATGGGGGATGTTGTGGGTGACATCCAATTTGAACATGTCGATTTCCGTTATGAAGACAACAAAGACAACGTGCTCTCTAACATCCACCTTCATGTAAAGCCCGGTGACAACGTTGCGTTGGTAGGCCCTTCGGGCGGCGGCAAAACAACTTTGTGCAACCTTATCCCCCGTTTTTACGATGTAACTGCCGGCAGAATTTTGATTGACGGCAAGGACATTCGAGACTTTTCGCTGCACTCGCTGCGCTCTAAAATCGGTGTGGTGCAACAGGAGGTCTATTTGTTTTCAGGCTCGGTGTACGACAATATCGAATACGGTAAACCCGGTGCTACCAAAGAAGAGATTGTCCAAGCAGCAAAGCTTGCGGGTGCACACGAGTTTATACTCAACTTGCCCGAAGGCTATCACTCTTATGTGGGTGAACGCGGTGTAAAACTATCCGGTGGGCAAAAGCAGCGCATCAGCATAGCGCGTGTATTTCTTAAAAATCCGCCCATCCTCATTCTGGACGAGGCAACTTCAGCACTGGATAATGAAAGCGAGCGGATTGTGCAGCAGTCGCTGGAAAAACTGGCACATGGCCGTACCACATTTACCATTGCGCATCGCCTTACTACCATCCGCAATGCGGCTACCATACTGGTGCTGACAGAAAACGGCATTGAAGAGCAAGGCACACACGATGAACTGCTGGCAAAACAGGGCGTCTACTTTCATTTATACAATATGTCTGACCTAGGCAACAACAAGTAAACCATCAATCGGCTTTTATTTTGTTGAAAAAAATTAACACAAAAAACATTTGGCTTTTTGTGTTCTCCGTTTTATAATAAAACAATAAACATTCAAAATAGGTATGCAAAAGTTGGAGGAATCACTATGTGGAAAGAATTTAAAAAGTTTGCTTTTAAAGGCAATGTACTGGATATGGCAGTAGGTGTCGTTATCGGCGGTGCGTTCGGTAAAATTGTAACCTCGCTCGTCAATGACATCATTATGCCGTTTTTTGGTTTTATTACAGCAGGTATGGATTTTAACAAGCTAAAACATATACTAAGCCCTGCAAAAGTAGTTGCAGGTGAAATTGTAAAACCCGAGGCAGCCATAATGTATGGCAGTTTTATACAGAATGTCATTGATTTTCTCATCATTGCATTCTCAATTTTTGTAGTGGTCAAAATAATGAACCATAAAAGAGATGCCCAGAAAAAAGCCCAACCAGCAGTACCGCCCGCCCCTACCGAGGCAGAACTGCTCGCCGAAATTCGTGACTTGCTTCAAGAAAAAAGCAAGGAGACCTCAAACAAATGATAGAAGACATACGAAAATTAAAGATTACCGATGTTCACACACATATCTATCCGGGCAAAATTGCAGAAAAAGCCACTGCTTCGGTGGGTCAGTTTTATAATATCGGGATGAATCGCATTGGTTTTCCACATACTCTGGTGGAAAGCGGCGAAAAAATAGGTGTATCAAAATATCTTGTTTGCTCTGTAGCCACCAAACCCGAGCAATCACACTCCATCAACGATTTTATTTTTGATAAATGCAAGAAATACCCTCAGTTTTTGGGTTTGGGGGCACTGCATCCCGAACAAACCGACTGGGAAAACGAAATCGAACGCATCGTTGAAATGGGGCTGCGGGGTGTAAAATATCACCCCGATTTTCAAAAATTCAACATCGATGACCCAAATATGATACCCGTTTACCGCAAAATACGTGATGCGGGGCTGATTATCTTGTTCCATATGGGGGATGACCGCTACGATTTTTCGGCACCTCAGCGCCTTTACAATGTGATGCAGCAAATCCCCGATTTGGTTTGTATTGCGGCACATTTCGGTGGGTATCAGCGGTGGAGCGATGCCGCAAAATACTTGCTGTGCGATAATATCCATTTTGATACCTCCAGCAGTTTATGGAAGCTTACCCCCGATGAAGCCGCAGGGCTGATTCACCATTTTGGTGCAGATAACGTGCTGTTCGGTACGGACTTCCCCATGTGGGACCATGAACAAGAATTAAACCGATTTTTAAAGCTTAATCTTGCAGATGAGGAAAACGACAAAATTTTGTACCGGAATTTTGAACGCTTGTTTGGTGTATCGGTTTAAAACTTTACTCGATATACAATAATTTTAAAAAGGGCGGATATCAAATGATATCCGCCCTTTTTGAGACTGCTTATTTTACAAAAAATTTTGAGATGTAACCTTGCACAAAGATCAACAGAACAATTATTGGCAAGATGTAGCTGACATAAAAACGTGCCCATTGCGGGAATTTTACACCCTTGCCTTGATTGCATTCGGTAATAAAGTTTTTCCAACCCCAGCCGTAACGCGAGGTACAGAACAAAAGGTACACCAAACTGCCCAACGGCAAGAGATTGTTGCTTACAATAAAATCTTCAAGGTCAAGAATATTGCTGCTGCCGCCCAAAGGATGAAACCCGCTGAGCACAGTAAAACCAAGTACACATGGCAAAGAGAGCAATATAATTGCAACCAGATTAACTGCAACCGCTTTTTTACGGCTGCAACCGGTAAGGTCAATTGCAAACGAAATAATATTTTCAAATACCGCAATGACTGTGGAGAGTGCCGCAAATGTCATAAATACAAAGAACAGTGAGCCCCACAGGCGTCCGCCCATCATATTATTAAACACGTTGGGCAAGGTAACAAAAACCAACCCTGGGCCTTCGCCCGGGTTAATGCCATACGCTGCACAAGATGGAAAAATGATGAGTCCTGCAATCAGCGCAACGGAGGTATCCAACAATGTAATGCTGATCGATTCGCCCATAAGTGAGCGCTCTTTGCCGATATAGCTGCCGAAAATTGCCATTGCACCAATACCGAGGCTTAGGGTGAAAAATGCTTGTCCCATCGCCGCAAAAATAGTATTGGCAACACCGTTTTCTATCATTTTACTTACATCCGGCACCAAATAAAACTTTAAGCCCTCTATAGCACCCGGCAGCGTTACTGCACGGACGGCAAGAACAATCATAATGATGAACAAACTGCACATCATCAGTTTTGTAATTTTTTCTACACCTTTTTGCAAGCCCAAAGAGCATACACCAAAACCGAGCAAAACGATGACTATCATCCACGCAATCTGTTCCCATGTTTGGGCGGTAAAATTACCAAATATCGCCCCTACCTGGTCGGGTGTCTTCCCTTCAAACTCACCTCTTGCTATTTTAACAAAATACGCAAGCATCCATCCCGCCACTGTGGTGTAAAACATCATTAAAAGGTAGTTGCCCGCCATACCAAACCAACGGTAAACATGCCATTTTGTGCCCTTGGGCTGCAGCACATTAAAAGAGAGCGCAACGCTTTTTCGGCTGGCACGGCCAACAGAAAATTCCATAGCAATGATGGGCAAGCCTAAAATCAATAAAAATAACAGGTAAATCAGTACAAATATCGCACCGCCGTACACACCTGTGATATATGGGAAACGCCAAACGTTCCCTATACCGATTGCGCAACCCGCTGAAATGAGCAAGAAGCCCAATCGAGATGCAAATTTCTCACGTTCCAAAAAAAAACCCCCTCATTTTAAGAAAAGACTTGTCCATATATGAACAAATCGTATCTTAAGCAATCATACACTTTTTTGAGTGCATATGTCAATATTTTACGGTGTTTTAGTACATACGTAACTACTTGAAATACCAGCCTCAAACTGGTAGACTAAAAGTATCTATTTTAAATGTGAGGATTCCATGAGTATTTTTGATGATAAAACAACCTATTCACTTGCCCGCCTGCATGAGCCGTTGCTTGCTTGGTACGACACTTGCAAGCGCGAAATACCCTGGCGCGGTGCTTCCAGCAGCTATTTTGTGTGGGTGAGTGAAATTATGCTGCAGCAAACCCGTGTTGAGGCAGTGCGCGCTTACTTTTTGCGCTTTACCGCTGCTTTGCCAACTTTGCAGCACTTAGCCGAGTGCGATGAACAGACTTTGCTGAAACTCTGGGAAGGGTTGGGCTATTACAACCGTGTGCGCAACATGCAAAAAGCCGCTAAAATTGTAATGGAACAATACGGCGGTGAGTTACCCCGCAGTTACGAGCTGTTGCTTACGCTGCCCGGTATCGGTGAATACACTGCGGGTGCAATTGCATCCATCGCTTACAACATCCCGGTACCCTGTGTAGACGGGAATGTGATGCGCGTACTTTCGCGTGTTACAGCAAACAGTGCAGATATAACACTCTCTTCTGTCAAAAAAGACTATCAGGTGTTGGCTCAGAGTATGATTCCGATGGACGATTCGAGTAATTCGCCTGCTTTGCAAGACCGTTCTAGCCCTCGTGCGGGCGATTTTAACCAATCGCTGATGGAACTGGGGGCCACCGTGTGCGTGCCCAACGGGGCGCCTTTATGTGATGTTTGCCCCATACAAACACAGTGTAAAGCGTTCCTATCGGGCAATCCTCAACATTATCCTGTTAAAACAGCTAAAACAGCACGTAAAATTGAAAAAAAGACCATCGTTATTTTGATGTATGGTGACCAAGTGCTGCTGCAAAAACGCCCAAACAGCGGTCTGCTTGCAGGGTTATGGGAGTTTTGGAGTATGGACGGTTGGCTGAACCGCGACGAACTAACAAACGCTTTGATGGAACAAGGGATATTTGCAAATGCAATCCACTCGTTAAAAAAAGCAAAACATATTTTTTCGCACATCGAGTGGCAAATGCAGGGCTATTTAGTTTATTTAGAGAAACTTTCCACCATAGGTGGTGGAGAATGGGTAAAACTTACCGATTTGCGCGAAAACTATGCTTTGCCAAGTGCGCTGAAAGCCTACAGCAAAGAGCTTGAAAGGTGGGTTTTGCCATGACCAACTTTAAAAAAGCTTATATAGAAATTACGAATGTATGCAACCTCAACTGCAATTTTTGCCCCAAAACCTCTCGTTCGCCGCACTTTATGTCCTCCCAACAATTCGCACATTTGGCTCGGCAGGTAAAGCCCTTTACAGATTATGTTTATTTGCATCTTATGGGGGAACCCTTGCTGCACCCCCAACTTGATGAAATCTTAAAAATATGCGAGATACTCGAACTCAAGGTAACCATTACCACAAATGGTACGCTCATTAATCGCCGGCGTGAGTTGCTGCTGCAGTCTCTTTGCTTATACAAAATGCACTTTTCACTGCATAGTTTTGAGGCAAACGATAACAATATTCAGCTTGAGGATTATGTACACGATATTGTTGATTTTGCAAAAGCAGCTGCCGATGAAGGCACCATTAATGTGCTGCGGCTTTGGAACATGGACAGCGCTGAGCTCAAAGGCAGCAATCGCCTGAATAAAGATATCATCGACCTTTTGGAAGATGAATTCGGTTGTGTGTTTTCTCTTCGCAACGCGCTTGGGCAAGGCAGAAGCGGGTTGAAAATATATCCCCGCATTTATTTGGAAATGGCAGAAAAATTCCAATGGCCGAGCCTTCAAGCACCTGTTATGGGCGATGAGGTTTTCTGTTACGGCCTGCGCGACCAGTTTGGCATTTTGGCAGACGGAACGGTTGTCCCCTGCTGCCTTGACAGTGAGGGCACAGTAAACCTCGGCAATGCATTTGATACACCGCTGAAATCCGTTTTACTTTCCCGCCGAGCAGAGCGTATATACGATGGCTTTACCGCAAGAAAAGCATCCGAACCGCTTTGTGCACGCTGCGGATACGCCCAAAGATATGTAAAATAGACAAAACTGTGCGCCGTACACACACATTGGGTGTGCTATGTGATGATTTGTTGCAAGTACCCCTAAAAATCGACAAAAGCTATCACTCTCACGCATTATTTATGCTATAATAGTGTTTATACTTAAAAATTGTAATTATACCGCTTTCACTTCCCGCACGAAATGAACAGCGGTATTTTCTATCAATTATATCATTGGCGTGCGGAGAAACGGTGGAGGCAATGGAGCTTTTAAAACAGCGTATTATGAAAGATGGCCATGTTAAGCCAGGAAATATTATAAAAGTAGATAGCTTTTTGAATCATCAAATGGATATCGAATTGATGAACGAAATCGGCAAAGAGTTTGCACACCTGTTTGCAGACCAACCTATTACGAAAATTCTCACCATCGAGGCTTCGGGTATTGGTATTGCAGCGATTGCAGCACAGCATTTTGGCAATGTGCCCGTTGTTTTTGCGAAAAAAACAAAATCGAAAAATCTCGATGGGGAATTGTATATTTCGCAGGTAGAATCGTTTACTCGCAATACGGTATTTGATATTCAGGTATCCAAAAAGTTTATTACCGAGGACGATTGTGTTCTCATCCTGGATGACTTTCTTGCAAGAGGCAAGGCTTTGCTGGGGCTGATTGACATTGTAAACCAAAGCGGTGCAAAATTTGCAGGATGCGGTATCGTAATTGAAAAAGGCTGGCAGGACGGCGGAGAGGTTTTGCGTAAAAAAGGCGTTCGTTTGGAATCTCTCGCCATTATTGATAAGGCAGACGAAACAGGATTTACCTTTCGGAATTAGCTTTCATCTTTACTGAGCTTGAAAAAGCCTTTCTGCTTCGAGAGGTTTTATTATAAAAATTACAAAATCCGACTTACTCGGCACCACTGCCGCATGTGTCGACTGGGCAGGGAGAAACCCTGCCTTTTTTGTAATATTATATATGAATATTGCGTTTTGTATTCTCACCTTGTAATAAAGTAGCAAATTATAACTATATGTATCGTATTATGGAGGCTTTTGCATGAGTTTTTATCTCTGCCCTATTTGTAAAACAGCATTTTCAAGGCAGGGCAACAGCCTGAAATGCCCGCAGAACCATACCTTTGATATTTCGTCTGCAGGCTATGTCAACCTGCTTCGGAACGAAAGCAAAAAGTGCGTGGTGCCGGGCGACAGTAAAGAGATGTGTGTTTCGCGCAACCATTTTTTAAGTAAGCATTATTACCGTTGCCTTGCAGAGGGGATTGCACAAACGGTTGCAGACCTCGCTGCTGCACTGCCTGCACCTGTTGTTGTGGATGCTGCCTGCGGAGAAGGCTACTACACCACTGCTATTTACAAAAAGCTAACAGAATACGGCAAGGTACCTGCCGTTGGCGGTATTGATATCTCAAAATATGCCCTCAAATACGCAGGTAAGCGCTGTAAAGGCATACACTTTGCCACCGCAAGCATCTTTGATATGCCGTTGCCATCGGATTTTGCAGATGTTGTAACCAATATTTTTGCTCCCGTAGCCAACGAAGAATTTCATCGGGTACTGAACAGCGGTGGTTATATGGTGATTGTCGGGCCGGGCGAGCGGCATTTGTGGGAGCTAAAAGAATTTTTATATGAAACACCTTATCTCAATGAACCCAAGCACTACAGCTTTGATGGTTTTACTTTTGTAAAAAAACTGCATTTTGAAGATAAAATTCACATATCCTGCAATGAGGATATCTTGAACTTGTTTGCGATGACCCCTTATTTTTGGAAAACTTCGCAAGATGCAACCCAACGTCTACAGCAGCTAAAAATGATGGACATTCAAATCAGCTTTGAACTGCATATTTTTCGTAAACAATAAGACGAAAAAGATGCTACACAAGGAAAAATCGTACACAAAAAAGAAATGAACTTCACAATCTATTGATGTTTTGAAACCAAAATATGTTATAATATGAACAGTCAAATATTTGACAACATAATACAAAAAATAGATAAGAAACTATTTTAATGGAGGACAATTTTATGAAAAAAATGTCTGGCGGCATAATTGCTTTAATTGTGGTTGTACTTGTAGTAGCAATTGCTGCTGCATGGGGTGTTGGCAACTACAACAGCCTTGTCGGCTTGCGCGAAGATGTAACCGGTCAAAGCTCTAACATTGATACGCAGCTTCAGCGCAGAACAGATCTTATCCCAAACCTGGTGGCGACCGTAAAAGGTTATGCAGCGCATGAAACAGAGATTATGACCGCACTCGCCGATGCACGTGCAAACCTTGCTGGTGCAGGCACCATGCAAGAAAAAGCAAATGCAGATGCCCAACTGAGCGGTGCACTCAGCCGTTTACTGGTTGTGGTAGAAAACTACCCCAATTTGAAAGCCGATGCCCAGTATACCGCACTGATGGATGAACTTGCGGGTACCGAAAACCGCATTGCTGTCTCCCGCAAAGATTACAACGATACAGCAAGAGTATACAACAAGAGAATAAAAAGCTTCCCCAGTGTAATTTTTGCCAATATGTTTGGGTTTGACGCAGCAGAGTATTTTGAGGCAACCGAAGGATCCGACGTACCGCCAACCGTAGATTTCAGCAAATAACCCATTTCAACGACTTGAGGTATCAATAATATGAAATTTTTTGGACGTATAGCGGCATTCGTCCTTGTAACAGCATTACTTACAACAGCTGTATTTGCACTGCCCGAGCCTACCAACCGTTTTTATGTAACTGATACTGCGAACATCCTTACAAGTGAGACAAAAGACTATATTTTTAATAACAGCCGGGTTTTGGATGAAAAGACAACTGCCCAGCTGGTTGTAGCCACAGTAACCTCGCTTGAGGGCAAAACAGTAGATGAATATGCTTTAGAATTAGGGCGCAAGTGGGGCGTTGGCGGTAAAGAAAAAAACAACGGTTTACTCATATTGCTTGCACCCAACGAGCGTAAAATTACGGTACAGGTAGGTTATGGCTTAGAAGGTGCGGTAAATGATGCAAAAGCAGGACGTTTTCTTGATAATTATGCCGTTCCTTACCTAAAAAATGATGATTGGGACGGCGGCATCCGCAACCTGTATTCGGCGCTGCTTACCGAAGTATACAAAGAATATAATATGGAAGTGCCCAGTGATGTCACCGTGAACGAGCAGAAGGACAATGAAGGAAGCCGCTCATCCGGCTTTTTCTTTCCGCTTCTTGTTGTTCTCGCTATTGGCATTTCAACCGGAATTATGAATCGCAATCGACGCGGTCCGCGACCCCCACGTGGTGGAGGTGGCTTTTACGGAGGACCGCCGTTTTTCGGCGGAGGGTTTGGCAGCGGAGGAGGTTTCAGCGGCGGCAGTAGCGGTGGCGGCTTTAGCGGAGGAAGCTTTGGCGGTGGAGGCGGAAGCTTCGGCGGCGGAGGTTCGTCTCGAGGCTTCTAAAAACAATGCTTTAACAATTGACAAAAAGGTGGCGACACAATTGTGAATATTGTTATTATCAACGGCAGCCCACGCAAAAATGGCAATACCTATCAAGCAGTAAAAATTGTAAAAAGTAACCTCCTTCAACTCGACCCCAACACTACTTTTACAGAATACTTTTTGCCCCAGGATATGCCTGAATTCTGCCGCGGCTGTTTTAATTGCTTTGCGCACGGAGAGGAAAATTGCCCGCATGCAAAATTTGTACAGCCAATTTTAAACAATATGCTTGCTGCCGACGGCATTATTTTTACAACACCGGTATACGCGATGAGTTGCTCAGGCGCAGTAAAAGCCCTGCTGGACCACCTTGCATATACATTTGTAGTACACCGCGCAAGGCCGGAGATGGTGGGCAAGAATGTTTTTATTTTGGCAACCACAGCAGGCGCGGGTACAAACAGTGCAATAAAGCCCCTTAAAGAAAGCTTGAGCTTTTGGGGAACGGCAAAACCTCTCGTTTGCGGTATTGCAGTACGTGCAAAAGAACTGGATGAAATGCCAAAAAAACGACGCGACAGCGTTTATCGCATATTAAAGAAAAAATCAAATTTGTTTTATAACCGAATGAATAAAAAAAGAAAGCCAAGCCTGTTGTTTCGTACCTTTTTTTATACTATTTGCAGGCAGCGGATTCAATTATTCACCCCGCTTGAAAAAGATTTGAGCTATTGGAAAGCACAAGGATGGACAGCAGACAAACGCCCATGGTGATAAAAGCAGCCCCCGATGAATATTCATCGGGGGCTTTTATTTTTATTCTGCAAGTACAAAGTCAATATTGCCTGCGCTGACATCTGCACCGGCTACCTGCACGCGAACAAGCTTGCCCACGCGGTAACGCGTATTGGATGCAGTCTCAACGAGTTCAATCATACCGTCGTAATCGTAGTTGCCCTCGGGCAGGCTGTCAATCCGAATCATACCTTCCACAGTATTTACAAGTTCCACATAAATGCCGTGCGACGTGACCGAGGTAATGACGCCATCAAAGCATTCGCCAATATGGCGGGTCATAAACTCTGCTTTGTAGCAATCTTCACAATCTCGTTCTACTATCATAGCGCGCTGCTCGCGGTTGCTGGATTGCTCCGCAGAAATCTTAGCAAAATTACCGTATTTTCGTTTCAGCCGCTGCTCATCCATACCCGAAAGCATGCTTGTCATAATGCGGTGAATCGTAAGGTCGGGATAACGGCGGATAGGAGATGTAAAGTGCGCATAGTTGTCGAGCACCAGCCCAAAATGCCCCTTGTTTACCTCGCTGTATTTCGCCTTTGCCATAGAACGTAAAATCTGGTTATTTACCAACAGCTGCAGCTCTGTGCCGTTTACTTGGTTTAAAATGCGTGCCAATGCGCCCGATGAAATCTGTTTTTTCAGTTCGGAACAATCCACCGCAAGCGCATCCAACAAAGTGCACAAATTCGTAATTTTTTCAGGCGACGGATTTTCGTGAACACGGTATACAAACGGTATGATGCGCTCCATTGCAAGAGAAGCAGCTGCTTCATTGGCGGTAAGCATAAACTCTTCAATGATGTTTTCTGAAATACCCTGTTCACGCCCAACAATTTCAGCAGCGCGTCCATCCTCGCCAACCAATATTTTCGACTCGGTAGATTGTAAGTTCAATCCCCCGCGGCTCATTCTTCGCTTGTTCAATATATCCGCAAGTTTACGCATGTCTAATATTATTTGGATAAGACCATCGTATTTTTTTAGTATCGTATCATCAGCGTTGTTTGCAAGTATCTTATTTATTTCGGAGTACACACCCTTAACGCGCGAGCGGACAATGGATTTTTGGAATTGATAGCCGATCAGTTTTCCCGTTTTATCAAGCGACAAAAGCGCAGAAAATGCCAGCCTATCCTCTTGCGGGTTGAGCGAACAGATGCCGTTCGAGAGTGCAGGCGGCAGCATGGGTACTACCGAATTGGCATAATAAACCGAAGTCCCGCGCTCAAATGCCTCAACATCCAACGGGGTATTGGGTTTTACATAATGGCTCACATCTGCAATGTGAACACCAAGATACCATCCATTCTCATGTTTTTCCAGCGACACGGCATCGTCAATATCCTTGGTATCCGCACCGTCGATAGTAAAAATAATATCATAACGCAAATCAAGGCGATTTTGCATGTCGTTATCTGTAATACCCTTTTTACTGATGTGCTCCGCAAATTTAAGCACTTCATCAGGGAATTGCTTTGTAATACCATTTGCTGCCAATATTGCCTCGCTGCACGCTGCCGCACTGGTTGCTTTACCAAACACTTCGGTAACAGCAGCTTTGTGTGTAAAATGGTTGTCACCGCGTACAGTCAAACGCCCCAACACCTTGTCACCGTCGTGCGCGCCCAGTGCATCTGCCGGGGCAACTTTTACAGGTATTTTTGAGCCGGAATCGGGGATAATCTCACAGTGCCCGCCGCGTTTTTTAAACACGCCGCTAAAGGGTGCATCGCTTTGTACCGAGATACGCACTACTTCACCTTCAGGCAAATCGCCTCTGCCCTGCGTTTTTCGAATAAGCACAGTATCGCCCGGCATAGCCCCCTGCAACGCGCGCCCGGGGATAAAAATGTCTCGTTCAAGCTCGTCTGAACCTGCAAAGCCAAAACCTTCTTTTACGCTAATGATTTTGGCAGTAATCAGTTTTTCTAAATTATCGGCACGATATTTGCCTTTTTTTTCACTGACAGTCCCGTTCTTGACTAACTTGTGCAATGCAAGAAAAAACTCTTCGCGATATTGGCGTTTTACCCGCAGCTTATCACAAAGCTCACGTGCTGTAAGCCCTCTTGTACCGCTTTTACGTAACATATCCAAAATATTATTTGTAAAATCTTTTTTCATACAATCTCTTTCCGGAGCATTTTTAAATTTCGATTTTAGGCTGATGAAACATCCCAACTTTCAAAAATGTTCCTGCATAAAACAAACTTTTTCGTGCAAAGGCAAAAAAAGCCCTGCGCAATTGAGCGCAGAGCCTTTAAGTCACTTTATGCAAACATTATTTGACATAAACTGAAATGATACAAACTGCAAGAGAAATCGCAAAGAAAATAACCGCTGCAACCTTAGTTACTTTGTTCAACAGCATTTCTTTTGTTTTTGCTCTGTTTTTGCCATAATTAATGGCAGAGTCTGCACCGGAAACCGCGCTCATGCCGTCAGATTTTGATTCCTGCATCATAACGACCAGCACTATTATGATACACGTAATTGCAAGTACTATTCCGCCTACTATCTCAAAAGCATTCATTTTTTTGCACCTCCGCACTTTTGCATGTTAACTTTTAGTATTATACCACAAAAGCAAGTCCTTTGCAAGTAATCTTCTTTAATGTAATTATTTGTGCATATTTTTAATTCGTCTGCCTATACTAAATATGGTTTTACAGAGCAGCTACATCGTTCCCTTTGGGTGAAATTGTTGCGTTTGTGAGTAACCCCCCGTAGCTGAGTTGTAATTCCATTTGATAGGGCTGTCTGTGTTTGTACGCAGGCAGCCCATCTGTTTTAGTATCGTTTTTATTTCAATTATAGCGTTAACTGTTCGCCCATATCCTCGGCGCGAGGCAGCATACCCGCTGCCGGAAGAGTTTTTGTGCGGTAGCGGTGCTCATTGGCAAGGCTGTCGGCAGCATAAGGCTTAACAGAAAATACCTTTGCACTCTTTTTCAGCTTCATAACGGCAACGCCTTGTACACTCTTGGTGGGTTTGCTTGTAATTGCACCGGTGTGCAGCAACAACATGCGGTTTTGTGTAGATGTAAGCAGAAATTCTGCGTCTTCAGCGATATAATAAGCTGCCACCAAAGGCGATTTATCGCTGTATGCAGCAACCAATTTTTTGCGTTTTGTCACCGTCTGGTAAGATGCCATATCCACCTTGGCAACTTTGCCGTTTTCAAAGAAGAACAGCATATAACCTTCGTAATTGTGGGTGACAGCCATATAAACTGCGCGTTCTTCCTCATCCATACCCAACTTTGCGGGAATAAAATCACCTAGCACACTCGCTTTGGTATCTTCAAAATCGCTTGCACGGCTTTTGTATACCTGGCAGCGGTCACTGAAAAACAGCAGTTCGGCGGTATTGGTGTCTTCCTGCACCTGTACTACCTCATCGCCTTCTTTCATCTTCTGCTCATTGCTCATACGCAAGCTTTGCGGTGTAATCTTTTTAAAGTAACCCTCTGCGGTAAAAAACAGGTTAACCGGGTAATCGGGTATCTCCTCTTCTTCCATCAGCTCAGCAACTTTATCATCATTGTAAATGATAAGGCTTTTGCGGGGATTGCCATATTTTTTGCTGATGTCTTTCAGCTCACTTACGATGATTGCTTTTACGCGTTTTTCGTTCGCGAGAATGTCTTCCATATCAGCAATTTCTTTTTTAAGCTTATCAATCTCATCGGTACGTTTTAAAATATATTCTCGGTTGAGATGACGCAGCTTAATTTCTGCTACATATTCTGCCTGCTCTTCGTCAATGCCAAATCCAATCATCAAATTGGGCACAACTTCGGTTTCTTCTTCGGTTTCGCGCACAATGCGAATTGCCTTATCGATATCAAGCAGTATTTTTGCAAGCCCTTGCAGCAAATGCAGCTTTTCTTTGCGCTTTTTCAGGTCATAATATACTCTGCGCTTTATGCACTCCTCGCGGAACGCTATCCATTCGTTGAGAAGTTCTCGCACACCCATAACGCGCGGAGAGCCCGCAATCAACACATTAAAATTACAGCTGAAGGTATCTTCCAACGGCGTCATGCGAAACAGCTTCGCCATCAGTTTTTCAGCGTCTACACCGCGCTTTAGGTCGATGGTAATTTTAAGCCCCGACAGGTCGGTTTCATCCCTGATATCTGAAATCTCTTTGATTTTAGAAGATTTCACCAAGTCGACAATTTTATCGATAATCGCTTCAATCGTGGTGCTGGGCGGTATTTCTGTAATGTCGATACAGTTGTTGGATTTATCGTAACTGTAGCGGGAACGCACCCGCACACTGCCCCTGCCTGTCTCATAAATCTTGTTCAGTTCTTTTTCATCGTAAATAATATATCCTCCGCCCGAAAAATCGGGCGCAGACAGCGTTTGAGAAATATTGTGATTTGGGTTTTTAGACAGCGCAATGGTAGTTTCGCAAATTTCGTTTAAATTAAAGGAACAAATGGAGCTTGCCATACCCACTGCAATGCCCATATTCGGGTTGACCAATATGGTGGGAAAGGTAACAGGCAACAAGGTTGGTTCTTTGCAGCTGTTGTCGTAGTTGTCTACAAAATCCACGGTATCTTTATCGATATCTGAAAACATCTCGGTGCAGATCGGGTCAAGCTTCGCTTCGGTGTAACGGCTGGCAGCATACGCCATATCGCGCGAGTAGCTTTTGCCGAAGTTGCCCTTACTGTCTACATAAGGGTGAAGCAATGCCTCGTACCCTTTCGAGAGACGCACCATTGTTTCGTAAATTGCCGCATCACCATGAGGATTAAGATGCATCGTCTGCCCTACAATGTTCGCCGACTTGGTTCGCGAACCTGAAATCAGCCCCATTTTGTGCATCGTATAAAGCAACTTGCGGTGTGACGGTTTAAACCCATCTATTTCGGGGATAGCACGCGATACAATGACACTCATCGCATACGGCATATAGTTTTTTTCTATCGTCTCGGTGATGGGCTGATCTAGCACCACGCCGGCGTTTTCGATATAAATGTTGCCGCCCGTTTGCGGCTTTTTGTTTTCGCTTTTCTTCTTTTTGGGAGGCATCCAGTTCAACTCCTTGTATTTACATTTAGGCTTTTCTGCTCATACAGGCATTGTGTAAATCGGCACAAAACTGCAGTACATTTTCTTCACAAGTTGCCCAAGAGGTAACAAAGCGTACTGCTGTATATCCGTCGTTTCGTTTCTCCCAAACTTCAAATAGGTAGTTTTTCTCCATCTCTTCCAATACGGTATCGGGCAGGATGGGGAATTGCTGATTGGTGACCGAATCCGTCACAAAAGTAAAGCCCTCGCTTTGGCAAGCCTGTTTAATAAGCGCAGCCATACGGTTGGCATGCTGCCCAATACGGTAATACAAATCATCGCGGAACAGTTCGCCAAACTGTATGCCCAATAATCTGCCTTTGGCAAGCATTCCTCCGCGTTGTTTTATCATATAGCGAAAGTCTTGTTTCATTGCATTATTGAGCAGCACAACCGCCTCGCCAAACAGCGCACCGCATTTGGTACCGCCGATGTAAAAAGCATCACACAGGCGCGCCAAATCGGCAAGCGTAACATCGCACCCTTGCGCCGTGAGTGCCGATGCCAAACGTGCACCGTCTACATAAAGCAGCAAGCCGTTTTCTTTACAGCATACACTGATATCTTCCAACTCCTGTTTGCTGTAAATGGTACCCACTTCGGTAGGCAGTGACAGATAAACCATTTTGGGCTGTACCATATGTTCATCGGTATGTACATCGATTGTATTATGAATCAGTTGCGGCGTCAGCTTGCCATTTTCTGCCGCAACTGCTATTACTTTGTGCCCAGCAGCCTCGATTGCCCCCGTTTCATGCACACAGATGTGACCGGTTTCTGCAGAAATAACAGCCTGATAAGGGCGAAGTGCAGCGGATATTACGGTGAGATTGGTTTGCGTACCGCCTACAAGAAAGTGCACATCCGCATCTTGTCTGCCAATCTTTTCGCAAATGCTGCGCCGTGCGTCCTCACAGCAAGAGTCCATACCATATCCGACGGTTTGCTCTAAATTGCTTTTGAGCAGTGCTTGCATAATATTTGGGTGAGCACCCTCGCTGTAATCATTTTTAAAACTGTACATCCAGTCAATCCTCCACTTTTTCGGTTTGTTTTAAATACAACCTGTTAGGATACATCTACAGCATCAAGATAAAGATGCCCGAAATCTGCAATAAACTCTTTACGTGCAGCAAGATTGTCGCCAAGCATCACATCAAACATGTTGGCAGTTGCTTCTACATCGGCAGGTTTCACCGCAATTAAGCGGCGTGTTTCAGGGTTCATAGTGGTCATCCACATCATATCGGGGTCGTTCTCGCCCAGCCCTTTACTGCGCTGTATTTTATATTTTGCACTGCCTATTTCCTTAATACATTCCAGTTTTTCAGTTTCACTGTAAGCAAACCAGGTTTTGTCTTTGCTCGTAATCTCGTACAGCGGCGATTCGGCAATATAAACATAGCCTTCTTCAATCAAGGTAGGCACAAGGCGATAAAGCATGGTGAGTATAAGCGTGCGAATCTGAAAGCCATCCACATCGGCATCGGTACAAATAATCACTTTGTTCCAACGCAGCCCGTCCAAATCAAATGAAGAAAGCTCTTTATTTAACTTAGATTTTACTTCTACACCACAACCCAATACTTTGATAATATCAATAATAATATCGTTTTTGAAGATTTTGTCGTATTCTGCTTTTAGGCAGTTGAGTATTTTACCGCGTACGGGGATAATTGCCTGATACTCACTGTCGCGCGAAAGTTTACACGCACCCAGAGCCGAATCACCCTCTACGATATAAATTTCGCGAACGGAAGTATCTTTGCTGCGGCAATCGACAAACTTTTGTACTCGGTTGGCAATGTCGATGGAGCCGGCCAATTTCTTTTTTAGGTTCAGCCGGGTTTTTTCTGCATTTTCTCGGCTGCGTTTGTTGATGAGCACCTGCTCGGCAATTTTAGCCGCATCTTCGGGGTTTTCAACAAAATAAATTTCGAGATTATGTTTTAAAAACTCGGTCATTGTCTCGGCGATAAATTTATTGGTAATCGCCTTTTTCGTCTGATTTTCGTAACTGGTTTGCGTAGAAAACGATGAGGAGACCAATATCAAACAGTCTTCAATATCCTGAAAGGTAACTTTGCTTTCGTTTTTTAGGTACTTATTGTTCTGCTTTAAATACGCATCGATCATGGATACATAAGCGCTTTTTACTGCTTTTTCAGGGGACCCGCCATACTCCAAAAAGCTGGAGTTGTGGTAATACTCGGCAATTTTAAAGCGGTTAGAAAAACACATAGCCACTTGCAATTTCACCTTATATTCAGGCTTGTCCTCTCGGTCACGGCCGCGGCGTTCGCCTTGCCAGCACTGCACAGGGGTCAGCGCATCTTCTCCTGCAAGTTCATTTACATAGTCCACAATACCGTTCTGATATTTAAACTGTTGTTCTTCAAAGCCTTTGTCTGTTTCATTACGCAGTATAAATAATATACCATCATTTACGACAGCTTGGCGTTTCAGTACATCGGTATAATATTCAAGCGGAACATTGATGTCGGTAAAAACATCAAGGTCGGGCTTCCAATGAATTTTTGTCCCTGTTTTTTTGCGGTTGGTGGGTTCTTTTTGCAATTCACCTGCAATTTCGCCCTTTTCAAACCGAACATTGTACTTCATACTGTCGCGGTAAATTTCAACATCCATATATTCTGATGAATATTGCGTAGCACACAAGCCCAAACCGTTAAGCCCCAGCGAATACTCGTAGCTTTCGCCATTATTGGTATTGTATTTACCGCCCGCATACAGCTCGCAAAATACAAGGTCCCAGTTGTAGCGTTTCTCTCGCTCGTTGTAATCTACCGGGATGCCGCGTCCGAAATCCTCAATTTCGATGGAATGATCTTTGTATCGAGTAATTATAATATTATCTCCATGCCCCTCGCGTGCTTCGTCGATGGAGTTGGAAAGTATTTCGAATATCGAGTGCTGACAGCCCACAATACCATCCGACCCAAATATTACTGCAGGGCGTTTGCGTACTCTATCCGCACCCTTGAGCTGGGAGATACTGTCGTTTCCATATTCCGTATTTTTCTTTGGCATTTCGCGCCTCCCATATATTTTTAATCGTTGCAGAACTGCGTTTGTCTGCACCTTTTATTTACCCATGTCTTTTATTTTCTCTTATCTGGTGATATTTGTCAAGCAGGTGCAGCCCTGTGTACCTGCTTTTTTATCTTTTTTGCATTAAGGCATTGCTAATTAATTTTAGCCGTACACTGCAAAAGGAGCGCGAACGCGCTCCTTTTAAGTGATTTATTCTTCGTTATCTTCTTCGACAACATTCTCTGTTTGTTCGGGAATTTCAGGCGATTTGGCAATTGCTTCAGCAGTTGCTTTTTTTGCCTCTTCGTCACGCTTTTTGTTGTCGCGTTCCCGTTCTTCCATTTGTCGCTCGTGCTCTTCATCGGGGAAGTTCGGGTCCTCCATAAGGCGTTTAAATACTACACCATCAATTTTTTCATAACGATACAGATATTTCGAAACCTTATGCAATTCATCCATATGCTTGGTGAGTATATCCTTAGCACGTTCATAGGCATTGTCAATAATCTCGCGGATTTCTGAATCGATTTCTGCCGCGACGTTCTCGGAGTAGTTTCTGGACTGACCAAAATCGCGCCCCAAGAATACTTCGCTTTCGTCGGTGCCATACACAATGGGGCCTAGCTTTTCGCTAAAGCCGTACCGTGTAACCATGCTGCGTGCAGTTTTGGTTGCACGTTCAATATCGTTGGATGCACCGGTTGAGATGTCATCTAGCACCAATTTTTCGGCTACACGGCCGCCAAGCAGTGTGATGATATCCTCCTGCATCTTTTTCTTGCTGATATAGTTTTTATCCTCCAGAGGCAAAGACATGGTATATCCGCCTGCCCTGCCGCGCGGGATAATCGAAATCTGATGTACAGGGTCTTGCGTTGGGCAGCAGTAGGTAACGATTGCATGGCCTGCTTCGTGATATGCGGTGAGGGTTTTATCCTTCTCGCTTATTTTGTGTGACTTTTTCTCAGGCCCTGCCACTACCTTAATGGTAGCCTCTTCAATCTCCTGCATGGTAATTGCTTTTTTATTGCGTCTTGCAGCCAAAAGTGCTGCTTCGTTCGCAAGGTTTTCTAAATCCGCACCGGTAAAGCCAACCGTTGTTTTTGCTATGGTTTCAAGGTTGACATCGGGGCCAATCGGTTTATTGCGTGTGTGAACCTTGAGAATTTCTTCACGGCCTTTTACATCAGGGTAGCCAACATAAATCTGACGGTCAAAACGACCGGGGCGAAGCAAGGCATGGTCAAGAATATCGGCACGGTTGGTTGCTGCAATAATAATGACGCCCACGTTTGCACCGAAACCATCCATTTCAACCAGCAGCTGGTTCAATGTCTGCTCACGTTCGTCATGTCCGCCGCCGAGGCCTGCACCGCGCTGACGACCTACCGCATCAATCTCATCTATAAAGATAATACTGGGAGCGTTTTTCTTTGCCTGATCGAACAGATCACGCACACGCGACGCACCTACACCGACAAACATCTCTACAAAGTCTGAGCCAGATATGGAGAAGAACGGAACGCCCGCCTCGCCTGCAACAGCACGTGCAAGCAAAGTTTTACCCGTTCCGGGAGGGCCCACGAGCAATACACCTTTGGGGATTCGGGCACCAAGCTCGTTAAATCTGCGCGGGTCTTTGAGAAACTCAACCACCTCACACAATTCTTCTTTTTCTTCTTCTGCGCCTGCAACATCTTTAAAGCTGGTTTTACGCCCATCGTCGCTTTTTACCTTCATTTTTGCAAAGCTCATTGCTTTGCCGGCGCCGCCGCCTGCCTGGCGCATCATCATAAACCAAAATACTACCATAACCGCCAACAAAAGCAGTGTGGGCAGCCATTGAGACAACATAGAATTGTCTTTTGCACGAATATAATCCCATTCGATTTTATCGTCGGAATGCGCTGCATTGTAGTCTGCCACCAGTTGTTGGGTGTCTTCTACAAAATAAGGGACACTCGGGACCTTATACAAAATTTGTTTGCCCGGAGCCTCTTTCTTCGCTCCATCCGTTTTAGTTTGGTTCTGGTCACCACCTGCTTGCCCACTGGGCGTTTGAGTGGGATCACCAAACAATCCACCAAGCCAATTATTGCTTTGTTCGTTTCTTTGGGGTAGCTACTTGAGCTGGGCTTCGTACTGTGCTTTTTCTTGTTCGGTGGGTTTCAGGTTCAAAACCAAATCGCCCGTACCAAAATTAATGGTATAGCTTCTTACCTGACCGTTCTGAAAATAGCCGAGAATGGTCTGATAAGTAGTTGGTTTTTGAGGTTTTCCTCCCATTGTAAACACAGAAGCCGCACCCAGTACCACGACCAAAAGAATGATCAGGTAGATGCCGATACCCTTTGATTTTTTCTTATTAATTGCCAAACGGTTCACTCCTTGCTGCCAAATAAAATTGCCCGCCTAAAATCGAGTTACTTTGTGTAAATCTCGGGCTTTAATACGCCCACATAGGGCAGATTCCTATATTTTTCTGCAAAATCCAGTCCGTAACCGACTACAAATTCATCGGGTACGGTAAAGCAAGCATAATCTGCTTTTAAATCAACCATTCTGCGCTCGGGTTTATCAAGTAAAGTTGCGATTTTTAAGCTATTGGGCTTTCTTTGCAGCAAAACCTCTTTGAGGTATTGCAAAGTAAGACCGCTGTCTAATATATCTTCAACTATCAACACGTCATAACCTGCCAGGTTAATATCAAGATCCTTCACTATTTTAACCACACCCGATGTTTTTACACCAGATCCATAGCTTGAAACAGACATAAAATCAACTCTTGCATGAATATCAATTGCTCTCATCAAATCTGCCATAAACAATACAGAGCCTTTAAGCACACTTACCAGCAGCAGGTTTTTGTCTTCATAGTCTTTGCTAATTGTTTTACCAAGCTGCTTTACCTTAGTTGCAATTTCTTCCTCTGTAATAAGCACCTTTAATATATCGTCTTTCATGTCTCTTTCTCCTCCGCTATGCTAATGGTTAAAATATTTTTAGTTTTTGCTGTAACCGCTGTTCTTTCATCACACCCAAAGCCATATACCCACACCACACCTTGCTCATCGGCAAGCACCGGTGTGTTCTGCCGTTTTTCAACAGAGAGACTTGCTTCATTAAATAGTTTCTTTAGTTTTTTCGTCATACCGGTGGGATAAAGCTTTATCTTGTCTCCATCCAGTTTTTGCCGTAATACTAAATTCCCGTATATTCTATCATAATCCAGCGCATTTTTTAAGGCTTTTGGGTTATATTTTTCTATTTGTTTATAATGTTCATAGTTTGTTTTCTCAAAGGTAACCAAAATGGTATTATTTACGGGATATGTTCCCAAACTAACGGGTATTTCAAAGTATGGGATTGGCTGCACACTTTTTTCAACCGTAAGAACTCCTCTGTTTATTTTAACATAATGCCCTGTTGTCAGTTCCACTGCATAATGCTGGGATGCTAAATTTTCTAAAATAAGTGTTGCTTTAGCATCGCTGCAGGGCAGATGATGCTCGGCTACAATTGCCGCAATTGCACGGTATCGTACCGCAGGGTGTAAAGCCAAAAGCCTTTCCGCATCATAACCATGCAAACGCCTAAGCTCATCCAATGCACATTGTGCTGCCTGTGCAAGATAATCTTCATCGTCTGCCAGGTGTTCAGCCATACGCCGATATGCATTCTCCAACCCGCTGTGCACTTGTTGCAACTGTGGGATAACATGGTGCCGAATACGGTTGCGCGAATAATCATCGCTTGCATTGGTGCTGTCGTTAACATAAGCAAGGTCATTCGCTTTACAGTAAAGTTCAATTTCTACCCGTGTACAAGTAATCAGCGGGCGAATAATATTGCCGCGTACAGGCGGAATTCCGCGCAAACCGCGCAAGCCTGTTCCGCGTGCAAGGTGGAACAGCGTAGTTTCTAAGCTGTCACTCAAAGTGTGCGCCGTTGCAACCTTAGCTTTATATTTTTTTGCAACTTGCGTAAAATAACTATACCTTGCGTTGCGGGCATATTCCTCCAGCCCCTGCCCTGCCTTTTTTGCTTTTTCAAAAATATCCTGCAAAACAAGGGTATCTAATGGAATGTCTCGCTTTTTGCAAAAATCCTCTACAAAACACATATCGCGGTCGCTTTCTGCGCCGCGAATGCCATGATTAATGTGTGCTGCACGCACAGTATACCCAAGTTCACCTGCGCAGGTATGCAAAAAATGCAACAGCGCAATCGAATCTGCACCGCCCGAAACTCCCACGATGATTACATCATCTGCAGCAATCATTTTATATTTTATGATAGCTGATAGCGCCTTATCCCTCATCTCGGTACAACTCCAAGTTACTGAACAAAGTGTATTGGCCGTCCCACGCGAGTTTTACGCTGTCGGTTTCGCCATGACGGTTTTTTGCAATGATACATTCAGCAATATTTTTATCTTCTGTATCTTTGTTATAGTATTCATCACGATACAAAAACAGCACCAAGTCAGCATCCTGCTCAATCGAGCCCGATTCACGAAGGTCAGACAGCACCGGACGGCGAGCATCCAACCCGCGCATTTCGGGGCCACGTGAGAGCTGCGACAACGTAATCACCGGCACATTCAAATCTTTTGCAAGAATCTTCAGCCCTCTTGTAATTTCAGATACTTCCTGCACACGATTATCAATACGGCGGCCGGAGGACATCAGCTGAAGGTAGTCGATAACCACCAAACCCAAGTCTTTCATACGGCGCAGGCGTGCCTTCATTTCGGCAACGGTAATTCCGGAGGAATCATCAATGTACAAAGGCACCTTGGATAAAATCTCCGCCGCCTCTGCAAGCCTTGTCCAGTCATCGGTTGCAAGATTGCCGGTGCGCAGCAAATGAGACTGTACTTTTGCCTCGGATGATAAAATACGTTGCACCAACTGCTCTTTGCTCATCTCAAGCGAGAACACCGCAACCGTTTTGCTTTTTTTGGCAACATTGGTGGCAATGTTGAGCGCAAATGAGGTTTTACCCATTGCAGGACGAGCCGCCAGCAAAATCAAATCTGATTTATTTAAGCCCGTTATCAAGTTATCCAGCTGCGTAAAACCGGAGGGCGTACCCAGATGTTGGCTTTTGTCGGTGCCCGACAGCTTTTGCAAATGGTCATACGTATCGATAATAATTTCGTTAATGCGTTGTAACCCTCTCGTCTCACGCCCCTTGCGGATTTCAAAAATCCGTTGTTCAGCGGTATCCAACAGGGTTTTGGCATCGTACGAAACATCGCGAGAATTCTCAATGATATCGCGCGCCGCCGTCATCAGGCAGCGCACATAGTATTTTTCTTGTACGATTTGGGCATAGCTTTCTACATTTGCAGTACTGGGTACAATTTGAACCAATTGCGTAAGATAGATTTTCGCATCTTGCTCAGACGGAAAAACCTCTTCGCTTTTCACCTGCTCCAGTACCGTAATGATGTCGATTGGCTGGCCCGATGTAAACATCCGCATCAAAATCCCGAATATTTCGACATGCTGCTGTTTATAAAAACATTCGGGCTTGATGTACTCCAAAACACGCGCGATGCAGGAGGAATCTACCAAAACGGCACCCAGAACAGATTGCTCCGCCTCAAGATTGAACGGCATCTGGGTATCAAAGATGTTATCAAAATCCGCCATTGGGATGCTCCTTTATCGTAAATTCAAACAACGTATTTAAGCAGGGCTTTTTCAATGCGGAATAATATTATTCTTCGGTTACTGTTACAAAAAACTTAGCCTGCACCTGTGTATGCAGCTTTACCACTGCATTGAAAGTGCCAAAGCTCTTAATATCGGCATCGATGCTGATTTTTTTCTTATCCATTTCAACGCCAATCTGCTTTGATGCACCCTCGGCAATCTCTTTGGATGTAACCGAGCCAAACAGCTTGCCGCCTGCACCTGCTTTTGCGGTGAGTTTAATGGTTTTGCCATCAATTTTTTGTGCGAGTTCTTTTGCATTCTGTAACTCTACCTCAGCACGGTGTTTCAGTGCCTCATCGCGGTTTTTCAGCTCGTTCATCGCTTGTGCATTTGCCTCTATTGCAAGCTTTCTCGGCAACAGATAATTCCTTGCGTATCCGTCGGATACATTGACAAGTTCACCTTTTTTACCGGTTCCCTTAAGATCTGCCTGTAAAATAACTTTCATATCTATACTCCATTCCGCCGCAATTGCGGCAAAGATTATTAACTAGTTGGTTAGTGCTTTTTGCTGTTTTGCAGCATTTTCAGTATGGTATTCATCAATTGCTTTAAACAAGCGCTGACGTGCATCTTCTATGGAGACACCTGCCAACTGTGCACCAGCCATTGTCTGGTGCCCGCCGCCGCCCATTTTCTCCATAATCAATTGAACATTCATCGCACCCATTGAGCGCGCCGAAAACGATGTGCCACCCTCATATTCATACATCACAAACGATGCATCCACCCCGTTGATGTTCAGCAGTTCATCTGCTGCCTGCGGCGCCACCAGCTTAATGTCCTCATTGGAGCTGGACGTGGTTGCTACCGCACATCCTTTGTAAATTTCTGCGGCTGCAACAAGCTGCGTTTTATGCTGGTAACTCTCCATCGAGTTGGCAAAAAGCTTGCGCACTTCAACGGTATCCGCACCCAGTTTTCTTAAATAAGCCGCTGCTTCAAACGTTCTTACACCGGTGCGCAATACAAAGTTGCGTGTATCCAACATAATACCTGCAAGAAGCGCCTCGGCCTCCAACCTGCCGATACTGCGGTTTTCGCCGAAATATTGCAGCAACTCGGTTACCATTTCAGATGCGGAAGACGCATATGGCTCGTGATAAAAAATAACCGAGCGGTCAATGTGCCCCACCATCTTGCGGTGATGGTCGATAACCACCACGTTTTTGCATGCCGTATACACTTCTTCCGACTCCAAAATATGTTGTATATGGGTATCTACCACAATGAGCAAGGTTTTTTTAGTGATAAGTCCTACCGCCATGGCGGGGTCAAGAAACGCATCTTCGTAGCCGTTATTAACCAAACGCTCATAAAGCGGCTGCGCCAAATTACGCTCTTTGTTCAGGACAATCGAAACCGGTTTGCCCATCATTCGGACACCTTTGAGTAAACCTACTGCTGCGCCGAGGCAGTCAAGGTCGGCAAACTGGTGCCCCATAATCATCACATTGTCGCTGCCTTCGATCAGTTCCATCAAAGCAGAGGCAACAATTCTCGTTTTTACCTTGGTACGCTTTTCAATGCCTTTTGAGACACCGCCAAAAAACTCATAACCGTTTACATTGCGCACAGCGGCTTGGTCTCCCCCTCTGCCAAGCGCCATTTCCAACGCCTGGCGTGCCATTTGCTCGCTTTCGCGCAGATTCGGTGCACCCCGCCCAATGCCGATGGAAAGGGTTGCCGGCATGAGATTGTCGCCTACAACAATTTCGCGTACTTTATCCAGTACATCAAAGCGGTTATCTATCATAGTCCGCAGATATTTTTCCTCAACCACCATCAAGTATTTATCACGCTCTAACTTTTTTAACAGCCCATTGCTTGCAGCAACATACTGTATTAGAAGATACTCTATTCTGCCGATCAGTTGTGCGCGCTCGCTTTCTTTTGCTGCCTGCAGCAACTCTTCGCAATTATCAATCATGATAACGCCCACAGACGGTCGGGTATCTTCAAACTCTTGCGCTATCTTTTTCAGCCTGGTGTCATCATTAAAATAAAACACAACCAGCGGTGTTTCTCTTTCAAGTGACTCTACTGCATAAACAGTAAACATGTGGTCACGGAACTCAATTTCGTAACCCTCACTGCCCGCTAAGTTGTCCATATCAATGTTGGGTATAATCTCATCGATGTTGCAGCCGTACATATCGTCCTGCCCCATCGTGCTTTTTTGAAACAGCGTATTGTACCAGACAATTTCACCTTTTTTAGTGGCTACAAGTACTGGAATGGGGAACGCGGTAAGGGTTTTTTGCTGTGCAGAGGTAAGTGTCTGCCCCATGTTCTGCAAAAATAATTTTATATCCTTTTGAATGTGCCGCAATTTGATAATAACAAATAGAATGACAACCGTTGTTAGCGATGCCTCTATATAAAACAGTATTGTATTATCGGCACTGCGAAACAAGCCCGTGAGCAGTGTTAGCACTACACTCAGGATAATCAGCACATAAAAAATTGGCTTAAACAACCATACTTTGCTTTTCATGAAGCTCCTCCTGACAATTCTGTCTGACGCCAATAGCTTTATCCAAATATTATAGCATCATCGGCAATTTTTCTCAACCGATATTGCACACTTTCACGGTATTTTACTATTTCGTAACAAAAGGCCGCCCCCTATGCGGAAGCAGCCTTTGTTTTAAATCTCTTGTATTACCGGTAAAATCATGGGTGTGCGCTTGGTAACCTGCCATAGGTAATCGCCCACATCATCTTTAATTTTATTCTTAATATTGCCCCATTCATGGGTGTTGTTCGCCATACATGTTTCAACCGCTTTTTTTGCAATTTTACGCGTCTGTGCCATCATGTCCTCAGCCTCGCGCACATACACAAAACCGCGTGAAACAACATCCGGCCCTGCTACAATTTCGCCTGTCTGCCCGTCAATCGCGGTAACTACAATAATCAGCCCATCTTCTGCAAGGTGTTTTCTGTCTCGCAGCACAATGCTGCCTACGTCACCCACGCCGAGGCCGTCTACCATCACTCTGCCAGCAGGCACGGTACCGATGACTTTCATATCAACACCATCGAGCTCAATTACCTTACCAATTTCGGTTATAAGGATATTTTTACGGTCAACCCCCATTGCAACGGCAAGGTCTGCGTTCTTTTTCAGATGCAGGTACTCACCATGCGCCGGGATAAAGAACTTTGGTTTTACCAGCCCGAGAATCATTTTAAGTTCTTCTTGGCAGGCATGCCCCGAAACGTGAACCTCGTACATCTTCTCGTAGATAACCTCTGCGCCGAGTTTGAGCAGCTCGTTTATCACGCGGTTCACCAGTTTTTCGTTGCCGGGGATGGGGCTTGCCGAAATAATGATAAAATCATTGGGGTTAACGGTTACTTTGCGGTGATCGCTCATTGCCATGCGCGTCAAAGCAGACATCGGCTCGCCCTGGCTGCCTGTGGTGATAATTACAAGCTGATCGGGACGGTAACGGTTAATCCCTTCTATTTCAACTAAAATTCCTTCTGGGATTTTGAGATAGCCCAGCTCGGTTGCTTTTGCAACAACATTGATCATGCTGCGCCCCGATACCGCAACCTTACGTTTATATTTTACCGCATAATCCACAATCTGCTGGATGCGATGAATGTTCGATGCAAAACTTGCGATAATAATGCGCTTATCTTGTGCTCGCTGGAACAAGTTGCTGAAGCTTTCGCCCACTTTGCGTTCACTCATAGTCATGCCGGGTTTTGCAGCATTGGTCGAATCCATTAGCAAGGCAAGAACGCCGCGGTTACCCAGTTCTCCAAAACGTGCAAGGTCGATGATGTCCCCTTCGATAGGAGTTGAATCGATTTTAAAGTCTCCGGTCATAACAATGATACCTGCAGGAGTATGAATTGCAACGGCGAGAGCATCCGGTATCGAGTGGTTTACATGGATAAACTCCACCGCCATGCAGCCAAGTTTAATGGTATCACGCGGCTGTACCACATTCAACTGGACTTTACCCAACAACCCATGCTCTTTCAGTTTGCCTTCAACAAGGCCGAGTGTGAGGCGAGAAGAATAAACAGGGGCATTCACACTCTTGAGTAAAAACGGCAAGCCGCCGATATGGTCCTCATGGCCGTGCGTCAGCACAATGCCGCGCAGTTTTTCTTTATTTTTTTCTACATAGCTGAAATCGGGAATAACAAGGTCGACACCAAGCATCTCTTCATCAGGGAATGCCAAGCCGCAGTCGACAATAAACATATCGTTGCCGCACTCAATTACGGTCATGTTTTTGCCGATTTCATGCAAACCGCCCAACGGAATAATTCGTACAGGTGTTTTTTTCTGGGGTGTTGCGGTACGTTTTCCGCGCTTATTCTTTGTGTCAGCCGCCTTTGCAGGTTGCTGCACAGCCCCCTGTGCCTGTGTTGCATTTGGCTGCGGTTGTGTTTTTTTGGGTGCGCTGTGTTGCCTTTTGGGCTTTTGCGCCGCCGGTTTTGCCGCAGCAGCAGGTGCAGGAGCCACTGCATCAACCGCCGGATGCGTTACCGCCTCAACTGTTTGCGGTTTCTTCGCAGTTGTTCGAGGTCTGCGATACCCCCTCTGGTTGCTTTTTGGCTTCGGAGCAATATGTTCGGTCAAGTCGTTCTGTACGCCGATTCGAGCAACAGGTGCTTCAGGGGTCGCCTTTTTAGGTGCGATTTTTTCTGTGAAATCTTTGAGATCTCCTATTTGGTCATTTGCCACAATTTGTACCTCCATTATTATTGAAACCCTCTATGCACAACGAAATAAGCCTGCTTATAATTTTCGATTAAGCAGGGAAACATAGAAAGTTATATTCGGTTTTGTCCGTTCAAAATCGCTTTGGGTTCCAATATCCGAGCCCCAATTATCAGGGCATATCTTCAAAAGAAAATTGTTCCGCATAGTATTCTCCCGCGGAAACCGATCCCGCTCCTCCTGTAGCAACTGCTTAACAGGCGCGGCTATGGCGTCAATCTGCCTAAGTAAGCGACGAAGCCGCAGGGGTGCAGCAATCCTGCCGATTACTGCCCGTCCACTGCGTATCGCTTTGTATGATATTGTGATTCCGAACACTACCTTAGGTTAAATTTTATACTGTTTGCTAAAATCTGTCAAGTAGAATTACCGATAACGCAGGTTTGAAATTACTGGAAATTAGACCCAATTCCCTTTAATCAGTAGCTAATGAACGGTTTTATTAATTTTTCATAACTCTCACAAAGTTCCATTGCTGTCTCGCTGTTGAATGCTTCGGCAACCAGTTTAACCCCTCCTCCGCGTTTGAGCGGACGGACTAAAATCACACCGCGGTCATCGCGCAGCACCACACCTTCTCCAATGCCTTGTTCTTCAACTCTGTTGCCGTTTTTGGCAAGCTCTCGCAAAATTCCGGCAGGGTTTTTACCGGTTTTAATCATCACGGATGCCGTATCAAATTCAGGCAGCATGGTAAACAGCTGTATCGGGGTCATTCCCTCATTTATAAGGTAATCGAGCAGCTTGATACTGAGCATTAACGCATCACGGCTCCAAAGCTGCACACATGCAAGTTCTCGTGCATTGCTGTCGCTGTTGTCGGCGGGGCAGCTTAGATACCGCTTTACCTCTGCTCCGTGACGTATTGCGAGTTCATCCATAATACGGGGGGCATCAAAGGGCAGTGCAACATCGCACCCTTGTTCAAATTCAGTGACACAGCAGATCGCCAACGCTTTATTGTGAGACAAATAGCCGCTGCCTGCATGGGTGATGCTTACCGTATCCCCGTCAGGAGATATTTGAAGTGTGAATGCATCATCGTGGTGTGCGCCAAGGCGGTATAACGTCTGCCGCAGCATTGTTTCGATATCCTTATTGGCGCACTTTACCGCAACTCCTAGTTCAAAAAGCCCGCGCGGTGCGTATTTAATCAGTTCGTTTTCGTACAATACACGCATTCCGGTAAGGTTACTCACCTCACCAAAACCAGAGCTGTTGCAACGTTTGTATTCACCGCGCTGCAGTGCTCCTTCGATTGCCCGCTCCTGCGCACGGGTAGCCGGCAGCCCCCCTGCCGTAAACAAACGGAGGCTTGCTGTTTCGCCTCCTGATATAAATACACCCAACTTCAACCCGCAAAACGCCAAGTTAAACCGAAACATCGCCTCAAAGCCCGCACCAAAATCAAGCGCATCGCAGCCGGCTGAAAGTACACCCGAAATCAAAGCCTGGGTTAAAACACGTGCTGCACGGTCTGTAGTGCATCCCACACCCACTCTGCCCTCTTTGATAGAAGAGCCCAGTGCAAGCCCAAGACGAACGGCAAGCTCCGGTGTAAGCTCTACGCCTGTTTCTCCGCATAGCCCATTATCTTCAAAGCAAAGGTTTTTACCTGCACCGTATTGCAGATTATCGCGCAGCGTAACGCCCGCTTCGACATGCTTGTTTGCCCACACGCGCACACCTTGGCGGATGACACTGTTTGCACCCGCAACAGCACCGGCACCCAGCACCGCATTTTCAAACAGCATTGCCTGCTGTTGTGCAGATGCCCCTGCGCAGATTACAGCGCCTGAAAGAGTACTGCCTTTGCCTGTATAGCTATCCGGTAAAAGAACACTGCCCGAAACCCGAGCACCCGCGCCTACAATGGAACCATCGTCAATTACCGACATCCCGTTGATAACAGCGCCCTCACCAATTTCTACACCGGAACCGATATATACAGGCGGTTCAATGGTGTAAGTACCCCGCGGTCGCGAATCTTTAAAAATATTGCCGTTTGCATCCTGAACACCTACAATACGGCACCGCACTTTTCCCATCAGCATATCCTGCTGGCAGCGGCGGTAACTTTCAATATCCCCGATATCGCACCAATACCCTTTATCTTCATAGGTTGCAATTCTAAGCCCATTACTGAGCAGTTTTGGAAAGAGATCTTTTGCAAAATCGTATTGCTGATGGCTTGGTATCAGTGTCAATGCCTGTTGGCTCAAAATGTAAATGCCTGTGTTTGCGAGGTTGCTTACAGCCTGCGAAAAACAGGGCTTTTCAACAAACGCACGTACATTGCCGCTTTCATCTACATCTACCAACCCATATTCGCGCGGGTCTTCCACCGCTTTTACGATGATGGTAGCGGCAGCACCGCTTTTGCAATGACGCTTGTATGCTGCGGTAAGGTCAAAATCGCACATGGCATCGCCGCTTATAACAATACAGCATGCAGATTCGGATTCGCTTTTATCCGAAAATTTTAGGAATTTCTGCTTTTTTGTTTCTTCGTTGTCTGGCTGGGCAAAATATTTTGATGCATTTTTTACACTGCCCGCCGTACCGAGCGGCTCTGTCTCTTCAACAAATGTAAGGTTGATACCGCAGTATACGTTATCAAAACGCTCCGATATCCGCTGTGGCAAATACTGTACCGTTACAGCTGCATTGGTAACATTGTGCTCTTTCAGCAATTCAAGAATATATTCAATATTGGGGCGCCCGCAAAGACGTGCCATTGGCTTTGGCAGGTCGCAGGTGAGCGGACGTAGCCGGCTGCCGATACCGCCTGCCATAATTACTGCTTGTAACATTGTTTGTTCCTCCGGTTCTCAGTTTTGTGTCCAATCGTTACCATTAGTATTGCTCGGATTTATCAATGTTAACCGCAGTATCTTAAAGCGAAATAAGATTATCTTTGGATATGTTCAGCAAAATATGATTTTTTATCTTAAAAATCGGGTACAATTGCATAGAAAAGTTGCATTTGCAAAATGAACATACTATAATATATTGTAGCGAATTTTTAAGTTGGCATTCCCTTAAAAATACTTTGCCTGCGTTACCAGCAGAACGCCGAATTTGACAGGATAAGCGCGTTGAATCTACAAAAACTATTCATCAGGAGGCAGCTATGCCGCAGGAATTAAAACAAGTTGAAATTTTCACCGATGGTGCATGTTCAGGCAACCCCGGCCCGGGCGGTTACGGCGTAATTTTGCGCTGCGGAAATGCAGAAAAAGAAATTTCGGGCGGCGATGCAAATACAACCAACAATCGTATGGAATTGATGGGCCCAATTGTTGCATTGCAAGCATTGAACCAGCCCTGCAAAGTAACCATGTATACCGATTCGCAGTATTTTGCCAACGGTATCACCAAAGGTTGGGCGCAAAAATGGAAAGCAAACGGCTGGATGCGCAATAAAAAAGACCCTGCACTGAACGCTGATTTATGGGACCAGCTTCTCAACGAATTGGCTCGGCATCAGGTAACCATAAAGTGGGTGAAAGGGCATGCGGGGCACCCCGAAAACGAGCGTTGCGACCGTTTGGCTGTAGCAGAATGCGAACGTTTTAAATAGTTTACAAATAGGTATTGATTTTCCTACCGAAAAGGTATATTATTGGCTTGTAGGATAAAATAACATTTATATAGAATATTCAGATTTCGATCTGGTGGAGGACAATTATGGCAGAAAAAAGATTTGTTTACGCAGATAATGCGGCAACCACTAAAATTTCGGATGCTGTTTTTGATGCGATGGTACCATGGCTGAAAGAGGGCTACGGCAATGCATCCAGCATCTACCGTAAAGGCGATGAATCGGCTCGTGCATTGAACAAGGCTCGCGAGCAGGTGGCTACCGCTCTTGGTGCAGAGCCAAGAGAGATTTTCTTTACCTCCGGCGGCTCAGAGGCAGACAACTGGGTGATTAAAGGTGTGGCGCATTCGCTTGCGGCGAAGGGCAAAAAGCACATTATTACCTCGGTGTTTGAACACCATGCCGTACTGCACACCTGCGAAACTTTACGCAAAGAAGGCTTTGAAATCACCTATGTTCCCGTTAGCGATCAGGGTTTGGTAAGCGTAGAAGATATAAAAAATGCAATCCGTGAAGATACCGCACTTGTGTCAATTATGTATGCGAACAATGAAATTGGTACGATTCAGCCTATTGCTGAAATTGGTGCTGTCTGCAAAGAAAAGAAGGTATTGTTCCATACCGACGCGGTACAAGCCGTTGGCAATGTACCCATAAACGTAAAAGAGCAGAATATTGATATGCTCTCGCTTTCGGCGCATAAAATCCACGGGGCTAAGGGTGTGGGTGCAATGTATTGCCGCAGAGGGATTGTTTTGCCCAACTTGATTGACGGCGGCGGACAGGAAAGCGGCAAACGTGCAGGTACAGAAAATGTTGCGGGTATTGTTGGGCTGGGCGTAGCCATTACCAATGCAATTGCCACCTTGCCCGAGCGCACTGCAAGGCTGCGTGTGATGCGCAACCGCCTGATTGACGGCCTGCTTACAATATCGCATTCGCGCCTTAACGGTGACCGTGAAAAACGTCTTGCCGGCAACGTGAACATTTCGTTTGAAGGTGTTGAGGGCGAAGCGTTGCTGCTCACCTTGGATGCCAATGGGATTTGTGCTTCTTCCGGTTCGGCATGCACCTCCGGTTCGCTTGACCCTAGCCATGTTCTGCTCTCCATCGGGTTGCCCGCAGAAATTGCACACGGCTCGTTGAGGCTTTCGCTAAGCGATGAAACCACCGATGAGGATGTCGACTACATGCTCTCGGTAATTCCGCAAGTTGTGGATAAAATCAGAGCAATGTCCCCATTATGGGAAAAAATCATAGCGTACAGCTAAAAAATGAAATTTACCAATAATTTGTAAATAGATTAACACAGCTTGCTATATTATGATACTAAACGGTACAGTGGCAAGATAGTAAGAAAGGAACAAAACATATGGCAATGTTATATAGCGACAGGGTAATGGATCATTTCAGCAATCCGCGTAACGTAGGCGAGCTTACAGATGCCAACGGAGTTGGCGAAGTGGGCAACGCAAAATGCGGTGATATTATGAAAATGTACATTAAAGTGGACAAGGGCGTCATTACCGACGTAAAATTTAAAACGTTCGGCTGCGGCGCTGCAATTGCTACCAGCTCTATGGCAACCGAAATGATTAAAGGCAAAACCATCGAGGATGCACTCAAGCTTACCAACAAAGCGGTGGTTGAAGCTCTTGAGGGGCTGCCTCCGGTAAAAATCCATTGCTCGGTACTTGCCGAGCAGGCAGTGCGCGCGGCAATCTCCGATTATTATACCAGATTGGGTGTTGACCCCACTCCGATCGTAGGCGAAATTGGTGACTGCCATGCCTGTGAACACTAACGGCAAAAGAGTACTTGTTGCATTAAGCGGAGGAGTTGACTCCTCCGCTTGTGTTTATTTGCTGCAAAAAGCAGGTTATACCGTTGAGGCTGTGGTGCTCGATCTTTTTCCTGCCGCCGCACCAACGGTTGAAGCAGCACAGCAAACTGCCCACCTCTTGAATATAAAACTACATGTGGTAACAGAGCACAAAGCTTTTTTGCAAAATGTAATACTGCCCTTTTGTGAAGAATACCGTATGGGCAGAACACCCAACCCCTGTGTGATGTGTAACCCCTCTACTAAATTCCACTTTATACTCAAAGTGGCTGATGAACTGGGCTTTGACTACATTGCCACAGGGCACTATGCTTCGGTACAGTGTATTACAGCCGAAGGCAGCGAACGTTATCTGCTCAAAAAATCAGATTTTCTCCCTCGCGACCAAAGCTACATGCTCTATCGTTTGGGGCAGAATGTGCTGTCTCGCCTGCTTTTGCCCTTGCAGCATCTCACCAAGGATGAGGTTCGCGCCATTGCGTCGGAAGCGAAGCTACCCTGCGCCTCGAAACCGGACAGCCAGGAAATCTGCTTTATCCCCGACAATGACTACCCCGCATACATCGAAAACTTGTTGGGCAAGTTACCCGCGGGCGATTTTATTGCACCCGACGGCATACCCTGCGGCAAACACAAAGGGATTTTACATTATACGGTGGGGCAGCGCAAAGGGCTTGGCATTGCTTTGGGGCGCCCCGTGTTTATTAAAAGCATTGATGCCGAAACCAACCGCATTTACCTTGCAGATTCGGGGGAGGAATATGCAAACGGAGTGCTGCTGCACAGCTGTGTTGTTCACCCTCACCCTATTCTTGCCGATACCATGCACCTTGGTGTAAAGATACGTTCGGTTGCAAAAGAGGCACCTGCCACCGTTACCCTATTGCCGAATGGCAATGCGCGGGTATTGTTCGATACCCCGCAGCGTGCGCCCGCACCGGGGCAAAGCGTGGTGTGGTACCACGGCGATTGCGTTGTGGGCGGCGGATACATTACAGAACAAATATAATAAAAAAGAGTGATGCACACTAAGTATGCGTCACTCTTTTTTGCTTTACGTAGCATATCAAAAATGTTTCTTAAGCAAGCATCATTCTGTCGTTGGCAAACTCGTCACCGCTTACCGTTTCAAACTTCTCAAGCAAATCTTTTACATGAAGGTTTTTCTTTTCTTCCCCTTCAATATCAAAAATGATTCTGCCTTCATGCATCATGATTAACCGGTTACCAAGGCGGATGGCATCCTTCATGTTATGGGTAACCATCAACGTTGTAAGGTTGTCTTTCGCAACAATCTGTTCGGTAAGCTCGAGTACTTTGCGTGCGGTTTTGGGGTCAAGTGCCGCGGTGTGCTCATCCAACAGCAGCAGTTTGGGCTTTTGCAGTGTAGCCATCAACAGGGTAAGCGCCTGCCGCTGCCCGCCCGAAAGCAGCCCCACTTTAGAGCTCAGGCGGCTTTCCAACCCGAGGTCGAGCATTTTCAGCCTCTCCATGTAAATTTCGCGTTCTGCTTTAGAAATACCCCAGCGCAAACCACGTTTTTTACCGCGCCGAAATGCCATAGCAAGGTTTTCTTCAATGCCCATATCCGCGGCAGTTCCCATCATTGGGTCTTGAAATACACGCCCCAGCAAAGCTGCGCGCTTATACTCCGGCAGTTTGGTAATGTTAATGTTGTCCAACATAATCAAGCCTTTATCGCAAGGGTACACCCCCGCTGTGAGGTTAAGCAAAGTAGATTTACCTGCCCCATTTCCGCCGATAACCGTTACAAAATCACCCGGTTTAAGGTGCAGGTCTACGCTGTTCAGTGCTGTTTTTTCATTGATGGTGTTTGCATTAAACGTTTTTGATACATTGGTAAGCGTTAGCATTTTACCCGCTCCTTTCTTATTTTACTGCCTGTTTTGGCGAGAATTTACCGATTTGAAATTTGCTTTTGAATACCGGTACAGACAGTGCTATAGCAACGATAACAGCGGTAAGCAGCTTAAGGTCGGTAGTGTTCATACCAAAATGCAGTACAACCGCAATAATGATACGGTATACAATCGAACCAATCACTACCGATGCAAGCTTGTATGCAAAGTTAAAGCGTTTGCCCATCATCACTTCACCGATGATGACCGATGCAAGCCCCATCACAATGGCACCAATGCCCATACTCACATCCGCATAGCCTTGGGTTTGAGATACCATTGCCCCCGACAGCGCAACAATCCCGTTGGAGAGCATAAGCCCTATAATTTTCATTGCATCGGTATTGCCGCCAAGTGCACGCACCATATATTCGTTGTTGCCCGTTGCACGTATACAGCAGCCTATCTCGGTACCAAACAGCCAGTACATTACTGCAATAACCACTGTAGTTACAATTACCCCCAGCAAAAGTGCTATTGTGTTATCCGAAAATGAGGGGAACCATTTTTTAATCTCAGATACAACCGTGTTTACACCAAGCAAAGGCGTATTGGGCTTGCCCATAATGCGAATGTTGATGGAATACAATGCAAGCTGCGACAAAATACCGGATAGGATTGCAGGAATCTTTAGTTTTGTATGAAGAATTCCCGTTGCACAACCTGCAATGCATCCTGCTATCAACGCGAACAGCATCGATAAGAACGGATTCACGCCATTCACAACCAAAACAGCGCTTACCGCACCGCCCGTTGCAAAGCTCCCGTCAACGGTTAAATCGGCATAATCCAACACCTTATAAGTTATGTATACTCCCAACGTCATAATGCCCCACAGCACACCCTGTGATATCGCACCAAAAACCATCAGCAGCAAGCTTTGTATTATTGTCATAAAACCCTGTTCCTCCTAAAATATACATTAGCGAAGTGGTTTGCTTGTACAAATGTAAGTAAGAATTCGCTGTAAAATGCAATAATCTACAGCGACAGATGCCATAAAACTTCTGTCACTGTAGATAAATGCGGTGTAATAGATAAATAAAACTATAAAATTTTATTTTACGCCAGCCGTTTCTACCATTTTGGCTTTATCTGCAAGTGCCTGCGGGATTGCAATACCAATTGCTTCGGCTGTTGATTTATTGATGAGAAGCTCTGTTTCTTTAAGATATTCAATCGGCATATCGGCAGGTTTTGCGCCCTCTGCCAAAATTTTTACCGCCATGGCTGCGGTTTGTTTACCAAGGTTATAGTAGCTCAAACCATAGGTTGCAAGCGCACCTTTTTCTACCAAAGCGCCCTCTGCACCGATGACAGGTAGCTTTGCAGGGTTTGCTACCATGGTAACGGTTGCCATGCCGGATGCAATGATGTTATCGGTTGGAGTGTAAATTGCATCTACCTTACCAACCATAGACTGCGCCACCTGCTGGATTTCGTTTGAGTTGGATACAGTAAAATCTACACCTTCAAGTCCGAGTGCTTTCAACTCTTGTTTTGCAAGATTTGCCTGAAACAGAGAGTTCGCCTCGCTGGAACTATAGAGGATACCCACTTTTTTTGCATTGGGTACCAGCTCTTTTAGCAGCCCCATTTGCTCTTTAATCGGGTTTAAGTCGGAAGTACCTGACACATTGCCGCCCGGTGCCTGATTGGAGGCAACCAGTTTTGCATCTGCCGGGTCGGTAACCGCAGTAACCAAAATAGGGATATCTTTTGTTTTGTTTGCAACAGCCTGTGCTGCGGGGGTTGCAATTGCCAAAATCAAATCGTTTTTGTCATTGACCAATTTATCTGCAATCGTAACGCAGTTTGCCTGCTCGCCCTGTGCGTTTTGATAATCGATCTTGAGGTTTTTGCCATCTTCATACCCGGCTTCTTTCATTGCGTCTACAAAACCTTGATATGCGGCATCCAGTGCATCATGCTCTATCAACTGAACAATGCCTATTTTATAAACTTTATCTGCGGGGGCACTTTCTCCTGCTGTAGATTGGGAACCTGCAGAAGAAGCAACCGAAGAATTGCCTGTGCTGCCGCAGGCTGCCATACTTAGTACCATAGAAGCTGCCAATAAAACTGTCAAAAGCTTTTTCATATTATTATTCTTCCTCCCAAGGGTGCTAGCGCTTTAATAACGCAAAGCGTTAATGCTTTAAATTGGTTAGTGATTAAAGTATACAGCTTTTTTCTGCTCACGTCAAGTGGCAACGTAGCAAATATCTTCTCTTGGTTGACGCTAAAAAAGCAGAGGAGCGTGCCCTCTGCTTTTGTTATTCAGTTTGTTGATTGGATTATAAGTAAACAGCTACAGCCTTTTTTATTAAACCTTACGTTTGAGCAAATTGATCTGATGACTGTTGCGTTCTGCTTCGTCCCGCAGTTCGCGCATCTCATACGATAAACGGTCGCTGTTGTTCTTTAGTGCATCGGTAAGTAACAAAGAAATGGCACGATTATTGCGTTCGATGTACTCGAACAGTTTTTGATTGTTCATTTGGATATAATCAAACATACGCTGGTTATTGTCGCACAAAAGCAGCGATATTCTATTGTTATTTGCCTCTAATTCTTCTTTGGTCATTTCACGCAGTTCGCGCACCAGTTCACGATTATTGTTATTCATATCCTGCCGCAGTGCTTTGAGGTTGGAATCAAGCTCCAGTTTCAGCACTTTCAGGCTTGCCTCAGTATCCATACGAATCATACTGTTGTTTTCTGCCAACATCGATTTCAAAGTAGAAAAAGTATCCTCCATTTTATCACCAACCCTTTGTTTTTCTAGTTTCGTTTGCCTGCCTACTTGTTTGGTAGCCCTTATTATAACACAGCATTTTTTCAATTCAATAGGCTTTTTATGTACGAAAAATAAAAAAATGCATTCTCTGTGTAAAACAAAGAATGCATTGTGTGTTTATTCTATTAGTTCTGCTGAGCCTTTTTCTTTTCTTCCAGCTTTGCAATAGCATCTTTTCTGGAAAGGTTGATTCTGCCCTGTTGGTCGATTTCGGTTACCATAACCACAATCTCATCGCCAACCGAAACAACGTCTTCTACCTTTTCAACACGGTTGTTTTCCAGCTTAGAGATATGGCAAAGGCCCTCTTTACCCGGGGCAATTTCAACAAATGCGCCAAAGTTCATAATTCTTGTAACTTTACCCTTGTAAATTGCGCCCACTTCAGGGTCGATTGCAATGGTTTCAATTACTTGAATTGCACGGCGGCAATCTGCCATATTGATGGAAGATACAAACACTTTTCCGTCATCATCAATATCAATTTTAACATTGCAGTCTGCACAAATTTTTTGAATGACTTTACCGCCTGAGCCGATGACTTCTCTAATCTTATCAACAGGGATTTGAATGGAAATCATCTTAGGTGCATATTCAGAAAGCTCTTCACGAGGTGCTGATATGACCGGCAGCATAATATCATTAAGGATATAGTCTCTTGCTGCATGGGTTTTTGCAAATGCCTCTTTGACGATTTCCGGAGTTAAGCCGTCAATTTTAAGGTCCATCTGGATGGCAGTGATACCTTTATGTGTACCGCCAACTTTAAAGTCCATATCACCGAAAAAGTCCTCAAGGCCCTGAATATCTACCATCGTCATCCAACGGTCACCCTCGGTGATAAGCCCGCAGGAGATACCGGCAACAGGTGCCTTGATGGGAACACCCGCATCCATAAGTGCCAAAGTAGAACCGCAGATGGAACCCTGCGAGGTAGAACCATTGGAAGAAAGAACCTCAGAAACCAAACGCATTGCATAGGGGAACTCATCAACAGAGGGCAAAACAGGCTCGAGTGCTCTTTCTGCAAGTGCACCGTGACCAATTTCACGTCTGCCGGGGCCTCTGCTAGGTTTGGTTTCACCTACCGAGTAAGAAGGGAAGTTATACTGATGCATATAACGTTTATTTTCTTCACCGTCGATACCGTCAAGTATCTGAGCATCGCGCAGCTGACCGAGCGTTGCAATGGTAAGCACCTGTGTTTGGCCACGAGTAAACATACCCGAACCATGTACACGCGGTATCAAACCAACCTGTGCGTTCAAAGGTCTGATTTCATCAATACCTCTTCCATCAACACGTTTGCCCTCATCAAGCAGCCATCTTCTTACGATGAATTTTTGCAGCTTATAGATACACTCATCAATCATCGCTGTTTTTTCGGGGTACTGCTCGTCAAATTTCGCATGGATGTCATCGACAATGGGAGCAAGGTTGGTATCTCTCTCGTTCTTATCATCGGTATCCAGCGCAGCTTTCACGCGGTCGATCGCAAACTCTTTGATTGCCTCGAACATGTCGTGATCAACTTCTTGAGACTCAAACTCAAACTTGGGTTTACCAATTTCAGCGGCAACGCCTTTGATAAACTCAACCATTTTTTTATTCTCTTCATGGCCCATCAAGATTGCTTCGAGCATCGTATCATCGTCAATTTCGTTTGCTCCGGATTCAATCATAACGATTTTTTGATCGGTAGATACTACAGTTGTTACCATCTGAGATACTTTGCGCTGCTCTGCATCGGGATTGATAACAATTTTGCCGTCTACAATCCCCATGTTGACACCCGAAATCGGGCCGTTCCACGGAATATCAGAAATTGCGATTGCAAAGGATGTCCCCAACATACCGGCAAGTTCGGGCGAACAATCGGAATCAACGGACATCACGGTCATAACAACCGAACAGTCGTTTCTCATATCTTTGGGGAACAAAGGGCGAATGGGACGGTCGACACAACGGGAAGCCAAGATGGCTTTGTCGGACGGTCTGCCCTCTCTTTTCAAAAACGAGCCGGGGATTTTACCCACAGAATACAATTTTTCCTCATAATCTACCGAAAGAGGGAAAAAGTCTATACCGTCGCGTGGGCGTTTGCTTGCTGTTACGTTGCACAATACGGTTGTTTCGCCATAGCGAACGAGACAAGAACCGTTGGAGAGTGCACACATTTTTCCGGTTTCAAAACTAATTTTTCTGCCGGCATATTCTGTTTCGAATACTTTAAAATTTTCAAACATTTTGCTACCTCCATCGCGCCCCGGCAGCTTTTGGGTTTAGCAATAAATCCGCTGTTCAAACTGATTGTTTGAGCCTCCGATTCACTGCTAAATCACCTTTTGGCAGCCGAAGCTGGGCTATTAATTTTTTTATTTCACCTGTGTAAGGGGTATACCCTTTGCAGAATTGTGAATTTTGCTAATACGTAAATATGCACCGAAAGGCAGATGAAAATCCATCTGCCTTCCAATTTGCATTTATTACTTACGAATGCCGAGTTTAGCAATAATGGCACGGTAACGCTCGATATCCTTTTTCATCAAGTAGTTGAGCAGGTTACGTCTGTGACCTACCATTTTAAGCAAACCACGTTTGGAGTGGTGGTCTTTTTTATGGGTTTTTGCATGCTCGGTGAGGTCGATAATTCTCTTGGTGAGAATAGCAATCTGAACCTCAGGCGAACCTGTGTCTTTTTCGTTCAAACGGTTTTCAGCAATTAATGCGCTTTTTTCTTCTTTTGCAAGCATTGTAATACCTCTTTCTTTTCATTGGCGTTTATCACAGCAGAGGGTAGGTATGTTCCCGTTTATCGGGCTTAATCCCTAGGCCGAGATAACGACTGCGTTAGCCTTATAAGTATAGCACAAGAGTTTGCTATTGTAAAGCAAAAACTTCGCATACTTCAACGGCTTTTTCTATATCACAGTGGATACTGTTTTTTAATTCTTCTACCGATGCATATTTCATTTCGGGGCGCAAAAATTGTACCAAAGTAATTGGTATTCGCTTACCGTAAAAATCTTCGTTAACGCCGATAATATAGGTTTCGGCAAGGGGAATATGATCGCTTTTTACAGTGGGTTTTACACCAATGTTGGTAACTGCCGGGTAGAGTTTTCCATCCACTTCGGCAAAAGAGGCGTATACGCCGAATTTAGGTAGCTCAAAACCACTGGGAAAATGCTGATTGATGGTAGGTGCATTGATGGTTCTGCCTAACCGTTTACCCTGCACCACTTCAAAATCAAAACCATATCGCCTGCCAAGCAGACGGTTTGCAGTTTCGATATCTCCCTGACGCAGTGCCTCGCGAATGCGGGTGGAACTGATGGCTTTACCTTCGTCAAGAATCGCAGGCACCACACAAAGCCGAATACCAAAATTCTTGCAAAGCTGCATTAACTCTTCAATACCGTACCGCGCATTTTTTCCAAAATGAAAATCAAAACCGCAGGTCAGCGCCTTTGCATGGTACTGCTTCAACAACATATCTCGTACGAATTCTTCGCCCGTCATATCTTTAAACAGTTCAAAATCGGGGCAAAAAATTTTTTCAACCCCAAGCTTGTACAATTCTGCCTCTTTGTTCTCTTCGGTGATAATGGCGCCTCCGTTTAATTTAGCAGTAGGAGCACTATGACCGGTTGTAAAAGTAAATACACAAGGAACCAGAGATTGTTTGTGTGCAAGTTCTACCGCTTGACGGATAACCGTCTGGTGCCCTATATGAACACCATCAAAAAAGCCCAAAGCAATTGATGTATTACTATTTTCTCCAATACTATTCAAATCATACCACCTCTTTAAAGCAACGAGAACAGTTTTTCCATAATAAGTTCGTTCTTATCGTAATCGTTATGTGCAATACCCAAAAAGCCTTTTTTTTCGCCATAAACAGTAAAAGAGCCCGCTATTGGGGGGATTTTGTTGCGTACCAAATCAAGCCTTACCCCGTTTTGAAACAACTGTGTACGCCGCTCATCCAAAGTAATACGCGGTAAGGATGCAAATACAGATTCTATCGGCAGCAAACATTTGGTTAATGTGCCCTCATCTGCTTTTTGCTGTGCCTCTTGCAGCGTGATGCAATCGCGCAATGCAAAGCCCGCTGCTTCGGTACGGCACAGTTGTGTAAGCGTGGCACCGCACCCCAAAGCTTCTCCGATATCATTGCACACTGTGCGGATATAAGTACCTTTTGAACAGCTTACATCAATGGTATAAGTATGCGTGGTGTCATCGGATTCAAGCAATTCCAGCTCGTATATTGTTACAGGGCGTTTTTCGCGTTCTATGGTTTTGCCCTCTCGTGCAATGTCGTAAAGCCGCTGCCCGTTTACCTGTATTGCCGAATACATAGGGGGCAGCTGCTCGATATTGCCGCGAAAGTGCTCCAGTACTGCCAGTACATCGGCGGTACCCGCAGTTACTTTCGTTTCGGTTAAAATTTTGCCTGTAATATCTTGCGTATCGGTAGTAAGGCCCAAACGGAACTGTGCTCGATACCGTTTATCTTGGTTTGGCATGATATCGCATGCTTTTGTAGCATTTTCAAAAAACAACGGCAGAACACCGGTCGCCATCGGGTCGAGGGTTCCGGCATGTCCGATTTTGCGTATTTTTGTAATGCCCCGCATCTTGGCAATTACATCAAACGATGTAAAACCAGCTGGTTTATCGATTAGTAGTATTCCTGTCATGAAAACCTCCAAAATCGGGCTTCTCTATCGGGTAATAATGCAAAGCCTTTCCAAAAGGAAAATCTATTTAAGAGTAATTAAAATCTTTTATTCACAGACAAAGCAGAGAAAGCTGTTAGGTTCCCCCAACAGCTTCTTCAAGAATGCGTACCTGTCCGGTAAACCTTGCAACAATACCAATGTGCTGCATCATAACTGTGCGGCCGCAAATGCCTTTTTAACAACAGCAAGCACCTTTTGCTTTGCACTTTCGAGTGTATCTTTTATAAAGCAGCCGGACGCACGTGCATGGCCGCCGCCGCCAAACTGAGCACAGATTTCGGATGCATCGATGTATCTGCTGGTACGCAGCGATATTTTGTAGCCGCCTTCTTTTTCGCGCAAGGTAACGCCTACTTCTACGCCTTCTATTTGGCATGGAATGGCGGAAACACCTTCCAATTCGCTGTCATCCGCCCCTGCCTTTTGCAGCATTTCTTGAGTCATGCAAATCACAGCACATTTGTTATCACAGTGATACTCCATTGTATTGTAAACTTCGCGCTCAATTGCAATTCTGCTTTGCGTTTTTCGTCCAAACATTTCGCGGTTAATCTCTGCATTATCAACGCCTAGTCCGATTACGCGCGATGCCGCCCTATGGGTTTTTGCCGTGGTATTGGAAAAACGAAAGCAGCCTGTATCGGTAGAAATACCGGTATAAATGCAAGTTGCCATGGCAAGGTTCAGTGAAACACCCAACCCGTCAATCACATCCATCATCACCTCTGCCGTTGCCGCGGCATCTGCCACCAGATAAGTTTCTGTCGCGTAAAAGGTGTTGGAGGGGTGATGATCGATGCAAAGGTCAACTTTATCGATATATTTTTCGCTGTTTTTCCCGAACAGCTGCGTATCGGCGATATCGGCTGCTACAATGTACTGTTCCGTAAATTGCTCCGGTACATAATCGGGAAACATAAATTGATAACGGAGGGGAAATGGGTCGGAACATTCTACCCGCGCATGCTTGCCCATAGACTGCAACGCATACAAAAGCGCAAAGCAAGAGCCCAAAGTATCTCCATCAGGATTTTGGTGAGCAAGTATCAAGATATTATCCTGCTTTTTTAACCGATTGCATACCTGTTCCAATGTAATTGAACCGCTCATCCAAATCCCCCCAATTTCTATTTGTTTTTAGGATGTTCGATATCATCCATAATCTTAAAAATTTCTGCACTTTGCTCAATTGAATTATCTGCTATAAATTTTACCGAAGGAGTATGGCGCAATGCCAAACGGGCGCCCAGCTCACGCCGAACAAAACCTGCTGCATTGTTGAGCCCTTTTACTGCCTCAGTAGCGGCTTGTATGCCGTCGAGCGAACTAATATACGCCTTGCACACCGAAAGATCTCTTGCGAGATCGATTTTTACAATACTCAGCATGCCGGTGATTCTGGGATCTTTGAGAGTTCCCATAATCGCGGTGAGTTCACGCTTTACATCTTCTGCTGTACGGTCTGCACGATAGCTTCCCATAGTATATCTCCTATATATTCTATCATTTCATCTGTTGCCCTTTTCACCGGTCACATAAGGCACCGGTGAAAAGAAGAGTATTCCCCGAAATTACATCGGATTTATTTTATCAGTCACGGTATTCCTCAACTTCATATGCCTCAAAAATGTCGCCCTCTTTGATGTCGTTAAAGCGTTCGAGGCTCATACCGCACTCGTAACCGCTTGCAACTTCTTTTACATCATCTTTAAAGCGCTTCAGGCTATCCAGTTTGTCATCTGCAATGATAATGCCGTCACGTACGATACGAATTTTGGCATTTCTGGTAATTTTACCATCCAGTACATAACATCCTGCAACTTTACCTACGCTTGTGATGTTAATTACCTGACGAACCTCTGCTCTGCCCAAATCCACATCACGGTATTTCGGTGCAAGCATGCCTTTCATCGCTGTGCTGATTTCCTCAATTGCATCGTAGATGATACGATACAGGCGGATATCAACACCGTCGTTCTCTGCTTTGAGTTTTGCAACAGGGTCAGGGCGAACGTTAAACCCAACGATAATTGCGTTGGAAGCAGCTGCAAGCATGACATCGCTTTCGCTGACTGCGCCAACAGCGCCATGAATCACGCGAACACGAACCTCTGTATTTGAGATTTTTTCAAGAGACTGGCGAACAGCCTCAACAGAACCTGCGACGTCTGCTTTTACAATAATCGGCAGTTCTTTCATTTCGCCCTCGGCAATCTGATCAAACAAATTATCCAAAGTAACTTTATGATAGCTTTGGAAGACTTCTTCTTTCTGCTGATGTTTTCTTTGTTCAACCAGCTCACGAGCCAGTTTTTCATCCTCAACCGCGTTGAAGATATCGCCTGCAGAAGGCACTTCGGTAAGGCCTGTGATTTCAACCGGTACGCTTGGGCCTGCCTCTTCTACTTTTTCACCGCGGTCGTTCAGCATTACACGAACTCTGCCGGTAGTGGTGCCTGCAATTACAATATCACCTGTACGCAGGGTACCGTTCTGCACCAAAATAGTTGCAACAGGTCCGCGGCCTTTATCCAGCTTCGCCTCAATAACCGTACCTTTTGCTTGTCTAGCCGGGTTGGCCTTAAGCTCTTTTACTTCTGAAACCAACTGAACCATCTCGAGCAGGGTATCAATGCCTTCATGCGTTTTTGCCGACACCGGTACGCAGATGACGTCGCCGCCCCATTCTTCGGGAACAAGTTCGTACTCGGTAAGCTCCTGCTTTACTTTATCGGGGTTGGCAGTGGGCTTATCCATTTTATTGATTGCAACGATAATAGAAACACCGGCGGCTTTGGCATGATTGATTGCCTCAACCGTTTGCGGCATGATACCGTCATCGGCAGCAACTACAAGGATAGCAATATCGGTAACTTGCGCACCACGTGCTCTCATCGAGGTAAACGCCTCATGTCCGGGTGTATCTAAAAAGGTTACATAATTGTTGTTGTTCACTTCAACACGGTATGCACCAATGTGCTGGGTAATGCCGCCTGCCTCTACCGCGGTTACATGCGCATTGCGGATGGCATCGAGCAAAGAAGTTTTACCATGGTCAACGTGACCCATAACAACAACAACGGGGCTTCTTGGATGGAGGTTGCCGGTATCGTCTTCACTATCGTCAATCAAGCGGTCTTCTATAGTAACAAGTACTTCTTTTTCAACTTTTGCACCGATTTCCATTGCAACAAGCGCAGCGGTATCGTAATCGATCACGTCATTCTGAGCCGCCATCACTCCGTTGACCATCAGCTTTTTGATAATTTCAGCTGCCTGAACTTTTAGCCTCAATGCAAGTTCGCCTACGGTAATCTCTTCCGGAATGGTGATTTCGAGCTTTTGACGTCTTTGACGCTCCATCTCAAGTTTGCGAAGCTTGAGCTGCTCCTGCTCACGGCGTGAATAATTCGGTCTGCCACGCTGAGCACTGCGCTGTGTCAGTTTTTGTTTCTTTACAATGTTATCTTTTGCGAAGGTTGTAGGTGCAATACGCTCGTATTTCTCGTTATATTTGTCTAAGTTTACCTGCGAGGCTCTCATATCAACCACGCGTACGTCTCTGCCCTTATTCCCCTGCGCATCTACAATGAGCGGAGCTGCCGGTTTGGCAGGATTGACTGCCGGACGCTGATACGTAGGTTTTGACGGTGCTTTGGCAGATGAGTTATTATTGTTGTTGTACGGTCTGTTCCCCTGATATGCAGGACGTTGACCGCCTTGACCTCCACCCTGATAGGAGGGACGGTTGCCTTGCTGATTGAACGGTCTCTGTCCGCCGCCCTGACCGCCTTGGCTCGATGGCCTGTTGCCCTGATACGCCGGCTTTTGAGCATTCTGAGCACCACCCACCGGTGGACGGTTGGTGTTGGGGCGAAACTGAGGAGCAGGTCTGCCATTGGGCATGCTCTGTTTCGGCTGCTGTGCGGGTGTTGCGGGTGCTGCGGGTGCTGCAGGTGCTGCAGGTGCTGCAGATGTTGCAGGTGTTGCAGCCGGTTTCGGTGCAGGCTGGGGTGCCTCTTTTTCATCTGCCTGCGCAAAATATGTGTCAAAGCTCTCCACCTGTTTTTTCTGAGTGTAGTTCTCAAACACAACGTTCAGCTCGCTCTCGGAAAGAGCAGTTTGCGATTTAGGCGGGGTTTCGCTTACCTTACCAAGCAATTCAACAATTTCCTTGCTGGCAACGCCCAAATCTTTTGCAACCTCGCTGACTTTATATTTAATCATCATAGAATAAAATCCTCCTTATTTCTCTGTTTCGCGGCTTAACATTGTACGTAGCTTCCCGGCAAGGCCCGGATCTGTCACCGCTATTATTCCTGTTCGCTTACCAATCTCATACGCAAATTCGTCCATTGAGATTGGCAGTGTGAAGCTCTCTATGTTTTCCGCCTCGCAGATAAGGTCCATTCCTTTACGTGATTTTTCTGATAAATCCGATGCGGTAAGCACAATCTCTGCTTCGCCTTTTAAGACTGCATCCTTTACCTGATCGAATCCCATCAAAAGCTTTCCTGCCCTTTTTGTCAGCGAGATGGTTGATAAAAGCCTATTCACCTTTTTCCAATTCCTCCTCCATGCGGTTGTATACCTCCTCCGGTATTTGACAGGAGAAAGAACGTTCAAACCGCCTGGTCTTTCTCGCTTTTTTCAGACATTCTATATTATTGCAGACATAAGCACCTCTTCCCGGTTTTTTACCCACCGTGTCGAGAGATATTACGCCCTCAGGGCTTTTAACAACACGAATCAGCTCTTTTTTCGGCTTCATCTCACCACAGCCCGAACACATCCTCAAAGGTACCTTTCTGGTTTGCATATGTCTGCCTCCTAATTTGTAACGCTATTATTCTTCCACTTCTTCGCCAAAGAAACCACTCTCAGGGCGAATATCAATTTTCCATCCGGTAAGTTTTGCGGCAAGACGTGCATTTTGGCCCTTGTTGCCGATTGCCAGCGAAAGCTGATTGTCGGGAACGGTAACTTTACACATTCTTGCACCTTCCGGATCTACCTCGACGGACACAACATCGGCAGGCGAAAGTGCAGCAGAGATAAACTGCGCCGGGTCCTCCGAGTATTTAACAACATCTATTTTTTCGCCGTCAAGCTCATCTACAATTTTAGCAACACGGCTGCCTTTGGGGCCGATGCATGAGCCTACCGCGTCAACGTTTTCATCTTTGCTCCAAACCGCAAGTTTGGTACGGCTGCCCGCCTCACGCGATATTGCTTTAATCTCAACGGTGCCGTCATAAATTTCGGGGACTTCTATCTCAAACAAACGTTTTACCAAACCGGGATGGGTACGTGAAATCATTATACGGGGGCCTTTTTCAGAGTTTGTAACTTCAACCACATAAACCTTGATGCGCTGGCCTTCCACAAGCTCTTCGGTAGGGACTTGCTCAGATTTGGGAAGAACTGCCTCGTTTCGACCGATTTCAAGAGAGGCAATGCCTTTTTTGCTGTCGATACGAGAAACAATTGCAGAAACGATTTCATGCTCTTTGCTCTGAAACTCCTGCAACAGTTGGCCTTTTTCAGCCTCACGAATGCCCTGACGAATGACATGCTTGGCAGCCTGTGCAGCAATACGGCCAAATTGTTTGGTTTCCAATGCAATCTCGACGGTTCCGCCAATTTCTGCATGTTTGCTGTGTTTGAGGGCATCCTCTAAAAGGATATCGGTGTATTCATTTTCGATGTGGTCAACTACATCTTTGCGGATAGCAACATGAAAAGAGCCTTTTGTGGGATCGATATCGACCAGAGCATTCTCCGTTCCGCCGTAATCGCGCTTTACCGCAATGGCAATTGCCGCTTTGATTTTTTCCAGCAGGTAGTCTACAGGAATGCCCTTTTCTTTTTCCAGAAGCGCCAGTGCCTCAAAAAACTCGTTATTCATTTTAGTCGAGTCCTCCCATATCAAAATCATCGTATAGTCTAACATATGCAGTTTCGGTAAGGGGAATGTTCATCTCCAAATCCTCATCCAGCAATAGTGTAATCTCATTGTTATCGTATGCAGTAAGCTTCCCTACAAAATCCTTTTGCCCTTCCACCGGGCGAATAAAACGCACATTCACCATCTGACCAATATACTGTTTAAAATGCCAGTCTTTCACAAGTTCACGTTCAATCCCCGGTGAACCAACCTCAAGATAATAGCTTTGGTCGATTGGGTCGGCTTCATCTAATAGTTTATCCACTGTTCGGCTGAAATTCTCACAATCGTCAATGGTTACGCCGCCCTCTTTATCTATAAATAGGCGCAAATACCAGGACGCACCCTCTTTTTCAAAGCGCACATCCCAGAGTATCAGCCCCATTTCATCAGCAACCGGCTGAACCACTTCGCTGACGAGTGTTACTGTGTTTTTCCCTTTTGCCAAGATACCACCATTCCTTTTTTTGCAAGGTTTTGTTTGCATTGCGCATTGAACAGGCGCGCTTCGATAATTGCTTTGAGCGGTATTTTCTGCCCGCGTTACTTGACTGTAAAATGCAGAAAAATAAATGTGCAAACAAGCTGTTTACCCCATACATAAACAAAAGAGCGGGTAACCCCACTCTTTCACAACTCAATCTTTTACTTTTAATATAGTATCATGATTTTTTTGCTTTTGCAAGTAAAAAAAGAATTAATTTGATAAAATCGGCAAAAAAGAAAGACACCGTTGGAGATGCGGCGTCTTTCCTTTGCTCTTGCCTTGCGGCTATTGTCACTCTATTGCGAGAGTTAGATGAATGTCGGTTTTGCTTTTATAAAGGCACAGCATATGTATATGCCCTTATAAAAGCAGCGGACGGTGTGGAGAAACCACCGTCCGCCATAAATGCTAGTTAAATAATATTAATCGTTACCGAATAAAATTATTTGCGTTTTGCAACAGCGATACCAGCAACAGAAACTACTGCCAAAGCAACAGCCAGGCCTACGAAATCGTTAGCACCGGTGTCAGGGTTTTTCTCAGCGCCGTCTTTGTCGTCTGTCTTTTTGTCGTCGTCTTTAGCTTCTTCAACTTTCAGCTCTTTGTCAGAGATGACATAGTTGCCGAGTTTGTTTGTTTTGATGATGAATGCCTCTTTGTCAGAGTCATATTTAGCATCTTTGCAAACAGAGAGTTTGCCTTTGTTGTTCTCGTAGATGAAAGGAGCAACCATTTTGCCGTCTTTGCCTTCTACCATATCTGCATTGATTTTCAGCTCGCCGGAACGACGGAAAGTTTTGTTGTTGCCTGCGAAGTATCTGATTTCAATAGAAGCCTCAGGATATTTATCCTCGAGAGCATCGTCGGAATCGTCGAGTCTCAGGAACAGGTCTTTTTGACCATCAGCATTAACGGTGAAGTATGCTTTGTCATCGCCGAATTCCATCTCAATTTCACCGTCGATGTCATCAAAGCTTACAACAGGACCGCCAACTCTAAAGAAAGTTTTTGCTTCAGAAGTACCGTAACCAATTGTACCATCAAGAGTGATAGCGCTTTCGTTAGCATTACCATCTTTATCATACAAAGTAATGGTCATTTCAAAATCTTTGTCTTCCATCTGGAATTTGTCAGCAGTTTTGAAAGCAACAAATCCAAATTTTTTGCCTGCTACAAGTTTACCAGCTTTTTCAGCGCCTTCATTTAAAGAATCTACTTTTTTAATAACAAAAGCAGGTTTTGCAGCAATGTAGCCGTTACCTTCATCAACACTGCATCTTACTTTCACATCGTTCAAAACTGAACTTTTGTCAATAATGATGGGAGTTTCAACTTTTTTATCATTTGTATAGGAACCTTCGAGTTGAATAAAGTATTCTTTATCAGCATCAAGATCAGAATTACTATTAACAAATTCAGCCTTACCATCATCAAAAGTGTAAAGTATAGGATTACCACCGCTATCTTTGACAAATTTTACTTCGTCAGCTTTATTAGCAGCGAACGCAACAGTTGTCATGCCAAAAGCAAGAACAACAGCAAGTACAAGTGCAAGTACTTTTTTCATTGTAAATTCCTCCATAAATTTTGTTTTTTGTTTATAGTAAGCGGTTCTCCCTCCGCTCAGCTAACTAATGCGGTTCTGTCAAAAAGCTCCTCAATCGGTTCGGGGGCTTCCAACAAGGTTTGCAGCTTAATGGCTTCATCCAGTGTAAAACAGCTGGAGCCTTTCAGCTTTAAAAGAAGTGTGTTGTACGAAATACCCAGTGCATCGGCTACTTCGCGTTTTGTCTTTCCGGAGAGTACAAGATGTGCCTCTATTTGCCGGTACATCGAAATCATCTCCTTTTCTGTTCTCAAATGCTCTCCTTTAAATTATGACATAATGGTAACATATTATGTAACCTATGTCAACCACATATTTCCAAGTTATCACCACAATATAGTGTTTATTTACCAATTATGTGTTGTTTTATTAGTATATTGGATATTCTCTATCACTTCTCCAACACAATTCAAACATGATACAAACATTGTTTAAACAAAATGAAATGAATCTATTACAATTTAGTAACACGATATTTTGCCGTTTTTATGTTCGGTTATTCGTTTTTTTAACAAAAAATTGCCATTTTCGTTGAATTCCAATTAAATACATGCTATTATTTGGTAAAAGGAGCTGATGCAAATGAGCCGTGAGCAGTACATAAAGCGATTGATTAAAGAAAAAGGCTGTACCATTAAAGATTTTGCACAAGAGATAGGTATGCCTTACAGCACCTTGCTCTCTATGCTCAATGGGTCAATCGGTGGAGCAGCCATTGATAACGCAATCAAAATTTGCAGGGGGCTTGGTATTACCATTGGCGACTTGCAGCAGCATGTAAAAAACTATGATGAAGACGACCATTTTGAAATAACCGAGGCAGAAAGACGGCTGATTACTCAATATCGCCTCCACCCCGACATGCAAGAAGCCGTTCATAAACTGCTAGACTTTGACCCGGGCAATGGCTGATGATAAAGCGATACCGCACCTAAAACAAATGGGTGCGGTTTTTATTTTGTATAGCAACATCATTTTGGTCGTTTAATCGGTGGCGTATACATTTATTATACATAAGAGATAATTATTGCAATTTTTATCAATATCATTCTATATTTAGCCCACTCATCTAAGTAAGATATAGTTATAAAACATTTACGGTTTGTTTTTTAACGCTTTTATAAGTACTATTCTTGCAAATTGAGAAAGGGGAAAACAATATGATTGACCGCATTTTACAAAAAGCAACCGATGGCTCGCCACTATCTAAAGATGATGCAGTTGCTTTGCTTAACATCAAAAACACATCAGCAGATTTTTATAAGCTGATTGCAAAATCCAATGAACTATCTAGAAAGGCATACCATAACAAAGGGTATATCTTTGCTCAAATCGGTATCAATGCCGACCCATGTTCGGGCAACTGCAAGTTCTGCTCTCTTGCCAAAGATAATTTTTCGGTGGACGGGCGTTACGAAAAAAAGCGGGATGATGTCATTGAACAGGTCAAATCGATTAACCTTAATATGTTAAGCGCACTTTTTTTGATGACAACGGCAGATTATGATGTTGAAAAATTTTTTAAAATTGGTTCTGAAGTAAAAAAATTGCTGCCTGAGCCTGTAACCTTGGTTGCGAATATCGGTGATTTTGATGTTTCTACAGCGCACAAATTAAAAGAGGCGGGGTTTGGTGCCGTCTATCATATTGTAAGGCTGCGCGAAGGTTTTGACACCGATATTGCGAAAGAAACAAGGCTAAAAACGCTGGATGCTATTTGTACCGCAGGGCTTGATTTATATTATTGTGTCGAACCCATCGGAGAGGAACATACCTACGAAGAAATAGCCTATGAGATGATAAGAGCGCGAGATTATCATGTTGATGTGATGGCTGTTATGAGCAGAGTTGGGGTTGCAGGCACCAAATACGAAAACGTGCCCGAAATATCAGAACTTGAACTCACAAAAATTGCAGCGGTTGCGCGTCTTGTAACCAACCCCAAACAATCGATGAACACACATGAGCCTAAAAAAATGTCTTTGCTTGCAGGGGTGAACCAACTGTACGCCGAAATTGGTGTTAACCCGCGCGATACCAGCGGAAATACCGAAATGAACCGAGGGCGCAGTATTGAAGATATTGCCAAAATGCTTTTAGATGCAGAATACACCTTGTAACTGTTTCTATCCGACAACCTTATATAAACCTTTGGTATACCACTACAAACGCGGCTGCTCTTATATATATAAGAGCAGCGGTGTTTTTTATTATTCTAAAAGAAAAATACGCATTGGTATGGGTTGTTTGCCAACTTCAGCAAATTTATTTTCTTGTGCATTTACCTGCAAGTTAACAATATGATTGGAATAAGACAAAAACAAACTTTGTTGTAAGAATAAGGTTTATCAGGTATACTTGTATTAGAGAGAGGAGGCCGTGAATTGGAATATTTAACGATTGGGAAAATGGCAAAATTAAACCATATTTCTGAGCAGACATTACGGCTTTACGACAAAATGGGGCTGCTGTCCCCTTGTGAAATCGGTGAGCAAAACGGATATCGGTACTATAACATTAAACAAAGTGCAAGGCTGGATATGATCCAATACATGAAATCGCTTGGTATGAGTTTAAAAGATATCAAAAAGCAGCTGAACAGCAAAGAAATGCCTTTAATTGCAAGTATTCTCCGCCAAAAAAGCGCGCAAATCGATGAGCAGATCAGAGAGTTAAAATATCAAAAGCGTGCGATAGAGCGCACCATCGAAAGCTTTGAACGGTACGAAAATGCACCTCCCGACGGTACCATTTTGGTGGAATACATTGGAAAAAGGCGAATGTACTGCATCGACTCCAAAATAAATTTTTACGATTATGAAATTGATGTGTATGAAAAAATACTCCGCGATTTAAAAGACAGCTTGGTGGAAGACCGTCTGCCCCAAATCTATTTCTGTAACGCAGGCTCACTGTTACGTCAGCAAAATCTGGAGCAGCGGCGATTTGTTTCAACAGAAGTTTTTGTTTTTGTGGATAAAGATTATGTTGCAGAAAACCTAATTACGGTAATCCCCGCCAATACTTACCTTTGTATCTACTGCGACCGCTTTGAAAAAGAAAAGGAATATGCCCTGCGCCTTTTGGATGCAATTGACGAACGCGGGTATACCATATGCGGCGACTATATCTGCGAAGCAATATCAGATCTACCTGTCCCCAGCGATAACGAGCGAGGCATGTTCTTACGGCTACAAATACCAATAAAGTTTCGTTAAATTTATAACAATTGACTATTGACCTTATAGCAGAAACAACCTTTATACTGATAGTAACACTAAACTGCAATCAAATTATTTAGGAGTTTAGTATAACAAGTAAAACCGCACTTTATAAACACAAATTACTATAGAAAGAGGTTGTTTGTATGTACAATGAAAAAATCAGAGTCGTCCAGTACGGATGCGGAAAAATGGCAAAATACATTCTGCGTTATCTTTATGAAAAGGGCGCAGAAATCGTGGGCGCAATCGATGTAAACCCCAATGTTGTAGGTATGGATATTGGTGATTTTGCGGAATTAGGTGTTAAACTCGGGGTAAAAATCCGCAGCGATGCCGATGCCGTGCTGGATGAATGCGATGCCAACATTGCGGTTGTCACACTGTTCAGTTTTATGGATGATGTATACCCGCATTTTGAAAAATGCGTCAGCCGCGGAATCAATGTGGTTACCACTTGCGAAGAGGCAATTTACCCATGGACAACCGCATCCTCTATCACCAACAAGCTGGATAAATTAGCAAAAGAAAACAACTGCACCATTGTAGGCGCAGGTATGCAGGATATTTACTGGATTAATATGATTGGTTGTGTAGCAGGTGGAGTTCACCGCATTGATAAAATTGAAGGTGCTGTCAGCTACAACGTAGAAGATTACGGCCTTGCTTTGGCACAGGCACATGGCGCCGGCCTCACCCCGGAGGAGTTTGAAGAACAGATTGCACACCCCGAAACACTGGAACCCGCTTATGTTTGGAACTCCAACGAAGCACTTTGCTCAAAAATGGGTTGGACAATTAAATCTCAAACGCAAAAATGTGTCCCCTATTTTTACGATACCGACCTTTACTCCGAAACACTGGGTAAAACCATCCCCAAAGGCAACTGCATTGGGATGAGCGCAGTGGTTACAACCGAGACTTTCCAAGGCCCTGTCATAGAGACACAATGCATCGGCAAGGTATACGGGCCGGACGACGGCGATATGTGCGACTGGAAAATCATCGGCGAACCCGACACCACATTCTTTGTGAAAAAACCCGCCACGGTAGAGCACACCTGCGCCACCGTTGTAAACAGAATCCCCACCATTTTAAATGCACCTGCCGGTTACATCACCGTTGAAAAGCTAGACGACGTAGAATATCTGTCTTACCCCATGCAGATGTACTTAATGGATTAAAGTTGTTATAAAAGAGCCCTCTGTAAGTTGAAAACAGCTTACAGAGGGCTTTTCTGATGGTAATATTCAGTTGCGTACGCCGTTTGTTACCCAGCAAAGATACAGAGAATCAATTACGCACTCGGTATAAAACTAATTTAATCCACGCCTTTATTTTTGGTGATCTATTAAACACAAAACAGGCATTTGAAAGTAGCAATTATTCTGCGGTTCGCAGGGCAAATATTTTGTTTTTCTTCGCATAAACAAATACACTCAATAAAAACCGTGATATTTGATCCAACGCTATCACAATCCAAATGAATAAGATATCCCATTTTAGTATATAGGCAACCAGCAAACAAAGAGGTATTCGAATAACCCATATACCAAAACCCGCCACATACATAGGAATATTTTTATATCCCGCGGCACGTAGCGTGCCATTATAAATACGAGACAGATTTTGAGGAATTTGCACAAACCCCATAATAAATACATAGAGCGCACCAATCGCTTTTAGGCTCGGATTGTTGGTCATCATATTCATAAAGTAATGAGGAAGGAACAGGAGCAGCAGCGATGTACAGATGCTGATTGCTGCAGATGATTTTAGTAGCTGTTTAAAGTAAATTTGCTGCAGTTCATGATCTTTTTTACCAATGGCACGTGCCGCCAAAGTAGTTGCTGCTGTACCAAAGCCGATTGCAGGCATTTCTGTAACGGTTTCTGCCTGAATACCAAGTTGATAAGCTGCAAATGACAGTTGCCCGTACGAAAGAATAATTTTACTTAGAATAATTGCTGAAAACTGCCAGAACATGCTTTCCAGCGCAGCGGGAATACCCGTGGTATAAATCTCTCGAATACAGCAGCGGTCAAGAGTAAAAAAGCTTTGTTCGGTTTTTACGTTTCTTAAAAGACCATTTTTATTGTAAAGCATATACAGCCCTATCAATGCCCCGCTGAACTGTGCAACAACCAAAGAAACGGCAGCGCCGCGAATTCCCATACCTTTTATGCCAAGAGCACCGAATATAAACACATAACCGCAAACTATATTAATTAAATTCATGATAATTGCAATAAACATAGGTGTTTTGGTGTTGCCGTGCCCATGAAATGTTGCAGTCACTACCGACATAACCACTATAAACGGGAAGCCAAATACGATGATACGCATATACTCCTGTGCTTTCAGCAAAACCGCCTGCTCTTTTGTAAAAAAGCCCAAAACCGGTTTGCAAAACAAAAACAGTACAATCTGGAAAAACAATGCGATTGCAATTTCGGTCAGCAGGGTTTGTTCGGCAATTTTCTTACACTTTTGTGCATCGCCTTCTCCGTACGTTCTTGCAATCAGTACCGTTGCACCCACAGAAATGCCTTTGTAAAGGCACCAAAGTGTATCTGTTACCCTAATGCATATCCCCTGCGCAGAAACATCACTTGCCAAAAGCCTCCCGATCATGGCAGTGGAGATAAGGCCGGCAGAAATTTGCAAAATATTTTCCAAAATCATCGGTATAATCAGCCGGTAAATTTCTTTGTTAATCTCTTTTTTATTGTACAATCATGCTACCCCCATCTGATGTGTTCACCTTGTCTGACAACAAAGGGCGTCTGTGAAAAGCTTCACAGATGCCCTTTTGCGCAAGTTTAAATAATCAATTTATTTGCCAAACTTAGCAACCATCTCTTTTTGCAGGTTATTCATAGTTTCTGTGGGGTCTGCAGCGTCTAAAGTAACCTTACTTACCGCATTTTTAGAGAGGTCAATTGCCTCTGCAAAATTTGCAGTATAGTTAACCTGCGGTACTTTTTTACCGATACGGTTAAATATTTCGTAAATCTTCTGTCCACCGAAGAAGTCATCTCCGTTTTGGAAAACCTCAGAGTCCAGCGCAGGAATATAAGAAGGATACAAGCCATAATTTGTAAAGCCTTGCTCATGGCCCTCTTTATCCGTCATAGCAAATTTTGCAAACTCGATTGCAGCTTTTTTGCTTTTGCTGGTAGCAGGGACAGCAAGAACCGAACCGCCGTTGGATGCACCGTAAGTTTGAGTTTCTTTATCAAATCTCGGCAACTCCATCACTGCCCATTTGCCTTCCTGGTCGGGTGCTGCATCTTTGATAGAACCAACCATCCAAACAGCCTCGGGCACAGTTGCTACTTTGCTGCCGCTGATAGCAGAGATAAAATCATCCCAACTGGTATCGCTTGCCGTGATACCTGCTGCATATAACTTTTGTACTGTTTCCATAGCGCGAATCGATTCGGGCGAGTTGACGCTTGTGTTGCCGTTTTCATCAAAATAGAAACCGCCAAGTTCCATCATCATCAATCTGTAAACAGCGTCTTTTCTCGAGGTAGCAAGGCTCAGCATAGAAACGCCTAATTTTTCTTTTAGGGTTTTGCCTGCTTCAATATAGTCATCCCATGTCACAATATCTTCTGCTTTGATCCCCGCTTGTTCAAATAAATCTACTCTGTAAAACAAACCGCAGGGGCCTGCATCCCAGGGATATGCCACGATTTTATCATTAACCGTTACTTCTGCTATTTTGATAGGCAGAAAATCTGATTTATTTACATGCTCGGTAAAATCAACAAATTTATCGGGGAACTTTTCGCCGAACTTTGCCATCTGCTCGCCTTCTAAAGTAACGATATCCGGCAAGCCGATTCCGGATTGCAAAGAAGTAGTCATTTTGCTGTAAACCTGATCAACACCCATTTCTTCGAAAACAAACTCTACATCGGGGTAAGTTTCGTTGAATTTTTCGGCTTCCTCCTGAAGATGAGCAAGAGCAACGTCCCAACTCCAAATGGTAACTGTTCCGGAGAGTTCACCGTTCTCTTTACCGGATGCCGCGGGATTTTCTGCAGGAGACTGAGATGAACCACAAGCACCCAAAGATAGAACTAACACCATGGCAAGAAGTGTTGCTAATATGCGCTTTTTCATTTGAATCCTCTTTTCTGTTTAATCGTTTATTTATTCCGCACTGCAAATTTGAGTGCGGTATAAACCATAACTTATTCTTTTACCGCGCCACCCATTACGCCGGATACGAATTGTTTTTGGAAAACGAAGAAAATTAACATGATCGGCAGGGTGGCCAAAGAGGTTGCAAGCATAATTACACCGTAATCTTTTCTCCATACAACACCGTTGAGCATCGAAAGTGCAACGGGGAAGTTGTACATTGATTTGGTACCTAAAATAATCAGCGGCCACATAAAGCTGTTCCACATACTCATAAACATGTAAATGCCTAAAGCGCCCATTGCGGGTTTCATGTTTGGCAGAACAATTTTGAAGAACAAAGAGATCTCACCGTAACCGTCAATCCTCGCAGCCTCCATCAGCGCGGTTGGGAATGCCATCATATTCTGCCGCATTAGAAAAATACCAAATGCATTGGCAAGTGCCGGCAATATAACCGCTTGATAGGAGTTTGCCCAGCCGATTGTATTCATTAATGTAAACAATGGTACATATAAAACCTGGCTGGGAATCATCATAGTAACCATTATGACACCGAACAATAAGCCTTTGCCTTTAAAATTAAATTTGGTCAGAGCATAACCCGCCATCGAGTGCAGCAAAACAGACAGTGCCGTATAAATAAACGTGATGATAACCGAGTTCAGAAAAACTCTCCCGATATCAATTCTTTTATTTAAGTTTGCATAGTTTTTAAGCAGGTTACTGCCAAAAGTTAATTTAGGTGCAATACTCAAAATATCGTTGTTTGTATTGGATGCAGACACAAACATAAAGTAGAAGGGGAAAAGCGATACAAAAACAGCAATGGTTAAAAATACATAAGTAAATATCTTTCTGCCCGATAATTTGTTCATCAGTTCTCCCCTCCTTTTGTCATTTTGAACTGAATTAACGAAAGTACACCTATGATTACAACAAGTGCATAGCTCAGCGCTGCTGCGTAGCCGAATTTAAAAAACTTAAAGCCTGTATCGTATAAGTAATGGCCAATTGTAATGGTTGCATTATCAGGGCCGCCCGAGGTTAAGATATAAGATTCATCGAACAACTGCAGCGTACCGATGGTAGATGTAATGCTGACAAACAGCATGATGGGTTTTACCATTGGTATTGTAATTTTCGTGAGTTTTTTAAAAAAGCTTGCGCCGTCAATGTCGGCAGATTCGTAAAGCTCGTTGGGTATCCCCTTAATGCCTGCAATCATAATAATGGTGTTGTAGCCCGTCCAACGCCAGGTAATTGCCATAATAATAGAGAACCTGGCTCCCCATTCGGTATTGAGCCAATCTACCCCGGCAAAACCGATTGCACGCAGAAAATGGTTGATTAAGCCGTAATCGGTGTTTAAAAGCAATTTAAATACAATTGCATAGGCAACCAAAGCGGTGATAGACGGAAGAAATACGCTGATGCGGTAGCAGGAGCGGAACTTCAGAAAATCCTGTTCTACAAGAACAGCCAAAAACAGTGAAAGAAGAACCATAATAGGTACTTGAATTACCAAATAGATAAAGGTGTTCCCCAATGACTTGTAAAAAATGGGATCTTGAAACATGGTTGCATAGTTTTGAAAACCTATCGGCTGATATTGCCCGCCTTCAAAGTTAAAAAAGCTGAGAATAAATGAATGGATGATAGGATAAACCATGAAAACCAAAAAGATAATTACTATTGGTAACAAGAAAAAATAAGGTGCATTTTTTTGTGTGATGATACTTTTTCTTCTGCTTAACTTGCATCGGATACCGATATTGTCACTACTCAAAACTTCTTCTCTCCTTTGTAACTCTATTTACATGGATTTTTCAGTCACTTGCTCGCTCCTGCTGCTATTCTTCTATGGTTACCCGCTCAAATTCGGGTTTGTTGGGTGCTTCGCTGCTGTCGAGCCCAAACACTTTCCATACAAAACAGAACGGGAGCGGCTTTAGCTGGTCTTTTTCCAGAGTCTCTGCTCCCCAGCTTGCGCTGCCCAAACCATTTTGCGCATAGTCTAGGGATAGAATGACCTGTTCTTGCTTTTTAAGCTGATTGGTATGGGTTGCCTTTGTTAAATCTTCGGCAGTATAGTAGAGTGCACTAAAACCGAATTTATCTTTTGCTGCTGCACACAGTGCCGTGCCGTTGTTTTTCGACAAAACCACCCAACGCGTATCCTCTCGATTACCTGTTTCCTGCGGCACCACATACGGGAAGTAAAACTCATCTACGGTGCTTTGATACAGCCCGATTGCATTTCCTTCTTTGCAGTCGCAATAGGTTTCAAGCGGGCCTCTACCATACCACTTAACTGTTTCGCACCCTTTGTTTAAAGCAAACCGCAAGCCGATTCGCGGGAAGCACTCGGGGAGCGTACCAACCGGAACGCCTTCAACCTTTATGGTGATAACGCCCGCGGCATTGATGGTATAAACCGAATTGTATAAAATCTTCCACTCCATTACGATTGGTGCAAAAACCTGGCTGCACCGAATTACAGCTTGGCAGTCATCAAATTCTACAGTAACCGAGTTTACAATGTTCTTTAATGAACCAACCATCTTTTCATCCCACATCAAACGCACATTTTTGTCGTTGTCTACGGGTGCTCTCCAAAGGTTTAGGTCATACCCTTTTTCAATGAGTTTTTCACCGCGGTAGGTATATCCGCAAAGGTTGGCATGGATGCGGTCAAACACTGCTTCAAAATCCTGCCCTGTTATGTACAGCTTTCCGTTTTTCTCTTGAACGGATATTGTTTTGCTTGTGGGCTGGGGCATGGGAATGATTTTTGGCGTTTCCAGCAGTTCCTGATGAAATGCCACTTCAAGATTTGCATCATCCAGCCATTCCGGTTTTTGTTTGTAAGTAAAGCTTAAATTCAGCCACCACTCTGAGTAACCCTCGGGAATTTTCAGCTCATCGGGATGGAACAGCTTTAATTCTTCGGTGCTGTGCGGCTCAATGCCTGAAAGGTCAATTTCTTTTTCCAAAAGGGTGGTATCCAGGCTTTGTACCTTGCAGATACATTTGAGGTAATCGAGCGAAACAAAATCGTAACGGTTTGTAATGCTGATATCACCCGTTGATTGATTCAATTTGCCAAACGCTAAAGGCTCTAGTGCCTTCTTCAATTGTTTTAAAGCCGGCGTAGGTGTTCTGTCCGCTTGAATCAGCCCGTCACAGCAAAACGCTCCGCTGTTTGGGTAGTCCTGATAATCACCGCCATAGGTAAAATATTCCGTTCCGTTTTCGTCTTTCTGCTTAATTCCGTGGTCAATCCATTCCCAAACAAAACCGCCCTGCAGCCTTGGATATTTGTAGAAAATATCCCAATATTCCTTTAATCCCCCGGGGCCGTTACCCATTGCATGGGCATATTCGCAGACGACATGCGGCTTTTTCTTAGAGGTGTCACGTCCCCATTGCTCCAACATATGGTGGCGTGTGTACATCGAGCTATACATATCTGCAATTACTGCATCGCGGTCTTCTTCATAGTGAATCAGTCTGGTAGGGTCATACGCTTTGGCGAACCGCCCGCTCGCCACAAAATTATGCCCAAAACCCGACTCGTTGCCGAGTGACCAAAACAGGATGGATGCATGGTTTTTATCCCTGCGTATCATACGTTCTACCCGTTCAACGTAAGTTGCCTCCCAAATTGGGTCTTCACTGATTTTGTTCATCTTGCCCTTTATGTATGCCATCTGGTTGCATTCAAGGTCCGCCTCTTCCATCACATAAAGGCCCAATTCATCGCACAAATTCAAGAAATCGGGGTGGCTGGGGTAGTGCGCTGTTCTTACAGCATTGATGTTATTTCTCTTCATCAGCAGTAAATCCTGCTTCATATCCTCTGTTGTAATACATCTGCCTGCATATTGGTTCCAATCGTGCCGATTGACGCCTTTGAGTTTAATTGCTTTTGAGTTTACCAATAGTAAGCCGTCTTTCAGCTCCACACTGCGGAAGCCCACCTTCTGAGGATATACCTCAATTACCGTGCCGTTCTCATCCTTTAATGTGATGAGCAAAGTATAAAGATAAGGTGTCTCGGCAGACCATGGGTTCACATTTGGTAAGCAGTCTTCTATTTTAACCAAATGTTTATTTTGCGGCTGCAGCGTCAGTTTTTCGTTCTTTGAAAGAACCAGCCGTTCACCGTCGAACAATTCTGCCTCTAAAACCAGTCCGCATTGTTTTTCGGAGTTGTTTTCTACCTCCATTTCAGCCGAGAAAGCACCGTCGTTATAGTTGTTTGTCAGCAAAGAATCAATTTTGTAATCGGAAAGATGAATTTTATTCCTTTTTATTACACTGACATCGCGGATAATCCCCGCAAATGTCCACATATCCTGATTTTCTAAATAGCTGCCTTCACAGAACTTATAAACCTTGACAGCCAGCAGGTTTTCGCCGTTTTTTACTAATTCGGTGATATCAAATTCCGCCGTCAGCCTAGGGCCTTGGCTATACCCTGCAAATTTTCCGTTTATCCACACATGGTAAGCACTTTCTACACCGTCAAAACGCAGGATGCATTCCTCTTCTTTTGTTTTATGAAAAACAAAGTTGTGTCGATATGCTCCCGTTGGGTTGTCGATTTGGATAGACGGCTCATCTGTAATGGGGAAAAGCGAAATTGCATCGGTATAATGCGGAGAATCATACCCGTTCAGTTGCCAGTGTGCGGGCACAGGCATTTCGCCCCATTTGCTGTCATCGAATTCAGCATTCATAAAATCATCCGGTATTTCAAGTGGTGTAGATGAGTAAAAGAACTTCCACATTCCGTTGAGCAGCTGATAATTACCACTGTTGATACGTTCAAAGGTAAGGGCTGCCTCTTTATCCTGATAACCGCAGTACATCGGTCTTGTCTGCATACGGTTTCTTTGTAAAACTTCTATGTTGTTCCAGTCTTCTTGTCTGTAGTCAAATGTAAGCTTCATCTTCTTACCCTTGCCCTTCCTTTATTATTTTTTTTGCTTTATCGCTTTTTGTAAAATCAACTTCTGCCATTAGGATAGAAACAATGATAATCAATCCGCCTGCCACCATATTTGCCGACAGTTTGTCGTATCCGAGCAGGACGGAAAAAAATGTGCCAAACAATGCTTCTGTAGAAAGAATCATTGCCGTTTTTGATGATTCGACATTTTTTTGTGCAACTGTCTGCAAAAAATAGCATATGCAGGTGCTGAATACGCCTAAGTAGATTACCGCCATCATCCCTTTCGGCGAAGCAAATGCGGTAAAATCGCGGTTGGTAAACATAAAAACCAAAAATGATAAAACAGCCGAAACCGTAAATTGTAAAAATACTAGAACTCTTGCATCCATGCTTGCTGCAAGAATGCCCGTAGCAACAATTTGGCATGCAAACAGAAAAGCACAACCTAAGGTTAATAAGTCACCTACCGAAAAAGAAAACCCATTAACAAAATTTAAAGATAAAACTCCAATACCAATCAAGCATAATGCAGAAGATATGAAAATTTTATTTTTAGGCTTTTTCTTGCTGACAACCCACCATAAAAAGGGAACCATGACAACATTGGACGCAGTGATAAATGCGTTGTTTGCAGGTGTTGTGTACTTTAAGCCCACTGTTTGAATAAAAAATGCCAAAAACAAGAACAGCCCTATTATCAAACCGCCTTTTAAATGCTGCGGGCGTAAATTTTTTTTAATGTCTTTAAAAAATACGGTACCAATAATAAAAGTTGCAATGGTAAAGCGAACAAACATAATAAAAGACGAATCCAGCTTTGCATCCAATGCCATTTGTGTGCCAATAAACCCCGACCCCCAAATGGTTGCGACGACAAATAGTAACGCAATCGATACGATGTGCTGTTTATGTTGTTTTGTATCCAAACTTAATTCTCCTTTACTTCACAGCTCTGGCGGATAATCAACTTGTTCGGCACCACTATGTTTACGCCCAGCATACGCTTTGTTTTTATTCTTTCAATCATCAAACGTGTTGACATAATACCGATTAAATCGCTGTAGATGTGAACTGACGAAAGAGATGGTGTTAGAAACTCCGCAGTAGGTATGTCGTTACATCCTATCACTGAAATCTGCTGTGGAATTTTAATGTTATGCTCTTTAAACGCCCTTAGGCTTCCGATAGCCATTGAATCGTTCTCTACAAAAAATGCCCTGGGCAGCTCGCCTTTTTCAATTGCCTGCTTGGCAAGTTTATAACCCGATTCGGCAGATGCATTATCATCTTTGTAAACATACTTTTCTTGATACAAGCCTTGAACTTTTAATATTTCTTCAAAAGATACACAGCGTAAATCAAGATGTTTTTTGCCTTTTAAGTTGCAGCCGTTACTGCCTATGTACCCTATTTCACGGTAGCCGAGCGAAAAAAAGTAACAGAGAGCCTTGTCTACTATCTGCCTGAAGTCATTGATAACGCAATCTGCTTCTACATCCGTTTCTTTAGGGTCAAAATCTACGAAAGATATTGGTAAGCGCGATGTTAATACAGATTTTCTGAAATTTTCTTTCAGATACCAATCGCCCGAATCGCCAATGATGATAATTCCCGAAAATCCCGTAAAATCAATTACTTCATCTCTATCCGAGGGCAAAAAGAATTCTTTTACTTCTACACCGTTTGCAGCAGCTTCTTCTTTTGCATTTACTCGGATGGAAAGATAGTAAGAGTCCGAAATCTCCCAAAACTCACTGTAAAGCATTATCAAAGCTATTTTTAGGTTCTCATCGGGGATAAATTGGTGTGCTGCTGACTTGTTCACTTTATATTGTAAATCTTGTGCGATTTGAAGAATTTTTAATTTTGTTTCACTGGATATAGAAAAAGTTTCATCTTGGTTAAGTACCCTTGATACCGAAGCGATAGAAACCCCCGCCAATTCGGCAATATCTTTTAACGTAGCCATATATATCCCCTTTTAGTAAAATAGTTTAGTAAAAATAATCGATGTTTTACCTGTAGTATACTGTTCTATTTATAAAAAGTCAATATAATAATTTAATAATATTGATATATTTTGTGATATAATCAATAATTTTGCTGATTAATTGATTATTTTGAAGGTTTTTTATTTATATTTTACTAAAAGTTTCATCAATTTTTATTAATACATACAAATATCAAATAACATACTATTATTTTAATATTTCAATTAAAAATAGGCAGAACAACCTAGGTTGTTCTGCCTATCCATTTTTACATCTATGTTATTTTGCTTCGTTTAAAATCTCTTTTACACAATTTAAAACAGCATCGCTGGATTTGGTTGCACCTGCAACTGCATCTACATCTGCACTTTGTGCCTCAATAATCGCGGGGAACAAGCTTTTTTGTACGGCATCAAAAAGAGCCTGTGTTTCTTTGTGTTCTGTCGCTTTAACATCGGCAATCGAGCCGTCTTTGATTGTCACTTCTATAGTAACATCACCGTTATTGCCTTTTGCGGTTTTTGTGTACACACCATCTTTATAGCTTGCTGTACCGGCTGTACTTTTTTTGCTTTCTACTTTAGGCATTACCAATTCGGTTGCGCCATTTGCCAAAGCAAACTGAGCAGCCTGTTTACCTGCTTGTCTGCCAAAAACAGTAATATCTGCTACAGCGTTACCGCCCAAACGGTTTGCACCATGTACACCGCCTGTAACCTCGCCGGCAGCATACAAGCCTTTTATTACAGCGCCTTTCGTATCCAGCACTTCTGTATTGGTGTTGATTTTAATACCGCCCATTGTATGGTGTACACCGGGTGCAACTTTAACCGCATAATACGGTGCCATTTCCAAACTTGCATCCATGCCGGTATCGCGGCCAAACTCAGCGTCTTTTTTATCTGCAACTGCTTTATTCCAAGTAGCAAGGGTTTTTGTCATTGCTGCTGCATCCACCTTTAAGGTTGCAGAGAGTTCTTCTAGGGTTTTGCCCTCGGTAACAATGCCTTTTTCAACCATTTCTTCGATTGCTTTCATGTTGTTTCTTAGATTCTGGTCAAAAATAATGTAAGCATATTTACCCGGTTGAGCCAAAATATTTGCAGATAACACATCTCTTGTCAACATCTCATTTGTAAAGCGTACGCCTTTTTCGTTTACAAGAATTGCGCCGATACCGCGAACGGAATCTGAAATAACTTCGTTCGTTGTTTGCTCAACGGTTGGATGTGTTTGAATTTGTTCCATATCTACCAATGCAGCACCGATTTTTTCTGACATACGAATGCCATCACCCGTTGCACCGGCATGGTTGGTTGTAATAAAGCCTTTTATGTCGGGGCGATAGGATGCATACATTTCTTCGTTTGCACCAAAACCGCCTGCTGCAACAATTACTGCATCGGCATTAAATGTAAGCTCGTTGCCTTTTGCATCTTTTGCTTTTACCCCGGTAACCGCATTGTTTTCAACAATCAATTCAGTTGCCTCTGTCTGATACAAAATGTCAATTCCACGGTCCTCAAGGTTTTTTGTAAGAACCGATACCAACACATTACCAATGCTGGAGCCGTCAACAGGGCGATGCATTCTGGGTTTGGAAGCACCCGCAGCAGCAACCACACCGTTCACATCCATACCGATTCCCAGCAGCCAATCAATTGCAGCTGAGCTGTTTTGTGCCAGATAAGTTACCAGCGATAAATCGTTGATTTCTTTGCCGCCCTTCATTGTATCATCAATAAAGGTTTGCACACTGTCTTCAATGCCAAGGGATTTCTGAGGTTTTGTTTCAGAAGCATTCAAGCCGCCTTTTGCACGAACTGTGTTGCCGCCGGCATATGCCATTTTCTCTAACACAATTACATTTGCACCGGCATCTTTGGCTTCAATGGCTGCTGTCATACCTGCGCCACCTGCACCAATGATAACAATGTCACTTTTATAGCTTTCTTGCTTTTGGGGAACTTCTGCTGTTTCTGGCTGCGACTGTTGCTTTACTTGGCTTGAACAACCGCTTAATACCAATAAGGCTGCAAGACTGAAAGCGCATAATTTTTTTAACATAGATACTCTCCTCATTTAATCGATTGTTATAAAAATAACATAATATGAATGATTTGTGTTGTTTTTAAAGTTTATTAGGGGTTTTTTAAATAAAAAAAGTGCAGTGAATTTCTCACTGCATCGTCTTTTTATGATATTTGATTTTTGGGCGCCCAACCTTACCGTACACAGTGCCCTTGCACAACTTTTTGCAATCCACCAAATAGTCTAAGTATAATCGCAAGGTTACCATGGATATCCCAAGTGATTTTGCAATTGCCTGCGCATCCAATATTCCGGTCGATGATAATCGAATGGCATCCTGTATCTTTTGCAAAGTGATGGGATGAATGCCTTTCGGCAGTTCAAGCGGTTGATTATTCTCAAACAATTCATCCAAATTATCTTGATTTAATACCGCGTTTGTCTGAAATAATTTGTAACGCTGCAAGTATTTTTGCAAAGCTATTTTAATTCTATCGAACGTAAACGGTTTGATTAAATAATCCACCGCGCCCAACTGCAAAGCCCTTTGTATAATTTGCTTGTCTTTTGCGGCTGTTACAAAAATAACATCTACTTGGTTAAACTCTTGACGAATTTCTTGTAAAAAATCGATTCCATTCATCTTTGGCATAAATACATCCAGTATGAGCAAATCAATTGTTTTGTGCTGTTTTAAATAAGCGAGTGCCTCTTCCCCGTTTTCTGCCACTGCCTGAACTGTAAAATGTTCGATATTTTTAATGTATTCCTTATTAATTTGAGCCACCATAGGGTCATCTTCTACAATGAGCACTTGTATCATTTATGTTTCACCTGCTTGAAAATTATATGGAACTCAGAACCTTCGTTCAACTTTGTATCTACTTTAATTGAACCGTTGTATTTTTCAACATTTTGCTTTACCAAATAAAGTCCGTATCCCCTGCTTTTTTGCTTGGTGGTATAGCCTTTTTCAAATATTTTGCGAGTATCTTCTATCCCCCTGCCGTTATCTTTAACAACGATTTCAAGCTGGTTATCCTGATCATTCAGATACAATTCTACCTGTTTGTCCTGTTTATCCAGGTATTCCAGGTTGTCCATTGCATTTTCGATTAAATTGCCAATAATCACAACAAGCGCATTGACATCAAAATTGAAACTATTCTCAAAATAGCAATCTTCATGCAGATGAAAATCAACTTTAATCTCGTTTCCGCGCTGGCACTTTCCAATACACAAAGCGGATATTGTTGGTTCGAAAATCATATTCAGCACGTTGCTGATGTTTGATTGAATCTGGTTATTAATCGTGCCTATATACTCTTTTGCTTTATTGGTATTGTTTGTTTCGATAAACCCTAAAATGACATGAAGTTTATTTTTAAATTCATGCGTGGTTGCCCGTAGGGAATCCACTATTTTTTTTACGCCGGTAATTTCTTCGGCTAGCTTGTTTACTTCGGTTTGGTCACGAAAAGACGAAACTCCGCCCACTACTATGTTTTGTTCGGAGAGAATTGGGACATTATTCGAAACGACTATCACGTCCTGCAAGGCATAAGGCACGTCGAGCATAGCCGTTTGCTGTTCCATTGCTAAAGGCAATTTTGATTGCGGAAAAACTTCTTTTATGTTTTTACCAACCACAAAATCCTTGCAAATGCCCAAATAGCGCATCGCTTGCTCGTTAATCAGCGTAATCACGTAATCTTGGTTCACTGCAATAACGCCCTCATGAACCGTCGCAAGTATCCCTTTATTCTCAAGATACAATCTGGCAATATTCTCCGGCTCATAACCAAGCAAACTTTTTTTAATGTAACGGGATACATACACTGCCCCCAGCACCCCGATGAAGCATCCCATCAAAATAAAAAGCACCATAATCAAGGCAATGTCTTGTTTTGTTTTTGCAATGCTGTCCAATAATGTTCCCGCCATAACAAAGCCCAAAATTTTACCGTCATGATTGGTAATTGGGGTAAAAGCGCGCAGTGAGGGGCCTAACGTGCCTGGGCCTTCTGATACATATGTTTCGCCGTATAAAACAGCCCTGTCGTTGTCATAAGCCGAAAACATTTTTCCAACACGGTTTGATTTGGTATGGCCGTACCTTTTGCCGTTTACATCTGCCACTACAATAATGTCGATGCTTTTCAATTGCTGCTGCGTGGTTTCTACAAACTTTTGAATTTCTTGCGACTCTTTATTTGCAATCCCATCTATGATAATGGGCGACATGGCTACAATTTGCACGGTGTTCAGTGTATTTTCCTTAACCTTTTCCATCAAGCTTTTGATATTGTATTGGCCTGCCACATATATGGATATGCCCACAGAAATCATCACTATCACAACTACCAATAGTGATATTTTTTGTGCTAATTTTAATTTTCTCATCTTCACACTCTCAAAAAATCCTTTTCGTAACAATATCATACGATTTTTAACTTGTCAATTATTTTGCAAAATCACGTTATGGCTAGCACCGGCAAAAGGTTTTGGAAGATTCGGCTATCTTGTTGCTTTTAAATAGTGAACGCGCCAACATCAATTATATACAGATAATTTACAAAACAGCTTATTGCAACTCAAGCTGTTTTTTTAGCTTACAGAGCAAAGATTTATGCAAAAATCTTATTTTAGCTGAAGTTGATTTTGTCGGTTAACTTCGTGTTTGTAACTGAATAAATATTTTCTTCATACAATGCAGTGTGTCTAGCCTTTAAGGTTGACACTTTAAACGTCTAAGAAATTGAAAGGAAAATAAAGATGAACTCTTTGGTTTTTAATACAACTGCTTCGGAATTATCCGCAGGTGTTTACGGCTATAATCAAAACACCTCCACTTTGCAACAATTACAGCTCAACTCTGATGGGGAGCTTTTGATCGCAGCTGCCGCCGCAATGGCAGTTACCGTTACAAATACCACATTAACGGTAGGAGGTAATGTAACAGTTTCTAACCCTGTAACCATTGCAAACACTTCTCTAACAGTAGGCGGTACAGTTACTGTTGGTAACTCTATTACCATCGCAAACGCCAGCTTGGTTGTTGCAGGTGATGTGACTGTTTCCAACCCTATTACCATTGCAAACACTTCTCTAACAGTAGGCGGTACGGTTACTGTCGGCAACTCGATTACCATCGCGAATGCCAGCTTGGTCGTTGCAGGTGACGTGACTGTTTCCAACCCTGTTACCATTGCAAACACTTCTCTAACAGTAGGCGGTACGGTTACTGTTGGTAACTCTATCACCATCGCAAACGCCAGCTTGGTTGTTGCAGGTGACGTAACTGTTTCCAACCCTGTTACCATCGCAAACACTTCTCTAACAGTAGGCGGTACGGTTACTATTGCAAACGCCAGCTTGGTTGTTGCAGGTGACGTGACTGTTTCCAACCCCGTTACCATTGCAAACACTTCTCTAACAGTAGGCGGTACGGTTACTGTTGGTAACTCTATCACCATCGCAAACGCCAGCTTGGTTGTTGCAGGTGACGTAACTGTTTCCAACCCTGTTACCATCGCAAACACTTCTCTAACAGTAGGCGGTACGGTTACTGTCGGCAACTCGATTACCATCGCGAATGCCAGCTTGGTTGTTGCAGGTGACGTAACTGTTTCCAACCCTGTTACCATCGCAAACACTTCTCTAACAGTAGGCGGTACGGTTACTATTGCAAACGCCAGCTTGGTTGTTGCAGGTGACGTGACTGTTTCCAACCCTGTTACCATTGCAAACACTTCTCTAACAGTAGGCGGTACGGTTACTGTTGGTAACTCTGTTACCATTGCCAACTCCAGCCTTAATATGACGGTTATCGGCAACAACTTCACTTCCGATTCAGCTCCCCTTACCAACGTACAGGGGACAGATGTCATCTTCGCAGATAAAAATATTTCAACCCTGCGTACAGCAACGATGTTTATTAACAACACCGGAACTGCCCCAATTACTGTTTCTCTGCAATTAAGCCCCGATGGGACATTCTATATGAATGACCCCAGCCACGACAATGTTGTTGTGCCCAACGGCGAAGGCGCGTATATTGTTATCGACACTTTTGCACAGTATGCACAGCTGCAATACAATCTAGGTACAACTATCGCATCGTTCATTGCTTATTTTAACGGTCAGGCATAAATGAATTAAGAAAGACCGTAGTGCTAATTTTTAGCTCTGCGGTCTTTTCTTTCAAACCCAAAACACAGAAAGGGGTATACTATGCAAACTTTAAGCCTTTGTATGATCGTTAAAGACGAAGAAAAATATATAGAAAAATGTTTAAACAGCGTTGCCGATGCAGTTGATGAAATTATTATTGTAGATACCGGATCAACCGATCATACTTTGGATATTGCCAAGCGCTTTAATCCTAAAATTTTTTCGTACAAATGGGATGATAATTTTAGTAATGCGAGAAATGAAGCGCTTAAAAAGGCAACCGGAGATTGGATACTTGTATTGGATGCCGATGAGGTAGTTTATAAAGATGACTTGAAAATTCTTACAGAAAAGATTCAGACGACAAAAGCAAACGGATTGACTTTAGTGTTCCACAATTTGACCAATGAAAACTCGGAAGAATTCTATAATATGCATACCGGGCTGAGGCTTTTTAAAAACAAGACTTTTCATTACGAAGGCGCAATCCATGAGCAATTGGTTCCCATCCGTAAAAGCATCGACTTTCAAATTGAACTTACAGATATTAGGGTACTCCATTACGGGTATCTACTATCCAATCTAATTCACAAAAACAAACACGAAAGAAACATCCCCATCATCCAAAAGCTGCTTGATTATAACCCCAACGATGCATTTCAGCTGTTTAATATGGGCAACGAATATATCAGCCAGCATGATCACAACAAAGCATTGGAATATTACGAAAAAGCATATGCAAACAAAGACATTACCTTGGCGTACTGCCCCCATTTATTATTCCGAAGGGCGGTTTGCCTGAATTGCCTGCAAAGAAACGAAGAAAGTCTTCTGGCATTGTCAGAAGCGCTTAAAATTTACCCTGCTTGTACAGATTACGAGTATTACAAGGGCATCATATATAAAATGCTCAAACGCTATACCTTGGCTATTGAAAGCTTTAAAAAATGCATTGAAATGGGTGCGGCGCCGCAAAACCTTACTTTTTTAAACGATATCCACAATTTTAAGCCGCTAATCGATTTAGGGCAAATTTATTATTTGTTGGATGACTGGGCGAATTGTTTGGATTGTTATATTCGGGCTTTGCAAATTAATAGTAAACGATATGATATCATTTATAAGATAGGTCAAATCTTAAATAAAATGCTGCCCAACAAGCAAGATGTGGGTAAAAATTTAGAGAACCTTTTTTCGGATAGTTATTATATCACCAATGTATTGGTGATAGTTGACGTGTTAATTCATGAAGGGTTATATGATGAGGCAGAACGGTATTTTAAGAGAATTGAAAATCAGTCTGATTATCAGAACGACAAAAACTTTCTGCAAGGAAAACTGCTTTTCTATAAAAAAGATTACAAGTCTGCTTACACTGAGTTTTTGAAAATAATCGAAGCAAGCTCTCATCAGGGTATTTTGCCAAACAGAACAGAAAAATTACTCGAATATCTTACGCTATGTTGTTTCGCCGGTAAGTTGAATACCAAAAAATGCAATGGGATCATACAAAGCTTAACAAACGAAACAGAGAAGCAAGTATTGCTTTATTTTCTAAACAAGAAATCTTGTTCGTTTGATAAAACAGCAAGCCAAAAAATCTTTAATATACTATCTGAGCTGCTAAAAGTAAAAGAGCTCGATATTTTTGAAACTAGTTTACCCATTTTAAACCTGATTGACAGCAATCGCGTGCTGTTGGATTTGGCAAATGTATATTATGCAAACGGTTATAAAGATATGGCAGTTAAAAATATTCTGGAATCCATCAAAAAGTTTGGTGCGATTGACGGCGAGGCGTTATATATCCTCAATAAAGAAATTTTACAATTCACCTCGTCCTAACATTATCTAATTTAGAATTATCTATTTTACTGCAATGTAAAATATTATTTGATATAGAAACACCAAAAAGTAAGAGACACCCATATGTCTCTTACTTTTTTTATTTTAAGGCAAATAAAAAATCATATGTCTGTAAATGGCATTTATTAAAATAGTTTATCTAAAACACAGCTGAATAATATAGTAAAAATATACATAGACTTAACCAAAACAATAAAGGGGTGACCTTATGCTGAGCCAAAAAAAGTATGTAGTTTTATCGTTGGAACTGCATTTGTTTTTTGCTAGGATTATGAAAGAGCATGCTTTGTTTTTAGAAGCAGGTTTTACACCTAAAAATGCTGATTATGCCAAAAGAGCAGATGGCTTCAAGGTAAAATTTGAAACACTTTTATTCAATGTGGTAAACCTCAGCAACGGATTGATAAGACCAAATGTGTTAGCGTCGGGTGAAATTGTCACCGACTTTACACTGGGCGCAGAAATTAAAACGCAAAACTTTACCGGAATACCCATCAACCAAAACATTACAAGAATGGAGGCAAAACTGTACAGCGACTATAATGCTTCTGTTACGCAAAAATTGGTTGCAGATGTCAAAAAGATAAACAATGAGGCGAAAGTTTTAATTGATGGATTGATTACCTTTAAGCAAGATGTTTTAAATGGGATGTTATCTTGCAATATGTTTACCGTAAACTATCCGTTGTTAATCGAGCATATCCTGCGCGAAGCCCATTTGTATCGCAACTATGTAGAGTATATCGAACAAGGTGTAGATATTGACAGCATGGATGCCAAGCAAACCGAACTATTTTGGGATAATATTATGTTGGAACATGCACTGTTTATTCGCGGGCTGCTTGACCCATCGGAAAACGGTCTCATACAAACATCAAACGACTTTGCATTTGAATACGGCAAATTGCTGCAAAGTACAGAACAAGCTACCGATGCAACCATTGCAAGTATAACGGATATCACCCTAAAACAAACAATGAAATACAGAGATTTTAAGCAAGCCGGTACAATAGGCATTGCCGAGTGCAAAATCAGGTCTATTATACTGCCGCTGCTTGCAGACCACGTACTGCGTGAGGCAAATCATTATATCCGATTGCTCAGAATGAGTTAACCGCCCGGTAAATTAGTACTATTTTTATATAATCAAAATTGCTCATTAGTAAATTGTTTTTCTTAGAGCTCCCCCTCAGAATCAGCTTGTTTTAACATGAAAAAGCCTTGTAAGCGCAAGAACTTACAAGGCTTTTTAAAACTTTTAATAGCATCCTGTACACGCTGCCTATTTTCCAGTGTGAGATGAGAGAGTTCATCAACGCGTATTGGATTTTTTTACCACTATGGTATAATGAGGTGTAGTGGTTAAATTCCTTAACTCAATAGGCAATGATAAGGAGACAGAAAATGAAACGAGTACTTAAATTGGCAGCTATTTTGATTTGCATGTTAACTCTTCTGGCAGGCTGTAATACAAACAGATCAACAATTAAATACAAACAATTGAGCAAAAGCGAAAAACAAATAGCAGATTTAGTTGAAGCAGATGTATCAAAATTCCAATCTTCTCTTGATGACACCGTTAAATCAATTGCTGTATACAAAGAAGTTTGGACGGTTAAAGGAATGGAGTCATCCGAAAAGTTGGTATATGGCAACGTAGAAGAACTTGGTTTCGATAAATCGGGAGCATTCACTGTTGCATCAAAACTTACAACCGATGAGAACCACACTTGGAACGGAATTGACTGGAATGTTCAAATGGGTACTAAAATTAGTTTTCATACCGATTTACCCAACGCAAATTATAGCGGTAGCTCGATTTATACTCTTGCCAATAAAGGCAGCTATCCTATAAAAAACGGAGAAAGTGCAGTTCTTCTGGTACGAGTATTCCAAACTGATAATACGCCTATTCGCAACATATCTTGTGAAGAAATGAGTCAAAAAAAAGATTATAAAATGGATTATGGATCGATTGCGATAGCAATTAGAGTGGAGCTTTTTGATAGCACAATGTCATAATCAAAAATATGCAAAACACATTGACAAATATCAATATGATGCATATAATATTAATGGATAAAACAAATTTGAAAGAAGTGAGATTTTGAAAACAAGTTATGAATTGACAGCAGAAGTGTTTAAAGCATTCTGTGACCCGAATAGATTGATTGTGTTAGAGCTTTTGCAATCAGGCGAAAAATGTGCTTGCAAATTGCAAGAAAAATTGAATATTAGCCAGCCAACCTTATCCCATCATATGAAAATTTTATGCGACTCGGGTATCGTACAAAGCCGAAAAGAAGGCAAATGGACTCACTATTCTTTATCGGAGGATGGGTGTAACAAAGCAATCCATTTGTTAAAACAAATTACATCGTTATCACCTACAAGTGATTGCAATGATTGTTCTGGTAGATAAGCCATCGTATAAGATGGCTTATCTAAACAATTACATATTGATACAATTAGAACTATCAATATATCGAAAAGGGGTATTTTCATGCAAATAATAAAATTGATATGGCTGTTCTTTCAAAATCAAATTTTAGCAATGAAATGGCTTAACACATTGATTGGGAACATTCTTACCACAATAGGCATTGATATTACACAGCGGATAGGCGGCAGCATTCAATTTTTTATCTATGACACGATTAAGATTTTCGTGCTGCTTTCTGTTTTAATTTTTACTATTTCCTATATTCAAAGCTATTACCCACCAGAAAGAACAAAGAAGATTTTAGGGCGATTTCATGGCATTACTGCAAACTGCTTGGCAGCATTACTCGGTACGGTAACACCTTTTTGCTCGTGTTCTTCCATACCGCTGTTTATGGGTTTTACCAGTGCAGGCTTGCCGGTAGGTGTTACGTTCTCATTCCTTATTTCATCGCCTTTGGTGGATTTAGGTTCGCTGATTTTACTGATGAGCATATTCGGTGCAAAAATAGCAATTGCCTACGTTATAGTTGGGTTGATTCTTGCAGTAGTGGGCGGTACGCTTATTGAGAAATTTGGTATGGAAAAACATGTTGAAGAATTTGTGCGAGCTGCCGGAAGTGTTGATATTGAGTCCCCAGACTTGACGAGGCACGACCGAATGGTGTACGCGTGGGAGCAGGTGCAAGCTACTGTTAAAAAAGTATTTTGGTATGTTATTGTTGGCGTTGGGATTGGCGCAGCCATTCATAACTGGATTCCTGCAGAAATCATTCAAAACGTTATAGGAAAAAACAATCCTTTTTCTGTTATTCTTGCAACCGCAGTCGGTATCCCCATGTATGCCGACATTTTCGGCACTATCCCAATTGCAGAAGCTCTTTTCGCAAAAGGGGTTGGCATCGGTACAATTTTATCCTTTATGATGGGAGTCACTGCACTTTCGCTTCCATCTATGATCATGTTGAGTAAAGCGGTAAAGCCAAAGCTCCTTGCTGTTTTTGTCGGCATTGTAGCGGCTGGCATTGTTCTAATAGGGTACTTCTTTAATGCGTTTCAATTTTTATTTATAGGATGAGTATTTATTTTTGATAGGAGGATTTATTTATGGGATTATTGGGGATTGGAAAGAAAAAAGAAGAAGTAAAAGACGAATGTTGCTGCGGCGGCAACTGCAATGCTAAAGCAACAGCACACACAGAAATTGCAAATAAAGTGGGAGCATCTGTAAAGGTATTGGGCAGTGGTTGTGCAAAGTGCAACCAATTGGAAGCTGCTGCAAAAGCAGCTTTAGAGCAGCTTGGTATGAACACCGTCATCGACCATGTTACCGATTTTACGCAAATTGCTGCGTATGGAGTAATGACCACTCCCGCTTTGGTTGTGGATGGCAAGGTTGTATCTTTTGGTAAGGTGTTAAAAACAGAAGAAGTTGTAAAGATTCTTCAAAAAGTAAGAGGCTAAAGTATATAGCAGCGTGTAGTTAAGAGTAACTTGAATGCAGTCCAATAGAATATCAAAGAAAAAGAGATAAACTATCGCAACTGTAGTTCAAACAGGAGGTTTTATGGTTAAAGTAGCGTTTATTTGTGTTCATAATTCCTGCCGTAGCCAAATTGCCGAAGCATTGGGCAAATACTTTGCCGGAGATGTACTGGAATGTTATTCCGCAGGTACAGAAAAGCAACCTCAAATCAACCAAGATGCTGTACGCTTGATAAAACAGCTTTATGGTATTGACATGGAACGAACTCAATTCTCTAAGCTTATTTCAGAAATTCCGCCTGTAGATATTGTGATAACTATGGGGTGCAACGTCACCTGCCCTTTTCTGCCATGTAAATATCGCGAAGATTGGGGTTTGGATGATCCAACCGGTAAGGATGACCATGAATTTAAAAAAGTTATTTCAACCATAGAAAATAAAATCCTTGAATTAAGCTGCAAAGCAAAAGATATTGTCAATGCTTAAGGTAAATTAAAAAATGAAATGAGCCCCTGCAGTAATTTAAACTGCGGGGGCTTTGTTCATGCAAAAAAGCAGTCTATCGGTGTTTTACTGAATGTGAACATATAAGAATTTATTGATTCCCGCTTTGATGCCCAAGTATGTACACTTTCTAATCATTACTTTTTACTTAGTTTTATTAATACGCTAGAAAGGCAAAGAATGAATATTATGTTTTTTACAATCCATAACCACCTGACAAACGACTTAAATGCAGGAATAAGATTACAAAAGATGTTGTAGCCAAACATGCTGATTTCAGCAATGCAAATTATACAATAGATGTAGTAAGTAATAATGCACCATTTGGTTTGTTGGGGGTTGTTATATTGCGCAGTATAAAACAATAACAGCCTATCTCGTACTGATTGCTCCTTATATATCTTTGTTCTGCGTGTTTTACTCATACCATAAAAAGCAAAATGATAAACAAATTGCCTCAGCAACGCAGCTTTTATTATTGCACCCGCAGCAAGGAGTAAAAGCCCTATAATCCTACCTATATAATTCATTCTAAATCCTTTTATTCATATATATTTTTTTTACGTGTTATTAATCAAATCATAAAACTTATGAAAAAAGCAGTGCTGCTTTTTTTATTTGTGAAGCCTAATCTAAGTGTTAACACCTAACCGAAATTTCTGAAAATAATCAAACATTCCACTAAACTGTAACTTGGTTCAAGAGGCAAATGGCACGCTAATTCGGTACATTATTTTAAACGCATGTAAACTGCAATGTAAATCTAGAGGGACACAGGTACTTAAAAATGGGCAAAAACAGTTTTCGGCAGAGTTTTTATTGGTATAATTTTCATCCATCTATACCATACTATACAACAAAGGAGGACATAATAAAGCACTTAAAATTGGGCAGAAATTATTGAATTTTAACGGAATAAATAAAGAAGAATGTATGCAAATGAATTTACGAATCGCTTAAAATTTACCCTAATTAGCATAAAAAATTTTGGCTCAATAGAACAGTTGCCATTGACAAAATAATGTCATACTCATATAATAATAACTGGCTTAGGGTAAATTAGCCAATAAAGCAACAGTAAAATTATGCAAAGGAGCAAAAAAATGAAACGATTAACGTCAATCTTATTATCATTGCTTATTGTCGGTTCTAGCGTATTGGGCGGATGCAAAAACAAAAATACGTCGGAAGGCAAAACTCCGGAGAGCAGTGCCGCAACAAGTTCGGTGGCAGCACCTACGGATAAAGAAGCAGATATTGTTGTAATCGGCGGCGGCGGTGCAGGCATGACAGCTGCACTTCAAGCAAGCCAAAACGGTGCAAAAAATGTTGTTATCGTAGAAAAAATGCCTCAAACCGGCGGTAACACTGTTTACGCAACCGGTGGTTTGAACGCTTCTGAAACATCTGTACAAAAGAAGCTGAACGTAAAAGACAGCAACCAATCGTTTATAGACGAAACCATTGCAGGCGGCAAAAAGCTGAATAATCCTGAATTGGTAAAAACTATGGTAGAAGGCTCGGCAGCAGCTGTGGATTGGATTAACCAAATCGGCGGAGACCTTTCCGAACTGGGTCGTTCCGGCGGCATGAGCGTCGACAGACTTCACCGCCCCAAAGGTGGCGCAGCAGTTGGCCCCATGATTGTAAAAACCTTAAACGAAAACATTGAAAAAGAGAACATTCCTGTATTGCTGAACACTACAGCAAAAGAGATTGTTCTGAATGATAAAAACGCAATTGCAGGTGTAAAAGTTGCAGACGCAAGCGGCGAGTATACCATTAAATGCAAAGCCGTTGTATTGGCTGCAGGCGGTTTTGGTGCAAACTCTGATATGGTAGTGAAATACGCACCAAACCTGAAAGGCTTTGGAACAACCAACCACAAAGGTGCAACCGGTGACGGCATCATTCTTGCCGAAAAAGCAAATGCAGCTTTGGTTGATATGGAGAAAATCCAAACTCACCCCACTGTAGAACCCAGTACTTCTGTTATGTACACAGAGGGTGTTCGCGGCGACGGCGGTATTTTGGTAAATAAAGAAGGCAAACGCTTTATAAACGAGCTGGAAACCCGCGACGTTGTTTCTGCAGCTATTTTGGAGCAGCCTGAAGCAATCTCTTTCCTTATTTTTGACCAAGCTGTAAGAGAAAAACTCTCTGCAATTGAAAAATACATTAATCTTAAAATTATTGAAGAAGCAGAAACCCCTGAAGAGCTTGCAAAGAAAATAGGCGTTGACCCTGCCGCATTTGCTGAAACCATGAAAGCTTACTCTCAAGCTGCTGCATCCGGTGTAGATAAGGATTTTGGCAGAAAAGAAATGAAATCTAAATTGGATAAGCCCAAATATTATGCAGGCAAATGTGCACCTGCAATCCACCACACCATGGGCGGTGTTAAAATCAATACCGTTTGTGAAGTTCTAAAAGCGGACAACGCCGCTATCCCCGGCTTTTTTGCAGCTGGTGAAGTAACAGGCGGAGTACACGGCGGTAACCGTATCGGCGGTAACGCAATGGCTGATATTATTGTATTCGGCAGAATTGCTGCTAATTCTGCATGCAAATATGTTGAAGCCAACGGTGGTTATACCGAGCCTTCAATTGTATTAGAAGAAGCAGAAACCCCTGCTGTTCCTGAAGTAAAGGGCAATTTTAAAGATGGCGAGTATACCGGCAAAGGCAAAGGCAACAACGGTGATATTGAAGTAAAAGTTACTGTTAAAGATAGCAGCATTGTATCCATTCAAGTGACTAAACACAGCGAAACCCCCGGCATCTACGAGAATGCAGAAAAAAATGTTATCAATTCTATTATTAAAAAGCAAGCATTAAAAGTTGATACCGTTGCCGGTGCAACAAACTCCAGCAAAGGTATTATGGAAGCTGTAAACAATGCTTTAAACCAGAAATAATGATGTTGCTGTATTAATCAGCACTCATACCAAACAGGTCAGAGATAGTGTTCAAAATCGCTATCTCTGGCCTGTTTTTTATCTTTAATTCATTGCATTTAGCGCACCGTGCAATAGCTTTTTGTCTAGCATGGGCAGAAAGCTACTTAATTAAGCCGCATTGGGAAAAACGGAAAGAGCCGCCCGCTCAGCACAGTTGTAAAAAGATGTTTGATTTTTGATAACGCGGAAACTTTTGCATAGAATAGATACATGATAATACCTCAAAGGAGGATTGTTGTGAACACACAATTGGGTCAAGATATTATACGTAAAGAAGCCTGGAATAAGGTAACCGGAGTTGCTGAATACACAAACGACCTACTTGAGCCTGATGCGTACCATGCAAAACTTTTAACCAGCCGTTATGCCCATGCCAGAATCATGGCTATCGATACATCAAAAGCAAGCAGTATGGCAGGAGTAAAAGCCGTTGTTACCGGAAACGACTTTGATATTTTATGCGGTGACCTGCTTAGAGATCGACCCATACTTGCTAAAGATAAGGTACGATATTTTGGCGAACCCATAGCAATTGTGGTAGCCGATACCGAACAGCATGCAAAAGCCGCTGTGAATTGTATTCGGGTAGAATATGAGAAGTTACCGGTAATCAATACAATAAATGATGCTATAAAGCCAAACACCACGTTAATTCATGAAAACCTTATGTCTTACAAAAAAATGATAGAAGAAGTATACCCGATAGAGAATTCAAATATCTGCAGCGTTCATAAAATTCGTAAAGGAGACATGCAAAAAGGTTGGAATGAAAGCGAAGTTACGGTTGAGGGTACCCTTACACTTCCTCAATCGGACCATGCAGCAATGGAGACTCGAGCTGCCAGCTGTATCATTAAACCGGACGGTAAGGTTGTAATTAAATGCTCATCGCAGTCCCCTTTTATGGTAAAAGAGCTGATTAGCGAATATTTTAAGTTGCCGCAAGGGAATATCGTGGTGCATGTTCCGCTTGTAGGCGGCGGTTTTGGAGGAAAAGCGGCAGTCGCTCTTGAAGTTTTAGCATTTGTTGCAGCAAAAGCTGTTGAAGGTAAATGTGTTAAGCTAAATAACGAACGGGAGGAGGATATGGTCAGCTTCCCCTGTCATATGGGGGTACAAACAAAAATCAAGTTAGGTGCAAAAAAAGACGGAAAAATTACTGCAGCTGAAATGACCTATTATATTGACTGCGGAGGGTACGCCGAGACAGCACCCAAAATGACAAAGGCGATTGCGGTAGATTGTGCCGGCCCGTACAATTTTGAAAACATTTTCTGCGATTGCTACACCGTTTATTCAAACCACCCCTATACTACTTCTTACCGAGGTTTCGGGCATGTATCGCAAGCTTTTTGCTTGGAGCGTATGATGGACAAGCTTGCTGCCGCTCTCAACATAGACCCATTACAGCTACGCATCCTAAACGGTATAAAAGAAAACGACCTTACACCAACTCAAACTAAGGTTACTTTAAGTAATACCGGTGATTTTACTCAATGTTTAAACAAACTCAAAGTCCTCATCCACTGGGACGAGAGTGCCAAAATTAACCTGAGCAACAACCTTGTTCGCGCAAAGGGAATCGGCTGCTTTAGTAAAACTTCGAATACCCCTACGGATGCTGCAGCCTGCGCGTTTATCAGTTTTAATATGGATGGAAGCATAAATTTAGACTGCGGAGCAGTGGAATGCGGACCGGGTATGAGAACCACTATGGCGCAAATCCTCGCTGAAAAAATGAAAATGAGCGTTGATAGAATTAACATTAAAATGGAGATTGACACGCAAACCACCCCAAGATATTGGAAAACGGTTGCCAGCATGACCACCCACATGGTGGGCAGAGCCATTATAGAGGCAGCAAACGATGTGACTCGTCAACTGCTAAAACTCGGTTCATTGGCTCTGCACTACTCCCCCGATGATTTGGAAATCGCCAACGAAAGGGTTTATCTGCGAAGTGACCCTACCATTTACGCTGCATTTAAAGATTTAGTGCATGGCTATCGCTTTCCGAACGGTAATTCTATCATTGGCCCGGTTATTGGCAGGGGCAGTTATGTTATGAATCGCCTCACCCCGTTGGATGCGGAGACCGGAAAAGGTAACTCGGGTATGGCTTGGACGGTAGGCGCTCAAGCTGTAGAAATAGAGTACGATACCCAACAACATACCTACCGTATTCTAAAAGCCGCTACTGTTATTGACGCAGGGAAGGTTTTAAACCCGAAAACGGCAAAAGGAATTTTAATGGGCGGAATGTGCATGGGATTGGGACTGGGAACCTGTGAACACTTTATTTACGATGATAAAGGGATTGTACAAGACACCAGTTTTCGCACCTATAAGTTACTGAGATATGGAGAGACTCCGGATTATTTAATTGATTTTGTAGAAACGCCTCATATCGAAGCGCCATTCGGAGCCAGAGGAATCGCCGAACATGGTATCATAGGTATTCCGCCGGCTTTGGCAAACGCCTTGTCGCTAGCGTCAGGTGTAGATATTACCGAGTTACCAATCACCCCGGAATATTTGTGGAAGAAAAAAACAGGTGCGTTGCAATGATATCTTTTGATTTTGAATATTATAAACCTGAAACTTTAGAAGAAGCTGTTTTATGTTACCACCAGCTTGTCTCTTGCAGCAAGCAACCGCTCTATTATGGAGGAGGTACCGAAATAATCAGCATGGCAAGAGCCGAAAGCCTGCAGTTTGATGCCGTTATTGACCTGAAAGGGATACCAGAATGCAATTATATGGGCTTTGACAACGGCAATCTTGTTTTGGGCAGTACCGTAACATTAACACAGATTGCAGAAGCAGGGTATTATCCCCTATTATGTAAAACCGTTGATAGAATTGCCGACCATACCATCCAAGGCAAAATTACGCTGGGAGGTAATTTAGCAGGTACCATCAAATACCGTGAAGCTGCCTTGCCGCTTATGATATCCAAATGCTGGGCAAAAGTTATGACGCAAAACGGTTTACAAAAACTGTTGTTCTCACAAGTTTTTGACGGCTATCTAAGGTTAAATAAAGGGAATTTTTTGGTACAGATTTCGCTAAATGAAAATGATTGTTTGCTGCCCTATGTCCATGTAAAAAAGACTAAGATGGATAAAATCGATTACCCGCTTATTACCATGGCAGGAACAAAAAACTCATTAAAAATCAATGCTGCGGTCAGTGGATTTGCCGACTGCCCATTTATTCTGCCGTCCGATTTGTTAAGCAACACCATGTTGACTGAAGAAGAACGAATTACACAGATTACCGAGCTGGTTAAAAACTCTGCTATCAGCGATTATTTGGGAAGTAAAGACTACCGCCTGTTTGTATTACAAAATATTTTACAGCAAATGTATGATAATTTTAGGGGAATATAGTATGATATCTTATACAGGAAAAAGCATTATCGAATTAAATGTAAACGGACAAACCGCATCCGTAATGATTCAACCATCTGATACTTTACTCTACGTTTTAAGAGAAAAACTGTATCTAACCGGAGCAAAGCCCGGGTGTGAAAATGGAGATTGCGGAACATGTACGGTTCTTGTCGATGGTTGGCCGATAAAATCTTGCCTGATGCTGGCGGTAGAGGCTGTCGGGCACGAAATCTTAACCGTGGAGGGGCTTAAATATGCTCCTGTTCAACGGGCATTTGTTGAACAGTGGGGTTTTCAGTGTGGATATTGCACTTCAGGGTTTTTAATGGTCTGCCACTCGTTAAGCCAAATCCATCCTGATGCAAATGATTTTGTGATAGAACAGTGGCTGCAGTCTAACCTTTGTCGATGTACAGGTTACGCTGAAATTAAAGATGCGGTAAAATCTATTTTGGAGGGAAATATTAAAGAGAATAAGCCATAGTATTAAATACTATGGCTTGCTTTTTCTATAGATTTAGTTTCTCTATGATCTCATAAATAAAATCAGACTAAGTTATCCTCAATTTTAAGTTTTTATTCGCCTTATTGCATTTACAATTAACAACAGTACGACAGCACCACCTGTTGCTACAAGCAGACTCCAGATATTAAAACCTGTTATGCCGTATCCTCCTATCAAGTTCATTACAAGGCCGCCAATAAAACCGCCAACAATACCTACTAAAATATTCATTCCGGCGCCCATTTTTTTGTCGTTGCCAGTAATAAGGCTTGCAATCCATCCGGCAAGTGCACCAAAAGCTACCCACGCAATTATACCCATTTTTTCACCTCCTTGTATTTATTATTTGATATTATGTGTAAAGTATTACAATAAATAAAGAGATGTCTTGGGATATACGTTGATTACTTTAAAATCGACTTTATACTTTCACTGTTTTCATTCGCGCGTCACTTATTTTTATTTATGTAGGTGCTTAAAATCTTTTACAATACATTTCAATGATTGAGTACTCGATGTCCGCCCCTCAGCCTCACTCAAAGTAGGTGGACAAGGTATGCGTTATACCGAATGTTGGGGTACAAAGTATATTTGTTTTTTTGCAGATAACAACCGTTGGTTTGATGCGGAAAGGATAGACAACGCAAAAATGCATCGCCTATCCTTTTGTAGAAATATGTGGAATTTTATTGTATAATAAAACTAGAACACATTAATGTAAAAACACAAAGGCGTACTGATTGTTTAAGCAAGCAAAAACAAGTGCGAACTAGAAGCAAACAGCTTTCTTCCGGAACGTTCGCACCCCAAAATAAGGAAGATTTATGCTTAATCAACATTATAGCTTTTGCTGCTTGCAGTTCCAAAGGCTAAATATAGTAAAACATTACAAAAATTCAATTGATTTTTGTTCGTTTTTGCTGTCGCACCCTACGCAGGTGCGTGGATTGAAATATCGAACGGTGGCGTAGGTGGTTTAGGTCAAGTTGGTCGCACCCTACGCAGGTGCGTGGATTGAAATGCTGTAACGTTAACATAAGTCCTAGTCAACTATGTCGCACCCTACGCAGGTGCGTGGATTGAAATATTTCATTTGTAAATGTCAATAGCTATAATTTAAGTCGCACCCTACGCAGGTGCGTGGATTGAAATACAAGCAATAGCTCTATGATTGCCATCTGGTATGGTCGCACCCTACGCAGGTGCGTGGATTGAAATTGCAAACCATATTGCTGTACGATGTGGCACCGTAGTCGCACCCTACGCAGGTGCGTGGATTGAAATTATTTTTTAATTACATATAACCAACACAAAAATAGGTCGCACCCTACGCAGGTGCGTGGATTGAAATCTGTGGATTCTTATCTAAAAAAGGCTGCTTTTGGTCGCACCCTTCACGGGTGCGTGGATTGAAATGATTGAAAATATACACGCAGGTCGTCGCCGTTTGTCGCACCCTACACGGGTGCCTGGATTGAAACTTCATAATATCACCTCAATAGGTATCATATCAAGGTCGCACCCTACACGGGTGCGTGGATTGAAACAGATGATGACATAAGCATCAACCCAAGTATTATCGTCGCACCCTACACGGGTGCGTGGATTGAAACAAATGGTAAATATTATCTATACCATACATACTAGTCGCACCCTACACGGGTGCGTGGATTGAAATATTGCTTGGGATAGCCACGACATCGTGGAACCGTTGGTCGCACCCTACGCGGGTGCGTGGGCAGAGTCAAAAAACCTCGAACACGCAAATTACGTGTTCGAGGGTCAAAGATGGTTGAGATATTAAAATTATACAATTACAATTATTTCAACATCATTTTAATGGAGGCTCTACGCAATGACAGAATACAACATAGCAGAATTAGTAAAAGAAAACTATGAATTAAAAGCTAGAATGAATGAGTTAAATGAAGTTATAGTTAAGTTGAATTTACAACTATATAATTCATCAAATGAGACTTATATTCCTGCAATTAATCAACGAACACTTTTTTGTGACTTTTATAAAAGTGGTTAACAGAGTATCATAAAAATTTTGTACAACCAACATCCTATCAAGAATATGAGCGTTTGATGAATAAACATATTTATCCATATTTTAAAAAAGAAAATGTTTATTTAGATGAACTCAAAGCAGATGATATACAAAGATACTATTATCGAAAGTCACTTGAAGGTATTACAAGTAATTCTTTGTTAAGACATCATTCCAACTTATACACATGCCTTAAATATGCCACCAAAAAGCACCTTATCCAACAAAATCCTATGATGGACGTTGTTAGACCGAAAGCTGTAAAATTCGTACCAAACTTTTACAGCCCTACTGAGCTAATCAATCTGCTTGAAGTATCCAAAGATAGCAAAATTTATGTTTGCATAATTTTAGCTGCGTTACTTGGCTTGAGGAGAAGCGAAATTATTGGGCTAAAGTGGCAAAATGTAAATTTTACGGACAAAACTATAATGATTAAATTAAAAGCTTACCGTCTTAGAAAAGATGATAACGATACAATTTCTCCAAAATTAAAAACTTCTTCAAGTTATCGTATCCTTTGCTTGCCAGACGTTCTTATCAAATATTTGACAAATCTGAGGGATTTGCAGCTAACAAAACTTAAATCTCCTGACTATAATCAGGAATATAAAGATTTTATATGTGTTGATGAATGTGGTAATCGATTAAATCTTGACCAAGTAACAAATACATTTATAAGATTGATAAAGCAAAAAAATTTAAGAAAAATAAGATTTCATGATTTGCGCCACTCTTGTGCTACCATGCTAATGATACTCGGCTACAGCATAAAACAAATACAATTGTGGTTGGGACACAGCGATATATCAACAACTGGTAATATATATTTACATATCTCTACCAAGGACAAAAGTGACATGGCAAAACGGATAAACGATGTTATACAAATTTATCTCTAAAAGATTGAAGGCTCTGTATCTTATGATACAGAGCTTTTTATATTCAAGTTCAGTAAAAACGATAGGAGGAAAACAAAATGAGTAAACCAATTATTATCTCAGTTGCAAATGAAAAGGGCGGTGTTGGAAAAACAACCACTGCATTGAATGTAGGCGCAGGGTTAAACAAACTCGGCAAAAAAGTGTTATTGATTGACCTTGACCAACAGGGTAACCTTTCAGACTATCTCGGGTTCGATTTTAGCAATCGCCCGACCATTAGTGAACTTATCTATGCAATGGTAGCACGTCAACCACTTAACCCTGACTCTTTTGTACTTACCAATGCAGAGGGTATTGATTATATACCATCTTCAAAAATGTTGGCAACAACAACCAGTATTTTAAGTAATGACCGTGACAGTAACACTGTCTTGCAACGAATTTTGAATGAGCCATTTTTTGAAAAATATGATTACATTCTTATTGATTGCCGTCCGTCTTTAGACTTACTGGTAGTAAATGCAATGGTAGCGAGCGATAAACTAATCATACCCGTGCAAGCAGAGAAGTTTGCCGTTGATGGTGTTGGCTCCTTGCTTGATACCTACGAACGTATTCGTCACAACCAAAACCCTGCACTTACCATTAGCGGCATCTTAATTACAATGTCGGATGCTCGTACCAATATGGCAAAAGATGTGGATGCAGTCTTGCGAGATACATTTGGAAATAAAGTCTTTCAGACGGTTATACCGCGGTTGTCTGAGGCATCAAAATCAACATCGGAACAAAAGAGCCTTGTAGAAACGAAGAACAGCAAACTCGGTAAGTTGTACATTAAGGTTGTGGAGGAGATTTTACATGGCTAATCTAAGAACACGGCTTTCATCAGTACCAACACCTGAGCAATCATATGATGCTCTGTTTGGAAATGTATCTTCCAGCATGCAAATAGCTACACTAAGAATTTCAGACTTGGAAGCACATCCATTGCAAAAAACTATTTTCAGCCGTTATTCTTTAGAAAAATTAGAAGAATTAACGCAAAACATTAAACTAAATGGTGTTCTCTCCCCTATCATTGTGCGACCAATGCCATCGGATGAACAACATCCGTACAAATATTATCAAATACTTGCTGGACATCGACGTGTACAAGGTTCTGACAAAGCAGGATTAGAAACTATTCCTGCAATAATTAGAGATGTCGACGATGACACTGCAAATTTAATATTTACTGACACGAACTTAAACCAACGAGAACAGCTGTTACCTAGTGAAAAGGCACTTGCCTATAAATTACAAACGGATTCATTAAAAAACCTTGGGACCAATGGTCCCAGTGTTTCAATAATTGCAGAACAAAATGGTACAACAAGAAAAGAAATTTATAGATATATCCGCCTGACCGAACTAATTCCAACGCTCTTGCAACTGGTGGATGATAGCATTCTCCCTTTTCGTGTCGGTGTAAACCTTTCGTATCTTACGACCGATGAGCAAGAAATTATAGATGCATATCTTTCTGAAAACAAAGTAAAGATTTCAGTTGAGCAATCAGAGAACATCAAGAAATATTCAAAGGAGATTGCACCAATCACATATGCTGTTTTGAATAATATGTTTAAGCCTGCAAAGACAGTAAAAACGACTGAACGTAAACTCAAATTCAGCAAGCCTGCTTTAAATAAGGTGTGGTCATATATACCTGATACATTAGATGACAGCGAGGTTCAGAATTACATTTTAAAAGCTCTCATCTATTATCATAATAATCAGTAGAAAGGAGGTTTTTTATGTTTACTATTGATGAATTAAGCGTGATTAATATGTATGCTAAATCACCGCTTAACAAAAACCAATTGCTTTCCTCTTTAAAAGAGGTTCAACCGTTCATTGAAGATGCAGATATGCAAAATTTAGTTTCTACGCTGATTGGCAAAATTGAAAGAACTTCTCAAAATGAACTTCAAGAATTAAACCTTACAACAATATTTGATGAATTCTAATTCAAATCAGAGCTAAAAGGAAGGAGTACTAAATTTGGAAAATACCAATGATAAGAAAAATCCTCTTAAAGAAATTACTGACCGCTTAGAACAAGGGATTAAAGAGCTTTTTGAGAGCGAACGCTATAGAAATTATTTAAACGTAATGTCAAAATTCCACGAGTATAGTATTAACAACATGGTGCTGATAGCTATGCAAAATCCTCAAGCAACACTTGTTGCAGGGTTTAATGCATGGAAGAAAAACTTCGACAGGTTTGTCAAACGTGGTGAAAAAAGCATTAAAATTATTGCCCCTGCACCATATAAGATTAAAAAGAATGAAGAAGCTATTAACCCTGAAACACAAAAGCCTATAATCGGTAAGGATGGAAAACCAGTAACAGAAACTATAGAGATAACCATACCAGCTTTCAAAGTTGTATCTGTTTTTGATATTTCGCAGACCGAGGGCAAGCCTTTACCTGAATTAGAAATAAAAGAATTAACTGGTGACGTGAATAATTACGCCACCTTTTTTAATGCCTTAAAGGAAGTGTCACCCTTTCCTATCGACTTTGAAAATATTACTGACGGTGCAAAAGGTTATTGTAACTATATAGAAAACCGTATTGCAATAACAGAAGATTTGAGTGAAGCTCAAACTATAAAAACTGCTATACATGAAATTACTCATGCGAAGTTACATAATTACTACGGAGAGAAAGAAAAAAATGTTCCAATCGAACAGCGAAAAAATCGCAACACTAAGGAAGTGGAGGCTGAAAGTGTTGCTTACACTGTCTGCCAACATTACGGAATAGATACATCGGATTATTCTTTTACTTATATTGCAAGCTGGAGTACAGGGCGCAACTTGGATGAATTGAAAAATTCATTAGAAACTATCCGTACCACCGCCGCTGGGCTAATTACTGATATTGATATGAAGTGTAAAGAGATTACACAGCAAAACGCAAGGTCTACCAAAGATGAGTTAGAACAGCTCTCAAAGTTTGCTATTCAGAAGAAAGACGAAATTAAAGAAAAAGAAATTTGTTCCTCAGTCCACGCAACCACCGAAAAACAACCTTATGCAAACCAACAATCGAGCGATACACAAAAAAAGCCAACCATACTTTATGAACCAATAGGGTATTAAAAATAATAGAATCGGGAGGGTTTTATCTGATATACATAGCGGTGCTGCTAATATACGTAGCGGCCACTGTTACCGATATACGCAGCCGTACCATACCAAACGTCCTGCCGCTCTTGCTCATCGTGGCAGGCACTTTACACTGTCTAATCAATGGATATGCTATAATTCAACCCGTAATAAACTGCATATTAACCCTGTCACTTTTTATGGCAATATCCTTTGTTGGAGATTATATATTAAAAAAGAAACAGAAAGGGGGTGAACACTGCTGCTTCGGCGGTGGTGATATTAAACTCATATCCGCAACTGCATTTGTTGCAGGAATAAATGCCACACTGATAATTGTACTTATTTCTCAGCTGGCGGTACTTGCATATACATTGTTCCAAAAGATTAGAGGCAAGCAAACAGTATCGTCTGTTCCACTTGCCCCTTTTCTTTTATTCGGGTTAATTGCCCTATTCACATTAATATATTTTAAAGGAGGATAGCAATGGAAGACCATTTGCTAGCAACGGAAAGAAATCTAGATATGTTGGGGCGTTTGGTGTTGCCCCCGCTGTACCGGAAGACACTAGGTTTTGAAAAAGATGCTGTTAATAACAAAAGAAATTACATATATATGGAACTTAATATCGAGTCAAAGGAAATTAAACTTACGAATGCAAACAGGAAACCTCCAATAGACTCAGTTCAATCCATTAAACGATGTTTTGACAATTGGGGAAGATTAATGCTGCCACCGAATTTTAAGGAAAAACTGGGTATACATCAAGTTAAAAATGCTACCCTACGACTTGAACTTAACACAATAACAAAGGAAGTTTTTATTACTAATCCTCATCGAATTTGACAACGGTTTATTTGACGGAGTTTGTAAAAATATGCTAAAATGAGTTAGCAAGAGATAAACCGTAAAAGCAGAGTGTGGTTGCCGACGCCCTCCGAAAGGAGGTGGTCGCCACTTGGTTACTTATGAAGCGTTAATGTTCGCTGTAGCACTGGCTGCGCTAGTCGCTCAGATTATCATAAACTGCTCCAATAAAAAGTAACAGCCACTCTGCATTGCACGCAGAGTGGCTGTTCGGAGCAATCCCTATAAACACTTACGCGGCAACCGCACTTTAAGCGGTACGGTTACCTCTTGCTTTTATTATAATCTATGACAAGTGGGTTGTCAAACAGCTTTACTTTTATAACCATCCATAATATAATGATATTAGGGAATAATATCCTATAAAGGAGATGTAGACCATGACCAATAAAACAAAAATCATTATATCCTCTGTGGCTGCACTCGCTGTTATCCTTGTCGCGGTTGGAGTAAGCATTGCTTGGGATAGCCACGACATCGTGGAACCGCTGCAAATAGAAAGCTCATCGGCTGTAGAAGAAAAACCAGTTGAAAGTTCTGCATCAGAAGATGCAGCTGAAAAATATGATATACCGCCTATCCTGCCTCTGCCATCGAAAGAGGAGAAAGAGACTCAAGAACCTCAGAAGAATGAGCAGGTTGTTACGAAAAACCCCGATGGGACAAAAACCACTGAAATAGTGAGACCTGAGTTTGAAAAGCCTGAACCACCTGAACCACCAAAGGTGGATGAGGACAAAGCGACCGACCCCGAAAAGCCACCCGAATACACACCTGAACAAAAAAAGCCAAATGAAAAGCCCGATGAGCCAACGGGCGGTGAAAAAAAGGACGGTCAAATATACGTGCCCGGCTTTGGATGGATAGAAGACGAGGGCGGCGGTTCTACTACCACTATTGCTGAAAATATGAACCCCAACGGTAATATTATAGGATATTAGCTTCAAGTATTTGCAAAATTGAGAGAATTTCAACAGCATGGAGGACATAAGATTGAAACAACTATTCCGTATCGTGTTTATTTTAATATTACTACTAAGTCTTTCTGGATGTTATAAAGCTGATTTTAATGTCGAGGTTTTAGAAAACGGAAACACTAAAGTAGAGTGTATTGTACTTGTCAAAGATAGTGACCGACAATATTTAGATAGTAATGATATCCCGCTAAATGATTTACAAAAAAGCATGGGCAAAGACTGTGGAGTAGAGGATATAACAAAAAATATAGACGGCTATTGGTACTCTGGGAGAAAATTCAGCCAGTCATATGTTTCACCCAACGATATGTTCTCTGTTGAAAACCCTAATCCGGTATTTGGTGGTTTTGAAGTAAAGGCTCAGAGAAAATTCGGAAAGAAATTATTTACAACAAGTGCTACAATCCTTCCCACCTTTACAAAAGATAGTAAATTGGCACACGGAGAGGCACAACTAAACATAAAGGTGCCTGGAGAAATTATTAAAACGAATGCAGAAATAATATCCGATTCTACTGTTCAACTTAATTTGCGGGACATTTATATGGAAAAAGAAATATCCATATTGAGTGAACAGGCAACAAATGATGCCACGATTCTTAAATGGGTATTGTTGTTAATAATTACAGTCATCGCTGTAATCTTCTTATTTCTTCGTTACCATAAAAAACACAATTCGGAAAAGTAATATTTATTTAAAAACAATAAAAAACAACAAGGTAAAGGCAACTAGCCATTATCTTGTTGTTTTTCTTTTAGGAGAAGAATGACATGAAAAATTTTATTGCATTACTGCTTTGTCTTACTCTCTTGTTTACATATGCACTGACTACCTATGCCGAAGGTGACCCGAACATGGATGGAGGCGGCGGCGGGACAGAGGACGGCACAAAAACAAACTCTTGGAACATTGGAGACGATGGTGTTCGAGTCACAATTGTACGAGAAGACAATAAAAGCGCGGTAACAACACCATTGGACTTTAGCAACAAAAATCCCATTGATATAAACATGTATTTTGGATTAAGAAGTAAGCTTGATTATAAATCAAAATCCCTAAAACCTATTACATCAAACCATGAAGCAATAAAGCCCGCTACCCCCATACCAGCTGTAGTAAATGCCAACGGTGGAGGTAACATAGTTGCAGTCAAAACTTACTTTTCAGACGAAGGCAACTTGCGGGGAATGTGTGAGCAAATCGGGTTTGACTTCGATGAACTCATCAGCGGTGAATATGTATTGATGATTGAACCCCTTGTTTACATAACATACAATGGCATCAAGTTTTGTATGACGGCTACCGAAGCTGCCTTGTATGACCGCATGACAAGCGGAGATTTAAAAAGCAAACTCGGCAATATCACGCACCAAAACCTGCCCCTTGCAATGTTCCTTGAAAAACCTGACTTAGGCTTCCCCGCTTGGGGCGGAGCATCCAGCGGAATCCGCAGTAATGAGGATATCATTTCATCACTCGGTATCGGTACGGTTCGATTCAGTGAGGGGGCTTGCTGTAACCATGCTGCTGATTGTCCTTGCATAGCCGACCACGACCACCCAAATGAGTGTGAGTGTAAAAAGAACCATCCTGACCAACCTTGCGGCCCCGATACACCGAACTGTGATTGTGTACCAGCAGATGACCCTGACACACCATCAGGTGGTGTGAAGTATTATGATTATCACACCGATACGGATGTCATCACTACCATTGAGGTAAAAGACACCAAAGGCGGAAAAAGCGGAATCAGTCCCGACGAAAAAGCGAAAGTAACTTTTCACGTTAACGGGAACACCTATACAAAATCATTTGTCACACCGCCCCATGAAAGCACCCTGTTGTGGATTAAATGGCATACCCCCTCTACTCCTCAAAAGGTCACTATCAACGTAAGTACCACGCACGGGCAGGTAACTACACCCACGGTCATTGCCAATGTCACGGAACTAACTGAAAGCACCCCGCCTGACCCTCAGCCCACCGATGAGCGCAACGGGTTTACGGTATCAGCTGTACCATCCCGTAAGGATGTCGACCGCTTGACTTGGGGCGAATGGCTGCCAAAGTGGCACGAGAATTGGGAATGGGAATCGGACTGGCATTGGGTGTCCAAAGGTCATAGCGATTCCTGTAAACCCGATTGTACTAAAAGCCACGGAGGCAAGTGGGTTGACCGTGGAAAATATGTGGACAACGGTTGGTGGGTTTACACTTGGAAAGAGTACTATGCATCCATTACCGCAGAAACAACCGTAACACCAGCTCGCGAAGTTCCTACCGCTTATAAACGTTCAGGCAAGTACACGATGAAAAGCGGGTACGGTGTAAACATCAAAGTATCATCTTCAGTTGTAACTAACGCTAAGAACGATGATGTTACAGGTGCACAAAATGCGATTACTACGTTTCCTGAATTTCAATACACGACTTACAACCGTGTGATGGAAAAGTATCACGGCACTATGCGGGCAGAATTCCAACTGAAAACGAATAAGTATTCTTACCGCGGTGCAAACAGCCATTACACACCGCTGTGGTATCCAGATGGCGCACAGTATGCGCCGCAAACTGAAATTATAGATACATGGACACCCGCGGGACAGCTTATCGCCTATGGTGACGATTACGTTAACATTGAGGGCGATTGCTACGATGACTGGAATGTAAGACCAGTCAAATAAAAGGAAGGAAGGTTAAATAAAAGGAATCCTTATGACGGTTATTTTAGAATTTAGAAAGCAGAAAGATGAGGAGGGTAAAAATGAAAGCAGAGACTATAGATATGATTAAACTTGTTTTTTGGTTTAACTATTGGCTATTAAAACTCGCTATTATCGGTTCAATTGCATTTGTTTTACCAATGCTGCCATTCTGTATGTTTGGCAGTGATTATATTCATTTTATGGTGCAATCAAATAACTATTTCCATTTAATTAATATCCAATTTGTAATAACTACTATTGTAATAATGCAATATTATTTACTTAGAATAGGACAAAAAGTCTTAGTTAATGAGCCAAATAGTTCACTAGGCTTAATTGTTTCCTATATCGTAAAAAGCATAATTCTTATTGGGTCGTGGTTTGTTTGTAAATCAATAGCAATTTACTGTGGTTTTACAGATAAACAGACTGCATCCACATTAATCCCTGTTTGTATAATTACAGTAACAATATTTACAATGTTATCAGGTTTCTATTTTGCAATTAAAAAAAGCAGTTTGAAACCCAACTAATCAGATTGGAGGTAAGCCGTGGCATTTAAAATTATTAGAGTGAATAACAAGTTTAAAGAAACGCGCCTGTACCGTCTGCTTGAACCAGAGGAGCTGCCCCATTACATAGGGAGTAGCTTTTGGATTGAAGTAGACGAACAAGGCGCGTTTTGGATGTACATTATGACATTGAAAGAGGAGGGACGACAATATGAAAATATCCAGCCATCGGATAATGGCGCTGGTGTTGGCAATTGCTCTGCTGTTCTCCGCGACATCATCGGTAACACTTGCCAATGACAGCGCATTTGACAGTGGTGGCATAGACAGCGGATATGCAGACAGTGGCGAAACCGACAAAAGTTACGATGAAGTAGATGGTTTAGATTTTGCTGCTAGACCCGCTGTAAAAGCAGATGACGGGGTGGACTTAACCGAAAGTGGTACAGGTGGTGCAGCAACACTACCCTGCATATGGGTATCCGAGTATGACGATGCAACGCACTTTAAGCGTTGTATTAACCATACGGGCACAGGTGCATGGAACGGTGTGCAGCATTACAACGGTAAAACAGAGATTAAAAACCACACATTGCAAACAGTGGGCAACCCGCCGACATGCGATGAATACGCCACATTGGGATATGAGTACTGCACAGATGGATGCGGATACAAACGAAAATTTACCCATCTGCCGCATCAACACCCCGAACCGCCCAACTGGATAGATTGGAACGGGCTGAAACACATCGACTACCGTTGTAACGCATGCGGAGGAAAGGGCAACAACGCAAGAGAGGGCGAACACACCTATCATGGGGTGCGTTTCAAAGATTTGCCGAATATCCATAGTTATGGTGTACTGGTGTGCGATACCTGCCACTTATCAATTGATGTAAGAAATCACCGATGCTATTCGAGTATCTGTAACTTATGCGGTGCCGTTTTGGGGCCCAGCATAAGTTACGATACGGATACCATTGACCTGATAAACAATGCAACGGATTATGTGTACTTTACGGTGCAGATGAACGGTCACTATCATCGCATCAAAAGCATTTTAGCCCGTAACCTTAATTCGGATGCACAGTTTGTTGTTGGCTCGCCGATAGAAATCAGCCGAAACGGCGATATTGTAAAATACAAAGTACCAGTGAGTATGGCTGACCGAAGCCAAACCATTACACCTACGTTAAGTCTTTGGGTTCGTATCAATTTAAATTTCAGCGACTTGGGATTTGAGACAAAGGGCGAGTTGAGTAAAAACATTTCCGTGCTGGGTGGCAGACCTTACCCTGTCGGCAATGCTGCTATCCATAAAACCTCAGTCGAGGGAGAGTGGACAACAGGACTGATAATCCAATCTGTTTTTAAAGCACCACACGCAACAGCGGTGGAATTCGCTTTGTTCGATAATCAAGGCAAACAAATAACCGATTGGAAATCAGGAGTACCGACTGGAAATCAGTTTGAATTCACAGGTTTGTTTACGCCCATATTGAACGTAAATGGTAGAACACAGTTTTACATTCGATGCCGCGATTCTTTAGGGGGGACTGGTGAGCAATCTCTCCACCTTGAAAAGACAGATACTGCCTCCCCTGCCTTTGTGCATACAAGTCAAGATTTAACAAGCACTTGGGCGAGAAGAAAAACCGCTACCTTTATTGCGGAGGATGGCGGAATCGGACAGGTACAGATTGCCTTTAACACCGAAGTCGATTACCTGCCTGCACAGCAGAACGGCATCCGATTTGCAAGAACATATCATTTTGTGGGTGACGTATACAGCAAACAGATACGTCCCGTATACGCGAAAGACGGGCTGCGCAATGCTCTATCTCAGTTGGTTGAGATAGACAAGCTGGACAACACGGCACCTACGATAACAGCTGTAAGCCAGTCAATCAACGAAAGTCATACCCAAATAACTCTAACCGTTACGGCGCATGATAGACATCCCTCGTTGGGCGAGGGTTCAGGGCTATCCAAGTATGCAATTTCGGATAGCCGAACAGTCCCTACATCAGGATGGCAGGACAGTAACCAGTTCACGGTCAACACCAATGGTACATATTATTTGTGGACACAGGACGTTGTCAGCAATATATCCGTACCCTACGCTGAACAGGTAAACAGCCTTGACCATACGCCCCCTACTCCGCCGACAATTACCAAAACTCCAACCTCAGAGTGGCACAAAGACAATGTTACGGTCACCATAAGCGGTGGTACGGATGCAGAAAGCGGTGTGAAAGGTTATCAGTATCAAATCAACGGTGATAAATGGATAGATTACGTTGCGCCTTTTTCTGTGTCCGACAGCGCAAATATTTATGCCCGCACCATTGATAATGTAGGACTTCCGTCCGAGCCTGCTTTTTCGGGCGTACACATTGACCGCATTAAACCAACAGGTGTAATCACCTACAGCAAAGAGTGGACGAAAGACAGCGTGGAACTTACCTTTACCGCCACAGATTTAGGCGGTGCGGGTGTACAGCACGTTCGCCCCGCAGGTGGCAGCTGGACAGACGGAGACACGGTCAAGCACTCTGTAACAACTAATGGTTCACATAGCTTCGAAGTGGAGGACAATGCAGGAAACCCCGAAACAGTCAGCACCGAAATCAGTAACATTGACAATGTACCTCCTGTTATAGAGGAAATAAACTTTGTCAAAGAAAATGATGACCTTATCAGCAGCATACTTCACTTTTTTAATAAACAGGTAAGCATACACATTACCGCAAGTGATGATGCATCTGGTGTAGACAAGATTCAATATCAACTTATTGAAAAAGGTAATGCAATCAAAGAAGATGGATGGCTGATTTACAATCCCGATGAGTTACCGAAAGTGTCCCGCCGTTTCAGCGGTACGGTTGCAGCACGTTGTTCGGACGTTGCAACCAACATATCATTGGTGAAAGAAGAACCCGTTACAGTTGAAGATACACCGCCTACAGCAACGCACACCCTGAGCACAACCGACTGGACAGACGGTAAAGTCACCATCAAGTTAAAGGCACAAGATGACCTATCGGGTGTAGCAAATATCACTTTGCCCGATGGGACAGTTGTGGATAGGGATACCGCAGAGTTTACTGTTAGCGAAAACGGTACGTACCGTTTTATTGTTGTTGATAAGTGCGGAAACATCTTAAATTATTATGTGGAGGTCACCAACATCGACCTCACCCCCTGCACTGCAACCCACACGCTTAACCCGATTGGATATACCAACGAGCGTGTAGAAATTACTGTTACAGCTGAAGATACAGAAAGCGGTGTAAAATCTATCACCCTGCCCGATGGCACAGTCATAGATGGGGATACCGCATCCTACATAGTGGCTGCTAACAGCACATACACGTTTCAGCTTATCAACAATGCGGGTACAACTACCGACTATGATGTTGTGGTGGATAAGATTGACAAAGTGCAACCGACCATAACCAAGTTTGAGTTGCGGGAGACGGAAGAAAGTTCTGTCAAACAGTTCTTCCGTAGCATTCTGCCTAACATGTTTACCAAGCAGGTTGAAATGATTGTTGAGGCAGAAGACGATTACTCAGGTGTCAACAAGATTGAATATCAAGTTGTACAGAAAGGTGCTCAGTTACTCGACAGCGGTTGGACGCTATATCGAGGTGGAGAAAAACCATCACGATTAAAAAAAGACATGGATGCAACGGTACATGTTAGAACAATCGACAATGCCACTAACATATCCGCGGTTGTATCCAAAGACGCTATTATAGACGGCACTGCACCGACCGCAACATATACGTTAAGTACAACCGACTGGGTAAAAGATGGCTTAGACATCACTGTTAAGGCAAAGGATAACATTGTCGGTGTTGCCTCCATCACCCTGCCCGATGGCACAGTGGTAGATGGTGATACCGCTACCTACCACGTATCTCGCAACGGTACTTACACCTTTGTACTTACCGATAAATTAGGTACAAGTACAAAGTACATAGTAACGGTTAGCAACATCGAAGAAAAAATGCCGACTGCACCCACCGTTGATGGAGACTTAAAACAAGAGTGGTCACGTACTCCTACAAAGCTAATTTTTAAATCAAGTGCAGAATCAGGTATCAAAGAATACCAATATCAAATCATTAAAAAGGATGCTGCTAACGGTAACTGGCTTATCAGCAGCAACGGTGAAGTTGTCGCTGATAAAGAGGGCATTTTTGATGTTATCGTGCGTTCGGTGAGTGTTGCAGGAAATGTATCAACAGTAACCAAAAACACTGTAAAGAACGACTTCACCCCGCCTACCGTTACTTACAACACCACACGTAATTCCATCGAACTCAAAGCGGAGGATAATCTATCAGGTGTTGCAAAAATTGTATGTGAACACGGTGAGGTTTTGGGCAATGAAATCTCGTGTCCGATGAAACGAACCGAAGACCATGTCTATACGGTTACGGATAACGCAGGCAATCCTACGGTAGTTACCGTGGAATTTAAGCGGAAAAGCAACCCATCAAAACCCGACTATGAGCCTGTAGAATCCGAACCCCAAAATGATACAAAGAAACCACCACGCAAACCAAAGCCATCCACGAGCGTACCCGAACAGCAAAGCAGCATTGAAGAAGATTCTAAGACTGAGGATACAATCAATTTGCCTGAACCCGAAGAAAAACCACGTGCGGCAAACTCATCCAAACCGCAAACGGGGGAAAACAGTGAAACGAACGTTTGGACGAAAGTGGTGCGTATATTAAGTTCATTCGTGCGTAACACCGCTGAAATAGCAAGCAACATATGGGCATGGCTAATGAGCCTACCTATAATATGGCGTGTTGTTTTATTCAGCTTGTGGTGGCTGTTGTTATTACTTATTGCATATCTTATATACCAAAAGGTAAATAAGGATAAAGAAAAGAAAGCTGACAAACAGGAATAACCGTTTTGTCGGCTGTTTTTATCTTCAGCTGAAAAATAATACAAAGGAGAGTATCTATGTTTGGCAGAAAAAAACAAGTATACACGTTTAAGGAGGATAAGCCAAAAAAGAAAAGCAAGAAACCTAAGAATGAATTAAAAGAGCTTTCCGAAGACAGCACCCCACCTGTTGACGAAATCGAAACAACCGAAGCACCTGTACAAGAAACAGATGCTACAACAGAAACCCCTATACAGCAGGAACAGCCTAACAAAAAGAAAAAAGGAAAGAAAGAAAAACCACCCAAACAGCCAAAAGAACCGAAAGAAAAAGTACCATTTTTTAAAAATAAAAAGAAAGTGGGCATTACCCTCATTGTATTGTCTCTGCTGGTGATGCTGGTCGTGTCTCCCCTGCTGAATTACTTTACGTCAACAGAACAGGCAGTAACAGTAATTGCAACACAGGATATCCCAAAAGGAACGCTCATTGAAGATAAGATGCTGGCAAAAGTAGAAGTGCCTGCGGCCGCTCTGCTCCCTATCCATTTAAGGGGGCAAGAGCAGGCTGCGGGGCAATACGCAAAAACGGATATCGCAAAAGATGAGATGATTTCCACACCGAAACTGTCTGAAACAACTCCCTTTGACGATAGCTATCTGTACAAACTGCCCGAGGGCAAAAAAGCAATGTCCGTTACCATCTCGTCACTTGCCGCGGGCTTATCGGGCAAACTGCGGCAAGGGGACATTATAACCCTGTATGCCAACCTTGACACAAAAGAGGACAAGGAAGACTATACCGCCATCCTGCTGCCTGAGCTAACCTATTTGGAGGTTTTGGCAGTAACCAACGCAGACGGTTACGACATCACAAAGGCAGTCGAGCAGTCCGAGTTGGAGGATGCGCTCTCCGCTACGGTAACCGTTGCCGTGGACGACTTGCAGGCGGCAAAACTCGCAGGCTTGGAAGTCAACGGCAAAGTGTATGCTGCACTGGTAACCCGCGGGGATAAAGAACGTGCTGTGCAGCTGCTATCAGTACAGGACAATTACCTGCAACAAGCAAAAGAACAGAAAAAGGCTGAGCCGATTGTACCACCCGTGCCGGCACAGCCAACCACTCCGCCCGAATCAGTTGTGGTTATGCAGCAAGGCGGTGATAAACAATGAAAGATATCATAGCGGTATGGGGCAATGCAGGTGCGGGTAAAAGCCTTGTTTCTTGTGCGTTAGCAAATGCGCTCACGGCGAAAGGCAACAATGTGATTGTCATCAGCACCGACAAGCTCACTCCCATGTTTCCTGTATATCTTCCGTTCACAGAGGAAAAGCCCGAATACTCCTTAGGTAGACTACTCTCCGCCCCCGTAACGGAAGACCGCTTGCGTTATACCATCCACATCCATCCGCACAATGCTCATCTTGGTTATATGTCTCTGCTGTCAACCGAAAACGGACTGAGCTATCAGACAAGCTGGAAAACAGATACCATTCATCAGCTGGTACAGTTGCTCCTGACAAGAGATTATGCAGACTACGTGCTGTTTGATTGTACAAGCGATGTGCTCAGCGATAACGCAACCTTGTATGCCCTCAAAAACGCAAAGCAGGTTGTGCGTGTCCTATCCCCTGACACAAGCGGCATTACCTTTTCCAAAGTACAAATGCCAATCCTGCAAAACGGCGGAATGAACGCCAACCACATTGTGGTGCTCAACAACGTATTTGAATACAGCCCATCGGCGCAGATACAAAAGGATTACGTCATTGAGCACATCTTACCACATTGTCGTGATGCTTACTCCAAATATATTGGCGGGCAGCTTATCAAAGGCTTATCGGATGTAGATGGAGTGCGATTTACCGAAACTATCCAAAAAATTTATCAACAGGTGGTGACAATCGATGAATAACATCGACTCGTTTTACAACGTTCAAGGCGAAAGCGCCTATTTGGATGTGCTCAATTTTGTGCAGGAATATATGGCAAAGAACACAAGCTTTGACACAGACAAAATGAGTAAGGATGATGTGTTTCGCTATAAAAAGCACATCGAAACCTGCATTACAACCAATCAGTTGCGATGCAAAGGTTTTGATACCCTATCCCAGTTGGTTGAGCGATTGTATAACAGTATGACACAGTACGACATTCTCACAGAATATCTCAAGCCCGAAGTCTATAACACAGAGGGCATTGAAGAAATTTATGGTCGTTGGAACTGCATCTATATCCTTGCCAAGAATAAGAAGAAACGGCTGAAAGAAAAATTTCCATCGGTTGACTCTTGTAGAAACATCTTAAACCGAATCTCTAACAAGTTTAACTTTAACATCAACGAGGGAACACCAACAGCACTTGGTGAGTTTGCTCCAAACATTCGTGCCTCCATTGTATCAGAGCCAATCACATCAGAAGAAATGGGGCCTGAATTTAACATTCGAATTGTGCACGGAAGTAAGATGAAGCGAAAACTACTGCTTGAGGGCGGTACAATAGACGAATACGGACTGCGGTTTCTAGAACTTTGCATTGAGAACAAAATCAATATCTGCATAGGTGGCGCAACGGGTTCGGGCAAAACTGGCACCATGTACTACCTGCTGTCCCACATCACGCAGGATGATACTTACCGCGTGGGAACAATCGAAATAGAGAGCCGCGAATTTAACCTTGTGAAATACGATGAAAACGGGGACTGCATCAACGATGTGTTTCATTGGGTGACTAAAGCAAACGACGACGAGAGATACAACGTTTCAGCCAATGACCTCGTCGAAATCGTACTGCGGTTTAAGCCCGACGTTGTAGGTGTTGGCGAGATGCGAAACAGAGAAGCCCTTATGACCTGTGAACTGGCAATCACTGGTCATGGCGCAATAACAACCATTCATCCCCAAGATGCTCAGGACACGTATTCTCGTATTGTTATGTTGTGCAAAAAATCCGGTATCAACTACGACGACCAAACGCTCTACGATATTGCAATCAAAGCCTTTCCTATTATTGTTTATCAAAAACAAAACAAGAGAACTGGCGACCGTAAAATTTATGAAATTGTTGAGGGTATCGAGTACAAAGACCGCAAGGTGATTGTAAATCCATTGGTACAATACGTTGTAGAGGACACCATTGAGAGCACCGGTGAAACGATAGGCAGCATTCAGCACGCAAATAAAATCTCTCAAAAGCTTCGTCAAAGGTTTTTGGATAATGGATGCTCCCGTGCCAAACTCAACGGTTTTTGATGAGGGGTGAATTTATGTATCTACTTTGTATTCCGATTGGCTTCGGACTTCTCCTGTACTTTTGGGATAGCCTGCAACGGATTTGCTGTATGATACGCAGCCATTACAAGCAATACCTACAGCAAGCGGTTCATTACATACTCCAAAAGCTTTCCCGCAAGCCATCCCTAAAAACACGGGTAAAAATCCTCAACAACGGTAAAAAAGAAAACTTTATCTTACGGTCGTACAACACGATGACAGGTATCCTATCTGCTACGGGTGAAAAGGAAAAGATAAAGAACATGAGAATCATATCGGCAGTTTGTTCTGCATTCGGTATGGTTCTTTCTTTCTATCTACGCAGCTACATGCTGATACCAATTCTGACCGTGGGGTTTGCCCTTTTACCGATGTGGCTCATTAAGTTTAAACTGTTTCGGTACAACCTGCGCATGCAAAACGAGCTTTCGGTTGTCCTCTCTATGGTGACAAACTCGTATATCCGAAACGAGAACATTGTGGAATCCATAAAAGAGAATTTGGTGTATATGAACGAACCCTGTAAATCTATTTTTCAGTCGTTTGTCTATGCCAGCAGGAGTATCAACCCCGACCCCATTAAAAACTTGACGAGCTTGAAAAGCAAAATTGATAATCACATTTTTCACTTGTGGTGCGAAAGTCTCATTTTGTGTCAAAACGACATCAACCAAAAAAGCGCACTCAACGCCGTAGTGGAACAGTTTGCAACGGATAAAGAACTTTACAATATGCTCTCTACAGAAATATCAAAACCAATGTGGACATTCATTATTGTAGCAATACTGTCAAGCACATGTTTTCCATTGATAGCCCTTATGGGTCATCAACTCGGTATGGGTGATTTGCTGGGTATCATGTTTGACACTTGGCTAGGTCAAGTTCTTATTGTGTGCTATGCTCTTAACCTATTGTATGGCATTAACAAAGCCATTGATTTATCAACGTCAATGGAATGATTGAGAGGTGATTTTTTGATTCAGCAACTACTATTCAGCCTGCTCTTTGTATTTGGCATTTATTTGCTTTACAAAGAGTTTTTTATTAAACCCACATCAGCCACTGTAAAAGCTGTAACTAAAGTAAAAGTCTTTGGGGTTACAAAGCGGTATGAAAAACTAATGCAATTCATTTCAAGTAAAATTGAAAATCATGTACGAATTCCTGAATATAAACGGAATGAATATGTACGCATGCTTGAAGTGTTGGGACTCACCTATACACCTGAGCAATACACTGCTAGAATATACGCTCAATCAATATTTGCGTTCCTTATAGGGCTGATACCTGCTATTCGAGTTCCTTTATTGGTGCTGTTAGCTCCGATATTGGCACTTTTCATTTACCAACTACAGTTAAAATCCTTGAAAAAACAATACACCAAAAGGAAAACCGACATTGAAATGGAATTACCAAAGCTATGCAGTGTTATTAATTCACGGCTGAAAAGCACATCCAATGCTCAGACTATTTTGTCATCATTTTTGCCAATAACGAACGACTCTATGTCATCGGAACTTACCGTAACTTTGGCAGATATGAAAACAGGCAGTCCTGAGACAGCTTTGCGACGATTTGAAGGTCGCATCAGTTCGCCGAAAGTGAGCGATGTGGTTCGAGGCTTGATTGCAGTACAAAACGGCGATGACTTGAGTGTTTATTTTCAATCTAAACAGCACCAGTTTAACAACGACCGTGTCACTGTTAAGAAAAAAAACATTCAGGCGCGTCCGCTTCAATTAAGCATGCCTGTGATATGCTCTTTTCTTATAAATCTTATCTTCATTTTATATGCCTTGTCGCTTGGCATAAAGCTACTATTAAACGGCGCTTTCTAAAATTATTATATAAAAACAAGGAGAATGACACCTATGAAAAAACAACTTATTAAAAAAGCAAATAACCTTACTACTCGTTTTGGTGCAAAATTACAGTTGCTTGGTCATCATTGCAAAAAAACCTTACAGTCTGAATCTGGTATAGAAATGATACAGGTTATACTTATGACTGCCATTGTTATTGTTATTGGGGTTGTAATATTTTTTCCTGAATTAACTAAATTGGTAAAAGGCTCATTTGATAATGCGGATACTAAAATGGACTCCATTTGGAATTATAAGGGGTAATCCTATTATGAATCGCGCTTTTTATAAGGTTATTAATAAGCTGCAAAGTAAAAATGGCAGCTCGGAATTTATTGCTGCTATTATCGTATTTATGGGACTGAGCTTATTTATTAGCGGTGGGATTAGCGTTTGGGGACAAATGAGCAAGCGGGATGACCTCCAGCAAATCGCACAAACGATGGCACGCGAAATCGCGCTGGAGGGTGAAGTCAACAGCACCATCCAGCGCAGGCTAGAGAATGTTGAACAACTGATGCGGATGGATGTGGATATGGATGTGGATGGCAGCTACATTGGAACTTCCAAAAAGCTGCGAACAGAATCCGATTTTACCGTGACCATTTCTTACCACACCAAATACGGTGTAGGATGGATAAACTGGAGAAAGGAGAAAACCTATGTCGCAAAGGCTACCGGAACGGTTGAAGAATATCACAAATAAACTTCGGTGTCTTATTACCTCCAACAGAGGAAGCAGCAGTCTGATATGGGGTATCTTCTTAACCTTAGCTCTCTCGTTTTTATCTATGATGCTGTTTGAAAAACAACAGCTGCATGGAGTATCAGGGGATGTATCGAGAGATATCACTGCGGTACTCACCTCAACAGCAAGCAGCCATCTGTACGACAGCTATGCTCCCATCCGTGACGGCAGCAGCGGTGCCTACCAGTTCGACGGTAGACGGTTTCGCGAAATAAAGGACACGTCCAAGTTTCGCGAGCTGTTTCAGCAGCTGTATCGAGATACAAAACTGCAAGGTAATGATATCGTAAAAATGCAAAACGGCAGAGTGGTGTTTACTATATCCGATTTGAGGCTTTATGTAAGTAATGCATCGGGCAGTGATATTAAATCAACCTATCGCGCAGAGTACACACTCAACATTGCTCAAGATTTGCTTTGGCAGGGGGATATGCTAAAACTGAAAAATCAGGTACAGAACGTAGAGTACATGAACAAATATTAATGCAAACGGGGCGGTGTCATAACCGTCCCGTTTCTATTTAATAAGGAGGAATTTGTAATGGCAGATGCGAACCAACGGCGCGACAGAGGTGGCAATGGGAAGGTGTGTCAAGCCATTAAGGAACACTTTGATATACTGGAATACATACAAGCTTGCGGATATCACTTAGAAGAAAAAAAGCAAGGCGAATATCAGTGCGTAGAACACAAAAGCCTGTGGGTAACACCTGCAAAGAATATTTTTGTATGGCACTCTAAAACCAAAGGCGGTAGTATTATTGATTTTGTTATGCTCAACGATGGGATTTCTTTTGAGGAGACTGTCTCAAAATTGAGGCTTGAAATGACGGGAAAAACACCTACCTACTCGCCCATTAAGTACGAGAAGTTTAAGAAAGAAAACAAGCCATTTGAGCTGCCGCAACCACTGAAAGATAAATACCGTAGGGTATTTGCCTACCTCACAAAAACGCGCTGCATCGACCACAAAGTGGTGCAGGACATGGTTGACCGAAAGTTCGTGTACGAAAGCGCGAAACACCACAATTGCGTGTTCGTGGGCTACGATTACGACCATACTGCAAAGTTTGGTTGTGTACGCTCCACAGGAACTAAAAAATTCGGCATCGATGTTGCAGGCTGTAAAAAAATCGGTTGGATGGTGAACCCGAACCGCCCTGCTATGTTTATCACCGAGGCACCAATAGACGCGATGTCCATTATGACACTGCTCAAAGAAGGCGGCAAAGATTACAACCAGTACACCCATTACGCACAAAGCGGTAACCCGCCGAACGGGATGCTGCAATACCACATAGAAAACAACCCAAACGTCAAGACGGTGTATCTTTGCTTTGACCGCGATGACGCGGGGGAAGCTTTTGTAAAAAAAGCAAAGATGGAGTTAAAACAAGCGGGGTTTCAGGGGGAGATTATCCGCAAACTACCGATGACAAACGATTTTAATGAGGATTTGCAAACACACACAGCACAAATTCGGGCCGCTCGTTCCCCTGTTCTAACACAGTCGAAACAGCGGCTCGTTTCATCTCAAAAAACATTTCAGGAGGACAATTTATGTATCAGTCGTTAAAGCTTACGCTATTAAATGCAACCAGCAGTAGCACATTAGATGATATCTCGAGTGAAATTATTAACTCTGGTAGCAGAGCAATGAAAAGCGGTTACGGTACAGTAAAAGGACTGTTTGATAAAGTGGTTGTGCCATCATCGCTGCTTATAGTCTTATTAATAATATTTTGGTTAATACTTTCTATCTCCTATGCGAAAAAGAGAAAAGATGGAGAGGGAGTACAAGAAAAAGTATCTTGGCTCTTGTTAAGTTTCGTCGTCTTCGGTTTACTTGCTGGTTATGGTGCGATTTTTGGTGGTCTGTTTAATATGGTTTTGGGGGGAGCTGCGTAAATAAATGACTTCAAAAATTGTTGCAAACTTATCCAAAGTAATCATTGATGTAATCGGTCACTTTTTCAAAGTAGGTACAGACCCGATTAAAGCATCAATATTAGAGCTTTATAACTTTTTGTTCACAAGAATGAATGACAGTATCGTTGGGTTGTTTGACAATCCAATTGTCAAAGCATTTTTGTATCTCGCAAATATGGCAAGTTGGTTAGTCTTAGGTTATTCTTTAATATTCTATTTTTTGAGCATTGTACAGGAAAAAGACCGAAACTGGTATGTTATTTTTAAATGCTTTGTAACCACTGTTTTCTTTATCTTATTTAACCAAATACTTGCCCGCCTTGTATTTTTCCTGCCCTCTTATGTCGCATCGACCTTAGATACATTTATCAGCGGGGATGCTACATCATCAAACGTAGGGAAGCTCATCGGCAGTGAATTAAACTCAATTGCAGAAACTATCTTTTCTAAAAATATGGCATTATCTATCATCCTTTTCATTGCATTGGTCGCTTTCTTTGTTGTTTCAATTATGCGTGTAGGGGCAATATTCATTCAAATAATGAGTGCCCCATCTTATGTACAATATTTCTTGTTAGGCAAAGACCAACAAGGTTTTGAATGGATAAACAGTACAATTGCTATAGGACTTACATATATCATACAATACTGCTGTTTCTATTCTGGCATTTGTATACTAGCATATTCAAAAAATATTATTACCTCTTATGTTTTAGGCGGTGCTTTTATACTAGCGACCTTTGCAGTACCGAAACAATTACAAAAGCGCAGTTGGATTTCTGGTGCTGGTCAAGCTTTTCAGTCGGCATATATGGGGGGGAATATGATGCTATCCCTGCTGCGCAACAAGGTATAAGGAGGTTAATAAATGAGAGATGAAAAAATATATCGCATTCCCAAAAATTTAAATGAAGAATTTTCACTGATTGGAATGTATTCTATTTTAGATGTTGCAATGATTGTTCTGTTGGGTGCTGCCAGTACGTTTGCCGTACTGCACACCCGCATTTACTTTCTATTCTTTTTCCCTACCTTATACGCTTTTCTGCGTTTTAAAATGAACGGCTACCCCGTCCATTACTGGTGTAAGGTTGGCATAAGTTATCTTCTAAAAAAGACTACTCGCTTTAATGAATACACCCTGTTTGAAAAGGAGCTGAACACCGATGGAAATGACGAGTTTAATTAACTTTAATTTTGAACAAAATTACATATCAACACCAAAAGGGCACTTTCATTTCTTCAAATTGAAACCGCCCAATTTTACAACACTGAGCGAAAATGACAAAGATTACTATTACAACGGTTTTGAAAACTTGATGCGCACCGTTACAGAACATTCCTTTTCAATGCTTGCCATTGACCAAACAATAAACCTGAATAAAAACAGGGAGTTTATTAAAACACTGGATAACCGTTTTGAGTACATCATGGACGATTTATTAAGCGAACTCAACAAAGTAGAAGACCGCATCGGTAATACACAGCGTGTTTATTATTTTGTTGTTAAATCAAAGCAAGCTATTACTGTAGAAAAATTCAAAGAAGCCTTGGATGCTTCGGGCAACGTTTGTGAAATCGCAGAAAAATCAGAACTGATAAGTGTTATGCGCTGTTTTCTGCTCAGAGAGTTTTGTGACTGTGATATTTACCTAGATGTCGATGAAGAAGAAACAGAGTCGGATATTTCTCCTATTGTCCGTCATCTGCTCCCCACGAAAATGGACTTTGATATTAATTATGTTCTGCAAACCAACTTCTATCGAAAAACCTTAGTAGTAAGAAATCTTCCGCAAAACATTACCAGTGGTAACAATGACATACTCAAAAAAATCATTCAGCGACCAAACACCACCGTTCATATCCGTATATCGGATATGAACGGTGAACAGGTCAAGAAGCTTGTAGATAAGCAGTTTAATAACAAAAGCAGTGGCTTTTTTGCCACCAAACAGACTAAGGTGCTTGAAACTGCCAATGACGTAAATACACTAACCGCATTTTATAACGACTGTCTGCAAAACGCAGGCAGTGGCGGTGGAGTAAAGTATGTAAACATTTACATCGAACTTTATGGAAAAACGGTTGCGGAACTGGAGGAAAACATAAAAGCAATTTCATCGGAATTTTCTGCCTCTGGCATCACGTTGGAGGACTTTGTACTACGCCAAAAGGATGGCTTTTTGGGAGTATCCCCTATCGGTTCTGACACACGTGGAAAACTGCTTGCCAATAATATTCCGTCCAACACATTTGGCAGAATGTATCCGTTTAGCGCATCTTATATCAATGACCATACTGGCATGTTATTGGGCAAAACCATTGATAATGGTATTATCTCTATTGATAACAACGTACGCAGTAAGAGCAGAACAAATACCAGTATTGCAATAGTTGGTGACCCGGGGCAAGGAAAGTCTTGGCTCATTAAAAAAATTATCTGTCAAAAGGCTCTGCGGCACGCAACCATATTTAATTTTGACTCCGACAGGGATGAATATTGTGATGAGTTTAAAAAACTAGGCGGAACGAACATCAACTGTGCACGAGGAGACTTTGCAATCAACCCAATGCAAGTAAGGGGATTTCGCGATAAGCAAATTGATGACTTGGAATGGGATGAAACAGCCTATGAAGCCGATATATTTCAAGATACCAAAGCACTTGAAACACCTTTTTATCAACATCTCAGTTGGCTCTCAGATTTTTTCAAGGTACTTATCCCCAGTATTAATCCCATTCAGTTAGCGGCGCTTAAAATATTGATGCAGGACGTATACAAAAAATTCGGCATTGACGAAAACACCGATATATCCGTATTAAAACCAACCGATTACCCTATATTTTCAGATTTGTATGAGTTCATCGATGACATTTTGGAAAACCCAAAGAAATACAGTGGTCTATACAAGATGATTGATGATACTGTGCTGAAAGAATTACTACTGCTTCTTTATGATGTACACAAAGGCTCTCTCAGTCCCCTATTTAATAAGCACACAAATATCATAAACAGTAAGCTAATAAACTTTAATATAAAAGAATTGCTTACAGGGTCAAGCGATAATATGCAAGCGGTGTTGTTTAACTACCTTACTTACATATGGAATAGAATTATCTGCGGTGAAAAAAATGTAATGTTAGCAATCGATGAACTTCATCTTTTGGTGAACCGCGATAACCTTATGGTTGTAAAATATCTAAACTCGTTTGTACGCCGTGCAAGAAAATACGAGGCAACCCTATTAACGGGAACACAAAGGCTGGCAGATTGCCTTGACCCCGCAATTGTGCATATTACGGCATCCATCTTGGATACACCCACCTATAAATTTATTTTTTATCCTGGTAATGTAGATATGGATTTGGTACAGCAAAAGCTACAGCTTACAAAAGGTGAAGTTGATAGCATCCGATATTCTAACCAACGCCATTGTTTATTGAAAGCAGGTAAAGACAATTACCATATGATTGTTGGCAGTTTACCCTTTGAAGCTGAATTGTTTGGTACTGGCGGAGGTCGATAACTATGGCAGACCCTATTACCGCCGCCAAAATTGCGCTTGTTTTATCCGATAAGAAGAATTTAAAAGTCATCTTCTTCGGACTGCTCTTTCTTCTTTTGCTGGTGTTACTGATAATCGCACTGCCATTTCTCATTATCTGTGCAGTTCTGCTGACACTAAACCCATTTGGGCAAGCAGAACTGGACAATGATATTTATTTTCAGTCGATACAAGATGTTAAGGCAGAATACCGCATCGAAAACGAACTGCCGACAAGTGTTGTAAAGACAATTGATTTCACCTTAAACGGCGACTTGATGGATAGCAAACGCGAGATAACAGCGTTTATCAAAGATTACTTTGTTGACTCCAAAGTCGTTGCAGAAAAAAAGGATGTTCCCAGCGATGACCCGATGAGCGGAGAGTCAAAGACAGTCACGGTCAAAAAGACCGTGTATTTTTTTATATCTGCTGAAGAAATTAGTTCTATGTTAAGGACTACTCCCTTTGAATTTTCAGAGGATGACATTGAGTTCATTCAGCTACTTTATGACGAGGGTGAAGAAGATACAGAAGATGTTCCTGTTATTGGTGATGACGGTTCTTTAACGGGTGGTGTTATCTCTCTTGTGAAAGGTGGTGCTCACTACACACAAGGGTGGCACGGTATGGGACGCGGAGCAGGTGTTGACATTGGTGCAACCATTGGCACTCCTGTGGTAGCTGCCTTTGATGGCAGCGTAGATTATTACATATGGCGCAACAACAGCGGTGCCATTGTAAGCTATGGAGCGGTTGCATTTCTTCGTTCAGACAATGGCAAGACTGCGATTTATGCGCACCTTTCTCGGTTCGATACCTTTGAGAGCGGAGCATATATTGCGGCGTTTCCATCCATAAAACAATTTGCACCGAACGTAGAACAGTACTACCAATCCAAGCAAGTAAAGCAAGGCGATGTCATTGGAGCGGTCGGAAACACAGGCTACAGTTTCGGGCCGCATCTGCACTTCGGGCTTATGATTGACGGTAAGGCGGTTAATCCAATGAAGTATTTTAGATAAAACAAACCGTTGGTTTCCCCAACGGTTTGTTTTATGATAATTGCTTTAGAAAACAGTAACTTCATCAAAAGTCTCTTTTATAAGATTTATGCGATCTTGTTGCAATAGTTTGTGTTTCCTGCTTTCGAGTTCTAGTTTTTTACTTTTATTATCTTCTATTATTTTGCACTCAACTACATATAAATAGCCATCTTTCTTTGATAAAACCGCATAGCATACTTGTTTTAAATCATTATTCTGAGGTTGTTCAATTAAAATATCAAATTTGCTTTTTGAAGCAGCATTAGAATAAGACAGAATTGCTACATAAACTATTATAGCAAATATAATAGTACATGCTGTAAATATGACACCTCCTATTGAACATTTTTTATTTTTGTTTTTATAAGTTTTACCTCTAATACAATCAAATTCTTTTGTATTTGAAAATATACCAAAGCCTAACAAATTAAAAATAAATAAAAAGCCCAAAATAAATTCTGCAGCTAAAAATATGGGCATAATTATCGATTGCTGTTCAGGAGATGACTTATTCCATATACCCTGAACTGTAAAAGGTAACACCATCATTATTATTATAGGGAAAAATAAAAAAAGCATTATAAGAAATAGTGTGATTTTTATTTTAAAATTATGATGTATCTTTATAAAAAAACTTCTTACAGTATGGTAAGCTGGGTAACCTATTACTATAAATAAAATTGCAAATATAACAATCGAATATAAAATAAATTTTTCATTTACTAAAACATAATCAAAATCAATTTTAAAATACAACGCATATGAATAGTACCAAACATAAGAAACAAATTGAATAAAGAATGCACAAAATGCACCAAGCAAAGTACTGCAAGAAATTAATACACTTGTACTTTTATTTTCAAATTTGTATTGTAAATTATTTATCAAATTATCTAAAACTTTTTTATTATTTTTGAAATCTTGTTGTTTAGTTTTCAATTTAATAGGTATTAAATACTTTTTCAATGCTTTTCCCGCTTCCTAATTGTTTTATACATATCATACTATGAAGAAATAAGAATATCAATATTGCCACCTACAAATTACTGATACCTAAGCCATTTTTTAAAGATTGGGTGGCAAGATTAATATTTGTGCCACCTGCACAAACGCTTTAGTTATCAGCTTATCGCACTTTCTGCCACCTATAGCGTGGTTTTCAAAAGCATGATGGGTGGCAAAAGTGCCACCCATTGATATCAGCCCGCACTGCGGGCTGAGGTGGTGAGAGGTGGCAAACGTGCCACCTCTCCTTTATCCTGTAGCATAGCAATAAATGAAACGATAAAGTATATGGATTTTTCCACTAAAGTTAATTTAATGTTAAAAAGATGCCGCCATCTTGTATGACGGTGTCTTTTTAATTTTAAACAAGGAGGTAACTATCATGGGAGTAATAAAAAGAAGCATACGAATTGACGAGCAGCTTGCGAATGATATTAAATGCATTGCCGCGGAACAGACCAACAAAACGGAAACTGACATCATTGAAACAGCATTGAAGTTTTACCGTGATTACTACTACATGCAAAACAAAACTAGTTTTTTCAACGAGCAAGTCATTGAGATTATTCAAAGCACTTTCCGCACTGCCGAAAATTCCATCAATCAAAAAACCAACCGAGTTTTGTCCGAACTGGCAATACAGGCAGCTGTACAAAATCTAATCCTTGCAAATTCGTTAGATGTCAAAATGAAAGATTTACACGTGTATCGACTGAAAGCGTTGGACTTTTTGAAAGAGAATAATCGAGTGCTGAGAATGGATGAAATAATCGATGGCTAGTCCAAAATTAATTTGTAAAAGCGGATACATCCAAGACATTAGCCATACCCTCAACCAACTTGAATATGCCGGAAACAAAATTGCTGCGCAATTTATCGTCTATAAGGATGGCGGTGTATTAGAGGTAGACTCCGAAACCCGCATTACCCTCACCGACTCAGCGCTTACCAATGTAGCAGGCATTAAGCTTGACTACAAAGACGGGGGCAGCAAAACTGTTAGCTACGCGTCATACTGCAAATTTACGGATGAATCACAGGAGAGCATCCGCGTACACGAATTACAACAAGTACAGGATGACTCAGAATTGCTTTTAAACAGTGACGGTAAAAGCTATCACAAGATGGAGGATTTGGACTTTTTTAAATACCTGCCTTACATAGCCGAACGTGAGGGTGTAGAAAAAGAAGATGGGCACGGGTTGTTTGGGCTGACGGGTAACATTGACATCGAGGACGCAAAAGCAATGGCATTGGAGTGTGAAGACAGCATCAAGTGGTCACACATTATTTCGCTCGATACCATTGCCGCCAAAGAGGCAGGCTTTGACCATAGAGCCGCTTGGAAAAACCTCATTGTCTCCAAAGCACCTCAAATTGCAAAGGCATACAACATCAGCCTTGAAAATTTGGTGATGAATTGCGCCTACCACGACAATACAGATAACCCGCATGTGCATCTGCTGTTTTACAGCAAAGATAAACGTGAAGGGTTTATTAAGGGTGGCAAGCAAGGCATGCAGCGAGCCAGTGAAAGCTTGAAATCTATGTTTTTTAACTCCATCTTTAAAGATGAAGTAAAGGTACGGGAGGCAGAAAAACACCAACAGCGCAGTGAACTGAAAAATGAATTGGAGCAACTGCTGCAAAACTGTTACTCCAAAGATTACGGACACACAGAACTTGGGGATAAACTATTGAACCTAGCAGACAACCTGCAAGTGCTGGACGGTAAAAAGCAATACGGATATTTGCCCAAAGCAGTGAAAACACAGGTGGATGACATCCTGCATTGGGTAATCGAAAATGATGCCGATATGCAGGCAATGTTTAACCGATACTGTGAATTGCAGAAAGAGTTTATCACTGGTTATGTGGCTGACCCTGAAGTAATCGAAAAAAAGCTGGAGCAATTCAGGCAAGAGTTTTTTCACCCCGACAAAGACAAACTGCGTATTTATCACAACACCATTGTAAAGTGTGTTGTCGAACTGAACGAGCAGACCACCCCGCCCCTAAATTTGGAGCGAGCGACTGAGGAGAAAATTTTCAATTCTACTCCCGCAGAGGGGATTGTGTCAACTGAAAGTTTTGAAGAAATCCCCTTTCCCAATGACGAGGATGCACCGCCACCGATGGAATCCGAGTACCACCCCCCTATTTTCGAGCGAGCAGCTGAAGGGGAAATTTTCAATTTTACTCCCTCAGAGTTGGTAGTGTCAACTGAAAGTTTTGATGGTATCCCCTATCCTGATGACGAAGGTGCACCGCCACCGATGGAACTTGAGTATCCCCCTGCTTCAGAGCGAGCAGCTGAAGGAAGAAATTTCGATTATCCCTCCGGCTCACCCACAAAGTCAAGCAAGGATAAAGAAATCAGGGAGTTTTTAAAGAACAAAAAGGGATGTTTGAACTACAAATCTTTTTCTCAGCTGTATCGCAAGGCTTTGGACGATATATTTAATCCTAAAACAACCAACACCGCCCTGCAAAACTTTGTGCTGGACGAAATGCAAGAACTGAACTATCTGCTAACTGTTGAAAAAACAAACAAATACAGCGATGGCTGTAAAAATCATGTGCGCAATGTCTTGAGCACCATCTACCACACCGACAATGATTTTCGTGCCGGAACAGATCAGCTCATACATAACACACGCAAGGCTCTCATCCACAAGTATGATGAGGAGCAGGTAGACAAATATCTGCATCAGTTCGAGCAAAATATGTGGTCTTTACATCGAACCAACGATGCGCACGACTATATCTATTATTTTGCAAAAACACTGGATGACCAAAAATACTACCAGCTGCTGAGTGCATACCGCGAATTTAACAGCCCACTAAACAAAGCAATATATAAAGTGATGGATAACCTTTACGAAAACAAAGAAATATCGGAACTGTTAAAAGACATTCGGTATATTAAAAAAGAAATCGCTCAGTACATCAGCAACGATGAAGTATCCAACCTGCTGTGTACCGATGTGCAACCTGTTTTTTCTCAGCTGTGCCATGATGCAGAATTTTATGATGAATTTGACACGTACAAAGCAAACTATCATCAAGTGTTTTATGAAAACTATGACAATCAAGAAACTGCCGAAAAATACTGCAAACGGCTTGACGATAATCTGCTGAACGTGCGCCGCTTAATGCGACCGCATTATACTGTCGTACAATTTGCAGAGCATTTGGACGAATACCTTTACGGTAAAGTCGCAAGAGACAAAAAAATAAATAAGCCCTTACACAAAGCTCTGTTTAATCGGCTCGGTTCATCACTTACAGATGAAAGTAATTCCGTATTAGCACAGTTTGTTCGGCAAGAGCTGGAGCAGATGCACAGTGACGGTAATCGGCAGCACACAGCAAACATACTGAAGATGCTGTACGATACAGATGAGAACTTTAGAGATATCCTGGATGCGCATACCAATACCATCTATTCACAGCTCAAAGAAAAATTGGGAACAGCAAAAGCACTGCGCCTTATTGAGCAACATAAACAGAATCTGTTTTCAGCTGATAGCAGACTGCCGATTAATTTTTTAATCTCCAATTATGCTAAAAACCTCAGCGAAAGCTACTATCAGCAAATTACTTATGAAAACCGTAATGTTTTTTCCGATGTTAACGGGATTGTATCAACAAGATTGCGTAACTGCTGGGAAAATCCCCAAATCGTCGATGCAGCATTTATACTCCATCAGCTTATGGATGCTGATGATACAAATGCGGCCGAAATTGAGGAAGCGACCACCAACCTGTTTAAACTCATTTACGACAAGCCGTTGGAAGAAGAACTTGAAAAAGCCGTTACACAGATGACAGCGAAATTCAAAGAGCATTGCAGTGACCCGAATATGGTGCTGGAGATGGAAGAACGCCTTTACAGTGCAATTTACCTCGGGGATAGCAGTTCCCCTGTAAATTATCGCATTCAAAGCTTTTGCAAGAACATTAAAGAGGAATATTGCCGCAAAGTGGCAAAGGACAAAGAAATAAATAAGCCTTTGCACAAAGTTCTCTTTCGTTGCCTTGGCTCATCACTTACGGATGAAAGCAATTCCATCTTAGCGCAGTTTGTCCGCCAAGAGCTGGAGCTGATGCATATTGATGGCAACTCCCAGCACGCAGTAGACATTCTTAAAATGCTGTACGATACAAGCATCGAATTCAAAGATGCATTGGACACTCATACTAACACCATCTATGCACAACTCAAAGAGAAGTTTGGAACAGAAGATGCGCTGCGACTTATCAAGCAACATAAGCAGAACATCTTTTCAGCTGACAGCAAATTACCTGTGAATTTTTTGATATCCAAGTACTCCGAAAATCTCAGCGAAAGCTATTATCAACAAATAACACATGAATATCGCAATGTGTTTGCATGTGTCAATCAAACAATATCAAAAAGACTGCGCAACTGTTGGCATAATAAAAAAATTGTTGAAGCGGCGTATGAACTGAACCAGCTTTTTAACACAGAGGAAACAAATGCGGTCGAAATTGAAAAAGCAACTACCAAATTGTTTAAGCTGATTTACGACAAGCCGTTGGAAGATGAACTTGAAAAAGCCATTACACAAATGGCAGCGAAATTCAAAGAGCATTGCAGTGACCCGAACATGGTGCTGGAACTGGAAGAACGATTGCGCAGTGATATCTACCTCGGTGACAGCAGCTCATCGGTTAACTTCATTATCCAAAGCTTTGGAAAGAATGTAAAAGAAGAACACGCAAAAGCAATTCTCCGTGAAATGCCCGAACTAAAAGAATATCGCTCTCAGCTCTATCGACACTTGAGCGGTGCACTTGTAACAGGCAATCAACAAATCCTGCAATTATTCTCCGCATATCAAATGGATGCACGCGGGATTGCTCAACTTGACGAAATATTAAAAATGCTTTCCTGCAAAGATTTTGACTTTGTAGCAGAAAAAGAAAAACTCTATCAATCTTTTTTATCTCAGCTGCAAAAGCAAGGAGTCCCGCGCCCAGCAGGTGAATATCAACAAATATTTGAAAATTTATTTTACAGAAAGGAGAACAACAAATATGATACAATGCATATCAGAGAGGTTGTTGAGGATGTCATCCAAAACAAAGCAGAGATACTGCACCGATACCGCACCATGAGGTGCTGCCAACTGGCAAAGGCTCTGTTCCACGACCTCGCCCGTATTTTAAACGGACAAAGCCAAAATATGAACCGCTATGCAGAGCATAATCAAAGAGCCTCATTCAAGGCTCAAAAGCAATTTAAAAACCGAAAGCAATTTGTGGCTCAAACATTTGACCACGATGATGCAATATCTTATTAACAAACGGAGGAATGACAAAATGTATCAAAACCCAAGCATCGAAACGCTGACAGCCTTCCCTTACTACAAAAATCTTATTGAAAACGAAACCGCAAGCTGCTGTTACTTTGTTGACAACATGGCAATTTACAAGACGGATACGGGCAAGTACTTTTATCACAGTCTTATGGATGAGGACAGAGAATTTTTCTTTTTTGGGCAAGTTGAAGTTCTTAAGGAACTGGAACCTGTGTCTGACGAAACGCGAGACAAAATTTCTACGCTGGAAGAACGCAACCGTATCATTTCCCATTTTGATTTTCGTCTCATTGAAATTGTGTACGAGGACGAAGAACACATCCAATACACAATTTACAGTGAGGGACTACAAGTTTTTTGTAAGCTCATGCGTGACAGCTTCGACGCCATCGGCGATGATACGCACCGCCAGCTGGCAGAGTTGAGTCCAACGGTAAATACCTTTGCAACACCGCTCACCCTCAAGTTGGATGAGGACGGAAATGTATTGCAGGGGGTACAAGAGAATGATTGATAACAAAAATCAAATAAATCAGCCCAAAGACTCTCTGGAAAGGGAGTCCTTTTCTTTTTCAGATGAAAGTATCGCACGAAAAAGCATTGGCAGTCCTTTGTTGGAAAGGTGCTGTATGACCCTGCCGCCAATTTGGAATTCCATTCCTACGATGCTGAGAACTCAAGTTTTACGGTTCGATATCATGGAGGTCCCGACGATTATATTGAAGAAACGCTTACACCTGAAGAACTGGACAAACGGTACAGTTTTTCTGAGGATTTCCGAGCGCAGTTTTTTGACATGAACTACATTAATCCAAAACAGCGTCTGTTCGTCGATCAAGATGGTACATTGGTCGAATTTAAGCATGTTGATTGTTTGGATACCTTGTATGAGCCAGGCTACTTTGCAAACCTCAAACCAATGGAAAACGTGGTACAGGCTATCAAAGAGATTATCCGTAACCATCCAGCAATAGAAGTGTTCCTCCTTTCGGCTTACCTTTCGGACAGCAAACACGCGTTGGACGAGAAAAACCAGTCGCTTGATAAACATTTGCCGGAAATCGACGCCGCTCATCGTATTTTTGTCCCCTACGGCAGAGATAAGAAAGAATTTGTGCCGGATGGTATCCGACCAAACGATTATCTGCTGGATGACTACACCCAAAACCTTATTCAGTGGGAGCCACCAGCAAAAGGCATCAAGCTGCTCAACGGCATTAACCATACAAAAGGCACTTGGCAAGGCAGTAAACTGTCATACGATATGTCGGCAAACTCTTTGGCACAAAGTATCGTAGATGTTATGCGCGGAAGCACCATTTCTCAGAGGGAAAATATAATCAGAGATGATAAACCTGCTAACAAAACCTTACCTCTATCCCCCGAGAAAATCCCTATGTTTTCCGATTATCTAAAAAATGTTCAGAAGCAATCTGATATTACGGCTTTTGAAGCAAAGGCAAATTATTTGTCCGAGCTGGAAGAAGTTAAATCAGTACTAACAAATGAGCAGAAGGCAGACAAAAAACTGCTGCAGCTACTTGATCTAGCTCAGCAGTCCGCCAATCTTGCTCCAATACCTATTACTTTGCCTGAGCTGAGAAACGCTGTAACCCGTCGGTTAGATGATTTGCTGTTGGACGGTAATATCAATCGCCTGCTGTTGGATAAGAATTTGATGAAATACGGCTTAGAAAATGCGGTAGCTATCCGACTGCAAAACCCTAGTGCAACCAAGTTGTATACACAAATGGAACTCAGCAAGCTAGGCATACGCGTAAAGAAAGGGCAGAAACCAATTTATATATATTCTGCGTCCGTTAAAGCGTACTTTGAAAAAGATGGAAAACGAGTACTGGCTAAGGATGCAGCCACGGCAGAACAGCTGCAAATTGTATCGGGTAAATTACCTATCAATCGACAAATACAATATGGGCTTAATCGTGTTTTTGACATCGAGCAGTTTGACATAACCAAAAGCCAACGTCAAATGATATTGGATATGGAGCAAAAAACGGAATACACCTACGAAAACCTTATTGAATTTACCGCTATGACACGCACCACAGGTAGTCTCGGCATTAAAACAGAAGAAGTTGCTATGAATGGACTCGCCATCGACAGTTTTTACGACAAGGAATCCAACACCATCAAAATCAATCGCGAGTTGCATGACTCACAGAAAGTATCAAAATACATTAACAGTCTGTCCGATGCAATTATTACTCTAACATCCGAATCACCTGCAAAGCTTCAGACTTTTGAAAGCCGTATGCTCTCTGCAACCTTGCATACATCCTTTGAAAAGCCAGTAAGCATGGCAGATGGGGAAACTTTGACGACTACTTTTCAAGAGGTGCGCGAACTTTTTTCTGACGTTGGAGAAAATAAAGCCAGCTTCACGTTGGAAACGTTGGAAAACACGCTAGCAAAAGTCAATCGTGCTGCGACCTATGTCATAAGAGGTGTCGACAAGGTTGTAGAAAGCCACATAGAACAAAGCCAACAGCAGGAAGTAAAACAACAGCAAAAACAGTATCAGACACAAACCCCTGCCCAGCAACAGGGGGTTACAACAGATGAACTCGTAAATTTCATCCAACAAATACAGTAGGAGGAGGGGATAAAAAACAACTATTTAAAAATTTGAAAAAGAAAGGAACAAGTTAATATGTTTTACGGAATGGATAAGGTGGAGAAACGAATCGCCTTATCTTTATTTTTTGTGTTTTTTTATATCGCGTCCACTTGGATACTAAATTTGCCTGTACATGGGTTAAAAAATATTGGGATGGTAGCATTTTTGATTACCATCCCAAAGCATTGGTATATAAAATTATTTCTCTCAGCGGCGATGACGCTGCTAATGTCATGGTTACCGAATTACGACCTGAAGAACATCAAGGCAAAAGAGGCGGGTGACGGGCAGTACGGTAAGGCACGTTGGGCGACTGAAAAAGAAATACGCGAATATAATGCAGTGCTGCCAATGGGCAAGGAAAAGGAATCGGGCTTTGTTTTGGGCAGAACCGACAAGGGCGAATGGATTGTTGATACCTCCGACATGAGTGCCCTGCTCATCGGACCTCCTGGCTGCGGTAAAACAACAAGAAATATACTACCAACTATTATGTACAATGCCATTGTAAATAAAAAAACCAACGGCAAAGGGGCAAGCATGATTGTAACCGACTTAAAAGGTGATGCAATCCGTCTTTGCGGTACGTTTTTGGAAAAGCACGGCTATAACATCGTTTATCTTAATTTGCGCGAACCTTTTAAAAGTTACAACTTTAATTTATTAAATAACGTAAATAAAAATATGCATGCATATCGTAACGCCACGAATGAGCGTGATAAATTGATTGCCTACGGCAAGGCAGAAAGATATGCCAAAATCCTTGCACAGAGCATCGTCTATAACATCGATACACAAAACACCAGTGATGCCTCTGCGTATTTTAATGAAACGGCACAAGGACTTATCACAGGCATTATATTGTTGGTAAGTGAGTACGCGGTAAACGAAGATGAAAAGCACATCTTGTCGGTGTTTAACCTTATCATTGATTTAAACGGCACAGTGGACAGCGATGCCGCGAATCCAAACCAAAAGAACAAACTACAGGAGCTGTTGGAGCACATTGACAACCCTCGTATCAAGCAGTACGTCGGGCCCGCAATGTCCGCAGACTTCCGTAGCTCAATGAATATCTTTTCATCTGCACTCGGCAAGCTGGTGGGGCTGATAGACGCAGAGATGGAGCAGATGATTTCAAAGCACTCACCCGAAATTGACGATGTTAGCTTTATTGATACACCCACTGCCGTTTTCATCATCTGTCCCGATGAGAACCCGACAAGATACTTTTTCGGCACACTGTTTTTGCGGTATTTCCTCAACGACCTCATTGAGCAGGCAAGGACAAACGGCACGGGAGTGCTGCCTCGACAGGTGCTATGCCTTTGGGATGAGTTTGGTAATATGCCCACAATCAAAAATGTGGACGTGCTATTTTCAGCGGCACGCAGTGCGGGAATACGCATTATGCCCGCATTGCAAAGTTTGGCTCAATTGCAAAAGAGCTATAACCAAACCACAGCAAAAATCATCCGAGAAACCTGTCAAATCACTGTTACCACCTATGTGGCACCACAGGCTTACGATAGTGCCAAAGAGATATCGCAGATACTTGATAACCACACGGTGCAAAGCGGCAGCGTATCGATGGGCAAGGGCGGCTCGCAGACCGTACAAATGATGGCGAAGCCTTTGCTTTCAGCGGGTGAAATTATCCGCATCCCGTTTGGTGAGTACATCATTATTAAATCGGGAGGTTGCCCACCTATGAGGACGAAATTACCGTATTACGCCGACTATCTGCCTAAAATGGAAAACTACAACCTAAATCGCAGAAATGAAGTATCACCTATTGCTCGTATGTCAACGGAGGACATCAAGAGCATTGCAAATACACAATTCGAGCTTACCAAAGGTATGTTTGGATGATATAATATAGCCTTGCGGTTAACCTGCAAGGCTATTATTAGTCAGTAGATATTTAATTTTGAGTATGATAAACTAGATATATGCCGTGAATATGTATAAGATGGAACATATATTTACGATTTTAATGAAAGGATAGAATTTAGTATGGCAATCGAAAAAGACAAGCCTCTTCCTGAGCATACAAAACCGAAATACGATGAATGTCTCGCAAAAATTTTTTTAGAAGAATTATTCCCTAGAGAATTTTATGACTTGATTATTTCAGACAAACCTGATTTACAGAATGAGCAATTAGATATTGGGGTTGAAGTCGTATCTTCAGTCAACCCAAAACATAGAGAAGCGGAAAATTTATATTCAAAATTGCCCGAGCAAGATGATATTGGAAAGAAAAAAATAGAAAAACAAATAAAAAAATGTGGTGCTAAAATTGATGGAATTTTAAGTGGTTTATCCGGCAATGATAATTTCAACAGAATCTTATGTACGTTAAAATTGAAAATGGAAAAGCTAAAAAAATATAAGTCTTTCCGCGAACAATATCTATTTATTTTTTCAGATATATTTGCCAATTCTGAAATGAGGAAATCAGCCCTTTGGGAGATGCTCAATATTTGTTCTAATGAAAGCTATAAATTCAATAGGGTATATGTTCTTGTTCCCAATGCAATCTATGTCTTTAATCTCACTAACAATACTACTTTGGAAAGAGAAATAAATAGTGAAATGCAATATGATATATCTCTAAGAGCTAGAGAAATGGTTGAACAAGGGGAAAAAGAATATCATACAGTTTTTTAAGTGAGTCAAACTTTAAAGACACTTGGTATACCAAGTGTCTTATTTTTATGAAAGGAGTGCCAATATGAACCGCTATATCAAACTACCCGATGCCGTTTTTAACTACAATCTAAATGCAACAGAGCTAATGGTATATACTGCTTTGCAAAAGCATGCCAATATTTTTGGTCGCTGCATCGTCAAGCACAGCACCATTGCGCAGCTCATCGGCGCGACTGCCGGCACTGTATCACGTGCTACAAAGGCACTCAAAAACAAAGGGCTTATCTTTATCCACACATGCCGCAACCGTAAAACAGGCGAGCAAATTGCCAACGGCTACACCCTCGAATCGTTCACTGGCGGGTACACGAAGTTACCCGTCAATATTCATGCCTATAAGCTTCCTAAAAGCGTTTTTAAGGTCTATACATACTTACTCAAATGCAGATGCAATAAGAGCCTTGAAGCTGTACCCAGCCTGTCACAGATGGTATCCGCATTACACATGTCAAAGCGCACCGTCATTGATGCAGTTACTTATCTTCAGCAGCATTTGTATTTATCCAAAGAGCGTTACGACCGTAAAACCGATAACCGCATCGGGCATAACAGGCATGTTGTCTTTACCCCTGCCCTGCGCGCCATCATGCTGCGCCTTGTAATTGCTGCGAAAAAAGCACAAAAGAAAATACGGGCAACCCTCTCACAAAAGGTTACCCGCGTAGCAAAAAATTATTTTACCAAGTTTAGTTACAGTATAGCTTATCCTACCAAAACAGTCAATAGATTACATCATAAGATGGGGTTTTATCTTTTGATTTGAGTGGTACTCTTTTGCGGGGGCAGTAACTATACCCACTGTTTACTGCAACTGAAAAGATAATATTATCATGTTCTAGGATAGTATTATCTAAACTTAGATAATGGGTGATTGAGCAAACAACTAATCTTGCATAAAATCAAACATAACAAGGTCGGCCAACGTGCTTTTATGAATTTTATATAATTCAACTTGCAAATAAATATATTGGTCTTGACCTTGTTTGTTAATTCGCACCGTATTTGTTGACGGTGCTTTTTTATTTTCAGCTGTAAAATACAGACAGGCTAAAAGCCATAATATTTTAAGAATGGAGATTTAAAACCATGCCAAATGAAAAACAACGCAATATTTATCCGTGCTCTGCACAAAACGATGTGTATTATCGCAGTGTCACACTGAACAACGATTATCGGCTTCGGCTACCGCTTGAAATTGTTGACGAGCTGGGGTTAGGTGAAGTTGCAACCCTTGTACTGTGGATGAACGACAAAGGGCAGCTTGTAATTGAGCCATTCATAGAAAAGTAGCAATTATACGGGTACTTTCGTAAGCATCGGCGGTACACGATGCAGAATGCTTAATGCCTTGTCGCTGTCAAACACCCAGTCATTGAGCATACTTTTTTGCAGTACAACAGGCATACGGTTGTGCACGTCTGCTGTAGATTGATTGGCATCGGTAGTAAGGATAATATAACGCCGTTCTCCTTTAAATTCGCTGTAAAACCCCGCCATATAAAGCGTCGAAGTATCGGACAGGTTAAACCGATACTTCTGTTTGCTTTCGTCATGCTGCCATTCAAAAAAGCCCGTGGATGGTATGACACAACGCCGCCGAATAAGGCTGTCGCGGAACATCCTCTTTTCTTCGGCGGTTTCCGCACGGGCATTGATAATCACACCGCTGCCTTTAAAATGCGGGAATCCCCAAATTAACGGCGCAGGCTCGAGCCGCTGCCCTTTGGCTACCAGCACAGGAGCAATATTTGTTGGATAAATCTCACCCGTTTTTATATCACTGCCATAATATTTTTTGTTTACTTCCTCGATGATATTGCGAATTTCTTCATTTTGCTCATCGGTAAATAGGCTATATCTGCCACACATAACAATCACCTCTTATCTTATTATGCACAGCATTTTTGCTATTTACAATAGATTCCATTGATTTGCAATTAAAATAGCGGTATACTAACGGCATAGTAAACATATGTTCTTTTTGTGGAGGTGAAAAATTGGATAGAGAGATTTTACATGTGGATTTAAACAATTTTTATGCCTCGGTAGAATGTCTACATCGTCCCGAACTACGCGAAAAGCCAGTTGCAGTTGGCGGTGATGTAGAACAGCGTCACGGTATTATCCTTGCCAAAAACTATATCGCCAAAAGATTTGATATCAAAACTGGCGATGCAATCTGGCAAGCAAAACAAAAATGCCCAAAGCTTGTAGTGCTACCACCGAATTTTAAGCTTTATTTGCGATTTAGCCAACTGGCAAGAAACATCTATCTTGATTATACCGACCAAGTCGAACCGTTCGGCATCGATGAATGTTGGTTAGATGTAACAGGCAGTAAAATTTACGGTACGGGTGAGCAGATTGCTGAAAAGATACGCCAGCGTGTCAGAGACGAAATGGGCGTTACCGTTTCCATCGGTGTGAGTTTCAACAAGATTTTTGCAAAGCTCGGCAGTGACTACAAGAAACCCGATGCCATTACGGTAATTACGAAAGAAAATTATAAAGATATTGTTTACCCTCTGCCCGCAAGCGATTTGCTCTATGTGGGCAGGGCTACTGCAAATAAACTACACAACTACGGCGTCAATACCATAGGCAGCCTTGCCCACACCGACCCACAGCATCTCAGACGTTGGTTTGGTAAATATGGCGATATGCTTTGGGTATTTGCAAATGGTTTGGATACCTCCCCTGTCGCCCGTTATAATAACCTTGCTATTATCAAGTCAATCGGCAACAGCACCACCACCCCACGTGATTTAGAGGATGATAACGACGTAAAAATGGTATTTTACGTACTTGCTGAAAGTGTGGCAGCACGAATGCGTGAGCAGGGCTTTAAAGGGCAAACTGTGTCTATCAGTATAAGAGATAGTGAGCTATACAGTTTTACGAGGCAAATTAAAATTACGCACCCTACGTGTTTAGCATCCGAAATAACCCAAATCGCAATGAAGCTTTTTGCAGACAATTACAAGTGGTATCGCCCCATCCGCAGCATTGGCGTAAGTGTAACCGATTTTAGTCATGGTGACGAGAGTATCCAGCTGGATATGTTCTGCAATCAACAACGTCGCGAGGAACTTGAAGTACTAGAGGGTACTGTGGATTGGCTGCGCCGAAGGTATGGGCATTTTTGCGTACAGAGGGCTGTAGTGTTGCAGGACACCGCCCTAACAAGTTTTAACCCAAAGGGCGATCACACGATACATCCTGTAAGCTATTTGAGGTGATAAAAGGTGAAAAGAACTTATGTTGATGTGACAGCAAAGTTCGATTCAAGCGGCAATGTAACGCCGCTTGAAATTCAGTGGGTGGACGGACGAAAATTTGAGGTTGATAGAGTGCTTGATGTCCGCCCTGCTGCATCGCTCAAAGTGGGTGGGCAGGGGATACGCTATACCTGCCGCATATTAGGGCATGAAACGTATTTATTTTTTGAGGATAACACCCGCTGGTTCGTTGAAGCAAAAGGATAGACAGTGCTAAATAACACTGTCTATCCTTTTGTAGCAATATGTGGGAATTTGTTGTATAAAATAAAGGACCAACAGTTATATATTCTGTAACTGTTGGTCCCTTTTGGTTAATTAAATCTTAATTCTTATTTAATTTCACAATATTAGCTATATTTTTGCTTAGTTTCTGCTATCCAGGTAGGCAATTCCTTAGTCAATTTCATAATGTGTCTTAACCTATTCCCCGCAGATTTATTTGTTGCCTTATCAAAATCAACACTTTTAGTTAGTTCATCAATATATGGGATAACATCTGACCGAGAATCAGGATATGAGGATACAGATTTGCTAAGCAACTCTGCATCTAACCCCCACACTTCAGCAAAAGCATCTACACCCCTTTTTTGTCTAATTTTTTTCTATGCCTCAAAAGATTCATCGAAATTTATGCTACTTAGTAAATTTCCAGGGACCAACTCCGTATCCACAAACTCTTTTAAGAGCGCTGCCTGCCCATCTTCACCCATATTACTAAGTTCCTGTATTTGCTCATGTATTATTCGCAAAGTTTCATCATCAACAGTTTGAATACCGTGCACGCTACCAACTTTAGAACCAATCAAACTCAAAATATGGGCAGCATCTATCACTTGAGTCCCCGCTAGTTTGGTTTTACCTACAAGTGGTTTGACAATCGTAGGTGACGGAGGAGTGCCTGGCTTATATGTAAGATTCTTATATGCACCTATATACTGCATCCACTATTTCTAATATCAGTTCTGTTGTATAAATTCTTTTTGGCATAATAAAACACTCCCCATTTATCAGACTGGTTATGATTTTGTTCTGCGGTTAATCCAGAAATAATTCATACAAATTGCTTCATAAAAAGCATTTATTTTCACGAATACCCCAAGCAAAAAGGATTTTATTTCCTTGTAGTAAATATTTTTTTGCAGCTTTTTGCAAACAGGTATCTTCAGGATAGCTTTGTTTGTTTTCCGAAATAAATCCAAAAATTCGTTCTTCCGCTTGACGCTCCTGCAGATCAATGGTAAAGATCTTGTATTCTTTTTGAAAATTTAGGATGTTCGAGTCTGAATCCAACAGCAGAGGCAATGCCGGGCTCAGTAGCCAAGACCCGCATAAAAACTACATCGGCTCCAACTTAAAAAAATCGATAGCTTTAAGATAAGAGAATTTCATCTGCTCTGAAAACAGCTTTTCGCCCTCGGGAATATGTAGTTTAGGACAATCTGTCCTTTCTTTGGGCAGGCAGCATCTTGTATTTCAAAAGGAAAGGGCATAGGCTGAAACTGCAATCGGCCAAGGCGGAATAATTTGAGCTGCAAATGCAACGATAGCCAGTCGTACTCCTGTAATCCATAAATACCAATATTTTGAAAGCATTTTCTTTTCCATAACGTAATATCAGAAAATGTATCCCAGTATACCTCTTCTGAAATACCCTTTTCTGTATATTGTGCTCTTATGTCCATAGCGAAGCGTATGTAATATTGAAGGAAAATACGCTCACTTTCAGGCTGTGATCAAATTCCTGATAAAAAGCTTTTTTATCAGAATATAATTGATTCTTCTTCACTTGATAAAGTTCTTCATCGAAAGCAAGCGTACTTATATTATCAATTGCATCAGAAGAAAGCTTTATCCTGCTACAGAATTCATCTATTTGCATTTTGTATCGCTCCTTATCATTTATAAAAATGGATATTCAACATGCTAAAGGCGGAGCGCTTTTTCTTTATAGGTATAGTTGTACATAATATAAAATTCCATTATGTACAATTTATCGGCATTAGGGATTGATAGTTTATTACTAGCTATAGCTTTCTTAGAACAATTAAATCCCCTTGTTCGGTGGTTATTTCCAATATCATACCCGTGCTCTCAATGATAGCATCCTTCCAGCCCCAGCAGCCTTTCGGAATTGCTACTTGCCTTACATTCGTATTCTTAACAAGTATCGGGGCGACGAGAAGGGCATCACCTAACATGAACTCGTCCATCACCTGCGCCCACCCCTGATTGGGGAATTCATATTCCAGCGGTCGCAAAATGGGTTCTCCGGTCTCTCGGCAAAGCTGTATCGCCCTGTTGATTTCCTCCCAATATTTATTTCGTATCTGTACAAGATTTTTAATTCTATCAAAGTATGGTGAGGAGAGCACACGCCACGGCGCAGCAGAAAACTGCATTACCGGCATTAAGCAGGCCACCTCTGTATGTCGAAGAAACAATTCCGGGTCAAGCGAGGTCTGGCTTAAAAAATTGCGGTACTCTCCCCCGCCAATCATATCTGGGGAGCAAAAAGGGTGCCCCGTCAGGTTTTGTATCAAAGCATCTGGAATCAGCGCGGCCAAGCCCGTTTCGCCCCAGCTATGGTCTTTATCGCAAAGCCGCTGCATCAGCGACCATCCCCCTGCTTTGGTTGTAACGCGAAATTCATTGAAGTGAAAGCGTTCTCCATAAGCTGCCCAGAACCCTGAATGCCCATCAGGAGAGATTTCACCATCAACCGGGTAATAGGTGCTATCACCCGCATCAAACTTGAAGCCATCCACACCCAATTTCCGGAGCTCATCCATCTGTTTATCCAGCCAGCTGCGGGCTGCAGCCTTGGATAAATCAAGAACAGCCGACCATCCGTTCCACCAGTGAGCAATGTGCACTTCACCGCATCCATTTTTTACGAGGAGGTTCTGTTCCTTCAATTCGCGGTAAACCAGAGTGTCCGGCGTGATAAACGGGCAAACCCATACCATCACAAAAAACCCCCATTCATGCAGCTGTCGGAGCATCTGCTCCGGCGCAGAAAAGCTCTCCCTGGAAAAACTCCACTTACCATAATAGTCGCTCCAGCCATCATCAATTATTAAAACTCCGGCGGGCAGCCCATTTCTCACAATGTTTTCAGCATAGTTTAATACGGCTTGCTGCGTCTGGTAAAAGGTCAGCTCAATCCACGTGTTATACACCGGGGTTTGAAACATCTGAGGTGCCAGATGACAGGGATGAAACGGGAAGTGCTTCTTCATCGCACCGGAATACGCTGTGCGCAAGCTGTCTCCCGCTTTGCCGATTTCCACATCATCAGGGCAATCGATTACCCCTTTTTTAAACTGAACAGGGAATCCACGATCTTGCCAAAGCCAGCGGCCATGGGTAGATACAAACAATGGCATAGCCTGATTCGGAGTTGAATTCTGCGTAAGGTCCAATACCACATCACTTTCCGCCCCGTACGGTTGGCGAACACCCTCTGTTACATAGCCCCCATACCAATACTCTTTTTCTAAAAAGCGTAGCTCCACTGCCGTCATCCTCTCTTGTTTAATGCTCCTTTTTATGGCCAGACGCCCCCTCGCGCTTTCCGCTCGGGGTCGTCTGGAATAGTAGAAGAAGATAGCTGAATTAAGGTAATATGCTACTGGCGCCATCAAACACTTCCAACTCATTGATGGCAAAATGCTTCCAATCAAGATTTGCCGAATTGATTTTAATGCGGAGGTGTTTTACATTTTCCACGCTGGTAAACGTAAAATCCTTGCTCTCAATGGTCTTATCATTGGAGTGCCAAACTAAATCCCCGCTGTTTGCCGCCGTCATCCAGGCGGTTCCATCAGCCGATGTCTCAATATCGACATTGGTGGGCGCCTGGCTTTGGGCGTACCAGCAGTGCATCTTTACACGGTCAAAGCTGACAGGGGTAGCCCAGCTTAAAGTTATGTACTGCGGCATTGCCAGATTATCTTTGCTCTGTGTGGCTTTGCCCAAGTTATTATCCGTCAGAAATCCTGCATCGGCGCTGTTCATGATGGGGATAGCTTCATTTGCAATATTTGTACCGACGCAGGGTGTAGAGGAATCTTTTACGATTACCTCATTGATGGCGAAATGCTTCCAAGCGGTATTGGCACTATTGATTTTCAGCCGCATTGCTTTTTGACCGGTAACTTTGCTGAAGGCAAGTACTTTGCTTTCAATATCCACAGTGTTGGTATTCCATGTCATATCTCCGGAGGATGCTACCGTACTCCAATTCGTTTCACCGTCAGCAGACACCTCCACATCCCAGTTGGTTGGTGCCTGACCCTGTGCATACCAGGATTTCAATGCAACTGTATCAAAATCCTGCCCATCTTTCCAGTCAAAATAAATGTACTGCGGAAATGTGACGTTATCTTTGCTCTGCATACAGGTATATGCATTATTATCGCCTGCGTTGCTGGGAGGGTTGTTCCAATCCCAGCTTTTGTCAGAGCCCTTCACTGCGTAGGGGGCAAGATTTTCACCAGCAGCAGGGGTTCTTTCCTGCTCAATCATAGCAGGTCTTTTGTATGCCCTAAAGTAGTCGATTTCAAACTTTTTGGGATACAGCGCATTGGGGTCGGGGATGCCTGTCCAAGAGTTTGGCGCCTCGTAAATACCCAAAAGTGTTGTCATTTTATAATTGGGAGTCTGTGAAGTCTGCTTGACAAGCTGGTTGTCAAAATAGAATTTCATTCCGGTTTCATCCCATTCGAAGCCGTAAACATGGAATTCATTGCTTAAATCGGCATTGGCATAATAGTTCAGGCTTTGCTCCCGGCTGGCCGGATCTGCCCAAGGGTGTACCGACACATTTACCTTGCTGCGGTTGGCGCCACATTCCTTGCCCAGAATTTCGAAAATGTCGATCTCGGTTACTTCATTTGCATTGTCCTGGTTGCCAACCATCCACCAAGCGCAGTGCATACCGGGGCCGCCTTGAATGCGGGCACGGAGCTCAAAGTAGCCGTATTTGGTTTCATAATTGGTGTTGGCGCGATGATGGTCTACCATCTCAACATCGTTGCCAAACCGGTGCAATCCGTCCCGCATCCCAGTGGCAATGCTGGAAATCATCTGTACGGTACCGGGGCGCCATCCGCCCTGATCCTTGTCGATTTTCAGCACCAAATTTCCGTTCTCAAAGGTATAGTTGGCTTTGCTTTGCTCCAGGGTGGTCCAGTGGGTAAGGTAATTGTCTGTAAATTTGGTCTTATCCAGTTCTGGCCCATCAAATTCATCCGCAAAGTCCAGCTGCCACTCTGCTTTATCCGGCGGGTTTGCAGGGTAATCGGCTGCGTACACGGTCGTACCACTGCCGATCGATGCAATTATGCTAATGCACAGCGTGCTTGTGAGAAGTTTCTTCCAGAATATGCTCGTTTTCATAAGATCCTCCTTTTCTATTTCAGGCTGCCTCTATCCTAAGCTTTATAATTATAACTGCACCAATTCTCCACAATTTTTATTGAAAACAGGTCTGCCTTTTCGGGACGGAAAAGCTGTTGTCTTTTGTACTTTGTTGTGAGTGAAACAGACTCTCCCCACATTTTCCAGATGCAACAAACGGTCATCAAAACAGAGAAAACGATTGCCGTCGAGCATAAGGAACTGATGATAAAAGCGGTTTGGCACTGTTTTTTGATAGCGTGGAGTCGCCTGAATGGGCGCATACCCCCAATCAGGAACATAAGAACAATTATCAAAGGTGTTGTCGCTTATTACAATATTCTGTGTCGTCCCGCTCTCAAACCAGTTGCTGGCGTCTCCCTCCATCAGTATGGCTGCGCCCGGTACCTGAAAGAGATTGCCCTCCACCAGAACATTCCCTGCGCTGGTGAGCAGCAGTCCCCGCGCGCGGTTGTTTCGAAAAGTGCAGCGGGAAATTTCTACATTCGGCACCCATGAGATGTTTTCTATAGAGTTGCCCTCGATGAGCCCATCGACCGGTTCTTGCAGTTCCATATAGAAGTAATCTCGATTCAGCATAGAATAGCTCTTTATGGTTGCCTGTCCGGTCTCCAACATGGTTTGATGGTCTACGCAACGGAGCATTTCACCTATTTCTGCAAAACAGACCCCTTTTTGCATAGGATGAACCAATTCTGCTACAAAACAACCGGGTTGTAGCACCTTTTTGATGCGAGCGTAGATACCATGGATATTGACTGCGTCATCCAGCTGATTTTCGAAAAGGCTTTCCTGTATGGTGATCTTGCCGCCGCAATAGACAAAATGAGTGGCATCGGCCGCGGCCGTAAAGATACGGGGTCTTTTATTACTGCGGCATACGTTAAAATGACTTAGGGTAAGGTGGCGGCTTCGCTGTGCCATAAAGGCAATCCCCGTAGCGTGATGACATTGCACATTGAGCAGGGTAACATGTTCGCACTGCGTGACGTAAAAGCCCGGGTGACTACGGGGATGGTGGCGAAGAACCAGACGATTTCCGGGTCGGCTTTGCGGAAGAAAGCTCTTTTCGTCCTTTATATGGACCGCCACAGTGTTCGGCCCGGTTTCTTCATACCATGTGAAGTGTTCTCCCCGGCTGCCGTTAAAGTTCATATCCAAAATGTTATGAACCGGTGCACAACGCTTTTGGTCAAATTCCAACCATGCGGTAAGCTCATGCTCAAAATTCTCCCCCAGAAAAACCAGCCGCCCGTGCCGCACTTCGTAAGGGTAAAGCTCACAATCGATGCGCAGTACCGTGGTTTTGGGCGTTACCTCTAAAACCTCTGCCTCGCTGTAGGAAGGGCGGACATAGTCCACAGAAAAGCCTTCCAACGTAAGGTTTTCTGCTTTGTGAGCATAAAACGGGATACAGTCGGTGTGAAAAAGAAATTCCGCCCCGTTCCCTATCAAGTGAAACCCTTTGGTTTCGGACAGATCAAAGATAATTCTTTTTAGGGTATCTTCATCGTGGTTGGAGATACAAAGAAGTTTTTCGTACGCATAATCGGGGTAAAAATGGTAGGTGCCCGGGGTAAACTCTAAAGTCACTCTGGAATTTTTTCGTACGTTGTCTAAAAATTTTCGAAGCGCCAATGTAGTTTCACGGCAATCACCGGGTAAAAGCCCGTAATCCGCGGCGTGGCAAACAATATGTTCCATTCACTTCACCTCATGGATGGGAGAGAAACTTGCTCATCTCCGTTACGGTATGGCTTAGACGGGAACGCTCGGCTGCGAAGCACATAAGGTGGCTTTGCAATGATGCCCGGGCTGAGGATAAGCTATCCCCCCGCCCTTGTCCCTGTACCAATCGGACAAAATCACGCATGAGGCAGTAATCCCCGCCTCCGTGACCATAGTTGTTGCTCTCTTTAGGCGGTATGATATTAAATGTTTCAGGCTTATCCTCACCAAAACGGTGCAGGACTATGGTGTTTGCCCCCATATCGGCCGTAATTTGACCTTTGCTGCCCATGATTTTGATCTGACGAGCCGAATCGGTGGTAAAGGCCGTCATAGTAAGGCTAGCCACCGCACCACCCTCAAACTCCATGCTTACCACTTGACGATCCACCACATCGTTGTCGCAGTGGTAAACGCACCGACCATAGGGGCCTTTCTTCAGTGCTGTGACCCGACCATCGTATGACAGATCGGTGCTGATCATATCGGTAGGCCAGCCGATGTTGTGGGTAAGATACAGCTTGGGGGCATAGTAGGGGCAGCTCTCACTATGGGGGCAGCCATCCAAGCAACGGGCAGGCGCACCTTTCGGGGCGTTTTCCGGCGTGAAATGCCGCAGGCTGCCAAAGCTAGAAATCCGCTCGCAGTCACGCCCCATAAGCCATAAGATAATGTCGAGGTCATGGCAGCTCTTTTGTAAAATCATCGGGCTCGTCTCGGCTGAATTTCGCCAATTACCCCGAACAAAGCTATGAGCCTGGTGCCAATAACCGACGTTTTCAATTTGGTCGATGGAGGCCAGCTCTCCCACAAATCCGGCTGTGATAAGCTCTTTCAGCTTTTGATAAAAGGGCGTATACCGCAGCACATGGCAGACGCTGAGCACCCGTCCGGCGTTTCGGGCTGCCGCCTCAATGGCGCGGCATTCGTCCTCGGTGTTGCTCATCGGCTTTTCGAGTAAAACGTGATAGCCTTTCTCCAGTGCCGCCAAGGTGGGGGTGGTGTGCAAATCATCCAGAGTGCATACTAGCGCCGCATCTGCAAGGCGGTGATGCACAAGCAATGGCTCCCAGCTCTTGTATTGGTTTTCAGATAAAATACCGTATTTTTCACAAAACTGTATCCTGCGGCTTGTCTTGGGCTCTGCTACCGCTACAATTTTAAGCTCCTCCGGGTGCTCCATAGCGTAGTTAGCATAAATCTGCCCCCGGGCGCCAGCGCCCAGCAGAATGGCGGTTACCTGTTTCATTCTCTCATTCCTTCCAGTCGCTCAGAGCCTGCAAAAGCTCCTCATATACAGTTTCAAAAATGACAGGATCGTCGTTATAAGTGTAGTTGTTGGTAAATACCCTGCCCACCAGTTCGTCATGCCGGGCTTCGTCCTTTTGCCGCAGCAGCTTCAAAAGTTCAGCATCCTCCGCACCCCGGCGCTGTGCCTCCATCCGCATTCCCATCCATGGACCGTCTTTGCCGGGATAGACGATAAAGGAATCCCCGCAGGGGAAGTTTGTGCCAATTCCGGTGTGGTTGGGGCAGCTCGTGCCTTTGAACGGATCCATCTCCATTGGAAATTGGTTAAAACCCCAATGCAAAAAACCCGAAATGCGGTTTTTTGCGCAGCCCCAAAAAAGCAGCCTGCTTTTTAGTACCGCAAAATCCAAAAAGCGGTTGAGCCAATGCCCCTCAGGCCCACAGCACACATAGGTCCAAACCTCTTCTCCTAACCCAATCAGGTGGTCAAACTTTTCTTTCTGCTCCTCGTAACCGGGGGTGCCGGGCACCCAAATATCTACGCCGCCCCGGAATTCGGCAGAGGAAACCGCCTCAATGGTGCGCACGCCGGGCAGGTATTTGCGCAGAATGTTTACAGCCAGATAGTACTGCTGCTTACGTGCCTCAATGGTTTCGGGGCTTTTCGCATGAATATCAGGCTCGTCGTGAACGTGAAATACAACGCAGTTGTGCCAATTGTATTTTGTTAAGAAGGCTGCCAGCGCCTGCACAAACCGCACCGTAATGGTGTAGCCCTCGGTGGTATCGACAGGCACCTGAGGTGCCATAGCGCACTTAAAGCGGTCGGTATACATATCCGGCATTCCGCTTGGTAACCCCCCCCTTGACAACAACGGACCAATCTCCAGTTGCTGCATTCCGGAGCTAAAAAACGTCTCAATGATTGGGCGTAAGTATTCAAAATCAAAGGTGTAGGGCTCTCTGCCGGTCACACAGGTGTCATCCAACTCCAAGTAAAACAGCGTCTGGCGGGCACGGCGCATCGCCAGTGCATATTCTTTTAATACAGCATAGAATCCCGGGGTATCCCGCTCCACTTGATGGAACCGGCAGATGGCATCCAGGCTGAACCAGTTGGTTACCGAAAAGGTTTCAGCGGGGATGTTTACCGGATACACCTGTATGGTAAGGGTGCAAGTGTATATACCTTCGTCGGTTTCTATCGAAAGCAGGGCGGTATGCTCTCCTGCCACCAGAACCCTTTTCGGGTGAAGGCAAAAGTATACAGGGGCAAAGCCGTCTGCTGCTTGCACCATCCCTTCCGTTGCAGGCGCCAGACAGTCATACACCCAAAAGGGTGCCAACCGGGTGGCATAGGACGGCTTCTCAGTTGGGCGGCTTTCCAGCACCATTCCGCCGCCCTGTTCCACCCCGTCACCAGTGTTGTACTCCACCGGTACCTTAACCATGCGATACCATTGTGGCTCAAAGCTTTCACTTTCCAGATGAAGTTTTACTGCGTCCCCACAGGTTTTGAGCAAAACCTGAATTCCGCGCAGACCGTTTTGTGCAGCGGCCAGACGTAGCGAAGTCGGAAGAACCGAGCAACTGCTGTCCGGGTATAGAAATTCTTCCCGCGAAGTAAGGATGCCGTAAAATGTATGTTTCTCCATTTTTGTTTTTCCTTTCTGGTAGAAATATGGCACGAGCCCGGAAAAGGGCCCGTGCCATACCCATAGCTAAGTATAGTTTAGGTCTTATTTGCTGATGCCAGCTTTAGCGGCAGCTTCGTTGACTTCTTTGAGCATGCTCGACAGCCCCTTTACTTCATACTGAGCAATTAGGTCATCCACCATCTTATCCACAGACTCGGTGCCCATCATAATTTGCATCAGGTCATCGCTGGTATTATATACAAACTTATCCTTCAGCGGAGTGGAGAGGAACATAATGGCATCATAGTACTTGGACAGGGTACCGTTGTTCACCGCGTCCTCATGGCGCGCATCGTTCAGGGAACGGTATTCTGCAGGGTTGTTTGAGGGGAACGTGGAATTCCAGTCGCTGGGGTTCCACATTGCAAGGCTATTAATATTAGAATTAGGATTCATAAAAGGATATTTGTCAGCTAGCACTACGCCGTCTTTCATAACCGTCATGCGGCCGGAAATCTCATAGTCTTCACCTTCAATTCCGCAGAACACAAGGCGAATACCCTCTTCCGAGTACAGAAAATCGAACAGCCTACAGATAGCGGTCATCTTTTCGTCATCCACTTTGGAGGATATGTAGCTTTCAGACCAAGACTCGGTATCTACAAAATAGTATTTTTTACCATCGGCACCAGGATACAGCTTTGCAATACGTACGTCATCGAGGAATTTCCGCCCGTACAGGGTCTCGTAATCACGCCCAATTTGGTTATACAGCCATGCGGGGCCAGACCCAGCAAAAACCATAGCGGCACTCTGCCCCTGTAGAAACTTCTCCTTAGAGGTATCCAGCTTGGCAAGGGCAATATCCTTTTCAATGGTACCCTCTTTGTACATATCGCGGGCAAGCTGCATAGAGGCTTTCAAATCGCCGGCAAAATAGCTGGGCATAAACTGGCCGTCTTTTTCGACCCATTTTTTATCAATAATACCGCCGTAAGGATAAATAAAACCTCCTAGGAGCTGCGGCAATGCCTGCGTCATACCGCTAATTTTTTTACCTTCAGGGTCGGCCGCAATAATTTTCTTAATCATATCGCGAAATTCATCGTAGGTTTCCGGTTCTTTGGTGACACCGGCTTTCTGCGCCAAATCCCAACGGTAAACCACATTGCGATCCTGCACGCTATAAGAGATATCGCCATAGGTCTGGCGGGGAATCATATAATATTTACCATTCTGTTTTGCAGCTACCGCACGCTCCATTGTCAGATACTCTTTTAAATTTGGGTATGCGGACAAATCATCAGGCAAAGCACGGATAACGCCCTGTTCTACCCAGTTGAAGAAGAATGATTTACCTACAAAATCGCCACAAAAAATATCGGGCAGCTGCCCATTCGTGGCCCACAGCTGAATTTTCTGCTCTGCGTCATCCCAGGTTACGTTCTGAGCAACTAGACGCACACCAGTTTTTTCCTCGAGTGTTTTCAAAACCTTATCATTTTCGCCCCCGGATAAACCATCCTCTGCGCCCCAGATTGCAATGCTGATCTCTACCGGTTTTGAAGATTCGGCTGCCGCTGCTGAGCTTTCACTTCCAGCTTCACCCGCAGCGGGTGTGCTGGAAACAGGTTTGTCGCCGCAGCCTGCGAGCATGCCAACAGACATAACAAGCGCCATTGCCAGTGATAATACTCTTGTTGTTGTTTTCATGTAGATTCTCCTTTTTATTATTTTACCGTAATGACCTATTCCTTTACAGAACCGACCATAACTCCTTTGACAAAATATTTTTGAACAAAAGGATATACACACACAATGGGAAGCATGGTGATGATGATCGTAGCCATCTGGATGGACTGAACGAACACCTTACCCTGCGAACTCATAATGGACTGTGCCTGTGTGGCAAGCTGGCTGTTAAAATTCACCAAGACGTCCCTTAGGTAGATTTGCAGAGGCTTAATGCTTTTGTCGTTAATATACAAAAACGCATTCCACCATTCGTTCCAGCGTTCAACGGCATAAAACAATGCGAAGGTAGCCATAAAAGGCGCCGAAATTGGAATATAAATGCGTGTAAGCACTACAAACTCATTCGCACCGTCAATGCGTGCTGCTTCCTCCAGGCTGGGCGGTAGGCTGGCGAAGTAGTTTTTCATAATAATCAGGTAATAGGTATTAATCAAACACGGTAAGATCATTGACCAGATACTATTCGTCAGCCCTAAACCGCTTACTACAAGGTAGGTGGGTATCATACCGCCCGAAAACAGCATCGTAAACAAGATGACGCTTAAGATAATATTGCGCCCGACAAGACGCTTTTTGGAAAGAACATACGCTGCTGTAACCGAAAAAAGCATATTCAGTGCAGTACCTACAATGGTAACAAACAATGTTGTACGCAATGATTTAAAAAAGTATGGGTCATTGATAATGGTTTTGTATCCGGTAAGGTCCATGACATGAGGATACAAATAGGGTGTATGGGTAGCGTTGGCAATCGTGTTTGAAAGCGAAACAATAAATACATTATAAAATGGGTAAATGGTAATAACGGCCAGCAGACCAAAGAATATGTAAAGAAAAATTTCAAAGGGTGAAATGTGCCGGCGATTTTTTACAACCGATTTTGCAGTTTGCATATAAAATACCTTCTTTCTAGTACAAGCCCTCTTCGCCCGCTTTGGTCACAACCTTGTTGGCAACCGTAATCATAATAACGCCAATCAACGATTTTAAAAGTCCGATTGCCGTGGTGTAACCAAAGTTCGTACCTACGCTGAAAGACTGACGAAATACATAGGTGTCGATAATATCTGCCACCGGATAAACGGGTGAGGAGTAAAGATTGAATACTTGGTCAAACGAGGCCCCCCCCATAATGCCGCCGATTTGCAAAATAAGCATAATACAAACCGTTCCGCGAATACCCGGCCAGGTGATATGCCGCATTTTTTGCAGCCTGTTTGCGCCGTCTATGCTGGCGGCTTCGTACAGTTGAGGGTCAATACCCGTAAGTGCTGCCATATAAATGATTGAATCCCAGCCGAACTCCTTCCAGATGTTTGAAACCCAAATAAACGGACGAAAAGAGGTAAGCGACACCAGCGGCGAAACCTCAGGTAAACCCAGTACACCAAACAGCTGGTTGACGATACCGTTTGATGCGAACATATTAATCAAAATACCGGAAAGCACAACCCATGAGATGAAGTGAGGGAACGTAAATACCGTTTGAAAAAACTTCTTTGTTCGCGGGTGCCGGATTTCATTGAGCAAGATCGCCACCACAATGGGAACCGGGAAATGAAACAATAGCTTACCAAAACTAAATATCAGTGTGTTTTTGAATGCACGCCAGAATTCCGCATCCTGAAACATGGTTTTAAAGTGCTCAAAGCCTACCCAAGGGCTGCCCCAAAGCCCCATATCATATCGATAGTTTTTAAAAGCGAGTGTCACGCCGCCCATGGGCAAATAACAAAAGATTAAATACCAAACCAATACGGGTAGCAGCATTGCATAAAGCAACCAGTCGTTCTTCATTTGTTTCCAGATTGAATGTTGTAAATTCGTTGCTGTAGTTTTTTGTCTGTTCATTTTCTCACCTATCACTCTATTGCCATCCTATATCCCCGCGGATGGATGCCCCTCTTTTTACCCTTATTATACAATGCGGAGACTGCGATGGGTATGGACATTTTAAAGGTCTTTTTCATAGAAAAAATGGAATTATTTTATTTTTTTTATATAAATCGTTTAGTTTAAAAGGAATATGGAATTTTATTAGGGCACCACATAACATTTTTCCATATTTACCTAACGGCAAGCATGTTATAATAAAAGCAACAGAAAGAAGGGACTGCAGTGAAACTTTCCAAGTTTTCTATCAAAAAACAATTTAAAATTATTCTGGCTTGCCTGCTTGTGCTCTGCTTTGCTCTGGCTACAATCTCTTATATGGCATTGGACAACCTGATGGTGAAAAACGCTACAGCCTATGCCCGAAATACCGCCCAGAAATTTGATGACGAAATGCAGTACCTTTTTAAACGCATCGATTCTATCTTCACCAGTCTTCTGTTCGACCAAAATATAGAACGGCTGATGCTTTCGCCTTATACGGAGGACACACAAAGATATATCAACAGCACGCTGGTGCAGTTCTCGTCTTACTCCATCATGAATCAGGATATCAGTGATATTGCCCTAATTACGGACGAGCTGAGTTGGTCCAACTTTTTTGATTCCAAAACCCTGCTGAAATTCGCCCAGACAATAGGGGGCAAATACGGAACACAGAGTTTTGGTATCCAAAGCACCCCGCTTAAAATCAGTAACGCACCGGAAGGACAGCGGCTCGTTTTTGGGCGCAATGTATACGGTATGCATGACTCTGCCCATTACGGGGAGCATCTTGGCAGTATTGTCCTTTCCATCGACCCAGCAAAATCACCTATCTCGCTGCCTCGGGCAGAGCGAGGCTCTACCTCCTTCGTGCTTGCAGATTCCGACGGTGACATCTTTCCGTTTAACTGTTCTGCTGAAATCGGTGCGGATATTTTGGCGCAGAGCGGACAATTGTCTGAATTTTGCCAGGATGATACCTGTGTTCTTGAAACACAGGATTACTTGATTTATATCACGCCCGTACCCGATGCAGGATATTACATGATTAGTGCCATTGACCGGCAGGCACTCAACCACGATGTGATTCAGGCTTCGATCTGGATTGTATTGGTTGTACTGGCCGCATTTTCTATTTTGGTTGCACTGATGTACACCATTTTACGCAATATGGTCACTCCTCTGGAGCAATTCTCCCGCTATATTCAGCAGATAAAGGAATCCCCTTTGTCCGGCCAGTACAAAGAGCTTGTTCTGGATGGCTGCAGTGAGATACGCACCTTAAACCAGTCTTTTGCGGAGCTGTTGGAGGAGGAGGAACGGCTCACCGCCGAGTTATACGATGCTACCGTTAATCTGTATGAAACAAAGCTTGGGAAAAAACAGGCCGAGCTTGATTTTTTACGCAGCCAGATTAATCCGCACTTTTTGTATAATGCGCTGGAATCCATCCGAGATATCGCAGTTGAACAAAACACACCCGAAATCGCCTCCATCGCAGGCGCTATGGGTAAGCTGTTCCGTTATAACGTAAAAGGCAGCGCAATCGTACCCCTGAAGCAGGAATTTGAGATCACGCAGGCATATCTGGATATCCAACAGGCACGCTTTCCCGACAAACTGAACGTCATCTACAGCATACGGGAAAATGTGAAAGACGTGCCCATGATAAAGTTTTTATTGCAGCCCCTGGTGGAAAACGCTGTATACCACGGGCTAGAGCCAAAATCAGAGAAAGGCACACTGTTTATCGGGGCACGTTTGCAGGAAGAAGCTCTGCTCATTACAATTCAGGATGACGGCGTAGGTATACCTGAGGGGCAGTTAAAAACCTTGCGGGAACAATTAGCCGGCATGACCCGGGTGAACGATTTTACAGGGCGGCATGTGGGGCTGCTGAATGTACAGCATCGCATTTTATTGACCTACGGGGTGAAATATGGCATCACTGTGGAAAGCCAGGAAGGCATAGGCACTAGGGTTCTGCTCCGTATTCCCTATGAAGAAAAGCTCCAATAATGTGCAAAGGAGAATTGACCAATGTTCAAGGTAATGCTTGCAGATGATGAAAACCGAATTTTAAAATTTTTACAAACCTCTATCCCCTGGACACAACTTGGCCTGGAGGTAGCCACAACTGCAACAGACGGCAACGAAGCGCTTCGCCTTGCCCAAGAGGAATGTGTGGATATTGTGGTAACCGATATCCGCATGCCGGGGCTCGACGGATTGGAGCTTTGCCAAAGCCTCCATGAAATCAATCCGAACATACAAATTATCATTGTAAGCGGTTATGCCGATTTTGATTATGCAAAACGAGCCATTCAATTGCAGGTGCTGGGGTATTGCCTTAAGCCTATTATAGAAAATGAAATGATTGCGTTTTTGCGCATCGCGGTAAAAAATATACGCAAAGAAACCACTTTAAACGGCGATTCCTTGCTGGACAGCATTGAAGAAGGCAACGAGCATCAAATTGCTGAGATTTTTGAGGAATTAGGGGTGGCTGCCTCGCGTTACTATATTGCAGTTTCGGTGAGGGTACATAATATTGCCAAGCAACTCGGTGCGGAGCTTACCCTCAAACTCGGCAAACACAAATACCTGTATTTCTCCTCACGTCCACTGAACAGAAAAGCCGCCAATGAACTGATTTGCTATACAGGCGAAAAAGGCGGAATCGGCATCTGGCCTGCTGCTGTTGCGCCGGGTCAGTTAAAAGATGCTATTTCAGACACCACCATCATGGCATACCAGTTTTTTATTAGCAGCGCACCTACTGTGTGTGAAAAACTGGTAGAAGGGCCGCTTACAGATGACCTGTTCTCGCAGATGAAGCAGGCACTAATTGCGCCGGAACAGCTAAAAGCCTTTTTAGAAAAATTGCAGACGGCAAACTGTTCGATGTTGTTTAATCTGCGCTGTGCATTTCGGTTTTATAATTATATCTATTCCAGTAAACTGTTAGGCACAATTCTGGAGGCGGATGAGTATTATCTGTACGGATATGAACAGCTTGCTGTGGAGTACGGCTGCTTCGAGGATGTCCTTTCAGAAATGCTGAATACACTGTGCGTACCGCCTATGCGAGAAACACAAGATGCTTCCTCCGCATCCTCTTTTATGAAGATTATCAAATACCTCAATGAGAATTACGAGAAGGATATCTCGTTAAAAAAGCTTTCGGAGCTGTTCCACATGAACTCCTCCTATATAAGCCAGCTGGTTAAAAACGAAACCGGGCTCACCTACTCTCAGTATCTGACAGAACTGCGTATTGGAAAAGCAAAGCAGCTTTTGCAGACCACCAACCTAAGTCTCACCGAAATCAGCGAAGCCGTGGGCTTTAACGACTATTTTTATTTTATTAAAAAATTCAAAAAAGTTGTGGGTGTAACCCCAGGTAAGTTTGACGGTTCGTTACAACGTTAGTTCCTTGTGTAAGAAAACTAATCCAAATAATCAGAAATCTATCTAAAGTAAAACGGACAGGTTATGCGCTACACCTGCCGTATATTAGGACGAGAGACATTTTTGTTTTTTGAAAATAACAACCGCTGGTTTGTTGAAGCAAAAGGATAGACAGTGCAAAATAGCACTGTCTATCCTTTTGTAGCAATATGTGGAAATTTGTAGTATAATAATTCCATATAAAATATTCACATAAATATGTTTGGGTTAAGCAATAAATTATGTGTTATAGCAATACTGCGCAATTCACTTTTCAATTGCATTTTGTTTATTGAGAACAGTCAAACTTGTATTGTATTAGTATGTTGGCAGCAATCAAGAATTGAACATGTCGAGGAGGGGCTTATGAGAATTACTTTTGCGAAAGTAAGCAACTATAGAAATATTGATGGGATCGAAGTCACTTTTAACCCGGAGTGCAATTATATTATCGGTGAAAACAACCTCGGTAAAAGCAACTTTTTATCGCTACTTGCTACGGTTTGCAGCGGTAAAGGGTTTGATGAGAGAGATTTTTCTAACCCAGAAAAGCCTATAGAAGTAGAGTTGAATATCAAATTGCTTCCAAATGAATTTGGATTTTTCGGAGACAATTTTTCACCAGATAAAGCTTCACTGCTAAAAATCCGATATCAGCAAACGGTTATGGATGCATACCCTACTATTGTCAGTGCTGACTCCAATGAAAGTATCAATCCTCGCCAAGTGCGGAAAATCAACTTTCTTAAGTATGAGACCACCTCCGTGCCAAGCAAAGAGTTACGCCTTGACACACAAAAAGGTACTGGGCTTTTAATTCGCATGATAATTGAGCGGTTCAACGATGGTACAACGCCTGACTTCCTCAATAATGATCAAGTCGATAATCTAATGGAATTCATCAACGGATATCTCGGAAAAATTCGTAGTTTCCGAGACTATTCTATCAAGGCAACCGTTGCGCAAAACCCGGCAGAAATGCTCACAAGCCTGTTTTACTTATCAGACGGTGATAGGAAGATTGAAGCCACCGGCAGTGGCGTTCAGTACATGGCTATGGCATCCATTAATATTATGTGTCAAATAATGGATATGTATAAGAGTAAATCTATTTCGTTTGCCGACCTACAGTACACCGATTCTTCTGGTAAGAAACTGCTACCACTCGTCTTATCTATTGATGAGCCGGAAGTTCATCTCCACCCATATCTTCAAAGGTCGCTCATTGGTTATTACAAGCGTATACTGCGTAACGAAGATAGTGAGTTTGTAGACCTCTTGAAAAATTGCTTTAATATTGACGGCATTGATGGTCAGCTAATCATTGTGACTCATTCGACCGATGCCTTGGCTGGGGATTACCGCAACCTAGTCCGCTTCTATAAAGGCGATAATAAGACGGCAGTTATCAGTGGTTATGCTCTTCGCCCGATTGCAGGCGCAAACAATGAAGGGCACATCAAATCTGAAAACGAGAAACATCTTATCATGCATTTTCCGGAAATTAAAGAAGCATTCTATGCTAAGTGTGCCATTTTGATTGAAGGAGAAACGGAATACGGTTGCATTCAAGCTTTTGCTAACAAGATGGGCATATCGCTGGACGATTACGGAATTTGTGTAATCAATGCAAGAGGTGAAGGATCAATTAAGCCGCTTCGTCAGTTACTTAGCCTTTTTGCAGTACCGAGCATAGCCATTTACGATGGCGATGTTAAGGTAGAAGATACTGCGACCCCTGACGAATTTTTTACATCAGAACTATGCTTTGAGATAGAGATAGTGAATACACTCTACGCAGCAGGAAAAGCGAATATAATCAGGCAAATTGCTCTTGATATGGATAGTCAAGCTGCTGCTGTTGAATTGGATGTTGATTTTGTTCGTAAACATTTCAAAAAGATGGGTATTGAAATTACAGGCTACATACCAAAAAAATTAAGCGATGTGCGCGATGACGACAAAGAAGACTTTTGCCACATGTTCTCAGCGTGGTTTATGGCGAAGAAGGGAGTTCTCCTCGGTAGAATTGTTGGAGAAGCTGTTCCGGCAGTATACATTCCCACTTGCTACAGAAAAGCCATACAAAAAGCTCAGGAGGCGTCAGCAAGTGTCTAATACTAATCTTGAAAAAATCAAAGAAAAGATAACTGCCCAACATGAAGGTGATGAGAAGCAACTCGAAGTTATTTTTTCAGATAGTCCACGCCTGATAGTTGAAGCCCCTGCGGGATATGGAAAGACAACTACGATGATAAGTCGGATCGCCTACTTGTTTGCCTCTGGTCGAATCCCAAACCCCAAACGAATCCTTGGGCTTACTTTTAGTGTGAACGCTGCTCTAAAGGTTAAACGAGAAGTCGCAGGGAAATTGCCCTCGTTGCTTGGTTCGCAAAACAGCCCAGTGGCAATCGGAGAAAAGGTCACGGTTACGAACTACCACGGTTTCTGCAAAGGGATATTGAAAAAATATGGATACCTTATTTCGGACGCCTTGCGGAAGGATATTAATCTTTTTCGAGCTGTTGGCGATAGTGATATCGAAAAACACGCGAGTCTAAAAACGGCATTGACTTCTGCCGAACTTCAGAGTCTCAAAGCCGTAGGAACTGCCGTTAAAGAGGCTCGTGTTCCCAATGCTGAGACAATCCACGCATATAACGATATTGTCATTAAGAAACTACTTCCATTAGATTACGTTACCCATAATGCAGTCATCTTGTTTGTATTGGAAATTTTCGAGAATCACACAGAGGTCAAGAAGTTTTATCAAAACTATTACCCACTCGTTGTTGTAGATGAATTTCAGGACACAAACTGTATAGCATGGGCGTTACTCGAATCGGTTATTTCAAATCAGACGCAGTTGCTCTTCCTTGGTGACCCACTACAACGGATATACGGATTCATAGGTGCGCTTCCAGATATAATGTCCAAAGTCCTTGATGAACATGGAATGGCTAAAGTATCGCTTTCAAAGAACTATCGTTTCCGCAACAACCCTGAAATGTTAAAGCTTGATAAGAACATTAGAGCCAACGCTGCCTCTTGCTTCACACCAATTATCGCAGATGAGGATTCGGCAGACCTTCCTATATTTTGGGGCTTAACTCAGCAAGATGAAGCGGAGAAAGTTGTTGCTAAAGTCCAAGCGCTGAGGGGTGAAGAAAATGCAAAGATCGCAATCCTGTTCCGTGGTCGTGGTAAGAATGCAGAAATCGTGGAAGCCGAACTTGCAAAGAATAACATTCCGTATTTTTATGGTATGTTTACCGACGAAGACACTGACTATATTGAGTTCCATAATAAGTGCCAAGATATGTTTATTAGGCGATTTGGTAAGTCAAAGTCCATAAATAAAAAGGCTCTGAGGACATTCTCCGACAGCGTAAAGACTGCTTATGCAGCATCTACAGACAAGACGGTTGATTCTCTACTTTGGTTGCTTGATGCCCTCGTAGAAAAAGTAGCCGTTGATTATGCAGACCTTGTTCCAGAAGATAAGTACACTCTACTACTGGATATTTTCGAGAACCGTCAACTAAAGCAAGCGATGGAATATGTCGATTCGCAAGTAATTATTTCAACCATTCATGGTGCAAAAGGTCTGGAGTGGGATTTTGTAATCATTTGTGATGTTGAACAATGGGTATTTACTTTTACTTGCAGAGACTGTCCAAGTAAATTGACACAAAATAGCCCTGTATGCAGGCTCCCACAAAAGGTGCCTACACAAATGGTTGGAACGTTACTTGATGACCTTTGCGTGTTTTATGTGGCACTAACCAGAGCCAGAAGGCAAGCATTCATCTCCGCAAGCGGAGAACGCTATAATGCCCGTGGTCAAAAGTTTACTGGCGGGAAAATTTGTTGCTTTGCTTTAGTTAATGGTGTTACGCTAATTAACGCTGCTACAAACAGCGGTGATTGAATTTATCCTTTTGAACTTTGCAGTTTGTTTAATATTCTATCAAGGTAAAGATAAAGGGCTGAGGTTAATGCCTCAGCCCTTTGCCGTATCAAAACATGTAGAAATTCGCTGTATTATTTTGTAACATTAGTTATAGATTCCTATTTGTGGTGATGGTATGATAATATTGTATGTTATAAGCTAGAAACTTTAAGCAATTATTTCGTAAAACAATGTTAGTACCATATTGTGTAATTTGCCTAACGATAGGTGATTAGCAATAACACGAAATTTATAAATGCAGTTTTAAATTAACTAATGACAGGAAAGGAAATATTTATGAGTCAATTCATTCTATTAGAACAACTTATTATTAAACATAAGGATAAAGTGCTGTGTGATATACAATTCACATCTGATACATTTGAACATAGTGGAATTCCTATAACAACATCTATTATTGGAACTAATGGCGTAGGTAAAAGCTTTGTATTGATGGAAATTTCAGAAATTTTCAATGCACTAGGCTCATCGAGAAATGTATTAAGCTTAAAATATGATTATTATCAACTTTCATATAATTACGATAATCATTTTTGTAAAATTAAAATTGCTAACAAAAAAGTACATTTTGTAATAAATGAACAAGAAGTGTCTTACGATAAAATGATTTTTCCAACTAAAGTCTTAGGTGTGTCGTATATCCTTAATGATAAATTCAAATTCAAATTATCCGATGATGAAATTTATCAATATTGTGGAGTGCGGCAAACTTCAAACGCGTCCTGGACGAGTTCTATTTCCAATAAAGTCGCCGACTATATGATGGAGATTTTTGCAACGATGCCGGTAGAAACCATTTCTAATATAACAAATTTTTTAGAAATTGACAATATGCTTTCCTTTTTGATTACGCCTAAATCAAAGACTTTCTTCAAAAGAAAAAAGAATATTACGGAGTTGCAGAATCGTGCAGCAAAATATAAAAATGATTATCGTATAGATAAAATTAAAAAGTTAGATTTTGATAGTTTTCAAAATATTATCGATTTTTTAGAAGAAATTAAATCAAACCATTTATTTGACGAGGATAAAGATGGACGCACAACCTTTGAATTTACTTTTTCGGGCAAAAGCGATAGTCTTACTAAGAGTAAACTTAATTCCTATTATCGCGCGATCAAAAATCTAAATACATTAGGATATATAAAGAACATTTCACTTTGTTTTTACAAAAATAAAGACATTTTTCCATTTGAATTTGCAAGTTCAGGAGAAAAACATTTTATATTTGAGATGGTAAGTATTTTAGCCAATATAAAATCCCATTCTATAATTTTAATTGATGAACCCGAAATAAGCATGCATCCAAATTGGCAATTAAAGTATATAAGTGGTTTAAAAAATATTTTCAAAAACTTTTCAAGTTGTCACTTTATTATTTCAACACATTCACATTTTATTGTTTCCAATCTAGACAGCAGTTCATCTTCGCTTGTAGCCATGGAATATGATTCAGCGACAAAGACACGAGAGGCAACTCTAATTCCATATAGTACGTACGCATGGTCAGCAGAAAACATTTTGTATAATATTTTTAAAGTGCGCACTACAAGAAATTGGTTCTTCGAGCAGGATGTTGCTAAATTAATTTTTTATATAGATTCAAAAGAGCCTGATAAAGAATCCATTAATCAGCTTATTGCCAAACTTGATGCCTATAAACTGTCAGATAATGACCCTTTGATTGAATTGATTAGCGAGGCAAAAAAATATGTTGAATTACTTTGATAACCTTACCCATAATGTGGATTTAACAACATATAATGAATTTATTGAATCCTTAAAGCCACATGCAGGAAGCACTTGGGACAACAAAACTGAAAAAATGAAAACTCTAAAAAGATATATAAGTAGTATGCTTGAGCGTTTTCAAAAACGTAGATGTGCATATTGCGGGTTAGAATACACAGCAACAGGATATACAAATATTGAACATATTGCTCCTAAAAATAAATATCCACAGTTTATGTTTGAATCAAAAAACCTAGTTGCTGCGTGTCCTAGATGCAATGGATTTGAGAAAAAAGGCACTCTAGATACCGTAGAGTTTTTATCTGCAATTTACGATGAATGCACCTTTATAATTGTACATCCATACTTCGACAATCCAGAGGATCACTTTGAATTTATCAATGGAGAAAGTGGAATTATTATCCGTCACAAAACCACTAAAGGCGCTAAAAGCATAGAAATATTTAAATTAGATGACACATGGATGTTAGAGCAAAGAGCGAAACTTTTCATTTCGCTGAAGACAAAAAAACCCGAACGAAAAAGACAAATAGATTCCATTTTGGCTGCTATGCATTAATTTCGCAATGTGTTTACTTAAGGGGTAAGCCCAGAAGGCACTCTTCTAGGCTTAATATTGATAATTTGGATTAGTACCATATTGTGTAATTTGCCTAACGATAGGTAATTAGCAATACTACGAAGTTGGCACTCAGTTTTGATTATGTCTATAATATCTTATAAAAAAGTTAAACAGGTTAAAATAATAGGAAACATAGTGATCAAAGTAAAAAATTAAGGTGATATGGAGGGACAAGCGTGAAAGATTCGGATAAGCGAATTCAATTTATAGCAGATTACATTTCTGCTTATGAGCAAAAGATTAAGTTACTAAATAATAACGGACTCTTTGATTCTGCTAAATTGTTTGAATTATTTGCAATTGAAGTAGGTTCTTTATACTTTGGTCAAAAGTTTAGTAATTTAAATATTGTTAAACCCAATTATCCTTATGTTGATTTAATTTCTGCTGATAAGAAAACCTACATACAAGTAAGTACCGAGAAAGGCATCCCTAAAAAGATAAAAAAAACACTTGAAAACATTAGAGACTCAAAGTTAAATGAATTTGAATCACTGACGAATGTAAAATTCATGGTGCTTAACAATGAAAGTATAGACAAGGTAAAAGACTATGTAGGAAAAGACAAAATAGGGCAAATTTCATTTACTAGAGTAAATGACTTGGTTACTACAAGGGATATTCTTCAAAAGTCAGAAAGTGATATAGATTTTCAAATAGCTTTATATAATCTACTTAAAAAAGAATCAGAGAGCATTAAAGATAATGAATATAAATTTAAAGAAGCCATTGAAAATAGCAAAAGCGTTGGATTAGGTAATATAGATTGTAAAATAAATAATGAATACGAAGTAGATAGAAGTAAACTGATTTCCAAAATAAAAGAAGAAAACCATAAAAACATTTCTATACAAGGCGGACCCGGTAGCGGCAAGTCAGTTCTTTGTAAGAAGATTGTTGAAGAAGAAACAAACCTTATTTATGCAAAGGCAGAACTGTTTCTTCAGGAAACTGACATAAACAATATTTGGGGGTTTAATGTTAGGAAAACGCTTGAATACCTAAATGGTAAGGTTGTATTTTTTATCGATTCTCTTGAATTTATTGCAGATAACCGTACAAAACTGGACTTATTATGTGTTCTCTATGAATGTACAAAGGATTATCCCGCAACAAAAATAATTACTTCTTGCCGTACAAGCGATAAAAATGCTTTCATTAAAATTGAAAGTAATTACTCAGTTCATTCATATGAAATACCTGAATTAATGATAGAAGAGCAATTAGATATTGCTAAAAAATACTCCATTATTAAAAAAATGTTCAATATGAATTCGTATGTTGAACTTTTAAAATCACCATTTTATATAAACTTGATAGTTTCAAAAATTACTGATATTGATAATATTTGTGATGAAAATCAACTAAGAGAATATATTTGGCAACATATAATTTGTTTAAACGACAGCAAGTATAAGAAAGTTGTTGAATCAATAGTTTTTACTAGGGCTAAAGATTTTTCGCTTGGAGCTACTAGCACAGACTATGACAAAAGAAAAATCAACAAACTAATTTCAGAAGGTGTGTTAGTCAAGAATGGTTCTACAGTGAGATTAAAATATGACATTTTCGAAGATATTTGCTTTGAACAGCATTTTGATAACGAGTTTAATAAATGTAAAGGCAATTATAATATATTCTTTAATGAAATAGAAATATTAGGAAGATGTATTTATCGGCGTTATCAAATTTGGATTTCAAATAAATTATTAGAGAAAGACAATCGTGAGAAATTTCTATTTGAATTGGTCTTTTCAGATAAGATGCCACCAATGTGGAGAAAACAAACTGAAATTGGTTTAGTGAAATCAAGATATTGCGAGCAGTTTTTTAGTGAGTACGGGCAAGCAATGATTGATAATAAAATCCTTAATAACTTTATTAAAACGACAAATTTATATGCATTTGAAATCATGAGTGACTATTCAAAATTACTTTCATATATTCGGTTGCGTCCAAGCGGGAAAGGAAGACAAAGCCAAATTCACTTAATTGTTGAAAATAATCTCTACAAGAAAGATGGACTTTCACAATTAGACTTAGAAAAACTTTGCACAGATTATTCTAAAATAAGGAATAAGGAAAAGAGGACAGCAGAAGAAGCTTGTATTATTTTAGAATATTTTATTGATAAATATCTAATCGAATTTGAAACAAAGCGCTACTATAAATTAGATGATATATTAAATCGTCTACTTGTGCCTATCTATCAGATGGCGGAGTATTCCCAAGAATGGATAAAAGGATTTTGGGGTAGGCTAAACTCTTACTATAAAGGTGATAATCGAGACAAAGAGCGACTGTCAGAAGATATTATCGAGAATACTCTCAAAGTCAATCACATGAAACTAGCAGAACAGTTACCGACGGAATTATGCAATCTTGCAGAAATGTTTTGGACATTTTCTCCTAGAGAAAAACATAATAAAGACCACTTTGACATTTATGATAGATACGATATGTCTTATCAGTATGGTTTGAGTGAGAATGCTGAACATTATGAACATGGATCAACTCGAAATACAGCAATAAGTAGCAATTTCTTTTATGCTTTATTTAAAAATAATTTTTGGATAGGCTTAAATTGGACAATTGAATTTGTTAATAAAGTAGTATTAAGTTTTGCAAAAAAAAATGAAGGTGGATTACCTACTAATGAAATTAAATTTATTGAACAGAATATAAAAAAGTCTTACCTAGGTTTACCAGAAATGTGGTTAGTAACTACGCAAGAGCATAGAGCACCTACCATAATAAGTGACTTAATATATTGCTTAAAAGAAGAATTACGTAACGTAATAGAAAACGATAAAGTTGTAAATAAAGAAACTGCTATATTTGCTGAGAATGTTAAAAAACTCATTTACGAAAAAACAAACAATATAGCATTGCTAACAATTATTGCAGATATAGGAATGGAATTCCGCCATAAACTTCCTGGATATGCATTAGACTTAGCAACAAATATTGATATCATCCTTATCGACTTAGAAAAGCTTTACCTATTAAAAAGGAATCCTTTTTCAAAAATGCTTGAAAAACAAATATTTATGACAGTGGGGATGCCGTTTCAATTTCCAGATAGGTACAACAATAACGATGTTAAGCAATATGATTTGATAACTTATATTAGGGATTCTCAAATTTATTATGGTGATGAAATTAGAATAAGATGTCACACAATTCTAGACTATCTCTATTCGATTGTACCAAACAATAAAGAGAACGCAATTAAATATTTACAAATTCAGAAGATGGATTTGCGAATTGCAAAAGCTGTGAAAGTTGATGATACTACCATAGCATTGATTCCAACTATCACTGGTGAAGCGGAAAAAGTCATTATTGAAAATGAAAAGCAACGACAGCCTGATAATGCAATGGCATCCTTAATTACAAGTTGCAATGATAAACTCAGCAAAGATGAATTTGGCTTAATAGATTGCCTGATAGCAGTAGAAAAGGTGTTAGAGACAAAAAATGATTGTGTTGTTCCGGGCGTTTATGATAAGTTTCTTGTTGATTTATTTACTATTGCACTTAACAATAAAGATCTTGATGCCGACACAAGGTCAAGATTTTGTCAAATGTGGATTGACGGAATAAAAAGTTATTTTTCAAACGGTAGCTTTATTTTTGAATATAGTCTCAGTATAAAACTTTTTGAACAAATAGAAACTGATGTTTGTACTGAAATAAAAAATCAGATAAAGCAATTGATAGTAGATTTGATATTATTTAAGGGAAACCATGGAGTAGTTGCTGAAATAGCACGTTATGCTAAAAGATATTTATCGAACAATGAGCGACTTGCCAGAGCTGTATTTAATACTATTGTTAAGCTTGCTGAAGATAAATTGAACCGTCAAAAATTTAATGCTGAATATATGAAGCAGCATAGACAAAACGAAAAAATTGAATTTGCCTCAAGCGCTCAGCCCAAACTCTTGGGTGCTAATAATAATGATGAAATGGGGTATCAGAGCAAGAAAGATGAAATAATCAGAGAGTATTTGTTTAATAACACCGGTCTTAATTTATCAAACTTTGATATGAACAATTATGACATAGCAACATTATGTTATGCCATTAATTGTGGTTTATCTCTTGATGATACAGCTTTTGCTGTGATTGTTAAAAAATTTGTTACAGATTTGATTAATCTATGGAAATCAAAAGAGAATACATATCATTCACATGATATACTTGGTGTCCACCCTCTTTATGAAGTTATGAAATTCTTTCAAAGAGAACTTATAAAAAATGAGAGTGAGACATCAATTGTCTTGAACATTCTCTTTACAGATGTTGATTTCTCAAAATTCACTCATGAAACTATTGAGTTCTATCTTGATGTATTTGGGTCACTACTCTCAGAGTATTTTGACTCACATAGCAATAAAATCAGAAGGGCAAACTGCGTAAAAATTATCCGTTCATTAGAAGAAAAGATTGTAGAAATAAAACAAGAAAATGTTAGGATTGAATTGTACAAATCACTGATGCTGTCTATTACAAATTATGGTGGTGCCGGAGACTGGAGTAAATGCCCGTCCGGATATTCTTATCAAGATAAGCAATTTTTAAATGCTTTATTCAGCAAATATGGCAGGTTCCATTTAAAAGAGATGTTAGATACAATTTATAAACTTCACTTAGATAAATTACTGCCGGAAATACTTTTATCAGTGAGAGATGTATTCAGATACACTCTGAGAACAGAAACAGGTGAGTTGAGAAAAGAGGAGTTCGCAGAAATAGTAAGAGATAGAAAAACAATTATTCTAACAATAATAACAAAAGCTTTTTTGGACTTCGGCGACGAAATAAAACAAGATGATGATTTAACAAAGGCATTTGAAGAAATCCTGGAGATGCTAGTAGAAATAAGCTACGAAGAAGCGGCAACTATCTTAGATGAATTCAGAGTTCACTAAATTATTAGTTGGCACGAATCCCGCTTTATTAGTAAGATTATGAGCATTAGCTGTAGTGATATGAGTTGCGCATTATGTTTATAATTGCCCCACCTGCGGCACTATCAGTATTTCTCAACCTTTGAAATATATTTAAAGGAAGGTAATCTGGGGCAAAATAAAAAAATACATCGACAGCTATGTTGAGCGTGTCGATATGTATAGGGATAAAGTAAATGTTTAACCATCTCTTCTGTTACTGTAATCTGCTGATTGCTTGTATCTATTTTCTTTAAATCTATATTTATTGCCGCAATCTTCCTTTCAACATTTTTTAGCTTCTCGGTAAACACATCATCAGAACCCGTCTTTGTAATTGCTTCAATAATATTTGCCTTGTTGTCTTCAAGTTCTTTCAGTCTACTTTGGTATTTAACAATGTTTGAATCTGCCTTACTCTGTGATTTTTTACATACTCATTTAATTGGTTAACCTTGGAATTATATTATCATTGAATAGATAGCTTTTCAGCTGTTCAATGACATATCAATACAGACTTCATTTGAGGTTGAGGGGGTAAGCATTATAATACAGGCTGATGGCTTATTGTTATCCCACATCTACCGCAAAAGGAATCTATGTGTCTTATCATCATTGTACATGGCTTCTGTCATGATATTGTTTTTTTCATTAATCACTGTAATCTGCTCCTTTTTAATATTCTTCTGCAAACAGCATGGTGGCATGGGTGTCATGATCTATACAAAATATTTTACGGTTACTAATAGGGTTGCTGACCTTAACAGTAACCGTATTTGCAATGTCATTTGTAATGTATTTGGGATTATTAGACATGGTTACATGTCCTTTTCAATTAGTTCTATTTGCTTAGGGGTTAATACTGATTGTGGGATTATAACGTCACAGCAAACATTATTGTTCTTAACCCATGTTGCAAAGTAGATAGCAGTATTATATATATTATTAACGCTAAACGTATTAAGAATATAGTTCTTAGACAACTATAGTATTAACGACAAAAAGTACATACCCCCGCTAATGCAGAAAAATTCCCACGAGAATGACACAAAGGCCATACTCATGGGAATTTCTTATTTTATTTTAAATGAAACTGATGAAAATGCTTATATATTTTCCCCTAAAACGGTTGCCCTTCGTGATATATTTACTGCTCGTTTTTCTTTTTTCTAAGGAATGCCAGAAAGCCTGTGATAGCTGCCAGCATTGCAACAATCCATGCAAACATAAACACACTGTTGCGGCTTGCAGCTGCGTTTTCGGGTGTTCCTGCAAAAGCATCCTTTTCAAAGCCACTGGTAGGTGGTGTAATGGTAATGGGAGCGTTAGGAGCCTTCTGGCTTTCTACAGTGGCAGGTGCTTCAAGATCCCACACATTTCCATCCCCGCCTGTTTCAGGGTTAATTCCCGAAACAATCTGCGTTTTAGCATCCTTGTTGAGCTTTTCCAACAGCGAAAGCGGATAGTAAATGCGTCCTGCTTCGGGCTTTAAAGCCTGACCTGCCGGAATTGTAATGGTATTTCCACCGTCCCAGCTAATCACCAGCGTTACACCCTTATCTTGCAAAGCTTTCATAACATCTACATCTAATTTATCATCTGTGTGCGCATTCACATTTATAGTGTCGCCATTTGCAGCCTTCTTAATCGCATCTTCTACAGACTGCCAGAAATCATCCTCAGAAGATTGAGAACTATTCGATGACCCATCGGAAGGTCCGGGTTTTGAAGATTTAGTGTATGTTATAGCATAAGTAGAAAATTTATCAGTTTGGAAAGTAATAGTATTGGGATCATTATCTTCATCAGAAAGCATAGTGACAATATCATTATGCACACGGGCTACTTGATAATTACTATGCCCTACATCTGAGTTAGGTATATCTATAACGATACGGATAAGGGATTCTGCAAGAGGAATTGCTTTTTTAGCTGCTGCATTGTTTCCAAGTATTTCTTTAAATAGTGAGATATCTAATACTTGCCCTAAGGTTTGTGTTGTTAAGGCACTTCGAATTTTAGTTGCATCCACAATATTTGCTGAGCCATCTGATAACTCCAGAGTATATTTTATGATATTACCTAAGCCTATGATATTCATATCTTGTGGACTAAATACATTGGATATATCTGAGTTTATTTGAATTGGTAATGCGGTAGTTACATCTGTTAACTTACCTGTAAGAGTTAGTGTAACATCACCAGGGGTTACAGTATCGTGAGTTAATGTAACTTGTACTTTATTGCTAGCGTTTTCATCGTTAGCATAAAGTGTGTATATACCTGCTGGAATTGGATCAAATATTACATGTCCTAGCTTATCTGTCGGTGCCGATACATAAATCTGTTGTGAACCGACACGTTTTGCATATACAAGTACTCCTTGCATTGGTTGGTTACCGCTCGTATTAGGTTGTACAACGGTTGCACTTATTCTAGCAAACATAGCTGTGCGAACGTTATGAACTGTAGAATATATCTTGGTTCCACCGTTTAGACTAGCATATGCTTTAATGTTGTATGTTGTATCTGAACTTAAGCCTTCAATTAATGTCTCGCTATTAGATATTGAATTAGCTGTGACTTTAATCCATTCACTTGCAGAGGCTGTTTTATATTCATAGCCTACTTCACGAACAGTCGCTAAGTCAAAGTTGTTTAATTTTAATTTGGCACTAATTGTACTTGAAGTTAATGTATTTCCCGGCAGTAAATCAACTGTAGGTACAGTACTTACCGGATCCCCGTCTGTTTTAGGGTATATCACGGTTTTAGTAACTCTTAAAGTATCCAAACTGAAAAATAAATTATCTGCACTGTCATTAACCTTTATAGTATTCCCGATAGGCATGCCTGAAGTGCGACTAAATACGTATTCAGCTGAATATAAAGTATTTGGCGCAAATGTATTGTTTATAAGTTTAGGAATCCAATTTGTTGCAACTGCAAAGCCCGGGGTTATACAAATTGCATCTTGTGCAATAGCATTTTTTACAGGTGCAGGGGGTTCCTTAAAAGTAATGGCGTCTGTAGGTGTGCTTGCAGCATTTACAACTAATTTAAGAGTTATGGGTTCTGCTATACAATTATCAGCTTGTGTGTTTGCTTTAATTGTATACACACCTGCTGAAAGATTTGGTAGAATATTCATAGAATATCCCACGGTTTCTTTCGGTGTCAGAGTCCCCGGAGTTGTATCCAATGTGTTTGCAAATCCTAGCACACTCGAGTCTGTTTTTATTTTATAATTAGTCACAGTACTGTCAGTTGGATTATTCACTCGAAGAGTTCCAAATAGAGTATCCGTATAGCCTTCAGTTACTGTTTTAGTAAATGTTATTCCTGCAACCGGATCTGTAGTTGTAACGATATCGGTGTCTGTCATAGATACTGCTAATTTAGATTTTGTTTGTTTTGTGATATTAACTATAAGTTTTGTTATGTCGTATGTAAATGGCATGCCCTCTAATGTTCCAGTTAGTCGAATTGCTTTTAAGAGCTGATTTGGTGGGATTCCGGATTTAAGCTTTATTTGTATTTGATTGGTTTCATATCCATTTAATAGCTGATCAGCATTTGAAATTAATTCGTAATAGTCTTTATAGGAGCCCAGTAGCATAATTTTGAAATCTGTAATTGGTCTAGACTCACTATTGGTTATTGTATAAGTTAATAAGTCTAAATCCGCATAACCCTCCACAAGATTAAAGGTAATTGTGTCCCCTTCGGGGTTTCCCCTTATTGGTTTATCCGAAAAGGGTATAGTATATTTCTTAGAAGATGTAGTTGCTGTCTGTTTGTCTGGACTAATATCAACAAGTGCACTTTTTACAAACTCATGAGGCGGAATTGCTTGAAAGGTGGCAGTAGAATAATAAGTTACACCGCCTAAAAAAGTATCAGCTACCTCTGGACTCCAACTTGTACTTACAGTATATGGAGAACCCTGAGGTATATTGTATTTTCCCGGTTTGTTACCTGCAACGGGTGTTGGTGGCGGGGTAAAATTAATATTATATATTGGTATTTGCTGGATAACATTAAGACCGGCTTGTAGAACAAAACTTCTTCTATCCGCACTAAGCCTACTTGGTTCTATACCCGGCCCACCGTTAATAGAGGTGAGTGTGTTGAATATATACCCTGACTTTGCTACTACAGTTAATTTACCAGTGTAACCTGAATTCATAACATACGAATGTCCGTATTTATCCCATTCAACTGAAGCTAAGTATTCTGCACCTTCTCCTACGTATGGTCCGGGAAACTGGTCGCCCAGATCAACTGTCATAAAAGACATGTCAATAGTTAAGTGAGTGACTACTGTAGGGTTTGAAACGTTTAATGTTGTATCTACTCTAAAACTTTTCATATCGCTAGTGAAATCAGCTAATGGTACTGTAGCTCCCTTGAATGTAGTATCTGCTGTAAAAACATAACCTTCTTTTGCACGTATATAAATAGTGCCAGTATATGACATTTCCTTAATTACAGTATCACTTCCCTTATTCCAAGATACAGATATATCATATCTGCTGTCCTGTGGTTTTGGATATGGAAATTCTTCACCTTTGTATCCATGTAAGAAAGCTGTATCTGGCGAAACATCTGCTATTGCAGTATCTAATACAGGCGTTGGATTCCCATTCGCTGTCACATTGGCTTCGGCGAAAACCGTAGTTGGCAACATAGTAAAAATTGTGAGAAGTGCTAGAAAAATAGAAAGGACTTTTTTCATTTAATATATCTCCTTTTAAATTTTATTACAGCTTATCGATGCTTTAACGTAAAAAAGACTGTTGTTGGTGATAGTTGCCACAGCCAGACAGGAACACCTCTAATCGCTAATAAGAAGTTGGATTGGTTTGCTTGGGGTTGCCCATCGGGCTTAAATCTATACTTTATCATTTTTTCTTTTGACCCTTTAGCCCCGGAGTAATGTGGTAGGACGGGCAGTGGCAGATGCTTTTTTCAAGCACAATTTGTGTGGTTTTACGAAAATCCGCGTATTTGCAATACCAACATTCACGCATTTCAAACGTACCGCCCGCACCCGCCTCCCAATTGGGACAGCTATACTCACCTGTCACAATTGGGTATCCGTCTTCGGTAATTCCGATCATACCGCCTATCTTCATAGGATTTCACAATTCCTTCCGTACATGTTTTCCGCCCTGTCCATATAAGTACGTATTGGTTGGTCATCTACAATACCAGAGTGCTTTTCCAACGTCAGCTTTTCAATATAAATTTGAAGTGCAGAGGTCAGCACCTGCTCCATTGATATCGACAGATGATCCGCTATGATTTGATACGCATCTTCTAATTCATTTGGCAGCACTACCCTATATCCGCTCACGCGCAACTCTCCTCTTTGAAAGATATGCCAAAAGACTACCCTTTCATCCAAATTTATACTATATTCTACATATTATTTTGTTTAGTGCCTGCCTATGTAAAAAATCAGGCGGCAAATGTTAAAAAGCCCCGAGCGTTTTTTCACTCGGGGCTTTTTGCATGCTTCTCAAAGGTGGTTTGCCATGTGTGAGGCAAAACGGCTTTTTGCTTCGGTAACCTTCACGCTGACCGGGATGCTGTTACCGCCTTTCATTACCATGGTGCTCCCGGATACCGAATACACATGATCCAAATTGACCATATAGCTTTTGTGGCATCGGTAAAATCTCTTATCATCCAGCTGCTGCTCCAACTCATCCAGCCGGATATAAAAGCAGAGTGGCTCCTTTTGATGAGTATGGACTAAGGCAACCCTAGCATTACTCTCCACATATAGGATGTCAGAGTAGCTTATGCGGTACACACCCTGCTTGTTGGTCAGTGAAATGCACCTATCCTCTCGGGAGGACAACTGTTCCAGTGCCTGAGCCAGCGCCTCGCCGACACTTCTCTCATCCAAGGGTTTAAGCAGATATTGTAAAGCGTGTACTCCATATCCGTGTACCGCATGATCACGGGAGTTGGTAGCAAAGATTATGGCACAGTTTTTATCAAACTCTCGTATCTCCCGGGCAATCTCAATACCGTTGGAAACCCCCATATATACGTCCAAAAAGTAGATGTTTGCACTGTACCCTAATCTTATATCATCAAGCAGTTCCTCTCCGCTAGCGTATTCGCTGATATAAAAAGAATTTTCCAACGTCATGCCATACAGTATATCTATCATGTGTTTGCGCTGCTTCTGCTCGTCGTCGCATACGGCAATGGTAACCATGGTTCAATTCTCCCTTTTGCAATAAAGTATGTTCTCTGTGTATTGCGCTGTCCGCTGTTAAGATATATAATTAAAATATCATAAAATTTACAAATTAGAAAGTGGGGAGATGAAAATATCTTGGCTTTATATTGTACCAACAATTACCTTAATTGCGCAATTAGTTGTCCACTATCAGACACTGGAAGTACGACGTCCCAGACGCATCCAGATTATATGCTGGCTTGCTGCATTTGCCGGGGTAAACAGTGGTGTCTGCCTGCTCATCTATATGACAGTTCACAACTTTCTGTATTACTATTCTTTGACTATATTATATATTGTCTGCTTCATTTATATATTTTCCGGCTCTGTGGCTAAAAAACTTTTCGTATACTTTACTACCTGGCAGATTGCCACATTCATCTCCACGCTGTGTGGGTATGTGGCAGGGAAGTTCCCGTTGGAGTTTGATGCGTGGCTGCTTGTGCGGTATGTGCTCTATATTTCTTCCTATCTAATTATATTGCCACTGTACATCACCAAGGCTCGGGACTTTGTGCGCAAGCAGCTGGCAATGATGGACCGCTGCAACCATATCTTTGCTCTGTATCCGGTGCTGGTATTTGTGGTTTTCTCAGTGCTTTTCAACCCAATCAGTTCAGAATTGGTCGTCAAGGAAGTCATATATATGCTGCTCTTTGAAACCATGATCATTTTCACTTATTACTTGCTGTTCAGCCAGATTGGAGCGGTGTATAACCGCACCATGGTAGAGAGTCGGTTGGAATCTACAGAGCAGATGCTTATGCTGCAGAAACGGTATTATGCTCAATTGGAGAGCAATATAACCCAGCAGCGATGCATAATGCATGATACCCGACACCACCTTGTGGCAATAGCCTGCCTGGGCAAAAACGGAGAGCACGATGAATTGCAACGGTATGTTGACGATCTGATCGAAAAGTGCGACGCGGCAGTTTCCCGTAGATTCTGCCAAAATTCTGCCGCCAACGCTATACTGTCCGGCTACATCGAGCGGGCAGAGCAGCACAACATATCCGTATCAGTAGATATAGAATTGCCCGAAAATATAGGCATCAACCGGTACGATTTGTGTACTGTTCTGGGTAACTGCATAGAAAATGCTATTGAAGCCTGCCAGCGAATATCACAGGACAGTCCATTATATAATAAGCGGTATATTGACATACGTGTCAGACGTGATGGTGACAGGTTGATTATCCGAATAGAAAATTTATGCGACACCACCATAAGTAAACATAACAGCCTTAAGTCAAGCAAGGGAAACCTTGGTGGTATAGGCTTGCAAAACGTCCGTAGCGTAGTGGAAAACCACCGAGGCAGCATGAGCACAGAGTTTGGAGACAGCTGTTTCACCTTGTGTGTCATCATGTGCGACAACGAAGATGCGGTGAAACCATCTGCAAAAACACCTGTTCTAATTTAGCTGGAAAGGTTAAGTAAACTGGGGAAAATATTAAAAATTGAATAGATAGCTTTTTAGCTGTTTAATAACATAACGCTCCAAATCGTTTCTTTTTATTTCTTACTATAGAAGTTATTTTAGATTGCGATAACTCTGGGCATAATTGTAAATTAGAATTATTCTGAACAAAAAAGTTAGTTTCCCATTATGAATAGCAAATTATCCGAGGCCAGGAATAAAAAAGGCAGCTTGTGATGCATTCACAACTGCCTGACGTTGGATAATTTTATAGCACGAAACCGCGGTCGTAGTTGCAGCGACTATGGGGAAAGTATCTTTTCACTTTCGCAAACTTAATTTTACTTAAAGCTTGAAAAATGCCACCGCCAAAGGCGTTTTAGTGCTATGTTTAAACAGAGTTCTACTAACGAAAATTTATATAATGGTAGGTATTTTAAAATGGGGTTATTTACAGGGGGAATTGCGTTTATAATAGCAATTATTAACTTAATATTAGTCTTTACTGGCAAGCATAAACATTGCAACATTCTTGCTTTTTTAAGCTTATCCAGTGGTTTACTTGCAATGTTAAGTGAGTATGTTTTGATAAACGGATGGGTACAAGCCGGCGATATTTCAGCTTTAATGGATGTTGTCCCTACTATGAACAATATTCTTATAACCGCAGTATGTATTGGAGTTGTTTTTAACGCTATCGCAGTGTTTGTAAATTACAAAAAGTTAAAGAAGTAAGCGGTTTTTAGAGTCCTGACTATAGAGGTTATGAGCATTAGCTGTAGAAGATTGAACTTCGTCTAATGTTTATATGGACATGTATACATTTTTGAAAGGTAGTAGAATAATGAGCAAATTTATAGAACTGTTTGGAAATTCTGCTTTTACAGCATTGATAGGGGCACTGTTTGGTGGAACTATATCAGTTATAGGTCAATTAATAACATCTAGATGTAGCAACAATCATGTGGAAAAGATGTATAATTTAAAACGTATGAACCACAAAAAAGAATTAAACTTTAAATACAAAAAGCAATCATACATAATGTTTTTAAAATGGGCAAATCAAATGACAAGTATACTTCAAAAAAGAAAACTTGCCGCTATTACTGGCAAATTAATCTCTGATGATACAGATATATGTGTTGAAGATATTTTTGCAGAGCTGCAATTATATGCATCAGATAGGATATATAGTTTATGTTGGGATTTTTTCAATTCTTCGTTTGAAAATAAAAGTGCAACAAACGATATTTTAATAAAAATAAGTAAAGAAATGAAACTCGACTTAGAAATTTAAGTAAATGAAAAAAAAGAATACCTAAGAATGCTATATTACGTCATTACTAACTTCTAATTATGTTTGTTTAAGATGAACAGCAGATACAGGAAACGCAATAGTGCAGACTATTTATAGCACGAAAGAAGAGTTGAAATGAAACCATGGTTTACAATAGATCGAATTGATGCAAGCACACATATTATCAGCGAGTACCGTCACTGGGAGGAAACACATTGTTATCTGCTTGAAGGCAATGATCGTGCCCTTCTTATAGACACTGGAATTGGTATCTATGATATTTCAGAAGAAGTGAAAGCTTTAACGGATAAACCAGTGATAGCAGTTGCCACGCATGTTCACTGGGATCACATCGGCGGTCATAAATACTATCCTGATTTTTACGCCCATGAGGCAGAACTCAATTGGCTATCCGGTGAATTTCCTTTAAGCATGGATACAATACATGGAATGGTGCTTGACCGCTGTGATTCACCGGACGGGTACGATGTAAATACCTATGAATTTTTTCAAGGAATACCCTCACGAGTACTGCATGACAGCGATATAATTGACCTTGGTGGCAGATCCATTACCGTACTACATACGCCAGGTCATTCACCGGGACATATGTGTTTTTGGGAAGCCGCAAGAGGTTATCTGTTCACTGGCGATCTGGTTTATAAAGATACGCTGTTTGCCTATTATCCATCCACAGACCCGCAGGCATATTTAAAATCCCTTGAAAAAATTGCGAAGCTGCCCGCAAATCAAGTGTTTCCATCACACCATTCCTTGGAGATTCATCCCGAAATACTCATTCGCATGCGAGATGCATTTAGTCGGCTTAACAATGAAGGAAAGCTTCATCACGGTAGCGGCACATTTAATTATGGTGATTGGGCTGTTTGGCTGTAATGAACATAATTTATATTAGGCGGTAGAAATCTAGTGGAATTTAAAACTTATCCCTTTAACACACTCGGAAATTATTTTTCTGCAGATATTATGCCAACTTATAATGGAAAATGGATATTTTGTATGCATAAAGATAGAATTACATGGGAACATCCAAGTGGTCATATTGAATCTGGTGAAACACTATTAGAAGCTGCAAAAAGAGAACTTTATTGCCAGATGAATTGACGTATCCGATTTTACGTGATTATTTTTCAATCGCCATAAGAAAACAGCAATAATTAGGCATTAGCTGTAGCAGATTCAGTCTAATGTTTAATAAAATTCCAGAAAGGATTTTCAAATGTCACATAAATTATTTGATATACGTAATTTAGAATACTATAAAAGCTACAACATTTTTACAGGCAGTAAAGATAACTTCAGGTACAAAATCACTCCAAAAGATGATTTGTTTTTTGTAGAAGTTTGGTATGGAAAGCTATGTTATGAAAAAAGTGAGATAGCACAACAAGCTGAATTTGTGTTTGACCAAGAAGGCTTTGATAAAGTCGCAGCATGGTTAGAAGAACAGTATCAGCAAAAACCAATTTATATCGTATAAACAACACAAGCCACAGCATTACGCTATGGCTTGCTTTTTTCTATACACTCTTTCGGTTCTTTATCATCCCTAAAGCCTTTAAAAACAGATTGGTTAAGTGCACCATTGTCCCGCGGCATCCATTGCACAACACAAACCTGCTTTGGCTCTAACCACACCGCATTATCGTTACCGGATGGAACTTCCAACGATGGGCTGGAAAGCCTTTGCAACTGAGAAAGAATATCTATGTGGCGAGAAGTAACTCCGGATGTTACATGCCCCTTATAAACAAGTACGCCTTCCCGATACTGTGCGATTACTAAACTTATCTTGCCTGCACCTTTAAGGATGTAACCGCAAACGACGAAGTCATCATCCAGTAGCCATTTAATTTTAATCCAGTCTTTTGTACGCTTATCAAAGTAGTATTTACTATCTTTGCGTTTTGCGACGATACCCTCTAATTTTTGTTGCTCAGCAAGTTCATACAGAGCTATGCCTTTTTCCTCAATATATCTTGAGATAGCAAACCTGTCATTTTCAGCCTTTACTACTTTCTGCAAAAGCTTTTTTCGCTCCATCAAAGGTAAATCCGTTACCTGTCTATCTTTGTAGTACAAGATGTCATAAGCTATAAAACTGGCAGCATTTTTTTCTGCTGCCAGTTTTATTTTAAAAGCGTTGCTCATTAGTGAGCGCCGCTGAATCTCTGCAAAACTGGGACGACCATTAACCATTACTATCTGTTCGCCATCTAAGATACAACGGCACTTAACTTGCTTGTGTATTTCAGACAGCTCAGGCACTTTGCTTAGCATTTTTACATTTCGCTTATTTCGCAGCTCTGTACTATCTTTATCCAAATAGGCTATGCAACGCTCACCGTCCAACTTTAACTCGTATATATAATCAGGGCTGTCAAAGGCATCCTGATTTTCACCGATCAACATTGGTTTAATGTTTTTTTCTTCAAATATATCCATTATGCCCCTTTGGGCTTTCTGCCGCGTTTAGGCTTGTCTTTTTCTGCAGGCTTATTCTTCTCTATGCTGGCTTTTAAAGCATCCATAAGGTCGATTACGTTGCTCTGAGGCTCATTTGCAGGGGCAACCACTTCTTTGCCTGCAATTTTGGTTTCAACCAGCTCACGCAATTTTATCTGATACTCATCTTTATAATTTTCAGGAGTAAAAGGAGTATCCATGGATGTAATCAAAGTTTTTGCCATCGAAAGTTCTTGTTCAGATACTTCGGGTCTGTTGTAAGTTTTAGGCAGTTCTTTGATATCATCCTCGTAAAGCATCGTTTGGATGAGCATACCGTCTTCACGCGGAATGATAGCCAACAACGTTTCTTTACTCCCCATCACTGTCTTTCCAATGGCAATTTTCTGCTCAGCCATTAACGCAGCACGCAACAATTCAAATGCCTTATCTCCTCCAGCCTCAGGGACCGCCTGATATGTTTTATCATAATACACGGGACTGATCTGATTCAAATTTGCAAAGTGCAGTATCTGTATGGATTTGTCCTTTTCTGATTTTATTTTCTCTAAATCATCTTCAGTAATGATAACATATTTGTCCTTATCATACTCATAGCCCTTTACAATGTCCTTTGTTGCTATTTCCTGCCCACAGTGACCACATACTTTTTTATACCGCACTCTTTGATTATCTGCTGTATGCAGCTGGTTAAAATGTATGTCGTTGTCTTGTGTAGCCGTATATAGACTGATTGGAATACTTACAAGGCTAAATGCGATTGTAGTTTTATGCGCAACCGCCATAATAACACCTCCATATATTATGGATAGTATATCCAACTTTATATGTAATAAACAAGTTCATTACTTCATCAAAAAAGTAAAAAGTGCAAAGTAGATATTTCCGGCTTTTTTGTTGCCTAAAGATTATAATAAATTACAAAAATATACATGTAGGTTTGTGCATTTTTAACCCGGTCTTTGCTTGACTTGCCACATACATATGTGGTATTATATATGCATAAGGTAAACAAGGAAAGGGGTAAACATAATGGATACCATTTATCATGACAGTTTAGGCAGACCGGAAGCTATTGCAGATATCGCTCTATACTATGATTATTTTAATAAGACATCTAGATTTGCACTAACGACATTATCTGACGCCCCTAAACCAAAGTGGGTTGCCAAAGATGATATTAATCAGCAAGCCATAGAGATTGCACAAGAGATGGAGTCCAATGGATGGGATTGTACAATATCAAAAGATGGTTACAATAAACCAGTTATCCGTTGCGTTCATATCGCAACTGAAAAACTGATATACAAAAAAGCGAATGAGCAAAAAGCTAAGTTTGAAAACGCAGAAGCAGGATATATCCGATTTGGAGAAATCCCTAAAAATGGAATATCAAAAAACTACCGTGACAACACCAACGAAAAAGGCTTGTCAGTGTTTGAAGCCGAATTTGTCGGCAACGATTACAGAGTAAAATTAACCCCAGTGCTTGAAGTTACGTACTTAAACGTTATGCAGCGTCAAGCGTACAGAGTGTACGGCGAAAGGGTAGCAACTGGTGCAGATGGGGAACCAATAATCAAGTTAGAAAAAGCAATCGCTATCAAATAATATTAAGCGGAATTACTCAGCAGAAAAGGATGAATCTAATGACTAAAATAGAAGCACGCCGTAAATGTAAAGGCTTATCCCGTGCTGAACTTTCACGCCAATCGGGAGTTCCGATTCGCACGTTGGAAAGTTGGGAAGCCGGTATAAATGTCCCAAGAGACGTTTACCAACTATACAAAGTGTCAAAAGTGCTAAACTGCCATATTGAGAATTTGATTGAGGTTGACGATGATTAGGCTGTGCGCTGTATGTAGCAATCCGTTTGATTGCCCGCCATCCGATAAAACCGTCACGTGCTCAAAAAAGTGCAGCCGTATACATAAATCTCGCACCCATAAAGGCAAGCGCAATAAATGGAGCGAGGCAGCACGACAGCGTTTGTCAAATAAAGGCGTTACAGACAACTTGAAAAAAGGCAGCATTGCAGCGCAAAATAGTCCCAACTCGGGGCGCTTTGAAACAAATGTAAATGCCAAAGAGTGGGTGCTGGTAAACCCTTGTGGTAAAATATACAAAGTGCGCAACCTTAAAAATTGGGCGCGCAACAACTGCCATTTATTCGACAAGGAAACAAGCGAGGAATCCGCAACCCAAATTGCATCGGGGATTAGGGCAGTTAAACAGGTTTTAAACGGAAATCGAAAAGACACATCACCGCAATACATGGGATGGACATTAAAAATGTGACAACCTCCCCATTAACTTAGATTAGAAGCTTATTATGTAAACTGTACAATGTACTGCACACAGCTATTCTACATATTTAAATTACATAAGCTATATAATGTACAGACATAACTGTTTTTAAGCGAGGTGTAACATGATTAAATATTGCTCTGAATGCGGAAAACCCTTTAAAAGCTATGTATATGAAAATAAATTAACTTGCTCGAAAGAGTGCAGTAGCGTGCGAAGATCACGTACACATAAAGGGTGCGGGGTTAATAATCCTAGAATTGGAAAGTTTGAAACAAATATTAATGCAAAAGAATGGATACTCGTGGACCCTCACGAAAAAGTTTATAAAATTAAAAATTTAAAAAACTGGGCGCGTTCCAACTGCCATTTATTTCAAAAGGAGACAAGCGAGAAATCCGCAGCCCAAATTGCATCGGGCTTTATTCAGATTAAAAAAGGATTTGAAGGTAAACGCAAATATATACAACGCACGTATAAGGGGTGGACGCTACAACTAAAAAGCAAGGATAAATTACCCCTGGCTTTTCGCTTTTTTGTAGAACGGTTTAATAAAGTTTTGTAAATATTTTATGTAGCGTGCAGTAGCGTGCGAAGATCACGTACCCATAAAGGGTGTGGAATGAAAAACCCTAGAATGGGGAAGTTTGAAACAAATATTAATGCAAAAGAATGGATACTTATAGAACACACGGCAAAATTTATAAAATTAAAAACCTTAAAAATTGGGCACGCCATAACTGCCATTTATTTAACAAGGAGATAAGTGAGCATTTAGCAACCCAAATAGCCTCAGGATTCAACAGGTTAAAAGAGTGGCTGAGGGTAAATGCAAAAATATGGTACCTGCGTATATGGGATGGACATTAAAATTGGACATACAATAAGTGAGATTGAGCAAATCCTCTGCTGTGTATGGTTGCATGGCGTAGCCCTTGGTAATATCTTGTTGCATTGCACTGAGAAAAGCGACTGCAGCACAATAAATCAATTATATTTTCAGTTGTAAAGAAAATTGGGAAATCCTTGCATCCTTTACCATTATGTGCTATATTATTTTCAGATAACAAAATAACACCCTCACAGCGCACTATCTGCTAGCAACAGATAATGCGCATCCGCCTTAAAGATGTGGTGACATCTTGTAAGACTTATGAGAGTGCATTCATGTCGTGATTTTAACACGGCTTGATATACACTGTCAAGGGCTTTCAAATGCTACCTATCCGTCGGAGGCATTTGAGGGCTCTTGCTTTTTTGTTTTAAGGTGGTCACTCGACCATTTTAAATAAATCCATACCGAATAGTAGTTGTTCACTGTCGAATAAACCTAGTCGGTATGTGTGGGCTACGGTAACGGTTTACCTTTAACCCACTGGCGCACCTTGTTGCAAAGCAGACAGCAACGCAATTGACGTCTGCTAGAGCATAGCATATCCACACGCTCTAACAACTGAATAGCCATACAAGAACATAATACCAAGGCATAAAGGAAAGTGTGCATTCTGCTCGCCCTTTATTTAATCGGCGCATAGCGAAACCTTGTGAATACATTCCAAGATAGCTTAACTGCTGCATTGCTACCTAGCTGAGGGATAGGAAATGTGCTTGTGCAAAATGGAAACTTATATAATCACCGAGTGGAGGATGTTAGCGCATTCTCTACTCGGATTATATACTGTTATAACACAAAAGAGCCTATGAGAAATAGACTTTTTTGTGTTATAATGGTATTTGGTTGGGCTGGCTGGATTCGAACCAGCGGGATGACGGAGTCAAAGTCCGTTGCCTTACCGCTTGGCTACAGCCCAGTATCTGAATACAGATGAGCAAATGTTTTTGTATTGCTCATCTGTACTCAATTATTATGGGGTGGATAGTCGGATTCGAACCGACGGTCTTCAGTGCCACAAACTGACGCGTTAACCAACTACGCTATACCCACCATATTGGCGCGCCAGAAGGGACTCGAACCCCTGGCCTACTGCTTAGAAGGCAGTTGCTCTATCCAGCTGAGCTACTGGCGCCTATGAAGATGATATTGGAGCGGGTGATGGGAATCGAACCCACGCGACCAGCTTGGAAGGCTGGAATTCTACCATTGAACTACACCCGCATCTACTTTTCAACGACGGATTTTATTTTACCAAATATTTTGCAGTTTGTCAAGATATATTTGAAAAATTGATGGAAATTAGGAGGCATAGCATTTCCATGCCTCCTTTATTTCTCTATTAGATGGTTAATAATTTAAGTTCGCCGTCTTGCACAGTTACTTTGATGCCTGCAGGCGGTGCATCCAAGCGCTCTACCAGCATATTGCAAATTGCATCTTCCACATTCTTACGGATAACTCTGCGAAGATCTCTTGCGCCGCTTTTCTTGCCATAAGCTTTCTGCGCAATCCATGAAAGTGCATTGTCATCGTACACAAATTTTATTCCCTTATCGGCAAGCGGTGTGGTAAGTTCATTCAGCATCAGGGCTGCAATCTTTTGGTAGTCGTTTTCATCCAAAGCGCGAAATACTACAATTTCGTCCACACGTCCGAGAAATTCAGGGCGCAAAAACTCTGAAAGCGCTTTATGCGCACGCTCTTTCGCCACATCGCCCGGGCGCTTCTCAAAGCCCATTGTGCCCTCACGCCGTTCACTGCCCGCGTTTGAGGTCATTACAATAACCGTATTTTCAAATGAAACGGTTCTGCCATGTGCGTCGGTAATTCTGCCTTCATCAAGAATTTGAAGCAGAATGTTCATCACATCGGGGTGAGCTTTTTCAATCTCATCAAACAGCACTACAGAGTAAGGCTTGCGGCGAACCTTTTCGGTAAGCTGCCCTGCCTCATCGTAACCGACATAGCCCGGAGGAGAACCTACAATACGAGACACCGAGTGCTTTTCCATAAACTCAGACATATCCAAGCGAATCAAAGGGTCTGTATTATCGAATAGTTCCTGTGAAAGAACCTTTACTAGTTCGGTTTTACCCACACCTGTCGGTCCAACAAAAATAAACGATGCAGGGCGTCGTTTAGCGGTAACCTGTACACGCGAACGGCGCACTGCCGCTGCAACAAGTTCCACTGCCTCATCCTGCCCGATGATTTTTTTCTTAAGGATTGGTTCCAGCCTTGCCACCTTGGCAAGCTCGGTTTCTTCAATCTTGCTGGCAGGGATTCCGGTCCACAGCTCGATAACATGTGCCAAATCCTCATGGGTTACAGCTGCATTCAATGCTGCGGGCTCCAACTCTTTTATTCTGTCATCAATGCGGATCAACTCGGCTTTGATTCTTGCCATCTTCTCATAATCCACTTGCTCGGTGCTTTGCTCCATTTGTTTTTCTTGGTCTTTCACTTTTTGATATTTCATGTTTAAAATATCGTATTCTGCCAGTTCTTTATTGCGCAAAGATGCACACGAGCAGCCTTCGTCCAAAAGGTCAATCGCTTTATCGGGAAGAAACCTGTCGGTGATATAACGCTCGCTCATTGTCACAGCACTGTGAACGATTTCATCAGAAACTTTTACATGATGATACTTTTCATAGTAACCCTTAATGCCTTTTAACATTTCCATGGTATCGGCAATCGAGGGCTCGTTTACTGTAACAGGCTGGAAACGACGTTCCAGCGCCGCATCTTTTTCAATGTACTTGCGGTATTCCTCAAAGGTGGTAGCACCAATTACCTGAATTTCGCCTCTTGACAGTGCAGGTTTGAGGATATTTGCCGCATTCATACTGCCTTCGGAATCTCCCGCGCCGACCAGGTTATGCACCTCATCGATAAATAAGATGATATTGCCTGCATCGCGAACCTCTTCGACAAGCCCTTTCATTCTGCTTTCGAACTGTCCGCGAAACTGAGTACCTGCAATCAAGCCGGTAAGGTCAAGCAGGTGGAGTTCTTTGTCCAGCATCTTGGGTGGAACAGAACCCTGCACAATACGCTGGGCAATGCCTTCAGCAATGGCGGTTTTACCAACACCGGGTTCACCGATAAGGCATGCATTGTTTTTTGTGCGGCGGTTTAAAATTTGTATTACCCGCTGAATTTCGCTGTCTCTGCCGACAATCAAATCCACCTTGCCGTCCGCCGCTTTTTTAGTGAGGTTCTCGGTGTATTGGTCAAGATACTTACGTTTTTTCTCTTTTTCTTTTTTGTCTTTTTTATCACGATTGCGGGTGGAAGCGTCATCTTGCACACCACCTGTGCTCAACGGCTGCCCTCCGCCGAAAAAATTTTGTAAAAAAGGGAACGGCTGTGCTCCCCCCATTTCAAAATTTTCATCTCCGTCAGGATTCATCATTTCCATAAGCTGATCGTCCATTTGTGCCATATCATCTTCAGAGAGCCCCATTTTCTCCACTAAATCGTTAATTGGCTTAATGCCTAGCTCTTTTGCACATTGCAGGCACAGCCCCTCATTGATGGTTTTGTCGCCCTCCATACGGGTCATATAAACGACAGCAACCCTTTTTTTGCATCTGCTACACATCATATTATTCATAAAAGTACTTTACACCTCATTAATCAATTAGCGCTAGGTTTTTGTTTTATATTTATCAAAATGTTATTTAACATTTCCACTTTAGTATACTGTGTCGTTATGAACGCATTATGACAAAAGAATTTTCTAATTATCAATATATACTTTTTCTGTAAGCATTTAATTAATCTTTCTTTTTGTTTAATTTTAAAAATACAGGAATATACATAAAAAATGCGAACAACATAAAAACCGCCATTATCACCAACAGACTAAACACTAATTGTGTTTTGAGGTTGGGAAATCCAATAATCATAAGCATTATTATATAAAACACCACTGTGTAAAGTTTACCAAACCACTTAGAGCCTTCCAATTCTTTGTCACGGCGGTAGATTTTTAGCCCCGCCAAAAGCATAATAATTTCTTTTATAATAAATAGAGCAAGAATCACCCAGAACTCGGGATTACGGATGCCCAGCATGATGCAAGCCGCCGCTTGTGTCAATTTATCTGCAAGCGGGTCAAGAATTTTGCCCAACTGCGTTATCATGTTAAATTTACGTGCAATCACACCATCCAAAAAATCTGTGATGCCCGAAAGCAATAGTATCAGCGCCGCAACATAAAACCACGGCTGTTCTTGAGCATTCAAATACACATAGCCAAAAATAGGTATCAATGCAATGCGAAAAACAGATAATATATTCGGAATATTCATACTTTTAGTACTCCTTCACCCATCGAAATACATTGCTGCAACCCGACGTTTATTTGAAATTTACGAAATCGTTTAAAAAGCCGAAGGGATTGAACCGCAAAAACAAACGATAGGTATAGGTTTGCTCCAATATCTCCTTATTTAAAAATTGAAGAGAATCATTTGTAAGCGTCAGTACGAACTGGATAATTGTAATAATGATAAATAAGTTAACCGCCCCTGTTAAAAGGCCGACTATGCCGCCAAGAATCGAGTTAAGCGGCCCAATCAACGGCACACGGTTTACCCCGTAAAAAAAACGTGTAAGGCTGCGTATCACCACCATCAGCACCGAGAAAAATACAATAAACAAAATCATAGTCAGCATACCCGTAATGGCGGGCGCGAATACCTGATCCACCACAAGTTCTGCTGTGTTTGAGCTGTATTCGCCAAGTAATTGCGCAAGTTCACCGGCATTATAGCCGCCAATGTTCAGCATACCCCCTATATAAGACGGCAGTGCCTCCAGTAAACTGGCTGCCGCTTCGGCAAAATCCAATCCACCGGGAATTTGTTCAAGCGCCGCGCTTACGCGCTTAACAAACCCTTCGCGAAGAAAGCTATCAAACAAGGCAGGAGCAGCCATTTTAGAGAACGCCCAGGCAGCGCTAAAGGCAACCGCGTATCCTATAAAACTTACCACAGTTGCAGCAAAGCCACGGCGGGATGATATATAAATATAGTAGAGCAGCAAAATTGCCGCCAATATGTCATAAACAATCGGTAAATATTCCGTCATTCCAAAGTCCTTCCCCGCTTATCATATATTACCTAAAAGTAACGATTCTAACCCAAACAATATAACACAGTTTTAATTTGATTTCAAATTTTCTAATTGAGCGGTATTTTTTCGATTGTATTGGGAGTAATTACATAAACGGTTGAGTCGATTGTTTGCATGGCAAGCGGTTCAACCGAGAGTGTTTTGCGCTTTACAGCCCTGCCCGAAAGGTCGTAGCTTTTCAGCTCACCGTCTACTACCATGCATATTTTACTTCTGCCAAGGTTCATCAAATCGGCATGCGAAGATATTTTTTGCTCCCATGCTTTGGTGCAGTCTTTCCCCAGTACAATCAAATCGCTGTTTTTATTTTCACGATAGTCTCCGAACATCAATGCGGTGTAACCTGCATCATTATGGTCAAAACTTACCAGCGTTTCGTTTTTATAATGATATTCTTGTTTTATTTCGCCTTTGTACGAAAGCTGTACCGCTCTGCGGTCGGTAATAATGTTTACCCCTTGCGAAGTGGTATCGATTGAGTGAATCAGTTCGCCTACAAATTCTTGTACGCCCACCTTTTCTTTTTGATTAAAGCGGAACATCTGTACTGTTGAGAGCAGGTCGCCCTCCCGTGCATTGACACCTGCTGCCGCAATGCCCTTGCCGTCGTGCAAAAATCTAAGGGCAGTGATGTAATTATCGGCGGAACGCCACGAAAACTTAGCCGGTTCGCTAAGCATTTTGTCGTAAACAATCATTTGAGACAGATAGCGTTGTGCTTCGGTAGCCACCGCAATCTCCCCGCGGCTCGAAATATCCCCTGCGTAAATAGCGTATTCAAACTCCTTTTGACCAACGGTACGCGCCAGTGTTTCTACACGCAGCTTTTTACCGCCGCGGTCGTAAATAAGAATACGCCGCCTGCTTATTTTCACCACAGGGTTCGAATATTTATGCTGTATGCTGCGAACTTCTTTGCCGCTTTCATTGTATATGTACAGGTTTGAATCGGTAAGCACCGCAAGATTGCTGCCGATTTGATAGGTGCCCTGCACCTGGTCACCCGCAAAATCCAGCGGATAACCATCGCCCGAACCCAAACCCGCAATCATATCTTGAATATAATCGGTAATCCCTATCGTGGTTACTTCGTCTTTTAATGCGTACATTCCTATGCCTGCACAGGTTAATGCAATCAACAGCAGGATTCGGCCAAGCAGAATTTTTCTGCGTCTCTTTTTCCTTACTTTGTCGATTTCAGAAAGTTCTGCTGCCATAGTCATCCTCCTGTACCTTATTCATAAAAAACTTCATCCAAATACAGCCCCCAGGCAGGCATTGTTTTGCATTCTACACGCCGCACACCTAATTTCATGATACGCGGGATGTCCTGTAAATTCAGTCGATTTTCGCATACAGCAATCACAGTACCTACTAAAATACGAACCATATTGTAAAGGAACCCGTCGCCTTCCACATAAAATTCAACAAGGTTACCGCTTCTGCGCATTCCGCAGGCTGTAATTGTGCGAATGGTATCTTCTTGTGTATTCTTACCGCCGCAAAACGCGGCAAAATCGTGCGTACCCACAAATATATCGCAAACAGCCTGTGCCTGTACAAGGTCGATGGTTCTAAAATAATGGTAAGCCAATCCCTGTAAAAACGGGTTTTTGTAATCACAATTCCAAATTTTATAAAGGTAGCGCTTGCCTTTGCAGCTGTACCGTGCATGAAAATCTTCAGGTACATCTTCGGCACACTGTACTGCAATATCGTCGGGCAGCACAGCATTCAGTGCTTTTTTAATGCCCCAAAGCGGCATTTCGGTTGCGGCAAAAAAGTTGAGGCAGTACCTGTTGGCATGCACACCCGCGTCGGTTCGCGAACAGCCTTTTATATCGTACCTCTTGCCGAATATGCGCTCGATTGCGTTTTGCATCGCTTCGCACACCGTAATGCCGTTGTTTTGTACCTGAAAACCATGATAGTTCGTCCCAAGGTAACAGATGGTTAGTTTAATGTTTCTCATAACAAAATATTTATCACAATCACGCCCGCAATGCACAACGCAACAAATGCAGCACTCACAAAATCTACCGCCTGCATTTTAAGCTGTTTCATGCGTGTTCTGCCGTCGCCACCTCGGTAACAGCGGCACTCCATGGCAAGTGCAAGTTCATCTGCACGGCGAAAAGCCGATACAAACAACGGGATAAGAATGGGGATCAGTGCTTTTGCCCGCTGTATCAACCCGCCGCTTTCCATATCTGCACCCCTTGCCTTTTGGGCGCTCATAATTTTTTCGGTTTCTTCTATCAATGTAGGGATAAAACGAAGTGCAATGGTCATCATCATTGCCAGCTCATGTACGGGGAACCGCAGCTTTTTCAAGGGGCTCATCAGCCGCTCAATACCGTCGGTAAGTGCAATGGGCGAAGTGGTGTAGGTGAGCAGCGAAGTACCCGCTATCAGGCAAATGATGCGTACTGCCATCAATACTGCGGTGCTTACACCCTCGCGTGTAATGTTAATAATCCACCATTTAAAGATGGATTCACCCTCGATAAAAAACATGTTCAAAATTGCGGTAAAAATAATGATGGGAACGACCGGCTTTAAGCTTTTGAGTATCATTTTGGGCGGAATGCGCGAAATGCCGTAGGCGATAATCAAAAACACTACACCCACCAAAAGCCCCCAAATGTTGTTCGCCGCAAACAGCAAAACCACATAAGCAAGGGTAAGCACAATCTTCATGCGTGGGTCGAGCTTGTGCAGGGCAGACTTACCCGGGAAGTATTGACCGATCGTAATATCTTTGAGCATCTAGGATTTTCCTCCCTTCGCCAGTGTTTGCATTAAAATCTGCTTAGCCCGCTCTACAGTGTAGACGTTATCGGGTACGGGGTAACCGTCTCGGTTAAGCTGCATAAAAATGCGCGAAATCTGCGGAACTGCAAGCCCCATATGGCGTATTTCTTCCACATGAGCAAACACTTTTTCCAGTTCATCGTACATAAACACCTTTGCCTGGTTCATCACCAACAATTTTTTGGTGTATTTCGCAACATCTTCCATACTGTGCGATACCAAAAGCACGGTGTTTTTCTCTTGCTCATGGTATTCTCGTATCTGCCCCAAAATGCGTTCACGTCCTTTTGGGTCAAGCCCCGCTGTGGGTTCGTCGAGTATCAGCAGCTTGGGGCGCATTGCCAAAACGCCTGCAATTGCCACCCTGCGTTTTTGCCCGCCCGAAAGTTCAAACGGGCTTTTTTCAAAGTGATGCTCTTTGAGCCCTACAAATGCCGCCGCTTCGCGCACACGCTTGTCTATTTCGGTTTCATCCAGCTTCATGTTTTTTGGGCCGAACGCAATATCTTTATACACCGTCTCTTCAAAAAGCTGGTATTCGGGATACTGAAACACCAAGCCCGCTTTAAAGCGCACGGCGCGGATATCCACACCATCACCCCAAATATCTTCACCGTCGATGTAAATCTTACCGGAGGTGGGCTTCACCAATCCGTTAAAATGCTGAATCAGCGTGCTTTTACCCGAGCCGGTGTGGCCGATGACACCGACAAATTCGCCCTCTTCTATTTCAATGTTGATGTCATCGATTGCTGTTTTTTCAAACGGCGTACCAATGGAATAAGTATAAGTCAAATGTTCGGTTTTAATGATGGACATGGTTTTCCTCCATTAGCTTTTCTAGAGCCTCGATGCATTCTTCCTCCGAGATAATATCCTGCGGGATGTTATAACCCGCTTTTCTAAGCTCATACACCAACTCGGTTGCCTGAGGAACATCCAGCCCCACTTCTTTGAGTATCTGCACATGACTAAACACTTGTTTGGGCGTTCCGTCCAAAATAATCTGCCCTTCATCAATCACCACAACGCGGTCGCATTTCGCCGCCTCATCCATGTAATGGGTGATGAGCACCACGGTGATGCCGTAGGTTTCGCCCAGCATACGTATGGTTTTCATAACCTGACGCCTGCCGTGTGGGTCAAGCATAGCGGTAGGTTCGTCCAGCACGATACAGTCGGGGCGCATTGCTATAATACCCGCAATGGCTACCCGCTGCTTTTGCCCGCCCGAAAGCTGATGCGGTGCATGCTCGCGGTACTCGTACATGTGCACCGCTTTCAGTGCGTCATTCACACGCTGACGAATCTCTGACGGGGACACACCCAAATTTTCCAGCGCAAACGCAACATCTTCCTCCACAATGGTGGCAACAATTTGATTGTCGGGGTTTTGAAACACCATACCCACACGCTGGCGAATATCGTAGATGCGATCTTCGTCTTTCGTATCAATCCCCTCAACCATTACGGTGCCGCCCTGCGGCAGCAAAATAGCGTTAAAGTGCTTAGCCAATGTGCTTTTGCCCGAGCCGTTATGCCCAAGCACCGCCACAAAGCTGCCTTTTTCGATATTGAGAGAAATATCTTTGAGTACAGTGCGCGACTGCTTCTCGTCGTAACTTTGATATGCAAAGGTAATGTTTTTTGCACTGATGATTGGTTCCATAGTCATTTTCCTTACTTTTTAAGATCAATGCTCTCAAAGAGAGTCATTGTCGAATAAAATTATTTTATTTAAATGTTAAAAGCAATTTTCACTTCGTGGCTATTACTTTTTAATCGTTTGCGGTTTGCCATATAGCCGTGGAGCCGCAAGGCAATGCATAACCGCTTTCACGCACAGGCAGCCCAATCTCTGAAGACGATACTTCGCCCTTGTACTTTGTACCAACCGTAACACCCAGCAGATATTCCATCACCGATGCAGGCAAACCTGTGGTATAAGAGTTGAGTACAAAAAACAGGGGGTTGTCCGAAAGCACTTTCGAACAAACATCCACAAGGCTGTACACCTGTTCTTCCAGCTTCCACACTTCACCGCCCGGGCCTCTGCCGTAAGACGGCGGGTCCATAATCACGGCATCGTAGGTATTGCCGCGGCGTATCTCACGCTCAACAAACTTCTGGCAGTCATCCACAATCCAACGGATTGGTTTTTCGTCCAAACCCGAAAGCTTGGCATTTTCGCGCGCCCAGTTTACCATACCTTTGGATGCATCGACATGGCACACCTGCGCCCCAGCCGCCGCACAAGCAAGGGTTGCACCGCCGGTGTACGCAAACAGGTTGAGTACCTTGATGGGCCTACCTGCCTTTTTTATTTTGTCCATAAAGAAATCCCAATTTACCGCCTGCTCGGGGAACAGCCCCGTATGCTTAAAACCGGTGGGGCTTACCTGAAAGGTAAGGTTTTTGTAGCGGATGTTCCACTGCTTTTTCTTCATATGATATTCTTCCCACGTGCCCCCGCCTGTAGCAGAACGGAGGTAACGTGCGTTGGCTTTGTTCCAGTCGGGGCAGGTTTTGGGGGTCTCCCAAATAATCTGAGGGTCGGGGCGAATCAGCAAAACATCGCCCCAACGCTCCAGCTTTTCTCCGCCGGATGTATCAATAATCTCGTAATCTTTCCAATCGCCGGCTATTCTCATAGTCTCTCCTCAATTTGCTTTGCAAGGTTGTTTACAATCTCTGTAATCTGCGCAATATCGGCGCCCTCTGCCATTACGCGGATGAGCGGCTCGGTACCGGACGGACGGACAAGAATTCTGCCGTTGCCGCCAAGCTGTTCGGTGTAAGTATCAATGCTGTCCCAAATCTCTTTCGCATCGGGCAGCTTTGCTTTTTGCTCTTTTTCGGCACGGACATTTACCGAAACCTGCGGGTATTTGGTCATAACTTTTTTCAGCTCAGTCAGCGGCTTGCCTGTCTGCGAGATAACATCGAGCAGCTGCAATGCCGAAAGCTGGCCGTCGCCCGTTGTCATATGCTCCAAAAAGATAATATGCCCGCTCTGCTCGCCGCCGATGATATAACCCTCTGCAAGCATTTTTTCAAGCACATAGCGGTCGCCCACCTTGGTTGCATGTACTGTAATGCCGTTCGCCTCGCCAAAACGGAAGAATCCGAGGTTGGACATGACCGTGCCTACCATCGAATTGCCTTTGAGTACCCCGCGCTCTTTCATCTGTTTTGCAAAAATCGAAATCATGGTGTCTCCGTCAATGACACAGCCTTCACTGTCTACCGCAAGGCAACGGTCGGCGTCGCCGTCAAATGCAAAACCAACATCAAATTTATTTGCTTTTACATATTCGGCAAGTCGCTCCACATGCATCGAGCCGCAATCCAAATTTACGTTAACTCCATCGGGGTTGGCATTCAGGATGGTTAACTGTACGCCCATATCCGCAAAAATGCTTGCGGCGGTGCGGCTGGCACTGCCGTTGGAACAATCAAGAACGACTTTTAGGTTACGAAAATGCCCCTGAACCGTACTTTTGATGTGCTGTACATAAAGGCTTACCTTATAACGGTCATCGGTTACTCTGCCTATTTCATCGGATGATGCGTATTCAATCTCCTCGGCTTGGTCGAGTACGATTGCCTCAATCTCTTCTTCATCTTCATCCGAAAGTTTAAAGCCCTGTGCGTTAAATATTTTAATGCCGTTGAATTCATAGGGGTTGTGGCTCGCGGTAAGCATAACACCTGCATCTGCATCCAGCGCTTTTACCAAATACGCTACGGCAGGGGTAGGCACTACACCAAGCAAAACTACATCTGCACCTACAGTGGTTAAGCCTGCTGCCATTGCGCTTTCCAACATATCGCCGGAAATACGTGTGTCTTTACCAACCACAAAAGTGGGTTTACCACCTTTTTCGCGCTTGATTATCATCCCCGCTGCTTTCGCAATATCCAATGCAAGCTGCACATTTAAATCTTGATTTGCTACGCCACGCGCTCCGTCTGTTCCAAAAAGTCTTCCCATTCATAGCCTCCGTCCTGCCGTTTTGGGGCAGATTATATTGTAATTTTAATTAAGATCCTCAATACCCAGCTGTTCAAATTCATCTGTTCTATTGGGGCTCTGGTTCATATGCTGATAGCCGGGCAGTGTAACACAGCGCCCACGCGGTGTGCGGGTGAGAAAACCCAGCTGCATTAAATATGGCTCGTAAACATCTTCGATGGTGATGCTCTCTTCGCCGATTGCCGCCGCGATGGTATCTAACCCCACAGGGCCGCCCGCATAGTTTTTAATCATCGTTTCAAGAATTAAACGGTCAATATTATCCAGCCCCAACTCGTCAATCTCCAAACGGCTCAAAGCCTCTGCCGCTATTTGAGCATGGATTTTACCGTCACCCAGTACCTGCGCAAAGTCGCGGACACGTTTGAGAAGGCGGTTTGCAATACGCGGGGTACCGCGGCTGCGTTTGGCAAGCTCACGTGCTCCGTCCTCGTCGCAATCTATCCCTAGAATGCCCGCACTGCGCTTGACAATGCGCCCCAACTCCTCGGGCGTGTACATTTCCAGACGCAAAATCACGCCAAAGCGGTCGCGCAGCGGACCGGTAAGCTGCCCTGCACGGGTGGTGGCACCCACCAGCGTAAAACGCGGCAGGTCGATGCGAATGCTGCGTGCGCTCGGCCCTTTGCCGATAATGATATCAAGTGCATTATCCTCCATAGCGGGGTAAAGCACTTCTTCCACCGCACGAGAAAGCCGATGGATTTCATCTATAAACAGTATATCATTTTCGCTTAAATTGGTGAGTAATGCAGCCAAATCGCCCGGTTTCTCAATCGCCGGCCCCGAAGTGATGCGAATATTCACATTCATTTCGTTGGCGATAATCCCCGCAAGCGTGGTTTTACCAAGGCCGGGAGGGCCGTAAAGCAGCACATGGTCTAGGGGCTCGTTTCGCCCTTTTGCCGCCTCGATGTATACCGAAAGGTTCTGCTTTGCCTTCTCCTGCCCGATGTACTCGGAAAGAGTTTTTGGGCGCAGAGAGTTTTCTACATCAAAATCTTCTCCCGCGTATTCCGGCGTCACGATTCGGTTTTCAAAATCCATCTCGTAGCTATCCATTGGTTCCTCCTGCGGCTTAGAGCCGCTACAATGCCGCCCAAGCCATTCTTTATTCGTCGCTCTGTTTTTTCTTTTTAACCTGCCGCCCCGCCCGTTTACAATAAGGCGGGTGCTTTTTATAAAGCCTGTGGTGCTCCATGCATTCTTCGCATTTGCCAAAGCGCGGACAATCTTTTATTTTACAGTTGCATACCTCTTTGCCGTTTTCTAACATAAGCTCCTCCTGTTTTGCAGTTTGCTTTTTGTCAGGGGTGCAAGTATGTTCTGTCAAGTTAAAATCTATGCGATTTTCTCAACACTTTTTATACTAACATAGCGGTACGTACCGTCATCGTTTTGCGCCATCGTATAGGCAAGTGTCTCTTTTAACACAATTTGTATAGGGTCGTCATAAAACTCGATATAAATCACTTTGTCTTGTTCTGTCCCCTCTATGCGTACCACACGTTCGTTGGTGGTTGCCCCACACCTGCCCAACAGCTCGTAGCGCTTTTCATGTTTATTATAAAAGCGCGAATCGGTGTGAACATAGCTATCTAAACCGTAATACTTCTTTGCCAGCTCATTCAGCCGCTCCTGCGTCAATCCGTTTGGGTCGCCGTTTAAACCAATGAGATAATCTATGTCAATCTCTTTATTCAATTCCTCCGGCGACGTAAATGGCTGCCACATACATCCCCAATCTCTTGCAGCGGTTAGCTGATGAGCTGCCGCATCTGCTGAAATCACTTCATCGGCAATGTACTTTTCGGCAGGAGTAATGGATAAAACTGCGGGGTTAAGGTCATACGGAGGGGGACCTGCCCGCATGATATATTTGTGGCTGCCTGTTTTAAGCAAGGTGCCGCCCGCATCGGCAACATCGAGCGTCAATTCATATACTCCGATTGAATCTTCCGATTGAATTTTGGTATAAGAAATACTGTTCAATTTAACGGCTTTGAGGTAATTGTATGAGCCTTCCTTCCCCTTAAACCGTTCAGGGTTGCCGTATGTTTCCAAGTCTAAGGTGTCCATCTTTTTAAGTGCATCAACAAAGCCTTGCGCGGCTTGGTCTGCTGTAATAGAGGCTTCTTCGGTATATGGATTATTCTCTTGTTCGGTTTCGCTCGAAGTGCTGCTTTGGGTTTGGGATGAAGATAACGCAGATGATGTTTCGGCAGACGGAACTTTCTTAACTATACCGCACCCTGCCATGCTCAACAGCAATACCATAAATGCTACTGCTATGATGTTTTTCATCTTATTTATCCCCTTCCCGTTGTGCCTGTTTTTGTACATAAAAACAAATACCATCGTCCGTGCATAAACAAGAGGCAGGTAATTTATCAACTAAGATGTTTGCTATTTGTGCGATGACAGCGCTTTCAGCCCACCTTTAATCAGTTCCTCTACAGGCAGGCTGACGTCGAGTTTAGAAAGTGCCACCGCTGCCTCGCTGCGCGAGTAGCCGAGCGCCACCAACGCACCGATTGCCTCTGCGAGGCTGCCCGTACCCACATCTACCGCGCCTCCGCTCTCTTTCACGCCCATACTCAAGTCATCGCTCGATACCTTGTCCTTAAGCTCAAGAACGATTCGCTGTGCGATTTTATTGCCCACACCCGGTGTACGGGTAAGCGTTTTGTAATCGCCCGCAGCAATACAAAGCGCCAGCTTTTCTGGGGTGAGGTCAGAGAGAATTGCAAGTGCAACCTTAGGGCCTACACCCGTAACGGTGATAACCATTTTAAAGAAATTAAGCTCCATGCTACCTGCAAAACCAAACAAATCAAGTGCATTATCGGTAACATGAAGATAAGTATAGAGCAACACCTCAGAGCCTTGCTTGGGAAGAGTTGCCAAAGTGGTGGCAGTTGTCTTGCAAGCATAGCCTACGCCACTGCATTCTACTACCGCAAGATTGGGCTGGGTATGTACAAGCTTGCCACGTAAACTATAAATCATCGGTTATTCCTCCTTAAATCAAACGGCTTATAAGCGAACCGGAACAATGCCCGTGGCAAATTGCCATAGCAAGTGCATCCGCGGTATCGTCCGGCTTAGGGATACATTCGAGCTTTAAAATAGATTTTGTCATCTCTTGCACCTGTGTTTTAACAGCCTTACCATAACCAACCACACTTTGTTTTACCTGCATGGGCGTATATTCATAAACAGCTACATTGTTTTGCCTTGCTGCCAATAAAACAACGCCTCGCGCTTGAGCTACATCAATACCCGTAGTTTTATTGTTTGTAAAATACAATTTCTCAATCGACATTGCATCCGGCTTGTACTTGTTTAAAATGCGCATAACTTCATTGTAAATAATCTCAAGCCGGCGTTCAAACTGCATGCCGGCAGGGGTAGTAATCGCACCGTAAGCGCAGGTTACAAACCTGTTTTTTGCGTAACTCACTACACCGTAGCCCACAATGGCATAGCCCGGGTCAATTCCTATAATAACCATATCTACTCTCCATTTGAACGTCATTTACATATAAGCCTGTATACCAATGCAGTGCCTGCTTACAGTAAGACATAATCAACCCATTATCTTTACCATTATAGCATAAGCGGTAGGGGCAAACAACATTTTGCTTTGATTATTCGCCGCCAGAATTGGGCAAAATGCTTACTATTTTAACATCTTTTTGGAAGAAACGTATTTTTGCACAAAGTTATACGAAAATATTTTACAAAATTTTTGTGTCTTAAACTTGATTTTCATGTAAACTTATTGTATAATTAACAAGTCGCTTTAAGCGAAAGCTTGTCCGCGGCTATATTTTTATATTTGGACGATTAGCTCAGCTGGTAGAGCTTCCGCTTGACGTGCGGAAGGTCGGGGATTCGAGTTCCTCATCGTCCACCAGGGGTGCTGTCCTTGCAATCGCGGGGGCGGTACTATTTTTTTGTTTTATTGATACGGTTTGTTGGCATTTATTTGCTTGCAAGCCGTATTTTTTTAATTATTACGAATTTACTTTTATAACTTTAAATGACGTTACTGCAGGAGTACGACAAAACATCAATCAATGGCATATACTGTTATTGGGGAATTCCCCCAACAAAAGAATAGAAAAGAAAGAATGATAAATATATGTTTAGATGTAAAGGATGCAATATTTTCGCAGTCATTGCAAGTTTGCTTATTGGCATTGGTATTGCACTACTTGTTTATTATGGTCTCATCCCTCTAGGTCTTATTGAAGATGTAGCTTTTCTCCCCATTATAACTGCCACCATTACCCTTCTGGCTTTGGTTGTGGTTCCTTTGTTTGCACATCGCATATCCCCTTGTGCGCTAAAATGTGTGTGCATATACGGCTACTGCCTGTTGGGCGCAGCGGCAGGTTCCCTTATAACTACCATTATTGCTTTAATAATTGTTCCTAACCTAATTGCTTTAACCGTACTGATTGGGTTAATTGTGTTCTTTTTCAGCCTTCTCTTCCTCACTATCGTAGATTTTATTATTTGTTTGCTTAGAGAATTATGCTGTAGGTGCTAACCTTTGCCAACAAAACAGCGGACGAAGATTTCTTCGCCCGCTGTTCTTTTTATCACAGAGTAATTTCGCCAACATAATTGGTTGCAAATTCTTTTCTAACTTCGGCAGGGGCACTGTTCTTGCCCAGTGCCCACATCAGTTTGGTAACTGCTGCCTCAGTAGTCATATCATAGCCCTGTACTGCGCCTTTTTCCAGTGCCTTTTGCCCTGCCTGATAAATTGAAAAATCACTGCGCTCATACAGGCATTGGCTGCACACCACTACAGTAATACCGCTTTCAACAATCTTTTGCAGCTTAGAAATTAAATCGCGACGGATAAAGTGCAACCCTCCCGCTCCGAAAGCCTCAATCACAATTCCCTTATAATTCATCTGTAAAAGCATATCGAATATTTCGGGGTTTAACCCCGGTGTAAGTTTAATAAGGAACACGTCACCGCACAATTTATCCTCCAAACAAAATTCGTTTACAGGCATTACGGGTTTATAAAGCATTTGCAAGCCCTGTGCGTTGATGACCGCGGCATACTCGCTGTTTACACTTTCAAACGCATCAAAACCGGTAGTACGTATTTTTACTGCTCGCGTGCCAAAAATCACCTTGCGGTTAAATACAACAAATACACCCGGTGCACCCGAGGCAGCCATAGCAAAAGCACCGCGCAAATTTTCCAACGCATCCGAAAGGGGATGCAAAATAGGTAGCTGAGAGCCCGTAATTACCACGGGGATTGGTATGTCCCGCAGCATAAACGACAATATGGATGATGTATATGCCATCGTGTCGGTGCCGTGCGTCAGTACAATTCCGTCGTAATTGCGGTAACGCTGTGCAATGCACCCCGCAATTTGCTGCCATTCCTCCGGTTGGATGTTCGAGCTGTCGAGGTGGAACAGGTCGTAGGTTTCAACCTCATAATTGGTTGTAATGCCGCCCAACAGCGCATACAGCTCCCCGCTGGTAAGCGTTGGAGCCAGTCCCTCTTCGGTAGGCTCGCTTGCTATGGTACCTCCGGTGGTGATAAGTAAAATTTTCTTCATTCCGTCTTCTCCGTACATCATTTTGCTTTGCGATTAAGATATGCCTCACGGCCGGATTGGTAAAGATTATTTCCGTCACAGTCAATCACAACCACTACAGGCAGGTTTTCTACTTCCAGTTTGCGGATTGCCTCTGCCCCCAAATCTTCATAGGCGATAACCTCCGCCTTTTTTACGCATTTTGCCAGCAGTGCACCGGCACCGCCGATGGCGCCGAAATAGACAGCACCGTTTTGCTTCATCGCGTCTACTACTTCACTGCCGCGCTTGCCTTTGCCGATCATCCCTGTTTGACCAAGGCGAATCAGTGTGGGGGAATAGGCATCCATACGGTAGCTTGTAGTAGGACCTGCAGACCCGATTGCCTGCCCTTTTCTTGCAGGGGTAGGACCAACATAATAAATAATCGCATCTTTCACATCCAAAGGCAGCGGCTTGCCTTGCTCTGCCAACTCTACAAGGCGTTTGTGGGCGGCATCGCGCGCTGTATAAATGGTACCTGTAATGTATACGCTGTCTCCGCAATGCAAATCTTTTAGCTTATCGTGCGTAAGCGGTGTTTTGATATGTTTCTCCATCTCAGATCACCTCCGTTTTATGGCGGGTAACATGGCAGTTGATGTTGACTGCGCACGGCAGACCTGCAATGTGGGTAGGCAAAGTCTCAATATTCACCGCGAGTGCCGTGGTTTTTCCGCCGAACCCTTGGGGGCCAATGCCTTTACGGTTAATTTGTTCGAGCATTTCTTCTTCGAGCTGTGCATAAAAAGGGTTACTGCTGCGCTGTGTTAAAGGGCGCAACAGTGCGGTTTTGGCAAGCAGTGCAGCCTTATCAAATGTGCCGCCAATACCAACACCCACAACAATGGGCGGGCAGGGGTTCGGTCCCGCATCCTCCACAACTTTAAGGATAAACTCTTTCACTCCCTGCAGCCCGTCCGAAGGCTTGAGCATTTTAATTTGGCTCATATTTTCGCTGCCAAAGCCCTTTGGTGCAACCGTAATTTTGATTTTATCACCCGCAACCAAATCAAAATAAATCATCGCCGGGGTATTATCTCGGGTATTCACACGGTCAAGCGGGTCTTGCACCACCGATTTGCGCAAATACCCCTGCTCGTAGCCCTGCCGTACGCCCTCATTTACTGCGGCTTTTACATCACCCGTTATGTATACCTCTTGCCCTATTTCTAAAAATACACAAGCCATTCCCGTATCCTGGCAGATGGGGACTGCATCATTTTGTGCAATTTCATAGTTCTCTATGATTTTATCTAAAATGCCTCGCGCGGGTTTCCAATCTTCGCATGCTCGGCACTCGGTAATGCGCTGCTGCACATCGGCGGGCAGATAGCAATTTGCCTCAATGCAAAGCCTTTTTACCGTATCGGTAATTTTTTGCGGGCTAATCTCTCTCATGTTCATTCCTCCGTCCACATCATTATCGTTCAATCCCCTTACGCGCATCCACTCCTTTATCGTAAGGGTGTTTGATTTTACGTATTTCAGATACATAATCTGCCGCATCCACCAGCCACTGTGCCGGATTGCGCCCCGTCATCACCAATTCGAGCTGCGCAGGTTTCTTCTCCACCAATTCATGCAGTAAATCTTCGTCGATTAAACCACAGTTGAGTGCACCAACCAATTCGTCTAATATCAGCAAATCACATTCGCCGTTTTTTGCAAGCTTCAGTGCAGTATTTAAATAACGGCTGTGTACCATTTTTGTACTTGCCAGTTCTTCGCTGTTCATTTGAAACGTAAATTTGGGGCTGAGCTGCTCGCGAATTACGGTAACGTTGGGCAGCATTTGGAGCATTTTGAGTTCACTGCTTTGCTGCCCTTTTAAAAACTGCACCAGTGCCACTTTCATCCCGCTGCCTGCAGCGCGCATTGCAAGGCCCATTGCCGCGGTCGTTTTGCCTTTTCCGTCACCGCAGTAAATATGAATTAATCCCGTCTGCCCATCCATCACTCTTCCTCCTGTAAAATCAAACTATTAGTAATATTGTACAACGTTTCGGTAATCGGTTCAACATTTTTCTGCTTATTGCAAAATTATCAAAACACCCCTTTTCAAACGGTTGTTTTTGTGCTAGAATCAGCTTAGAACAAATGTTCTTAAATCGAATTGTCATTGAGCAAATGCCATTTTCGATATATTTTATATAAGAACATACGTTTTTCGAGGGATACTATTTTGAGGAGGTTGTTTTTGATGACAATAGAAATTTTAAAATGGGTTTTGGCTGGGCTCTGCTTTGGCATAGCGCTTCTCGCGGTAACGGTATCGCATATGATACATTACTTTTCAAAAACTGCAAACCACACTGTATGCAAAAAACATTCAGCACACAAAACTGCTATACCGGTTTATTTGCTTCAATATAAAAAGCCGGATTACAAACCGGCTGCTTAAAGCTGCTTTTTGCTGTACAGCACCCCCAAAAAAGACCTTCTTCAAAACCCGCAGAGGAGTTTGAAAGAAGGTCTTTTAGTGTATCAGTAGTTTTCTGCTTTTTGCTGGAAAAAGCCCCTCTCGTATTTGCATACAGGGCAGATTTGAGGTGCCGATGTGCCAACATGGATATGTCCGCAGTTACGGCAAATCCAAACGATTTTATCGCCTTTTTTAAATACCTCACCGTTTTTCAGGTTTTCAATTAATTTACGGTAACGTTCTTCATGTTCTTTTTCAATTTTTGCAATCAGTTCCATTTGTATTGCAATGTCGGTAAATCCTTCTTCTCGGGCTTCTTCGGCAAATTTAGGGTACATACTGCTCCACTCGTAATGTTCGCCGCCCGCTCCATCCTCCAGGTTGGATTGGGTATTGCCGATGCTGCCGCCATGAAGGTGCTTAAACCATTGTACGGCATGTGCTTTTTCATTTTCTGCCGTTTCTTCAAAAATCTCAGCAAGCTGTTCGTAGCCGTCTTTACGCGCCTGCTCTGCATAAATCGTGTATTTGGTACGTGCCTGTGCTTCACCTGCAAATGCTGCCATTAAATTTGCCTCGGTTCTGCTGCCTTTGAATTCCATAGTATCCCTCCATACTTCGTTTACGGATAATATGGGCTTGAAGGTACTTGAATATACATACAGCAGGCAAAAAGCCTACCGCTGTGCCAATTCGAGTGCAAACAGATACAACCCTGCAATAAACTCATCAGCAACCAACGTACGCAACACTTGCAGCAAAGCATTTGCACCATCTTGTTGGTATGCTTTGCGAATTTCACCTAAACAAAAAGCAGCCACATGGCGTTTGTCTATACACTTGATTGTGCGCAAAATCTCTTTTGGGCTCATCACCTTATGCAGCGATTCGGCTATCTGCACTAAATCTTCATTTTGAATTTGTTCCAACGCTTGCCCTATCTGTTTATTCAGTTCGTCAAACGTATAAGTAACAAGCGGTGAAAGCTCAAAAACACGCGCGGCAGTTTCTCCGGCGGCTGCAATAGCCGCATCACTCGTCATACGCACATGTGCCGTACTGTTTACCACACGCGCCAAACCTATGCCGGAATCTGCCTGTATCAATGTCTTTTTATATTTTTGCACCGTCAGGTCTAATTTAATGGTAATAAGATCAAAGTATTTTTCCAGCCTGCGCGCATTCTTTTCAATTTCGCCTCTGTAGAACGGATAGGCAAAGCCTTCAAGCTTGCCAAATGCTTTCATCATATCGAGGTAGCCCAGTTCGATGTTGCGTTTCGCTGCTTCTTTATCGAATAAGATAAAAACGCCCAAATCCCACTTACTGCGGATATAACGGATTTTGACACCTGGCGCATTCACGCGCTTTTGCCGCCCAATTGCCTCCAAATCCACGGCTATAATTTCATCTGCACCTCGTTGGATGGCAAGGTTGATGGGCATATTGTCGTAATACCCACCGTCGATGTAGCGGGTATCGCCAATTTGGCGCATTTTCATTGCAGGAAAACAAGCAGCACTCGCCATCAGGTAATCTACCAGTTCACCCTCGGGCAGACTTTCTTTATTGATAATACAAGGGGAAAGGCTTGGGCACTCCACGGTAACAATTTCAAACTCAATGGGCGATTGGCGTATACGCTCCTCATCGATATAACGTTGCAGAATTTTTTCAAGAGGGCCGGGGTCGGCACCGCCGTTTTTTGCCATTTCTCGTACAAACAATGCCAGCTTGTTGTTAAAATCGCTGACACTGTCGATTTTATCGTCTATATCCATACTCAATACGTCGGAAGTGGATATTGTCTGCCACATCTCAACCGCAACATCATAATCGTTTTGTACCATCAGCGCACCGTTCAGTGCACCCACCGATGTTCCGGTTACAATATCAAACTCCCAGCCCAGTTCACGCAATGCACGCCAAACACCTATCTGGTACGAACCGCGCGAGCCTCCTCCCGCCAACACCAAAGCCCGTTTCGCCATATTCTGCATCTCCTCCTATCAACTCTGTTATGCACCGGCTGTGTAATAAAGCTGCACCAAACGTTTGGGCAGCCCCGTACGGCGTGCAATATCCTCCATGGTTACCACTTCGGTTCCGTCTGTTAATTCTTCGCCGTCAAGCAGTAAATATGCACAGAACATATCTGCTTCATTTTCATATCGCTGGCAGTTAAGCAAGGTTTGGGTGCGCATAAACACCGCGTTAAAATCACGGTGCAGCTGTGTATGCCCCAGTTCATGCCCGCAAACCACGCGCGCTTCATTTTCGTCCAGTTCCTGATTGAGAAAAATCACTTGATTGTTGTTAATCAAAAGGTAAAACCCTTTTACATCTATAGGCAGGTCACAATACAGCACCCCGATGTGCAGTGCCTCGCAAAGCGCGAACGGGTCGTTTGTACCATATTCGCTGCGCAGCTTTTTTACCAATCCTTTGATATCAGCCAAACCAATTCCTCCGTCAATTACTCATTCTTTTGTCCCAACACAAAGCTGATGCCCAGTTTGATGGCGTTTATAATTTTTTCGCTGTCCGCAGGTTCCACCAAAATACCGTTAAACATCAGCCCCTCTTGCTTTAAAATCGCTTCGCGAACACTTTCAATAATTTCGTTCAAGTCTTTTTGCTGTGCTGGTGTGTTTGCGCCAAGAAAAAAATCGCTGGATACATGAAAGAAACTGCAAAGCCTGCCCAATGTTTCATGGTCGGGCTCTCTGCGCCCCTGCTCATACATACCAATGGCACTTGCCGATACACCAATTTGCTGTGCAAGCTGTAATTGGGTTAACCCTTTAGTTTTTCGCAGTTCTCTCAATCGCTCTGCCAACATGCCCTCATCTCCTTTACCCACTATAATACACGTACTGTGTAGATATTGCAAGATGTTTTTATAAATTTTTCGTATAGTATTTTGATTGACAGATTGATTTTCGTATGATAGTCTTAGAATTAAGCCCCCAATATGCAGCTGTTTCCGCTTCGGCTGCAAAATTTATATAAGAACATACGTTTTATTACTACACATATTGTGTGATTAAGAAAGGAGCCTGACTATTTGAATTATACCGCGATGATTGACGATTATACCCATACCGAAACGATGCTGCGAGAACGTGTTGCCGCGTTACGTCAGCAGATGAAACTGCTGCCTTTGGCTGAGCGCGACGAAGTAAAACGCCGTTTAAATGTGATGCAGGAGGAAATGTATGACGTTGCTTTGGTTCGTCTTGAACTGATACGCCGCCAACGCGAAGAGGAGGAAATGTTTTGTTAAGAGCCAAAACCAAACGTGTGTTTACAGTAGAGGATATTGACAGCATTTCGGCACAGGCTCAGCAGTGTTTGGGCAGTGATAACACCAACCGCCGGTTTCTCAAATCGCTGCTGCATGCAACACGCTACGCAGTAGAAAACGAGCTGACCCACCGCCAGCACCAGTGTTTTACCCTGCATTATTACAAGGGTCTTGCCGTAAAGGACATTGCCGCACAGCTTGGTATCGATTGCTCGACTGTTTCACGCCATATTCGGGCAGCGCGCGAACGCATCCGTTCACATGCTCATTACTGCGTGTTTGCCTACCGTGATTCTCCGCATAGCTTTGATTGCTGAACAACGATTTGTAATAATTTTTTATCATATTCATCCTAATTTAAAGCAAGCCGCCAAAAGCAATAAACAGTAATAAATGTGCTACTACACGTTTATATGTGTTTTTTTCAAATTTGCTTGCCTTGAGTGCTTCGAATGTCTATAATAGACTTATATCAAATGTATGGAGGTATCCGATGGATTTTGACTTTTATCTTCCGACTCATATCATCAGCGGCGCAGAGTGTGTTCGCGGCGGCGGAGCAGTATTTTCTTCTCTCGGCCGTAAGTGCCTAATCGTAACCGGTAAAAGCAGTGCGAAAGCATGTGGAGCTCTGGATGATTGTACCGCAGTGCTGGACGAGCAGGGAATTGCCTATCGTGTGTTTGACGGCATTGGGCAGAATCCTCTGGTATCCTCATGCGAAGCAGCAGGAAAGCTTGCCCGCGAGTTTGGCGCAGAGTTTCTCATCGGTATCGGCGGGGGTTCTCCGCTTGATGCAACCAAGGCAATTGCATTTTTTGCCTGCAACGACCTGCATGGTGTTGATATTTACGGCGATTTACCAAAAAATGCACTTCCTATGGTACTCATTGGCACAACAGCCGGTACAGGCAGCGAAGTAACCCCTTATTCTGTACTTACCGTAGATGAAACAGGGCGCAAGCGGTCTTTTCGCGATAAGCATGGGCTTTCTTATGCATCTTATGTTTTTTCAGACCCAAAATATACAGCATCACTCCCCTACGATTTTACAATCAGCACGGCATTGGACGCACTTTGCCATGCATTGGAAGGCTACTTTGCCTCGAATGCCACTGATATTTCGGACATGTTTGCAACACGCGGTATTGATGTGATTGTGCAAGCACTGGAAAATATTAAAAACAAGCCCAAAGAAGAAATTTTAATGAGCGACCGCGAAATGCTGCTTTACGGCTCTCTTTATGCGGGTGTTACCATTAATACGACAGGCACCGGCTTTTGCCACCCGCTCGGCTATTTTCTCACAGAAGAATATCAGGTACCTCACGGACAGGCTTGTGCTGTTTTTCTGCGTGACTATTTAAGAGAAGCAAAGGAACACTTATCTGATAAATATGAAGCACTGTTTGGCACACTTGGGTACAGCGGCAACAAAGTTTTAGCACTGATTGGCGAGTTGTTGGATGTGGATTTACCTGTACTTAGCGAAAACACGCTGAAAGAGGTTGCACAGCGCGGTGCACCCACAGGCAATTTTTTGCACTCTCCCGGCGTATTCACCGAAGAAAAAGCGTTTGCCCTATTAAAGAAAATATTTAATTTATTATAGGATAATATTGTGCAACATAACGCACAAAGAAACGGGAGTATGAAATATGAATATTTGGCATGACATCAGCCCCAAACGCATTACACCAAAAGACTTTATGGCTGTCATCGAGATTCCCACCGGTAGCAAAAAAAAGTACGAATTGGATAAAGAGACCGGCCTGATTGTTCTTGACCGTATTCTCTACACCTCCACCCACTACCCTGCAAACTATGGCTTTATTCCGCGCACCTACGGCGATGACCGCGACCCTCTCGACGTTTTGGTGCTTTGCAGCGAACCAATCGACCCGTTGACACTGGTGCGTTGTTACCCCATTGGTGTCATCACCATGATTGACAACGGTAGAAACGATGAAAAAATTGTTGCTATCCCGTTTGAAGACCCCACCTATAACAGCTATAAAGACATCGACGACCTGCCCTGTCATATCTTTGATGAGATGATACACTTCTTTCAGGTATACAAGGCACTCGAAAACAAAGAAACCGCAGTGAATGAGATTGAACATGTAGATAGAGCTGTTGAGGTGATTCAAAAGGCTCTCGAATCTTATATTATCAATTTTTGCAGATAATCACCAAAGGGCATTATCGCTTTGTCGATGATGCCCTTTTTATAATATTAAATGAAAGTTCAGCATAAGGTGCTGTTAAAATAATCAGGTACAAAAATAACCTAATATTATGTTTTATGAAATACAAACTTGGCAATATAAAAGCAGAGCTTTTATTTATCACGATATTTTCAATTATAAAATTAAAATTTCGCTTGACTCTTACGTTGCGTTATAGCTTACAATAATAATTAAAGAAAGGGGGATTGTTGTGAACAGAACGGTTCATCAAGTTGCAAAGCTGACAGGTATCAGTGTGCGCACACTGCATTACTACGATGAAATTGGGTTGCTGCACCCATGCGAAGTAACCGAAGCCAAATACCGTCTTTACGATGATGCATGTTTGGAACGGTTGCAGCAAATACTATTTTTTCGTGAATTGGGCTTTGCTTTAAAGGATATCCAACCGATTTTGGACGACCCTTTCTTTGATAAAAACAAGGCACTAAAAAATCATAAAGATTTGCTGATACTGAAACGCAATCGGCTTAATTCTTTGATTGCCTTGGTAGAGAACACACTGAAAGGAGAAAAAACTATGAGTTTTCAAGAATTTGATATGAGTGAAATTGAAAATAGTAGAAAAAAATATGCCAAAGAAGCCGAAGCCCGTTGGGGTAACACTGACGCTTACAAAGAAAGCCAGAAAAAAGCTGACGGATACAGTGCAATGGAGTGGGCAGCGATTACAGAAGAAACACAAAAAATTTACGCTGCTTTTGCTGCCAACATGCATCGCGAGCCGTCCTCGCCAGAAGTACAGCAGCTTGTTGCCGACTGGCAAGGTCTTATCACCAAACATTTTTATCATTGTACAAACGAGATTTTAGCAGGTTTGGGCGAAATGTATATTGCAGATGAGCGATTTACAAAAAATATAAATCAACATGCCGACGGGCTGGCACAATTTATGAGCGATGCAATTCGTATCTACTGCAAAACAGCCGAATAAACCTAAAAGGGGAGCTTGAAGCTCCCCTTTTTACAAGCCTTTTTACATTTACCCAACTATCCCTTGTATTTTTTGTTACTCAAACATATCCCTTGTCATGGGCTTTTCTATTTTTATATAAACACTCAGATTGTTTTCATAGTCGCAGGTTGCGAGAAATACATCTTTTATTTTAGATATCTTCTGCATTTCCAGCTGTTTCTTCAGCCATTGCATGTTGTTACCGGTAAATTTAAGGTTATCTTGCAGAACTTTTCCGTCAAGAATTACATTAACCACAGGTTTCTCTTGCAAAGGGAACAAATTCATATCGCCGGGGGTTACAGGCCTTTTGGCTGCCAACGGTAAAAAGCTGATTTTTCCATTTGGCTCTAAAATAGCTGTTTGAATGTCCGAAAGGTTAAAGTATCCGCTGTTTCGGCATTGGGTTAAAAATTCCGTTACATCCAGCTTTGCTTTTTTTAAATTACTTTTATAAATTTTACCCTCATTAAACAAAACCAATGTTTCACCTGTCAATATCCTGCGCAGTTTAATCGATTTGCTTGTTGCGAAAGAAAATAAAACAGAAAGGAGAGCATATACAATCATTGCGGTAAGCGGTTTTATAAAATCATCCTCAAGTGAAGTTGCCATTTCTGCTGCAATTGAACCAATAGTGATTCCGTTGATATAATCAAACATGCTTAATTGTGACATTTGACGGTTACCCATAATTTTAGTCAGAATAAAAAGAGCAATAATAGAGCCCAATGAACTAAGTAAAACATGCAGCCATTCCATAAACAGTATCCTTTCCGGTTACTTGGTAAGATAAGATCGTCCTCTCACCTATGTTGTACCAAAAACCATTTTTTATAACTTTTACTATTATAAATGCACTGCAATTTTATAACAAACACACTTTAAAACATGAAATTTTTCCACAATATTATTTTAACTTGTTAAATAAAAACGCACTTGATTCTGAATAAATTACTCAAAATCAGGTGCGTTTATTAAATAATTTTACTACTTGGTTCGTTTAAACCGAAGTTAAAATTTATTTGTTTTTGTCCATGTGCTGGATGAGCATAAGGACTTTGTTGGAATAACCCCACTCGTTGTCATACCAGGAAACCAGTTTGACAAATTTATCAGTAAGAGCGATACCAGCTTTAGCATCAAAGATAGAGGTGTGCTCGTCGTGGATGAAGTCGGAGGAAACAACAGCATCCTCGGTGTAACCAAGAATACCTTTCATTGCGCCCTCCGATGCAGCTTTAATCTCAGCACAAATCTCATCGTAGCTTGCAGATTTAGCAAGGTTTACAGTCAAGTCAACAACCGAAACGTCCAAAGTAGGAACACGGAAGGACATACCTGTGAGTTTGCCGTTCAGCTCTGGGATAACTTTACCAACCGCTTTTGCAGCACCGGTAGAAGAAGGAATGATGTTGCCGGAAGCAGCACGTCCGCCTCTCCAGTCTTTCTTGGAAGGACCATCGACCGTTTTCTGGGTACCGGTGGTGGAGTGAACTGTGGTCATCAAACCATCAACAATGCCAAACTTGTCATTGATAACTTTAGCTAAAGGAGCCAAGCAGTTTGTTGTGCAAGATGCATTGGAAACAATGTCCATATCTTTGGTGTATTTGTCTTGGTTAACACCCATAACAAACATCGGTGCATCTTTAGAAGGTGCAGAGATAACAACTTTTTTAGCGCCTGCTTTGATATGAGCCTGAGCAGCTTCCATTGTGGTGAAAACACCGGTGGATTCTACAACATACTCAGCACCGCAATTACCCCAAGGGATGTTTGCAGGATCTTTTTCTGCAAAGAATTTGATTTCTTTACCGTTTACAACGATAGCATCTTCGGTGTATTTAATATCACCTTTGTACTGACCATGAACTGTGTCATAGCGCAGCATATATGCGCAGTAATCAGGTGTCATGAAAGGATCGTTGATTCCAACGAACTCAATTTCCGGATTATCCAAACCGGCACGGAAAACCAGTCTACCAATACGACCAAAACCATTAATACCAACTTTTATCATGGGGAAACCTCCTAAATTTATAATCTAATATTATTCTATCTCAAACAGACAAAAATGACAAGCACTTTGTGATAATATTAACCATAAAATTATATTTTTGTACACTTGTTTAAAATCCTATATTTATTTGCCCTGTTTCTAATAAATATTGTTTACTTCACATGGAAATTTATATATAATGTAATGTGGAAGAAAAGAGTTTAACCGATACAAATGCCAAAATCGTTATAACCTTTTTCTTGATATCAGGGTTGAAAGGTGATATATGCTATGAAGGGTGGCTCATGGTGGGGTAACTCCTATATCAAAAGTTTTGAAGATGCGGCAATCCCCGTCATTCTTGTCGATCAAGGCTTTACTTATCAATGGGCAAACAAAGCTGCTAAAGCTCTTTTCCCTAATCAAGCTATCAACGAAGTGGTTAACCAATTTATTTTTTCGCAAAACTTTTCGACAATTTTCGACCAACTTACCCAAAAATCTACAGTTCAAGTAGCAGCAAAATGCACATTGCAAAATGATTATGATTTTCAGCTTTCCCCTGTTTTTGACAAAGAGAACCTCATTGGCTGTGTTGTTAAACTGTGCAAGTTTGCTATTTGTAATCATCCGCTGCAGCTTGAAGGTATTGACCGAATACTTGCTACTTTTACACACCAAACGCGAAATCCTCTTTCCACCATCTTCGCAGCATTATCGGGTATTACCCGCTGTAATGATGAGCTTGAGGACCCCGCAATCCGCGAATATGTCAATAAAATCTCTACACAATGTTATCGTCTGTTGCGCAGCAGCGCCAACATCTCTGAGGTTAATCGGTATCAGCACGGGTTATCCACATTTTCTCCGAAAAAGCAGGATTTATGCCTGTTTTTGGAGCAGCTTTGCCGAATTGTTTCGGTAATGATTGAAAGCATCGGCATTCGGTTCCGTTATTCTGTCCCGGGGGAACCAGTGATTACAATGTTTGACCCTGAGAAAATTTCAACCGTCGTGCTCAATCTCATCTCCAACGCTGCAAAATTTATCGGCGAACAAGGAGAAATTCTGGTTACTTTGGGGTTAGATAACGGTCAAGCTTCCATATCGGTAAAAGACAATGGTTTGGGTATTAATGATAAAATTTTACAGCGCGTTTTTGAAACCTATTTTAGTTACGACCCCCGCTCTGCGGGCATTTGCGGTGACGGGCTGGGGCTCACAATCAGTAAAATGATTGTGCTGGAGCATGGAGGTTCGATTGCGGTAAATTCACATGAGGGAGTTGGTACCAAGGTAGTATTTACGGTGCCGATAAAACCCGATGAATCCACTCAATTAACCATCAGCGATGTTGCAAATGAGTATCTGTGCGACCGATTTTCAAATATGTTTGTTATTTTGTCCGACGTGTGCAAAACACCGGATTTCTGACGATAAAAAAGGGAGTGTAAATACACTCCCTTTTTATTTTATATCAATGTGTTACCTTTCTGGTAAAAACAATGCAATACAGCATTAAGAAGATATCGTAAACAATCACGGTGGTTTGCGCCGGCTCAAACTCCAGTCTGCCTATAAGGATACCAAAAAGTTCAGGCAACAGCAAAATAAGCGCAGTGAGTGCGAATGCATAGCCCGAAAACTGCAGCAACCGGTACCCTTTGTTTAAATTCAACTGGGTTATTACGCGTGCATGCGCCATCATAAACAAAATACCAAATACCAGCATCACCATCTCAAGCATATCATCCGAAATCGTTATGGGCGAAGTATGCTTTGTAAAGCGTTCAATAAGCATCAGGCATTGGTACAATACCGTTATTGCCAAAACGATAGAACTGGGATACCCTTTGAGCGAATGAGTACCCATATTTACCGCCAAAACAATCATCACAATACCTGTAACTACCGAAACCAGCACCGTTATCGAATTCAGTAGTAAATCCATCGTCTTGAATTGTTCGCCGCTTTTAATCTGGTTGAACAGCTCATATCCGTCGGTCAACGCTTTTGCCTCAATCGCCATACCAAATATTGTTGCTAACGGGCTGATGGTTTTCAGCGGAGGAAGAAGCTTTTTTTCGTAATTTTCTTTGTCGGAATAAGAAAAAAACAGCAAAGCCAAACAAAAAACTGCATATACAATGGCAAAAGCCGAGTTGAGAACACTGTGTGTATTATAAAAACCCGTTTGCGGGTCAATAAAATCCAGTTTTAAAATCATGCGAAAACATACCAAAACCACTGCTGCCAGTATAAAGATAAGATAAGATGCTTTTGTGCGCTTTTGTTGAGATTGATTCATCCTAGTCCTCCAATACAAAATAAAGGAGTACAGCCAAATGGGTGTACTCCTTTATAGTAACGATATTTCATTTAAATTGCAAGTATCCAGTTATCTTTCGTTAAGAGGAATATATTCGCAGTCTTTCGAAACAGCTTTGTATGCCGGACGAATAATTCTGCCGCCTGTAATAAGCTCTTCAACACGGTGTGCACACCAACCACCAATGCGAGAGCTGGCAAACAACGGGGTATAAAGCTCGGGCGGAATGCGCAGCATTTTGTAAACCATACCGGAGTAAAGGTCGACATTCGCACAGATAATTTTCTTTTCTCCCTTGACAGCAGATAAAACCTGCGGTGCGAGCCTTTCTACACTGTCCAGCAGCATAAACTCATCGATAAACTCGGTGTTTTGGGCAAGCTTGAGTGCATTTTCTTTTAAGATTCTTGCTCTCGGGTCGCTCTTGGTATAAACAGCATGCCCCATACCATATATTTTACCTGATAAATCGCCGCATTCTTTGCGTATCAGTTTGGCTAAATATTCGGCAACTTCATCGTCGTTTTTCCAATCTTTTACGTTTTCTTTGATGCAATCCATCATATGCATCACTTTTGCATTTGCCCCGCCATGCAAAGGGCCTTTGAGTGAGCCGATGCCTGCTGCAATCGCAGAGTAGGTATCGGTACCCGATGAAGTAAGCACACGCGTAGCAAAAGTGGAGTTGTTACCGCCGCCATGCTCTGCATGTAAAATCATGCATTTATCCAACAACTTTGCTTCTTCTTCCGTAAAAGTTTTATCGGAACGCATGGTGTACAAAATAGTTTGTGCAATGGAGTGGTGCGCCTTAGGCGGATGGAAATACATACTTTTATGGTCGTAAAAGCGGCGTTTTACCTGATAAGCACTTACCATAATGGTGGGCATTCTCGCAATCAGCTCCACCGACTGGCGCAGTACGTTTTCAAGTGAGCAATCATCGGCATCTTCGTCGTATGAATACAAAGCAAGCACAGAACGTGCCAGCTTATTCATAATGTTTGGCGAGGGTGCTTTTAAAATCATATCTTCGGTAAAAGTATCGGGCAGCTCGCGCATGTGGGCAAGCAGGCTGGTAAAATCGGCAAGCTGTGTTTTGGTAGGCAGGTTGCCAAACAGCAACAGCCAAACAGCTTCTTCATATCCATACCGATCTTCTTTTTCACAGCCCTCAATCAGTTTTTCCACGTTGATACCGCGGTAAATCAATTCACCGTCAATCGGTGCTTTTTCACCTTCATCCATCACATAACCATGCACATTACATATATTTGTAATGCCTGCCATAACACCGGTGCCGTCTGCATTACGCAAACCACGTTTTACACCATACCGATCAAAAGCTGAGGGATCGATGTGGTTATACTTGCGGTATTCATCGCATAGTATTTTAATGTCGGCACGCTCTTCTTCCGGGGCAACGCCGTACTTTACAGAACTAAAGGTCATAAAGTTCCCTCACTTTTCTAAAATAGATACAGCAAAAAAGCATTTTACCTGCCTTGCTGTGTAAAAAAATATTATTAATACTATAGCCCAGTAAAGCGCAGAAGTCAAGAAAAATTATATCGATTTTGAAAGATTTAAAAAAACTTAATTCATTTTAGCAATATTTTATACATTTTTTTCTTGATTAAAGGTGATTTGTTCGAAAAATATGAAAGATTTTATTTTTTGGTTTGCAAAAAATCAAAAGATATCAATATCCTGAACAGAAAGGTTGTTTAAGATGAAAATACCTATGATACTTATTTCTGTTTTTGCTGTGCTCACACTCTGCTTACCGCTGGTAGCGGTAGGCTCATCGCTGCCTGCTATTGAACCCGATAAAAAAACTACACAAACTGCGCCCAAGCAGCAATCTGCACAGGCGGTTACACAAACGGAGGCACCCCAAGTTGCACAAAAAAACAGTACAGAACTCGACACCATAGAAGCAGCGGATACCTTCCGCATTCTCAACCTTTCTACAGGCAAAGTGCAAAAGGTAAAGCGCATCGATTATGTACGCGGTGCAGTGTGTGCCGAAATGCCCCCCGCCTTTCACACACAGGCACTTACAGCGCAGGCGGTGGCAGCAAACACTTTTGCTGTTCGAAACAAAGCAGAGCAGGCAAAAAAACCTGACCCTAATCTAAAAGGCGCCGATTTTTCGGCAGACCCCGATCATTGGAAAGGATATGTCACCGAAGAACAGGCAAAAGAGCGTTTTGGGGATAAATTTGACGTTTATTGGGACAAGATTTGCAAAGCCGCGGATTTGGGCAGCACTTATGTGATGGTATACGATAACGAACCGATTGTGGCAGCCTATCACTCCATCAGTGCAGGGCAAACCGAATATGCAAGCAACGTGTGGCAGGGCAGCGCCCCTTACCTTGTGCCGGTAGAGAGCTTTGGCGATACCCTCGCCCCCAATTACGAAAGCACCGCCGAATTCACCGTACAGGAGGTGCAGGAAAAACTGCTCAAAGAAGACAGCAGCATCCAGTTTGGAAAAGACAAAAACGGGTGGCTTCGTATCGTGAGCCGCTCAGAATCAGGCTATGTACTCAGTGCAATGGCTGGCAATAAGCAGCTTACAGGCAAAGATATTCGGCGCATTTTCGACCTGCGCTCGTCTGATTTTGACCTAAAAGCAACGGGCAATACCTTTACTTTTACTGTGCGCGGGTACGGGCACGGTGTGGGGTTAAGCCAGTACGGTGCCGATTATATGGCACGGCAGGGGGCAACCTTTGACGAAATTTTGAACCATTACTACAGCGGCTGCGAACTAAAAATGGTAAAATAAAAACGGACGCCTAGGCGTCCGTTTTGTTTTGCAAAATTATCAAACCAAGTGCAGCGTAATCCCCATTGCAGTCAGCCTATGCTTCCACTCATCCGAAAGCCCGCTGTCCGTAACAATTGTATTGATTTGCGAAAGATCGCAAAAATAAGCGGAGCGTACCACATCAAATTTACTCGAGTCTGCCACCAATATTTTTTCTAAAGAAGATTTCAGTATTGCCCGCTTGGTAGGCACCTCATAATTCTCGATACAAGTTACGCCCAGCCCTTCATGGATGCCGGCGGCCGAAACAAATACTTTTTGTGCGCGCAACGAGCGGATAAAACTAATTCCCTCTGCACTCTCAAACATTTGTGTATTGGAATGATAATACCCGCCTGCAAACATCATTTTTACACCTGGGTTGCGCCTCAGCTCCATCAAAACGTTAATATTGTAACACAATACGGTAATATCCTTATTGGTTGGTAGGTGCGGAACAATACGTTCTGTCGTTGTTCCTGTATCCACAATGATAATATCGCCTTGCTCTAACCAGCGATGCTGCAAATTTACCAATACTGTCTTTTTGAGTGTCTTGTTTTTCTAACTCAGTGAAAAAATTGTACTCATTATCACTTTTTGTAACGGTATGCGCTGGGTTATAGACGGTTGTACCGTAAATATTTTCTGCAATACGGTTCTGCTCAAGTATTTTAAGGTCGCGGCGGATTGTCATTTCGGAGACACCCAGCATAGATGCCAATTCTTTGATTGATACAAAATTACGCACCTTTAATATTTCTACCAGCATATTCATACGCTGTGTTTTTTTGTTCATACGCATACCGCCACCTTAAAATGTAAAATTGAGTTGTGCTTTTTGTGATAACTCTAACATATTTTTGTTAAAATGTAAATAGCAGTGTCCATCTTTTGTTAGAAATGTAATTATTACAAAAATTATTACAAAGTTGTATGTTAAAAAGTGAAAATTGTAACAATATTTGGTTGACACTCCATATGAAATATGATAGCATACAATTAACACAAAAGTTGGTCATACTTATTATAAGTTTTATGGAGGGCGCATATGGAAAACAAACAGATTTATGGTCATATTGACCACACTCTTTTAAAGGCAGTTTCTACCTGGAAAGACATTCAGAAACTTTGTGACGAGGCAATTCAATATAAAACCGCATCTGTATGTGTTCCTCCGTCCTATATCGCCCGTATTCATCAAACCTATGGTGATAAAATCAATATATGCACCGTTATAGGCTTCCCATTAGGTTACAACACCACCGCAGTTAAGGTTGCAGAGGTAAAACAGGCAATTGCCGACGGCGCAAACGAAGTAGACATGGTTGTGAACCTTGGCGATGTTAAAAATGGCGAATTCGATAAAGTTACTGAAGAAATTGCAGCTTTGAAAAAAGCAGCAGGCAGTAAGGTACTGAAAGTGATTATTGAAACCTGCTACCTTACCGAAGAAGAAAAAATTGCACTTTGCAAGTGTGTTACCAACGGCGGTGCAGATTATATCAAAACCTCCACCGGTTTTGGTACAGCAGGCGCAACAGAAGCAGACGTTTTGCTCTTTAAAAAGCATATCGGCAAAAACGTAAAAATGAAAGCTGCCGGCGGCGTGAAAAGCAAAGCAGACCTTGAAATGTTTTTAAATGCAGGCTGCGAACGCATCGGCACAAGCTCTGCAATTTCAATACTCACCAAAGGCGAATCGGGTTCGTATTAAATAAACTAACAAAACGGAGGACAAAAATATGGCTAAAATCCCTACCCCGCACATTGATGCAAAAATGGGCGACATCGCCCAAACCGTATTAATGCCCGGCGACCCGCTGCGTGCAAAAGTTGTGGCTGACACCTTCTTGACAAATGTGGTAAAATATAACAATACACGTGGTATGCTGGGTTTTACCGGCGAGTACAACGGTAAACGTATTTCCGTCCAGGGCAGCGGTATGGGTATGCCCTCCATCGGTATTTATTCGTATGAATTGTACAACTTTTACGGTGTTGAAAACATCATCCGTATTGGTTCTGCAGGTGCTATCAATGATGATTTAAACATAGGCGACCTTGCTATCGGTATGGGCGCATGTACCAACTCTAACTTTGCAGCACAATACCAGCTGCCCGGCACGTTTGCACCCATTGCAAGCTACGAGCTGCTGAAAAAAGCAATTGAAAATGCTGAAAAGTACGGCTTAAATTATAAAGTAGGCAACATTCTTTCGAGCGATACTTTTTACGACGACCAGGAAGACTGCCTGCTGCGTTGGAAGAAGATGGGTGTGCTTGCGGTTGAAATGGAAGCCGCTGCATTGTATATGAATGCAGCAAGGGCGGGTAAAAACGCTTTGTGCATTCTTACAATATCCGATTGCCCGTTTAAAGGTTTAGCCACCACCGCAGAAGAGCGACAAAATTCGTTTACAAATATGATGAAAGTGGCATTAGACCTTGCATAGGAACAATTTTCTATTTATAATAGTTAAGCGCTAAGCCGAAGGGAATGATCGTATGACAAAAAGAGTTTTTATAATTGTACTGGACAGTGTTGGAATTGGTGAAATGCCGGACGCCGCAAATTACGGCGATGCAGGCAGCCATACTTTAAAAGCATGCTACGATACAGGGAAGCTGCATGTTCCCAATCTTCAAAAACTGGGGCTCTTTAACATAGAGGGCATTGGCTGCGGAGAAAAAGCTGCTGCACCGCTTGCTGCTTTTGCAAGAATGCGCGAGGCGTCTGCCGGTAAAGATACCACCATCGGGCACTGGGAGATTGCCGGCATTATTTCGCCCAAGCCTCTTCCTACTTATCCCAACGGTTTTCCCGCCGACGTCATGGATGAATTCGAGCGCAAAACGGGATGCAAAGCAATTTGCAACAAGCCTTACTCCGGCACACAGGTTTTGCTTGATTACGGCGAAGAACATGTAAAAACAGGTGATTTGATCGTATATACTTCGGCAGACAGCGTATTCCAGATTGCTGCACACGAGGATATTGTACCTGTAGAAAAACTGTATGAGTACTGCCAAATTGCACGAGACATGCTGGTTGGCGAGCACGGTGTGGGCAGGATTATTGCCCGTCCGTTTGTCGGCAGCTATCCCGATTACAAACGCACGTCCAACCGCCACGATTTTTCTTTGGCTCCCCCCGCACACACCTTTTTGGACAGTCTGCAAGACGCAGGGCTTGCAACGATTGGTGTCGGTAAAATCTACGATATTTTTGCAGGCAAAGGGATTTCATCTACACAGCGCACCACAAGCAACGACGATGGTATGGCAAAAACTTTGGCGCATGCCAAAGAGGATTTTACCGGACTTTGCTTTGTAAACCTGGTTGATTTTGATATGGTTTACGGCCACCGCAATAACGTGGAGGGATATACCGATGCACTGAACCGCTTTGATGTGCAATTGGGCGAGCTTTTACCGCTGATGTGCGACGATGATGTTTTAATGATTACCGCAGACCATGGCTGCGACCCGGTTACCCCCAGTACCGACCATTCCCGCGAGCACACTCCCCTTTTAGTTTACGGTAAACAAATCAAGGCAGGGACTGACCTTGGAACACGCAGCACGTTTGCCGACATTGGTGTAACTGCCGCAGATTTACTGGGTGTTAAAGCAAAAACCGATGGACAGTCGCTGGTACCCCTTATCACAAAATAAAATCAGGAGGACTCGGCATGGATGACAAGGCTTTGATTCGAGAAGCTTTTGAAGCGCGAAAAATGTCTTACTCACCTTACTCCGGCTATATGGTTGGTGCTGCATTGCTTGCAAAAAACGGTAAAGTTTACCGTGGCTGCAATATAGAAAGCTCCTCCTATACCCCTACCAACTGTGCAGAGCGCACAGCATTCTTTAAAGCAATTTCAGAAGGAGTGCACGGGTTTACGGCGATTGCTGTTGTGGGTGCACAACAAAATTCAAAACCAGAGGAGTTTGGTTTTGCCTATCCCTGCGGAGTGTGCCGCCAGGTGATGATGGAATTTTGCAATCCTGAAACATTCCGCATCCTTACCGCAAAAAGTGAAGATGATTACACCTCTTACACATTGCGCGAACTTTTGCCCAACGGTTTTGGCCCCGGCGATTTAAACAAAGAGGTTAATTATTAAGCCGCTCGGCTTTTTAATAAAAAACTGAAACGATTTTTAGGAGGAAAAAGTATGAAAAGAATACTGTCAATTGTTCTGGCAGCAGCCCTTGCACTTTCCATGGCAGCTTGCGGTTCTAAGGCTCCGTCTGAAACCGGTGCTCCATCCGAGTCCGAGTCAGCATCTGCAGAAACTCCGGCAGAAGAAGGCAAATTTGAACTTGCTCTCATCACCGATATCGGTACAATCGATGACAAATCTTTTAACCAAGGTTCTTGGGAAGGTTTGAAAAAGTATGCTGAGGAGAAAAATATTACTCATAAATACTACAAACCAACCGAAAAAAGCACCGATGCTTACCTGTCTGCAATCGATTTGGCTGTTAAGGGCGGCGCAAAAGTAATTGTTACCCCCGGCTTCTTGTTTGAAGAGCCTATCTTCATTGCACAGGATACTTACCCAGACGTAAAATTCATCCTCATCGACGGTAACCCACATAATGCCGATTACACTGAGTTCCGTACAGAGAAAAATGCCGTTGGCATTGTATACGCTGAAGAGCAGGCAGGTTACCTTGCAGGTTATGCAGCTGTAAAAGACGGTATGACCAAACTTGGTTTCTTGGGCGGCATGGCTGTTCCCGCTGTTGTTCGTTACGGTTACGGCTTTATTCAGGGCGCAGATGCAGCTGCAAAAGAGCTTGGCCTTGCTGATGGTTCTGTAAGTGTTAACTACCACTACACCGGCGGCTTTGATGCTACACCCGAGGCTCAGACATTGGCTGCTTCTTGGTACCAGGCAGGCACACAGGTTATCTTTGCTTGCGGCGGTGCAGTAGGCAACTCTGCAATGGCTGCAGCAGAGCAGGCAAAAGGCAAAGTAATTGGTGTTGACGTTGACCAATCTCCCGAATCCCCAACCGTTATTTCTTCTGCTATGAAAGGCCTTGGCGTATCTGTTTACGACACCATCAAGGCTTATTACGAAGACAAATTCCCAGGCGGGCAGGGGCTGGTATTCAGCGCTGCCAACAATGGTGTATCTCTGCCTATGGATACCTCCAAATTTGAGAAATTCACCAAAGAAGATTACGAAGCACTGTACAAAAAAATGGCTGCCGACGAAATCTCTATCGTAAAAGATACCGATAAAGATGGCAAAGAAGTGAAAGTTACCGATTTGAAAACTTCTGCTGTTAAAACTACGGTTGTAGAGTAATACAAACGCCTTGCAGTAAGTAAGATTTGCCCTATAGCTTTGGCTTAAAGCAACTCGCTTACCCGCTTGCGATTATATGGGAAGGGACTCCGCACAAAGGGCGTTGAGCTCCTTCCCATTTTTTCTTTTTTGAAAGGCAGCGGTTGCCGGCCGCGCCGTAGTTTTTCAAAAAAGCAAAACACCACGGAAACCGCTTAATTTATATCAAATACAAAATAAGTGAAAACAGCAGGGGTGACAAGTATGGATTATATTATCGAAATGGTGAACATCACCAAAGAGTTTCCCGGCATCATCGCAAACGACGATGTAACTCTGCAACTCAGAAAAGGGGAAATTCACGCATTGCTTGGCGAAAACGGTGCAGGAAAATCCACGCTGATGAGTGTACTGTTTGGTATGTATCAACCAGAAAAAGGTGTCATTAAGAAAAACGGGCAGGAGGTTAAAATCCATAACCCAAATGATGCCAACAAGCTGGGCATTGGGATGGTACACCAGCACTTCAAACTGGTACATAATTTCACCGTACTCGAAAACATTATTTTGGGTGTAGAAACCACCAAAAATGGCTTTTTAAAGATGGATAAAGCACGTGAAAAGGTAGTGGCTCTATCTGATCGATACGGCTTAAAGGTAGACCCCGATGCACTAATCTCCGACATCACAGTAGGTATGCAGCAGCGTGTGGAGATACTAAAAATGCTCTACCGCGATAACGAAATTTTGATCTTTGATGAACCGACAGCAGTGCTTACTCCGCAAGAAATCGAAGAGCTGATGAAGATTATGAAAGAGCTTACTCAAGAGGGCAAATCCATCTTGTTCATCACACACAAGCTGAACGAAATCAAAGCGGTTGCAGACCGTTGCACGGTACTTCGCAAAGGCAAATACATCGGCACTGTAAATGTTGCTGACACCAGCAAAGAGCAGATGTCTGAGATGATGGTTGGGCGTAAAGTCAATCTGCAAGTAGAAAAAAAGGATGTACGGCAAGGCGAAGTCATTTTTAAAACCCAAAATTTAAGCGTTAAGAACAAGCTGACGAGTAAAATGGTGGTAAACAATGTTTCACTCAATGTTCATGCGGGCGAGATTGTGTGTATTGCAGGCATCGACGGCAACGGGCAAAGTGAACTGGTGTATGCGCTAACCGGGCTGATTCATCCCGATTCCGGCACAATCGAGCTGAAAGGCAAAGACATTACTCAATCCACCATTCGTGAGCGCAACATAGGCGGAATCGGGCACATCCCCGAGGACCGACACAAGCATGGTTTGGTGCTGGATTACAATTTGGCGTACAATCTGGTACTGCAAAGCTATTTCACCCCGCAGTTTCAAAACCATGGTTTCCTAAAATACGACGAAATTTACAAATATGCCGATACATTAATTGATAAATTTGATATTCGAAGCGGACAGGGTACACGAACCATTACACGCAGTATGTCGGGCGGCAACCAGCAAAAGGCAATTGTTGCACGCGAAATCGACCGCGACCCCGACCTGCTGATTGCCGTACAGCCCACCCGCGGTTTGGACGTAGGTGCAATCGAATATATTCATAAAAAACTGGTTGCAGAGCGTGATGAGGGCAAGGGCATTTTGCTTGTTTCGTTAGAGTTGGATGAGGTAATGAACGTGAGCGACCGCATTCTTGTCATCTATGAGGGCGAAATCGTCGCAGAGCTTGATCCGAAAACGGTTACAGTTCAAGAGCTTGGTCTGTACATGGCCGGTTCGAAAAGAGGTGCAGACAAATGAGTAACAAAGAAAAAAATATAACAGCAAATATGAACAGGCGCTGGAGCAGCCAAATTTTTCATGTCGAAGGCTTTTCAAGTTTTGTATCCTCTTTGATGGCGATTGTTGTGGGCTTGCTGGTTGGTTTTATTGTTCTGCTTGTAAGTAATCCGTCGCAAGCGGTAGGCGGTTTTATGAAAATCATCATGGGCGGCTTTGTGGATATGAAAAACCTCGGGCAGGTTTTTTACTTTGCAACCCCCATCATCCTTACCGGTTTATCGGTTGGTTTTGCAAACAAAACAGGTTTATTTAATATCGGTGCATCCGGCCAGTTCATTATTGGTGCATACGCAGCGGTGTATGTCGGTGTTAAATGGACATTTTTACCCGGAGCATCCCACTGGATTGTGGCACTGCTTGCAGCCATGGTTGCCGGTGCACTGTGGGGGCTTCTGCCCGGTATCCTCAATGCATACTGCAACGTAAACGTGGTTATTTCGTGTATTATGATGAACTACATCGGTATGTACACCGTAAACTTTCTGGTTACCAAAACCATCTTCGATTCGCTCAAAAACCAGTCTAAACGTGTAGCTGCCAACGCTTTGCTGCCCAAATTGGGTATGGATCAACTTTTCAAGGCGGGCAACAGTTCGTCCAGCGTAAATGCAGGTATCTTTATTGCAATTATCGCCGGCATTGTTATCTATATTATTTTGGAGAAAACCAAATTTGGTTACGAGCTGAAAGCGTGCGGTTACAACCGTGAAGCAAGTAAATACGCAGGCATTAACGAAAAGCGAAACATCATGCTCTCTATGGTAATTGCAGGCGCTCTGTCGGCTTTGGGCGGCGCTTTGCTTTATCTTGCAGGCTCGGGCAAAGGCATTGAAGTGCTGGATGTATTGGCAGCCGAAGGCTTCAACGGTATCCCCGTGGCATTGCTTGGTCTGAACAACCCCATCGGTATCATCTTCTCGGGTATTTTTGTTGCTTACCTCAATGTGGGCGGGTTCAATATGCAGCTTTACGATTTTGTACCGCAGGTCATTGAAATTATCATTTCCGTTATCATCTACTTCAGTGCTTTTGCATTGGTGATTAAAGGTGTAATTCATTCATTTGCGAAAAGGAATGACGAACACGCAGCAAATGCAAATGCAGAATCTACAACGGTTAATGTAACCAAGAAAGGAGGAGAAGAATAATGGAGACTTTATACTTCTTAGTTCAGCAAACAATGTTCTTCTCAATTCCTCTGCTGATTGTGGCACTGGGCGGCATGTTCTCTGAACGCAGCGGTGTTGTTAATATCGCGCTGGAAGGTATTATGATTATGGGTGCGTTCACCAGTATTTTGTTTATCAACATATTTCAGGCAAAGATACCGGGGCAGCCCATCCTTCTTATTGCTATATTGATTGCAGCGTTAACCGGTATTATCATTTCTTTAGCGCATGCTTATGCAGCCATTAACATGAAGGCAGACCAAGTCATCAGCGGCACTGCAATCAACATGTTCGCCCCTGCATTTGCTATTTATGTTGCGCGTATGATCCGCACCGTACAGCAAATTCCGTTTGTTAACGAATTCCGCATCGAAAGTGTCCCCGTATTGGGCAATATCCCCGTGATTGGCGACCTTTTCTTTAAAAACACTTACATAACCACTTATATTGGGTTTGCTATACTGGTGGTATCTTGGATCGTATTGTACAAGACCAAATTTGGTCTTCGTCTGCGCTCCTGCGGCGAGCATCCTCAGGCTGCCGATTCGGTGGGTATCAACGTATATAAAATGCGTTACGTCGGTGTTATGATTTCGGGTGCATTGGCGGGTGTGGGCGGTTTGGTATTCGTTATCCCCACCTCCACCAACTTTAACGCAACCGTTTCGGGTTACGGATTTCTTGCACTGGCAGTGCTCATATTCGGGCAGTGGAAACCATCCCGTATCCTTATGGCTGCATTCTTCTTCGGTTTGATGAAAACAATCGCATCGGCGTATTCGGGTATTCCGTTTTTGGCATCGTTGGGCATCCCCAACGATATCTATAAAATGATACCGTACATTGCCACATTGATTGTTTTGGCTTTCACATCCAAAAATTCTATGGCTCCCAAAGCTTCGGGTATCCCCTACGATAAGGGCAGCAGATAACACGAATGCTTTAACCGCGAATAAAGGCACGGCTTGCCGTGCCTTTTTCATTCTAGCTACATTATAAGGAGGTTTTTACTATGCGCATGTACGACATTATCATGGACAAACGAAACGGCTCTGTTCTCACAGATGAACAAATCAAGTTTGTGGTAGATGGCTTTACCGGCGGTAGCATCCCCGATTATCAGGTATCCGCACTGCTGATGGCTATTTACTTTAAGGGTATGAACGCACACGAAACGGCCTATCTCACCGACTGCATGGCACACTCGGGTGATATGATTGATCTCTCGCCCATCCCCGGTATTAAGGTAGATAAGCACAGCACCGGCGGAGTAGGAGATAAAACCTCGCTGGTAATCGGCCCCATTGTAGCTGCTTGCGGTGTACCGGTAGCAAAAATGTCTGGCCGCGGCTTGGGCCATACCGGCGGCACCATCGACAAACTGGAGTCCATCCCCGGTTTTCAAACATCCATTGAAAAAGAGCGTTTTTTCGATATTGTCCGCGAGATTGGTCTTTCCATCATCGGGCAGACAGGCAACATTGCCCCTGCCGATAAAAAGCTGTATGCACTGCGAGACGTTACCGCAACAGTCGATAATATTTCACTGATTGCATCCTCTATTATGAGCAAAAAACTCGCAGCAGGCAGCGATGCCATCCTGCTGGATGTAAAAACAGGCAGCGGTGCTTTTATGAAGACGCTGGATGCTTCAATAGAGCTTGCACAGGCAATGGTTTCTATCGGCGAGCACATGGGGCGCAAAACAGTTGCTCTTATTACCGATATGGATATTCCTCTGGGGCATGCAATCGGCAACTCACTGGAGGTAATTGAGGCTGTGCATACTTTGCAAGGGCACGGGCCGGCAGATTTTACCGAGGTTTGTTTGCAGCTGGCAAGCAACATGCTCTATCTTGCAGGCAAAGGTGAACTTTCGCAGTGCCGTAAATTAGCCGAAGATGCCATTGCAAGCGGCCACGCACTGGAAAAGCTAAAAGCAATGGCAGACGCACAAGGCGGCGATGTATCGGTGCTCGAGGATACCGAAAAGTTTGCCAAAGCACCACTCACCCACAAGGTGCTCTCCCCCGCCGATGGTTATATATCACATATGGATACTGAGCATTGCGGCATTGCATCGGTTGTTTTGGGTGCCGGCAGAGCCAGCAAAGGTGACCCCATTGATTACAGCGCAGGCATTCTTCTGTTGAAAAAGGTAGGCGAACAGGTAAAAAAAGGCAATGTGCTTGCAGAACTGTTCACCTCTCAAGTAAATTCGATTGCCGAAGCCGAACGGATGCTGCTGCAGGCAATAACCATTTCAGATACAAAACCACCAGAAGAAAAACTTGTTTACGCACGAGTTACCATGGATAGTGTAGAAAAATTTTAAGCAATACGATAAAACGGGAGAAAGCGAACATTCGCTTTCTCCCGTTTTTTGTTGAATCAAATTACAATTACTCTATAATAAGCCATTGCCTGCATTGCGTAGCTTGTTCTTGCAGTTCGTCCATAAAAACGCTGGCATGGTATCCATCGCATACAGCGTGGTGTACCTGTAACGAAACCGGCAACAATGTTCTACCTTCCTGCTCAAAATATTTCCCACCTGTTATAATAGGCAACAAGTACATACCGTCGGCAAAAATGTTCAAATTAAACGACGTAAAGTTTGCCCATGGTATGCAAGAAACCGGGAATGTATTCGGTGGAACATTTTTTCTTGCCACAATATCTTTTACATTACCGTATTTTTGCATGTTTTCAAGATAGCATGAGTAAAACGCAGCAAAATTTTCGCAGTTTTCTATCCATAGATTAGAGAACGTCTTGTCATCGTTATGAAAAAAAGTAAAACAGGGCATCATGCTTTGCCAATAGCCAACGTTCCCCTGTTCATCAAAGCAAGTGCGAAATTCTTGATGAGCATTTACAACCTTGGTTACCATATAAAGAAAAGTGGGATAAAACTTAATATCCTTAGTATGGAGTTCTAAAAGTAAATCCGTAATATCAATATTTACTGTCATGCTGAAGGTACATCTTATATTATTTATAAAATGCTCATAATACGGTTTTCTAGCCCAATTTTCTATGTCTATTTTATTAAAATTCATAAGTAGCCTCCTAAAATTTTGTTCTTTTTATTTTTTAGGAGGCTATTTGCGTGTTATCACCATAAAATTCATCCTCTCAATATAATTTACTAAATTAGCCGTTGTTCCGCCTGCATTAGGATTTGCTGTATTGTTTGAGACTCCAATTCGCTGATGGGTTTGACTGGCTGCGGATCATTTTGATGGCTCATCAGTGCTTTTTCCAGCCAAATTACATCTCGCCACATGCCCAACTTATAACCTGCCTTACGGAATACGCCTATCTTATCAAACCCGTAGGTGCTGTGAAAGCGTATGCTGCGCTCGTTAGGGTAAGTGATACAGGCATAAGCGTTATGTACACCCTGCAGTTGAAGCAAACTCAGCAGTGCGTCGTACAATGCCGTTGCAATGCCTTTTCCTTGCGCGTTGGGGTGCAGGTAGATAGAGGTTTCCACATCCCATTGGTAAGCTGCACGTGTACGGTACGGCGAGGCATAGGCGTATCCTACAGGTATACCTTGGTTTTCGCACACCAAATAAGGGTATATTTTTAAAACAGATGCAATACGCCCCTGGAACTCTGCCAAAGACGGCACTTCGTATTCAAATGTTATGGCGGTATCGGTAACGTACGGGGCATAGATTTGCAGCAATTGCTTTGCATCAGCGGTATTTGCGAGGCGAAGGCGGTATTCACTCATATTTATATACTCCTTTGTGCGGATGTCTATAGATAAAACATCTGCTCCAGTTTATCAACATCACCGTTGGGGCGGCGGTGCGCCGTGCTTTGTGCGTACTCGGTGGGCGTCATACCGAATGCCTTTTTAAACACCTTGCAAAAATAGTTTGCGCCTGCAAAACCGACCATATCTGCTACCGTTTCGAGCGTATATTTACCGGTTTGCAGCAGCAGCTTGGCATTCTCCAGCCGAACTTCCGAAAGATATCTGCCCGGAGGTGTACCGATATACTCTGAAAACTCACGAATCAGGTGGTGTTTGGATACGCCCAAGCGATCCGCCAATTCTTCAATGCCCGAAAGATAAGCGTATTGCGTGCGAATCAACTCCACAGCTTGGTCTACCAGCAGTGGAATTTTAATTGATTCTTCTTTGTCTGCAAGCGCACTAATCTCCATAAGCAACGCAAATGCCTTTTCGCATCCCCAATATCCATCTACCGCTGCACCCAGTTCGATGCTGTTGTATATGCGCCTCAACATCCCCGCTACAGAATTGTGAAGATTGATGTGAAACTGTACCCCCAAACGCTCGGTAACTGCCGTGAGGTACCGTTGTGTTAAATCACCGCCTAACAAGGCACAGCTGAAACAAAGCTCGCTTGTATACCCCAGTTTTTTGTCAAGGGGTACAATGAGCAAATCGCCTTGTTTTACGGTGTATATTTGGCTGCCGGCGGTCACCTTGCCTTTCCCTGTAGATACAGCGAGCACCAACCACCCGCTATCCGAAAAAACATGATTGATTTGTTTCTCATATACAGCATCACCTGCATGGTTGTCTGCCATCCCTGTTAGGTATAAAACAACGTCCCGCGCCACACCGGCAGGCGGAAAAGGCAATTTTAAAAAAGAGGTCACTATATTACACCTCATATCAATATATTACCATTGTATTGATGTATTGAACAAGTTACAATAGATTTATAAGGATTATCACCATTATACAGGCTTTTTTTACAAAACACAACAGGTCAATAAATTACAATGAAAGAAGTAGGTGTAACTATGGCAAGTATTAGTTTAAAAAACATTTTTAAAATTTACCCCGGTGATGTAACCGCTGTAAATGATTTTAATCTCGAGATTGAAGACAAAGAGTTTGTCATCCTTGTTGGTCCTTCGGGCTGCGGTAAATCCACCACATTACGTATGATTGCGGGCCTTGAAGAGATTACAAAGGGCGAACTGTACATTGGCGACAAACTGGTGAACGACGTTGCCCCTAAAGACCGTGACATCGCTATGGTGTTCCAAAACTATGCACTTTATCCGCATATGACCGTATTTAAGAATATGGCTTTCGGTTTGGAACTGCGTAAAGTTCCTAAAGATGAGATTAAAACAAAAGTGGAAGAAGCGGCAAGAATTTTGGATATTGAGCACCTGCTCAACCGTAAACCAAAAGCTCTTTCGGGCGGTCAGCGCCAGCGTGTTGCTTTGGGACGTGCAATGGTTCGTGACCCGGCAGTGTTCTTGCTTGACGAGCCTCTGTCAAACCTTGACGCAAAACTGCGTACCGCTATGAGAACCGAAATTACCAAGCTGCATAAGAGACTGGGTACCACTTTTGTTTACGTTACCCATGACCAAACCGAGGCTATGACAATGGGTGACCGTATTGTTGTTATGAAAGACGGCTTTATACAGCAGGTAGATACCCCTCAAAACCTCTACGACAAACCCTGCAATATCTTTGTAGCGGGCTTTATCGGCTCTCCGCAAATGAACTTTATCGATGCTGTTCTCACCAAAAAAGACAACGGCTATTTTGCAGAATTTGAGGGTTATTCCATTGCTATCCCCAAAGGCAAAGCAGAACCAAAAGAGCTTGATAAATATATCAACAAACAAATCGTTTTAGGTATCCGCCCTGAAAATATTCACGATGAGCCTGTATTTGTTGAAAGTGCAGAACACAGCGTGGTAGAGGCAAAAGTTGACATTGCCGAAATGATGGGCTCTGAGATTTATTTGTACCTTGATTGTGCCGGCAAAAAGCTGACTGCTAAAGTGCCCTCTCGCTCTACTGCTAAATCGGATGATGTGCTCAAGATTGCATTTGATAACAACAAACTGCATATGTTCGATAAAGAAACTGAGCAAGTTATCTTTAACTAGTCTTATCAAATTACAAAGCGCTCTGCAATAACGGCAGAGCGCTTTTCATGCTGATACAACCATATTGTTTATTGCAACACCGGTGAAAGGATGATTGTTATGACATACAATTTAAAATTTAATGGGAATACTGCCGTTGCAGACACCCGTGGCGCTGAGCTAATTTCTTACAGTGATGATTCGGGTACGGAATACATATGGAATGGCGACCCTGCTTATTGGACAGGTCACAATCCATTGCTGTTCCCTATTGTGGGCAGTTTGAAAAATGATGAGGCTCAAATCGAAGGCGGCACATACCGTATGGCACGCCATGGCTTTGCGCGCCGCTCCGATTTTGAGGTTGCAGAATCCGGTGAGCATTACATCGTGTTCCGCCTGCGCGATAATGCGCAAGCACTTGCACAATATCCGTATCATTTTGAATTATTGGTGCGCCACGAGCTTACTTCAAGTGGATTTACCACCAAATACACTGTAAACTGCACCGACAACCGCCCCATCCAGTTCTGCATCGGTGCTCATACAGGTTTTATGTGCCCGTTGCACAAAAATGAAAAATTCGAGGATTATTCCCTTGAATTTGAAAAAGCTGAGGATCTGTGCTCTATGATGCTCACAGAAGATGGACTGATTGACCCTGAAAAAGCTACAGTTTTGGCTAAAAACGCACGTGTACTTGCGCTTGACCACAAACTGTTTGACGACGATGCACTGATATTTAAAGGGCTGCGCTCACAGAGCGTTGCACTGCGACACAATGCCACCGGCAAAGGCGTAAAAATGAACTATGCAGGCTTCCCTATGCTTGGTATATGGAGCAAACCACACTCCGATGCACCTTATGTATGCATTGAGCCTTGGGTTGGTCATTCTGCGGACGCTAATGACAACGGAGAATTTTCCGATAAACCATATGTTATCACTTTGCCCGCAGGCAAAAGCTATTCCATTGCTTACACAGTAGAAATATTGTAAAACCGTGCCCAAAGATTGTTATACTAAACTCCTATAAAAATTAGGAGTTTGCACAAAATCCAGCGTAGCAAAGCTGGACGTACTGCAATGAAATCAATGATTTGATTGCAGTTTAGTATTACAGATAAAAAACACAGTAAAAATAAGTGCGTTTCGTAGAATATGATTCGTTGTACGCAAGCTGGCGCCGTTTTATAAGCGGCGTCAGTTTTATTTTTAACTGAATACGCCTCAAAAAAATTCTCTACCCACTACACGTTCTTTATTCTGGCAACAAAATACCCCCAACCGTAGAACATTTACACTACGATTGGGGGTTCTTTTCTATTTCCGGTTCAGTACAAGTCAACAACGCGGTTGCTCCCTATACATTTAGTCGGATAGAACTTTTTCAAACCTAGAAATATTCTCTTTTGTGCCTACCACTACAATCAGGTCGCTTTCGCTCAGTACGATATCCGGTGTGATATCAACTGCAGTCTTGCCGTCCTTAATAATTGCAATAATATTAAGTCCAAATGTTTTCCTCAAGTTTGCTTCCATAATGGTAACGCCATCAAACTTAGCCGTTAGTTTCATTTCAGAAATGGAGAAATTTTCACTCAATTCAATATAATCGAGGGCACGTGACGTAGTGAGCTTGCTTGCAAGACGTATTGCCATGTCTTTTTCGGGGTAAACAACTTCTGCACCAATCTTCTGCAATACTCTGCCATGCTCTGCACTGATTGCCTTTGCAATTACACGAGGTACACCCAGTTCGATTACATTGAGTGCCGTAAGTATACTTGCCTCAATCTGTTCGCCAATACACACTACAACTGTCTCGCAGTTCTGGATACCCGATTCTTCCAAGGTTGCTTTATCCAGCAATGGGGTAACAAACGCCTGCCCCACGTGCTCTTGAATTTGGCGAATCTTGTTTTCGTTGTTATCAAGTACCAATACTTCTTTACCTGAATGGGCAAGGGTTTCGGCGAGGGCATATCCAAATCTGCCCAAGCCAATAATTCCAAATGGAATACTTGGTTTATGATAATTAAACATAGTATATAAACTCCTATCCTATCGTGATGCGTTCTTCGGCGTAGAGCAAATTAGATGGAGGATGATACGACCACACGCATGCAATCGTCAGTGGCCCCAATCTGCCAAAAAACATAGTACACGACAAAATTATTTTACTGATATCGGTAAGATGAGGGGTTATACCGGTGGATAAACCAACCGTACCGAACGCAGATACCACTTCGAACAGCACCTGAACCAAACTATACTGGGGTTCAAAAACGCACAGCAACAGTGTATTCAGGCAAACGACACTCAATGCCAAAATAGTAAGTGTAAATGCACGCACAACACTTTCGTTGGGTATCCGGCGTTTAAACGCCGTGCAGTCGCGGTTGGTAGCAATACTGAAAATACTTTTGAGCATTGTAAAAAAGGTTGTGGTTTTGATACCGCCGCCGGTGGAGCCGGGAGATGCACCAATAAACATTAAGATAATTAAGATAAACAACCCTGCATTGGTAAACTTGCCAAGATTGTAAGTAGAAAAGCCTGCGGTTCTTGCTGCGGTACTTTGAAAGAATGCACCAAGCCATGTTACTTCCTCAGTACCCTTGAGCAGCAATGTACCTGCGAGCAGCAACGAGCCTGTCATCACCAATACAATCTTGCTGTTCATACTCAGTGTACGCCATCTGCGCTTATGCAAAACCTCTTTGATTACCGTAAAACCCAAACCGCCTAAAATAATCAAACCGCAGGTGGTAAGGTTGAGCAAAACATTGCTTTGATATGGCAGCAGATTATCGAATCCGCCAAAAACATCAAACCCTGCGTTATTGAATGCCGATATCGAATGAAAAATACCAAACCCCAACGCATCCAAAGGTGAGTATTTTTTTAAGAATACAAGAAAGCTTAGCAGCATTCCTATACCTTCAATTGCCAATGTGAGTTTTAAAACCGATTTTACCAGCTTAACAATGCCGTTTAACGAGTTAAGGTTCATCGCTTCTTTTACTAGTATCCGCTCACGCAAACCAATGTTTTTTCCTGCAAGCAAAATAAAAAGAACACCGAAAGAAGTAAAGCCCAACCCGCCTACCTGTATCAGCGCAGCCACAACTGCCCTGCCGAATACAGAGAAGGTGCCACCCATATCAACAGTAACCAAACCGGTAACACAAACCGCACTGGTTGAGGTAAACAATGCATCTACGGGATGTACATGCATACCGGGGTTTGCTGAAATAGGCAGCATCAATAGTAACGCACCGGTAAATATTACAGCTGCAAAGCCCAAAACAAGAACCCTTCCGGGGCTCATCCTGCTTTGATAGGACACAAGGCCGCCCTCCTTAAAATTACGAGTTTTTCATAATAACACTTTCTACCACATTCGCCGCATGCTCGCAAGCATCGCAGCATTTTTCCAAACGATCGAGTGTTTCTGTCCATGCAATAATCTCAATCGGATCTTTGCAATTCACATACAGCTTGCGCACCGATTCTGTGTACAGCTTATCTCCAACCTCTTCGAGACGGTTGATTTCGATGATACTGGTTTGCACCGTAGTGGATTTGCGGAAGTTATGGAACTCCTCCATTGCCTTTTTCAGTGCCTTACAGCAGCTGACAATCACATTAGAGAATTCCAACGCTTCGGGATGAATGGTGGTAATGTTGTACATATAAACACGAAGCAAAACATCCTCAATATTATCCGTAACTTCATCCAGTTCCTGTGCAAGCTCCATAATATCTTCGCGCTCAATGGGGGTGATAAATTCGCGTACCAGCTTGTTCATCATATCGTGCTTGCACATATCTGCACCATGCTCTAAGTTGTGCATTTCTACTATTTTCTCTTGCAACTGTTCGGTATCAAAATTCGTAAACAAGTTATGCAGAATTTCTGCCGATTGGCAGGAGTAATCTACCATTTTTACAAACATATCGTAATAGTTGTAGTCTTTTTTGCTGCTCATGTCCACTCTATCCTTTCAAACTAAAAAATCCAAATAAACAGTTTCGCCATTAAAAACCCGATTAATCCGCAGCCGGGAAATGTAAGCACCCAAGTGAGCACCATTTCGTTTACTACGCCCCAGTTAACCGAAGAAAGCCGTTTTGCAGCACCCACACCCATAATTGCAGTGGTTTTTGTGTGAGTTGTGCTTACCGGTACACCGGTAAGAGAAGAAATGAGCAGGCAGCCTGCTGCTGCAAGGTCTGCCGAAAAGCCCTGATATTGCTCCAGTTTTACCATATCCATGCCCACTGCTTTTATAATACGGTAACCACCGATGGAGGTACCAAGCCCCATCACTGCCGAGCATAATATCATCATCCAAATGGGAATCACAAAATTTGTAACGTTGCCTTGCCCCTTTGCAAGAAAAATGCCCAGCATAAAAATGCCCATAAACTTTTGTCCATCCTGTGCACCATGCATAAATGCCATGGCAGCACCGCCGCAAACCTGCGCCCCTTGAAAGAAGCCGCTTGTTTTTCTGCGGTCCATCCTGCGGCAGATTAACTCGGTAAGCTTAACGGTAACCCAGCCCATAACAAAGCCAAGCAGTGTTGAAAGGCCCAAGCCATAGAGTACCTTTACCCATTCACCGCCGTTGATACCGGAAAAACCATTGTGCAAAGCAATCGCTGCACCCGAAACGCCTGCAATCAGCGCATGGCTTTCGCTGGTAGGGATGCCGAATGCCCAGGCAGCCGTTGCCCATGCTACAATTGCAAATAATGCGGCACACAATGCAATCAAGGCTTCGTGCGGGTCGCCGCCAAAATCAACCATATTGTAAATGGTTTGCGCAACGGTTGCATTCACAATCGTCATAAACAATACACCAAAAAAATTAAAAATAGCCGCCATAATAATGGCACTGCGCGGGCTCATTGCTCTGGTAGAAACGCAAGTTGCAATTGCATTTGGTGCGTCTGTCCAGCCGTTTACCATAATAACGCCCAAGGTAAGCAATATGGTAATCAGCAATGGGGGGTTGGATACCGCTTGACTGATAAATTCGGATAGCGTAATGGTCAAGAAAGTTCTCCTCCTGTTTAATCCTGTCTTTTTGTTAATTCTCTGTATCTTTTTTGTAAAATCATCGTAACACGATTGTCGAAACTCGACAATATCCCGTACCCTTTCTTAACACTTTCTTAATGCCCATTTCTTTTGCTTTACAACTGTGTTTACGGTATAATCGATGTAAAGGTCTTACCTTGTCTAACAAGGATAAAGATAGCCAATTCTATTAAGACAGCAAACGGATGGGTGGGTGATTGAACGTGGCAAACAAGCATAAAGGCTTTTTTACCCATAAAAAGCTGCCAAAATGGATGCAGCATGATGTAGTAAAAACTTTATTGGTGTTGCTTGCTGCAACAATTCTATCCATTGTACTGCACCGTTTCTTTATAAGCTTTGACAACGTAAGCATGATTGTCATTTATATTTTAGCTGTGGTATTTGTTTCGCGCATTACAACGGGATATTTCTGGGGTATCTGTGCATCGATAGCGGGTGTGATAGGAGTAAACTTTTTTTTCACTTTTCCTTATTCCACATTGGATTTTACACGTGCTGGCTACCCCATCACCTTTATCAGCATGCTGTTGGTATCGCTTATCACCAGTGCTATGACAGCGCAAATCACAAAACAGGCACGTCAATCTGCCTTGCGCGAATTGCGCACCGAAAAGCTGTACGAAATCAGTAAACAGCTGCTGGTAACCCGAGGGCTGGATAACATTATCCATCTTACTCTGGATTGTTTATACGATATCTTTCATCGTCCGATTATTTTTTACACCGATGATCCGCAGCGCGGATGCTCCGGTAAAATCATAGGTGCCAGCCCGAATCAAGAGCTGATTCTGCAATCATCCAACGAGCGTTTTGCGGTGCATTGGGTTTTTGTCAACAACCAATATGCGGGCACAGGAACCGATGTATGCACCAAAGCCTATGGGCTGTACGTGCCTGTTGTATCTCAAAAGCAGGTGCTGGGGGTAGTGGGGTTGCTGTACGATGACGGCACTGTCCCCGAACCCGACCAAATGACGTTTTTGGACATGATGGCGTCTCAAATTGCTATGGCACTCGAACGTCAGCATCTTTCTGACAAACAGCGTAAAATCTTGGTGGAATCTGAAAAAGAAAAAATGCGCAGTAATTTGCTTCGCGCTATTTCACATGATTTGCGAACTCCGCTTACAAGTATTCTTGGTGCAAGCTCTGCGATATTGGAAAATAAAGACCAACTGGATGCTCAAACGCACGATAAACTCGTTGATGATATCCGTGAGGATTCGCAATGGCTGATTCGCATGGTGGAAAACCTGCTTTCGGTAACTCGCATCAGCGAGGGTGATGCAACGGTTCGCAAATCGCCCGAGGCAGCGGAGGAAATTGTAGCGGACGCCATTACACGCGTGAAGTCGCGCTTTCCAAAGCAAACGGTGCAGGTGCGTGTACCCGATGAATTTTTGCTTGTACCGATGGATGCAACACTGATAGAACAGGTGATTATCAATTTGCTTGAAAATGCCATTAAACATTCGGGCAAAGATGCACCGATTGAGCTCACCGTTACACGCGAAGAAAATTTTGCCGTATTTGAAGTGCGCGACCATGGCAAGGGCATCAGCCAGGCTGATATACCTTATCTGTTCGAGGGCTATGAAGTACGCGGGCAGCGCAGCAGCGATTCTTCACGGGGGATGGGCATTGGGCTTTCTATCTGTAACTCGATTGTAAGAGCACATGGCGGAAAAATAACTGTGACAAACAAACAAAGCGGCGGGGCATCTTTTACCTTTACTCTGCCGATAGATGAAGGGGTGAAGCCATAATGGCGAATAAAGTCACTATTTTAATTGTTGAGGACGAACGCGCCATCAGCAATTTTATCTCTACAATTTTAACTTCGAACGGTTACCGCACCATTAAAACCGAAACGGGACGAGAGACACTTTCTTTGATTACATCACACTGCCCCGACGTAGTACTGCTTGACCTCGGCCTCCCCGATATGGACGGGCTTGAGGTAATTAAAGCGGTTCGTGAATGGTCGACCATACCTATTATTGTGGTGTCGGCACGCGGGTATGAGCGCGAAAAAGTGGAAGCGCTCGACCTGGGAGCGGATGATTACATCACCAAACCGTTCGGCACTTCCGAACTGCTCGCGCGCATCCGCACGGCTTTACGCCACAGCATCAAGCCCGAAACGGGCGATGTCTCATCCAGTATTCGTTTTTCTACAGGCGGTTTTGTAATTGATTTTGAAAAACGGATGGTTTCGGTGGACGGCGTTGATGTACACCTAACGCAAATTGAATATAAAATTGTTGCCCTGCTCAGCCGATATGCCGGCCGCGTTTTGACGTACGATACCATTATAGAGCAAATTTGGGGGCCGTTTGCCGCGGGTGACAACCAAATTCTGCGTGTTAATATGGCGAACATCCGCCGCAAAATTGAAAAAAACCCTGCCGAGCCCCGTTATATTCTTACCGAAGTGGGTGTGGGCTACCGTATGAGCGATTGTGATTAGCAGTAACTTTATTAAATTACCCATCGGAGGTTACAATACATGGTTTTCAGCAGCATCACCTTTTTATTTTACTATCTGCCCGCACTCATCATCCTCTATTACATCGCACCGAAAAAACTGAAAAATTTTGTGATGTTTCTGGCAAGCATGGTGTTTTATGCATGGGGCGAAATACGGTTTATCCCCGTTATGCTGGCACTTTCGGTGGAAGATTACGTTTGTGCACGATTAATGGACAAGTATTCGGATAATAAGCGCCTAAAACGCCTGTTTATGCTCATTTCGGTGTGCAGCAACCTGGGTGTTCTGCTCTTTTTCAAATATACAAACTTTTTTGTGGGCAATCTGAACGCATTGGTGGGCGGTGGCATCCCTGAGCCGAATATTATTTTGCCCATCGGTGTATCGTTTAACTCGTTTCAGTCTATCTCCTATGCCATCGACGTTTACCGCGGAACAACCGATTCGGAAAAAAGCTATTACAACTACCTTACCTACACAACGTTGTTCCCCCAAATTATTGCAGGGCCGATTGTGCGGTACGTTACGGTTGAAAACGATCTGGATGACCATTTGCTGACTGCCGATAGTTTTTCGCGCGGTTCCAGACGGTTTTTGATTGGTTTGGGCAAAAAGGTGCTGATTGCAAACAACGTCGGCTTTTTATGGAGCCAAATCTCAGCAGGTACCGCGGGTGAACCTTCGGTTTTGCTGTATTGGATTGGCATAATCGCCTATACTTTTCAGATTTATTTCGATTTCAGCGGCTACTCCGATATGGCAATCGGTCTGGCACGCATCTTCGGGCTTACCTTTGATGAAAACTTCAACTATCCTTATATCTCACGCAATATTACAGAGTTTTGGCGCAGGTGGCACATCACCCTTGGTGCGTGGTTCCGCGATTATGTTTACATCCCCATGGGCGGCAACCGCTGCAGCAAGCTGAAGCAGCTGCGCAATTTGCTGGTAGTATGGGCACTCACCGGTTTTTGGCATGGTGCCTCGTGGAACTTTGTTTTTTGGGGGCTGTACTTTGCGATAATCCTGATTATTGAAAAATTTGTGCTGCTGCGTTTTTGGCATAAAGTGCCCCGTGTTTTGCAGCATATTTATACCCTGTTACTCATTGTTATAAGCTGGGTAATTTTTTACTTTGAAGATTTAAGCGTGATGGGTACCTATTTTGCAGGCATGTTCGGCTTGCAAAATGTGCCGCTTTGCAACATGCAGGCACTGTACCATCTGCTGAGTTACGGGTTGATTTTTGCACTGGCTGCATTTTTCTCCACACCCGCATTTCAAAAGATTTTGAATCGGCTGGAATGCAGCACACGAAAGCCCGTATTGGTTGGCACATCGCTTGGGTATGTATTTATGTTTGCGGCATGCATTGCCTACCTTGTTAACAGCACATACAACCCGTTTTTATATTTTCGCTTTTAATCGGCAGCGGCAGCACTAAATATGAAGTTAATTGGAGCTTGAAGATGGATAAACTGTTTTTCCGCATCCTCGCTCCCTTATGGGGGGTGGCGGTGCTACTCAATTTAATTATGCCAAACAAAAATTTCTCCGAATCGGAAAATCGTTACCTTGCCGGCTTGCCTGTTTACTCAACGAAAACATTACTGAGCGGCAAATATATGCAAAGCATAGATGAGTACGTCAACGACCATTTTCTAGGACGAGACCATTGGATTGCAATGCAAAGCAGCCTCGAGTATTCTATTGGCAAGCGTGAAAACAACGGTGTGTTTATCTGCAACGGTGCGCTGATGGCGGATATTGAAACACCAAAGGATGATGTTGTACAGGCAAATATTCGCGGCATAAAAGCATTTGTACAGCAATATAACAAGCCTGTTTACCTGATGCTTGTACCCAGTGCCGCAGCGATACAAACCCATAAGCTGCCCCTGTTTGCACAAAGTTGGGACCAGATAGGGTTTGTTGATCGTGTATGCACAGAGCTGGGCGACACCGTAAAACCTGTAAAGCTTTTTGAAACACTAACCGCCCATAAAGACGATTACATCTACTACCGTACCGACCACCACTGGACAACCGACGGTGCATTTTTAGCGTACCAAAAGGCATGCGAAGTAATGGGGCTGCCTGTTAAAACAGCAGATGATTTTAAAATTGATACAGTCAGCGACAGTTTTAACGGTACGCTCTATTCCAAATCCGGCGTACGAAATATTTTGCCCGACAGCATTAAAACTTACAGTATAGGTAAAATTACGGGTTTTTCGGTATACGACGGCAAAAAAACCACCAATTACCCCAACTTGTATTTTCAAGAGTTCCTCTCGCAAAAAGATAAATACTCCTATTTTCTTGGCACCAATCAGCCTCTTGTAACCATTCACACTGCGAGCAATAGCGGCAAGCGCCTGCTGGTTTTTAAAGACTCGTATGCGCACAGCCTGGCACCGCTTTTTGCAGCAGATTACAGCGAAATATCTCTGGTAGATATGCGTTACATTAACGGCGGGCTGACTAAAATAGTAAACCCCGCCCAATTTGATGATGTGCTGTTTGTTTACAGCGTAGATGTATTTGCACAGCAAAACCACTTGGTAAAACTGGAAAGAAACAGCTAAATGCATTGGGTTTTTTCTCTTGGTTCAACATTAACATAAAACCCAACTTTATACAACCATCTACACGCACAGCAAAAGGCGGTACAGAATGCTCTGTACCGCCTTTTTTATTGATTTTTATTGTGCCGTTTTACTGTCGGATGCAATTTCTTTTAGCGATGTTACCAGCCCTGCCATAGATTGTATCTCGCTTGGGATGATAATTTTTGTTGCTTTACCGTCTGCCGCTTTTGCAAATGCCTCAAGGCTCTTGATAGCGAGCACCTGCTGGCTTGGGTTTGCATCGTTTAGCATTTTCAGCGAATCGGCAAATGCTTTTTGCACCATAATAATTGCCTCTGCCTCACCCTGTGCCTCACGTATCTTTTGCTCTTTTACACCCTCGGCACGAAGCACGGCAGATTCTTTTTCTGCCTCCGCACGCAGGATAGCCGACTCTTTTTCGCCCTCTGCAACCAAGATTTGGCTGTGTTTTTCGCCTTCTGCCCTGAGAATGGACTCACGACGCTCACGTTCTGCTTTCATCTGTTTTTCCATTGCGTCCTGAATCTCACGCGGGGGCAGGATGTTTTTAAGCTCTACACGGTTTACCTTAATGCCCCATTTATCGGTTGCGGTATCTAGGGTTGCGGTAATTTTTGTGTTGATAACATCGCGCGAGGTAAGGGTGCTATCCAGTTCCATTTCACCAATTATGTTACGCAGGGTGGTGGCGGAAAGGTTTTCAATGGCAGATAAAGGGCGCTCAACACCATATGTATACAGCTTTGCATCGGTTATTTGAAAGAACACCACCGTATCTATCTGCATCGTAACGTTGTCTTTTGTAATTACAGGCTGCGGTGCAAAATCCACTACCTGTTCTTTGAGCGATACCTTTTTGGCAATACGGTCAAAAAACGGAACTTTAAAGTGAATGCCTGTCTCCCAAGTTGAATGATAGGCACCCAATCTTTCCACAACATACACCATCGCTTGTGGAACAATCTTGATGCACGAAACGATCAGGATTAAAATAACAAAAACCACCGCAAGTACAATAAAACTACCGAATAATTCAAAAATAGGCATTTACTACTCCTCCTTAAGTACCTCTTTATCCGAGGTCTTTTTTATTTGTACAATTAACTTTACGCCTTCTATGGCGAGTATGCTCACTTTGGTACCAGCTTGGATATCGGTATTATCCACCGATCGGGCAGACCAATCCAACCCCATCACACTTACCCTGCCCTGTGCTTTGTCATTATCAATTTCTTCAAGAACAACACCCGTTTGCCCAATTACTCTGTCCGCGTTTGTGCGCTCTTGCTTTACGCTTAAAAATCGCTTTACAAACGGGCGCGTGCCCAGCATTGCCAATGCAGATACCGCAACAAATACAAACAATTGTACCCACATAGGCGCACCCATCAGTGCAGGGATAATTGTTACAACTGCACCTAGCGAAAACCAAATTGCCACCAGCTGCACGGTTGTTGCCTCTATAATGGCAAGTGTAATACCGAGCATCAGCCAAAATACCGGATACAGCTCTTGCGACAGAACCGTTCGCATTTCCTCAAACCTCCTTTATATGATATAAGAACCGATGTACATCTTATGCTCAGCAGTGACAACTTATAACTTTATACGGGTTGTAAGTTATTTGCTTGTTAAGATTATAACATTATGTTATTACTTTTACAAAGAGAAAAAAAGGTGAAATTCGTCCTTTTTAGCACTTATCAGCCGTTTTTAGCAAATCTGTTTTCCCGCTGTCATCAGGGCGAAAAACTGCGTGCTCTGTCTATATCTTTTCAGAATCAATTCCCCGCCACCCTTCACCCAAAATCTCACCTGCATCCGCTACAATCATAAAGGCGTTTTTATCGATTTGCAGCACAATTTTTTTAAGCAGTGGGTATTGGTCATCGCGTACCGCACACATTAACATTTCTTGGTCTTTCTGCGAGTACGCACCTACCGATTTTAAAAGCGTTGCACTTCGGTCCATTTCTTCGATAATTGCTTTTGCGATTTCTCGGTTACAAGCGGATACAACATACACCACTTTGCCCTTATCCAAACCATACAAAATCATATCAATCATTTTTGATGATGCAAGGATGGTGACGAGTGCATAGAGCGCACTTTCGATATTTTGGTAAACCACAGCCGCAGCCACAATAACAAATCCGTCTAAAACCAAAAGTACCTTGCCAAAGGGCATATGGGGGAATTTGAGCTTGGCAAGTCTGCATAAAATATCAGTACCGCCTGTTGTACTGCCGCGCATAAAAACAAGCCCCAAGCCAATACCGCCCGTTGCACCGCCAAACATGGCAGCCAAAAGCAAATTACCCTGATATGGCGGTAAAAACATGGCACATAAATCGATAAATAAAGACATAATAAAGGTGGATTTGAGGGTAAGCAGAGTGAAACGCCTACCTAATATTTTATAAGCAACCAGCAAAAGGGGGATATTGATGAGCATTGCACCCGTACCGATAGGCAAGCCGAACAGAAAATTAATGATAGTTGCAATACCGGTAACCCCTCCGGGCGCAATACGATTTGGGGCAGTGAACATAGCAACCGAAATACCGTTTAGTATGCCGCATGCAACATCACACAGTAAATCCAGTGCAATCTGTTTTGGCTCCATTTTTTCTAAAATCCTACCCATTTTCATTCCTCCAATAGATACCCAAACAAAAAAGAGAAACAGTTTTATTATTGCCAACTGCTTCTCTTTTTAATTGTACAATTCTGCTTTAAGACGAAGCTTTTGTTATAAGCGGCGGTTATTGGGCACAACCGCGTTTTTTCTGCCTCGTTATCTTTGCTTTAATCTGCTAAGATTAGTATAGTATAATCTTCTGCATTTGTAAATATTATCCTTGTTTTAATGCATACAGATTGCTTTTGCTATACTTTTTTATTTTGAAAAAATATGGTATGATAGTAATGTATGCAAATATGATTTACTTAAACAGCGAGTATTGCTGAACAAATAAAGGAGATTCATGAATTTTAAAGATTTAAAACTGATTGCACCTATTTTACGGGCATTGGAAAACCAAAATTACACCGAACCCACGCCAATACAGGCACAGGCAATCCCTCCGGTACTGGCAGGCAGAGATGTAGTGGGCTGCGCTCAGACCGGTACAGGCAAAACTGCGGCGTTCGCCATCCCCATATTGCAAAAACTCAACGAAACATCTGTCCCTAAGCAATTGCAGCACATCCGTGCGCTCATTTTAACCCCCACGCGTGAGCTTGCACTGCAAATCCACGAAAGTTTTGAGGCATACGGCACATACCTAAAGCTGCGATGCTGTGTTATTTTCGGCGGAGTTTCGCAAAAACCGCAGGAAGAGAAACTCAAACGCGGTGTGGATATCCTCGTTGCGACACCCGGCAGACTCAACGACTTGATTAGCCAAGGTATCATCAACCTGAAAGAGATTGAAATTTTTGTGTTGGATGAAGCAGACCGCATGCTGGATATGGGCTTTATCCACGACGTAAAACGAGTGATTGCACAAACTCCGCGCAAAAAGCAGAATTTGCTTTTTTCGGCGACCATGCCTCCTGAAATCACCGACATTGTACAAGCCTTGCTGGTGGACCCAGTGAAAGTGGCGGTGACACCGGTATCATCTACCGTGGATAAAATTGAACAAAGCGTTTATTTTGTAGACAAAGCAAACAAACGAGAGCTTTTGAAATATTTATTAAAAGATCCATCTATTACCTCTGCGCTGGTGTTTACACGCACAAAGCATGGGGCCGACCGCGTGGTACGCGACCTCACCAGAGCAAATTTTAAGGCAGCAGCAATTCATGGCGACAAATCACAAGGTGCCCGCCAGACTGCACTCTCCAACTTTAAAGACGGTACCATTCGTGTATTGGTTGCAACCGATATCGCCGCACGCGGTATTGATATCGATGAACTTTCGCATGTTATCAACTTTGACCTGCCAAACATACCTGAAACTTATGTACACCGTATTGGACGCACCGGCAGAGCAGGGCTATCAGGTACTGCGATATCGTTTTGTGATATCGAAGAAAAGCCATATCTAATGAGTATTATAAAACTCATTAAACGCGATATTCCCGCTGTTACCGACCACCCCTATCCTATGATGGTTTTTGAAATCCCTCCGAAAGAGGCAAGACCTCCTCGCCCTGCACGCACAAGCAAATTGCCCACCCAAGCAGAAAAAAATTCACCCCGCAAGCAGGACGGACTACGCAACAGCAAACAAGGCAAAAACAGGGCAGCATCTACCGCATTACCGGCTGAGCCGCGTGCCCCTAAACCACGCAGCCATAAACCTTCAGGGAAACGCCCTGCACCAAAAACCGGTTCGGCAAATTCCCCCATTACAAAAAATGCTTATTTCCGTAAGGGATAGGCTACGTAATAAGTTCAAAGCATATCCGGAGGATATTAATTTATGTTATTACTAACCGCTGATAAAATCAGCAAAAGCTACAGCGAAAAAACATTGCTTAAAGATATCTGTTTCAGCATCAGCGAGGGCGAAAAACTGGGTGTCATCGGTGTAAACGGCACGGGTAAATCCACATTGCTTAAAATAATCGCCGGTGTTGAAGCCCCAGACAGCGGTGATATTACCAAAGCAGGCGGCGTGAGGGTAGGCTATCTGCCCCAAAACCCAGAGTTCATAGAGGGGGCAACCGTACTCGAACAAACATTGCATGGGATTGCACAGCAGCAGCGCGAAGGCAAGCAATACGAATGCAAGGCTATTTTAAATAAATTGGGCATCACGGATTTTGATAAGCCGATGGAACAGCTTTCGGGCGGGCAAAAACGCCGTGTGGCGCTTGCAAGCGCTTTGGTTACCCCTGTTGAGGTGCTCCTGCTCGACGAACCTACCAACCACATCGACAACGATATGGTTGACTGGCTAGAGGATTTTTTGGCACGTTACAAAGGCGCCTTGCTTATGGTAACGCACGACCGTTATTTTCTTGACCGTGTTACCAACCGCATTGTTGAACTGCAGGGCGGCAGCCTTTATGGTTATCAGGCAAATTACTCCAAGTATTTAGAGATGAAAGCAGAGCGCGAGGATATGCTTGCTGCGAGCGAGCGGAAGCGGCAGGCACTGCTGAAAAAAGAATTGGAGTGGATTCAGCGCGGCGCACGTGCCCGCAGTACCAAGCAACAGTTCCGTGTCAACCGTTTTGCCGAGCTTTCGGCACAAAAGGTAGACCTAACGGAAGATAAACTGGAAATGTCGTCGATGAGTTCACGCTTGGGCAAAAAGATTATTGAGATTGACAATATAACAAAGGCTTATGGCGACCGTACACTCATCAGCGGTTTTTCTTATAACCTGCTGCGCGATGACCGCATCGGCATTATTGGCGAAAACGGCTGCGGTAAATCCACCCTACTTAAAATGATCGGCGGTATGCTGCCGCCCGACAGCGGAAGTGTGGATATCGGCGATACGGTGCGCATCGGGTATTTTGCGCAGGAGTGCGACGAAATGAACCCCTCTTTGCGTGCTATCGACTACATTAAGGATATTTCTGCCGAGGTGCAAACCCCCGAGGGCACCCTCACCGCATCGCAGATGATGGAGAAGTTTTTGTTCACCTCTGACTTGCAGTACACCGCTATCGGCAGGCTTTCGGGCGGGGAGCGCCGTAGGCTGTACCTGCTGGGCATTTTAATGCAGGCACCCAATATCCTGCTGTTTGACGAACCCACCAACGACCTCGATATTCAGACACTCACCATTTTGGAGGACTACCTCGAGGGCTTTGCAGGAGCTGTGATTGTGGTATCGCACGACCGCTATTTTCTCGACAAGGTGGCAACCCGCATTTTTGCGTTTGAGCCTGACGGCGGCATTTGCGGCTCCATGGGCGGTTATTCCGATTACTTGGCACAGCGAGAAGAACAGGCTGAACCTGAAACCGAACGTGATACACAGCAAAAATCGAAGGACAGCTGGAAAACGAAATCGGACAAGCTGAAATTTACTTACAAAGAACAGCGCGAGTACGACGCCATTGATGATGTGATTGCAAAATTGGAAGAACGCATTGACGGCGTTGAAAAAGAACTTGTAAAAGAGGCAAGTAACTTTGAGCGTTTGCAAGAGCTGATGGAGCAAAAAACAGCTTTGGAGGCAGAACTTGCCGCGCAGATGGAGCGTTGGGTGTATTTAAGCGACCTTGCCGAGCGCATAGAGGCGCAAAACCAAGCTTAAACAACAAAAACCGGAGTGCAAAAATGCACTCCGGTTTTTTTATAAGCTTAGCGCCCGAATTCAGATAGAATAAGCCCTTTGTTTTTATCGAGTGCCCAGTTAATATTCCAACTGTCGGTAAACAGCAGCAGAAAACGTCCTTTAAAGTCCTGCACCACTTTGGTATCCGAACTGAGGTTCAGCTGCTTGATGTCGATGTCTTTGTTCTCAATCCATCGGATGTACTGGTACGCCAGCCGCTCCATAATGATATCCACATTGTATTCGTTCTTCAAGCGGTACTCCAATACATCAAATTGCAGAGTACCCACAACGCCTACAATGACCTCTTCCATGCCCTTGAACGGCTCCTGAAAAATTTGAATTGCACCCTCTTGCGCAATTTGGGTGGTGCCTTTTACAAACTGCTTGCGCTTCAAGGTATCCTTTTGGCGAATGCGCGCAAAATGCTCGGGTGCAAAGGTGGGGATGCCCGCAAATTCAAATTTTTTGCTAGGCACGCTGATGGTATCACCGATGGAAAAAATACCGGGGTCGAACACACCAATGATGTCGCCGGCATAAGCTTCGTCGATAATTTCGCGGTCTTGTGCCATAATCTGCTGCGGCTGCGAAAGCTTGAGGTTTTTGCCGCCCTGAATGTGTGCAACCTCCATATTTTTATCAAATCGCCCTGAGCAGATGCGCATAAACGCAATTCTATCGCGATGCGCCTTGTTCATGTTTGCCTGGATTTTAAATACGAATGCAGAAAAATCTTTGCTGAACGGGTCAACCTCGCCTTCGCTTGAATCACGCGGCAGCGGGGGTGTTGTCATTTTTAAAAAGTCTTCCAAAAACGGCTCTACACCAAAGTTGGTAAGCGCCGAACCAAAAAACACGGGGGAAAGTTTGCCATGACGTATGGCATCCATATCAAAGTCGTAGCTTGCGCCGTCGAGCAGCTCAATATCGTCCACCAGTGTTTGGCGGTGTTGTTCCCCAATCAGTGTCTCCAAACGGGGGTCGTTGATATCAACCTCCATTTTTTCTACCTCGTGCTGACCGTTGTTGGCGGTAAACGAGATAATCTCTTTTTTATGGCGGTCGTAAACGCCCTTAAACTCTTTACCGCAGCCGATGGGCCAGTTGATGGGATAGGTTTTGATACCCAGTTCGTTCTCGATTTCTTCCATCAGGTCGAAAGGGTCGCGCGCTTCTCTGTCCATCTTATTGATAAATGTAAAGATAGGGATATCGCGCAGCAAACACACCTTAAACAGCTTTCTGGTTTGGTTCTCAACACCCTTGGATGCATCAATAACCATAACCGCGCTGTCTGCCGCCATGAGTGTACGGTAAGTATCCTCCGAGAAATCCTGATGTCCCGGGGTATCCAGAATATTAATGCAGTAGCCCTCGTAATTAAACTGCATTACCGATGAGGTTACCGAAATACCTCTTTGTTTTTCAATTTCCATCCAATCGGATACTGCATGCTTTGCCGTTTTTTTGCCCTTAACCGAGCCTGCTAGGGCAATTGCCCCGCCGTAAAGCAAAAATTTCTCAGTAAGCGTTGTTTTACCCGCATCGGGGTGAGAGATAATCGCAAACGTTCTTCTGCGCTCTATTTCAGTTTTCAAATCAGCCAAACTGTATTCCTCCACATATTGCAAATTAACCTTTTAATAATAGCATTTTTGAAGTCTACACGCAACTATATTCCCCGCTATACTACAGAAAAACACGTGACCAGACGCATCTTTTTGCATCTTTTGTGTTATAATGTTGGCAGGAGGTGTTAACAAATGAATTTTATGATAGAAAACAATCGAATTTATTATAAGGATGAACATGGAAAACTGGTTGCCGAGGTTACTTTTCCAGCAGAATCGGTTCATGTTGCAAATATTGACCACACCTTTGTGGACGACAGCCTGCGCGGGCAGGGTATTGCCGGCAAACTGATGCAAGCTGCAGTAGAAAAGCTGCGCGCCGACGGTAAAAAAGTACACCCTACTTGCTCGTACGCGGTGACTTGGTTTCAAAAGCATCCGGAACATGCCGATCTGCTTGTATAATCGATCGTTACTAACGTACCGCTGAACAATAGGAGTGACAAAATGAACCTGCTTTCGTTAAAGTATGTGATAGAGGTGGATAAAGCAAAATCGATCAGCAAAGCGGCTCAAAACCTGTTTATGGGGCAGCCAAATTTGAGTAAGGCAATTAAAGAGCTGGAGCACGAGCTGGGCATTACCATTTTTAAGCGTACAACCAAAGGCGTTGCCCCTACCCGCGAAGGTGCCGAGTTTATTACGCATGCCAACACCATTCTTTCACAGGTGGATGAGCTTGAATCGATGTACAAAGCACCCGAAGAAAAAAACATTCGGTTTAGCATAACCGCTGCCCGCGCAGATTATATATCTTTTGGCTTTACCGATTTTTTAAGCAGAATGAAGCGCGGCGCACCTTTATCCGTTACTTTTAAAGAGGCAAATGCTATGGCTGCCATTCGTGATGTGGCGGAGGGAACTTCCAATCTCGGTATCATCCGCTGCCCTACTCTTTTTGAAAGCGAATTTCTTTCTTTTTTGGACGAACATCAGCTGAAGCGAGAAGTAATTTGGGAGTATTCAATGGGCGTTTTGATGTCGAGGCATCATCCTTTGGCACCGTTGAGCGAAATCCCCTACGGCGCACTTGCCAATTATACAGAAATTGCTTACGGTAATATTGAAACACCCGCTCCGTCCTATACAAAAACCATTATCGAAACTCCGGTAAAGCCTTCATCGAAATGTATTTATTTATACGAACAAGGTACGCTGTACCGTTTATTGCAGGAGGTAGCAGGCGCTTATTTTTGGTCGCCGCCCGTTACAAAACAGTTTTTAGAGAAAAACGAGCTTGTGCTGCGCTATTGCGCCATTTCTTCTCTCGGCAGCAAAGACCTTGTCATTTACCCCAAAGACTACCAACTGAATATGTGGGAGAAAATGTTTGTTCAATCGGTAAAAAGTGCAACACGCAATTGTGTACTTGTGTAACCGTAAAAAACAGCCGCAAAACCAAGCGATTGCCTGTGTATTTGCGGCTGTTTTATTTTATTCTCTAAGATGCTATTCTGCCACCAGATTGCTGTTTTTCACTTCATCCATATAAGGGATAGAAGATTCGGCACCTTGCCGTGAAACTGCAATGGATGATGCAACCGATGCCAAACGCAACGCCTCTTCGGCTGCATAGCCTTGCGCCAGGCTACCAATGAAGAAGCCTGTAAATGTATCCCCCGCTGCAGTGGTATCTACCACAGGTACTTTGTAAATGCCATGCGATAGGATTTGCTCGCCGTCTTTATACTGCACACCGTGCTTGCCGAGTGTCAGTACAATTTTTGCTTTGGGGTATTTGCGCGACAAGCTGCCGAGCAAATTATCCTTGCTCTCTTCGCCGCAGATATCGGCTGCCTCCACCTCGTTAAGCATAAAATAATCGACAAACTCAAGGGGCAGCGCAAGAATCTTCTCATTCATCGGCGACGGATTCAGTACAATTACCAATCCTTTTTTGTGTGCCTGCTCCATGATATAGCCTAAATTATTGATTTCGTTTTGCAGGATAAGAAAATCGTCTGCCGAAAAGCCCGCAAGTGTTTCATCAATATGCTCTTTTGTCATCGTTTGGTTTGCGCCGCCGTAAAGCATAATGCAATTTTGCCCCGAACGGTTTACCTGGATAATGGCATGGCCTGTGGCAATATCTTCGCACTGCTTTACAAAATCGATGTTCACATTATTTTTCTTCAAAGCTTCAAGCAACATTTCGCCATCCGCTTTACCCACAGCACCTGCATGGTATACCTGTACCCCCGCCCTTGCCAGTGCAATGGTTTGGTTGAGCCCCTTACCTCCGCAAAAAGTTTGGCGTGACTCTGACGACATCGTTTCGCCGGGACGGACAAAATGGTCAACCTTATACACATAATCTATATTGAGCGACCCAAAATTCAACAGTTTCATTTTTTCCTCCTATTCACCTTGAAAAATATCCAATTTAACCTCATGAGAGTTTTATTGTTGTTTCATAAAATGATAGTAGCATTCGATAGCGTCAAAGTAGTTTTTTATAAAAACACATTCGTTGGGTTTATGTGCTTCGCTGCTTTCGCCCGGGCCAAACAGCACCGTGGGCAAATTGTAATCTTTTAGAAAAATAGATGCATCACTGAAAAAACCTGTTCCTGTAAGCTGTGGCTTTACACCGCACACCTCTTGTACTGTATTTGAAAGTTCTTCAACCAAACTGTTGTGGGGTGAAATTTCAACCGCCATCCGATTGGTTAAAACCTGATATTCTATCTTTAAACCACCAAACTGCTGCTGTAAACCTGCAATCAGCCTGTTCACCTGCGCCAACAGCTCATTGTGGCAAACAGAGGGTACCGTCCTGATATCCAACGTCATATTACAGGCATCGGGCACCATATTTACCTTAACTCCGCCTTGAATTTTAGTCAAAGTACAAGTAGGCACCGAAAGGTACGGGTGGCTTGCCTCTTCGATGCTCTTTTTTATCTCTGTAAAAAGCTCGTAGGCAACCTCTGCCGCGTTGATGCCCTCCCACGGATATGCCCCGTGTGAGGTTTTTCCGCAAATAGAAAACTCCAACCACAATGTACCTTTGGAAGCTACCGAAATTTGGTTGCCCGTAGGCTCTCCTATTATAATATGTCCCACGTTATTTAGCAACCCGCTGTTTACGATTGCCTGAGCACCCAGTCCATCCGTTTCTTCATCTGCTGTGCCTGCAAAAATGATGTCGTGTTCGGGTACAAAGCCCTCTGCCGCAAACATACAAAAGGCATACAAGGCCGCACAAAGCCCGCTTTTCATATCACTGGCACCGCGCCCATACAGGGTACCGCCCCGAATTACTGCTTTATCCGGCGCGGTATTCCATCCATCGGTATTACCAAACGGCACGGTATCCAAATGCCCGTTTATCAGCAGTGCTTTTTGGTTGGTTCGGCCTTTTATGGTTGCTATAATATTTGCCCTGTTGGGTGCAAACTCCTGTACTGTAACCGTACAGCCTGTGCCCTGCAAATAAGAGGCGATAAAATCTGCCAGCAACTTCTCCTCTCCATTGGGATTTACCGTAACGATGCCGATTGCATCGCACAGCAGCTTCAATGCCTCATCCTTTTGAACGTTCGAAATATGTTGTAACATCATTTACCGCCTCTGTAGTTATTGTTTTATTTTGTTAAGTAATCCAAAATCCCTTTCCAAAGTTCGTTGTAATATTCCCAATTTACAAACTCCGGCGGGCCCCAGTGGGGTGCACAATCGGATGTAAATACAGCGGATTTGCCTTTACCAAATTCGCCTACTGCAATAAAGGGGTCGCCATCTATGGTAACCAGTACCTCACCTTGGGCAGTTGCTTTGGTTTTGTTGTAACCGAGGAAATGCGGCCATTCTTTGGGCAGACCTTTAATTGCCTCGTGCTCTTTTACGATTACCGGTACCACACCCTCGGGGTGCTCTGCTCTGTCGTCTATATCCAGGCACTCAACAGGCAGAACGTCTTTAATCGGCGTCTGACCATACCGTGTTTTTGCATCTACACCGGTAAACGACATATAACCGCCAACCATCAAGAAAGAACCGCCCTGCTCCACATAGTCTTTGATTAGCTGACAACGGTTGGGCTTTCTGATGCTTTTAGAAAAGGTATCGGGCGCAAGCAGCAGTGTGTTTGAACCGATGTCGGACAAAATCACGCAGGAATATTCTTTTAACTCTTCCATAGTAAAAGGGAACTTTTCGGGTGCATGATGGTTGGGTATGTAATCTACCTGATAGCCCGCCTGTTCGATAGCGGTGCGGATAGGGCCTACCCCCTCCTCGTACACCGATGTGTAAAAGCTGTCAAAACCTTTCACGTGGGTAGTATAACTCATCCAGCTTTCGCCGGCAATTAAAACTTTTTTCTGCATTCGCGTAATCCTCCTTATTATTCTTGGCACCAATCTATAATGAGTTGTGCATAAACCAAAATTGCATCGAGATATTGCTGTAACTCGATATATTCATTCACTGCATGGCACTGTGCCTGCCTGCCGGGGCCGTACTGTAAAGTGGGGCATTTTGCTATATTGCGCCAAACGCGCGAATCACACCCCGCAGGGGAACCCACAACTTTTACTTCTTTGCCCAGTGCTGTTTTATAAGCACTGCGAAACGCACCGACAAATTCGTGTTTTAAATCCATCTCGAATGAGCCGCCCGCTTGGTAAATGGAGATGCGTGGTTTATGGTCTTTCAGCCACTCGTCGCCTTCGCAGCAGCGGTAGATTGCCTCGGTGTACTCTTTTACCACTTGGTCGTGGCTCATCTGTACGGGCAGATAATGCACACAGGTTTTAAAACAGCAGTAATCTGCTACGGTAGAACCCGCTGTTCCGCCCTCAATCACGCCTGCATTCGAGGTAGGCGACGGCAGCAGAGTATGTTTATAGGTCATCAGCCATTTGTGCTCCAGTTCATCGATTGCAGCCATCAGTTTAACCGCTTTTTCGATGGCACTTACCCCCAGCCACTTGGAGCCCGAATGCACCGCCTTGCCCTCTATTTCTATTTTAAAAAAGATAAAGCCCATGTGCGCAGCAATCAATTCTTCATCGGTAGGCTCACAAACTACCACAGCATCGGCTTTTTGCCCGTTCATCGCCGCGGCAATCGAGCCGTTTCCGCCGCCCTCTTCATCTACAACCGATGTAATAACAACTTTGCCGGGTAGGGGTATCTCTGCATCTTTCAGCAGCTGTACTGCCATTGCAGATGCCATCAGCCCGCCTTTCATATCACACACGCCCAGCCCATACATTTTGCCATCTCGGATGGTGGGGGTATGGGGTGGGGTGTTCCACAGCTTTTCATCACCCGGGGGCATGGTGTCGATATGCCCGTTGAACATGATAGATTTACTGCCCGTTCCTTCAAACGCGGCATACACATTGTAGCGTCCGTCGTAGTTATGCCCGGGGTTGCCCTCTTTGTGCTGTGCAATACTATCTTGGATGACAGCCTCGGTCATTTGGTGTTTCTCCACAGATGCTGCACCCATTTGACGGAACATCTCAACCATATAATCCTGGCCTTTTTTCTCTAAACCGCCGTCGATACCATGGCCCAAGTCTCGCGTATCAATCGCGACAAGGTCAGAAAGCCGTTTTATGTATTTGTCCTTGTTTTTATTCAGTGTCTGCTTCAACTTTTCCATCATAAGGTATCCCCCCCTTAAACGCATGATTTAGTTGTAATACTGCACTGCAATCAAATCATTAATTATAAAGCCTGATGCATTCCTCTACGATATTCCAGAATTTTTCTTGGTCAAGCTTGATGCATACTTTAGAGTTCGGCTCGCGGTGCTGTGTGTTAAAGTAATCGCACAGGGTACGCCCATAGCATTTTTCGCTTCTGATTTCAATCTCTGTGTACATCTCTTTTGTTTCGATACAGGTTGGATCGATGAGGTAGGCGATGCAGGTTGGGTCATGCAACGGGCCGCCTGCCCAGCCGAACACCTTTTTCTGCGATGCACCGAAGAATCGCATCAGGTCGGCAAACAAGTGTGCCGCTTTATTGCCGATTTTCTCCATACGGTCGACAATTTCGGGGTAGCACAGCGCCTGTCTGGTAAGGTCAAGCCCCATCATCACAATCGGTCTGCCCGAGGTAAACACTACATAAGCAGCCTCGGCATCCGCCAAGATATTAAACTCCGCAGCGGGGGTCATGTTGCCCAGCTGGTAAGCGCCGCCCATTAAAACAATCTCTTGAATTTTGTCTACAATTTTTGGCTCGCGGCGCATTGCCATTGCAATGTTGGTAAGCGGGCCTGTGGGCACAAGGGTGATATCGCCATCCGATGCCATCAAAGTTTCTATAATAAAATCAACACCGTGTCTGGGGTCAAGCTGTTTGGTAAGCGGTGCAAACACGGGGCCGTCAAGGCCTGTTTCACCGTGAATATCATCTGCAATCACCTGTTTTTGGCGTACCATAGGGAAGCCGCAGCCTGCACATACGGGTACATCAATGCCCAAATGCTGGCAGACGTTCAGCGCATTGCGAGAGGTTTTCTCTAAGGTTTGGTTGCCCGCCACTACAGTAACACCCAGCAGCTCGAGTTTGGGGTGCTTTGCAGCCATCATAATAGCAACGGCATCGTCATGCCCGGGGTCACAATCCAAAATAATCTTTCTTCTATCCATTTTCAAACTCCATTTCTATCAACAACGTTATTTGGTGACTAAAGAGCTTTTCGCCTTTGCCTCTTTTACATATTTGCGCCACAGCGATACCGCCAGTACCGCAATGGTGATGATATAAGGCATCATCAGTACAAACTGCGAAGGCCAGCCGTAAGACTGTAATCTGCCGCCGAGCGAATCGGTAAAGCCAAACAACAAGCATCCAATCCATGCCATAACAGGGTTTGCATTGCCAAAGAACATTGCTGCAACACCCATAAAGCCTCTGCCGTTGGTCATATTTTCGGTAAACATCTGCGAATAGCCAATGGAAAGATGGGCACCCGCCATACCGCCGAGTATACCCGAAATCAACATAACCTGATATTTCATTTTATTAACATGAATACCCGCTGTTTCGGCAGCCATTGGGAAGCGGCCGACAGAGCGCAGCCTCAAGCCCCATACCGTACGGTAAAGCAAAAAGCTCATTACAAAAACCATAATAATGCCGAATATCTCCATCATTGACCAGTTGTTAAACAAACCGTTCAGGTATTTGTTATTGTCGAACAATGCAATGTGTAATTTAGGGATTGCAATGATTTTGGGGCTGGTAAAACTGCCTGTGGTACCCAAAAACTGTTTGATACCGAATTTAGTAATGGCAAGTGCCAGCATATTAATTGCTGTACCGATTGCGCAGATATCTGCTTTGTATTTGATGTGTGCAAACGCCATAATCATAGACATTACCGCACCCGCCACCATCGAAACGAGCAGTGCCAGCAGCCAGCTGCCGGTAAAAAAGCTGACACATACCGCTGCAAACGCACCTGTAAGCATAATGCCCTCGGTACCAATGTTAATGATATCTGCCTGCTGAGTAATTACCGCTGCAAGTGCTGCAAACAAAATCGGAGTAGCGGCTCGAATGGTAGCATAAATCAGCGTAAAGTCAAAGATTGAACTCAATTCCATTTAATAGCCCTCCTTTTTAATTTTGTTTACCGGGCAGTGCCGATTGTTCTTCTTTTTTTGCTTTGCGGCGTTTGTTAAATACAAACAGCGCTTCCATCGTTGCAAACACAATAAAGATTGCAATAATAGTATCTACAATGGACTTTGGTACACCGGTGTAACGCTCCATACCCAGTGCGCCCGATTTTAATACCGCGAGGAAAAATGCCATCAGCGGCACCATTTTGATATCGCTTTTTACAATCAGTGCTGCGAGCATGCCATCCATTGCGATACCGGAAGAGAAGTTATCCAAGAAGTAGCCGTATACACCCAGGATTTCGATTGCGCCCGCAATACCGCCTACCGCACCCGAAAGCAGCATGGCACGAATCATGGTTTTTTTCGGGTCGATGCCCACATATTCGGCGTGCAGGGGGTTCAGCCCTACACTGGTAAATTTGTAACCTGTTGTCGAGCGCGACATCAGCCAAAAGATAACTACCACTACTACAATTGCTATAAACAAACCTGTGTGTGCCTGGCTTGGCTTCATAAACTGGGTGAGTTTTACGCCATCTGCCACTGCAGGTGTTTGCGGAACGCCGGTTTTTGCGCTGAGCGGCCCGTTAACCAGATACGATGTAATAAATTTTGCGACATAGTTCATTAAAATGGTGACGCAAACCTCGTTGACGCCCAGCCTTGCCTTTAACGAACCGGGGATGTATGCCCATGCAGCGCCCACCACCATAGCAGCGGCAAAACAAAGGATGAGGTGAATGGGTGCAGGCAGCCCCTTAAAGGCGAAACCTACCCATGCCGCAGCCATTGCACCGAGGTACAGCTCGCCCTCAACGCCAACGTTGAACACGCCCACGCGCGACGAAATGACAAATGCGATAGAAGTGAGCAGCAGCGGTACAAACTTTTGCAAAGTTGTACCGAGGTTGAGCTTGCCCACAAATGCGCCCTTAAACAGCTGAAAATATGCTTCCAGCGGGTTGTACCCCAAAATGAGCATAACCACTGCGCCGATGAACATAGATACCACGATAGTAAGCAGAAGATTAATATACTTATTGTTTATTTTCATGATAATGCTTCGCCTCCTGCCTGAACTATTTTATCCGAACCTTCAGAGTAACCGCCCATCATGAGCATACCAATGTTATCTTCGTTGGCTTCCTCTGCGCTCATCATTCCGGTTATCTTGCCCTCGTACATTACAATGATGCGGTCGGACAAAGACAGTACCTCCTCAAGGTCTGCCGATACCAGCAGAATGCCTTTGCCGTTTGCTTTTACCTCGTTGAGGATTTTACGAATCGATTCGATTGCACCGATATCAACACCGCGGGATGGCTGTGATGCAATGAGCAATTTACCGTCTGCATCCACCTCACGCGCAACCACTATTTTTTGTGCATTACCGCCTGACAGCGCCTGTGTCAGCGCTAAGGGGTTGCGGGGGCGAACATCAAACTTTTCAATGAGTTTTTCAGAAAAGCTGCGGATTTCTTTGTGGTTTTGTATAATACCTTTTGCAAACGGTTTTTGGTCAATTTTCACCGCAACCATATTATCCATAATGGTCATACGGCGGTTCAGCCCACGCAGGTTTCTGTCTTCGGGGATGTGGGTAAGCCCTGCTTCGCGGATTTTTTTCGGCGACCGATTGGTGACGTCCACACCATCCAGCTTTACGGTGCCTTTTTCTACTTTACGCAGGCCAGCAATCGCCTCAATCAGTTCGCTTTGCCCGTTGCCGTCAATGCCGGCAATGCCCACAATTTCGCCTGCTTTTACATCGAGAGAAACCCCTCTTATTTTAGAAAGCTCTTTCTCACCTGAGGTCCATAGTCCATCCACCTGTAAAACGGTTTTGCCAACCTCTGCTTTTTTCTTGGCTACATTCAAGAACACTTCACGGCCTACCATCATTTTTGCAAGCTCTGCCGTATTGGTATCCTCTTTGTTCACGGTATCTACAAATTTGCCTTGACGCATTACTGTAATACGGTCTGAAATTTCCATAACCTCGTTGAGCTTATGCGAAATAAATACGATGGATTTGCCGTCTGCTTTTAGGCTGTTTAGAATTTCGAAAAACTTTTTGCACTCTTGCGGTGTCAGTACTGCGGTAGGCTCATCTAAAATAACAATTTCTGCCCCGCGGTACAGGGTTTTTATAATTTCAACTCTCTGTGCTTCGCCCACAGAGATTTGGTCAATTCGTTTGTTCGGTTGAATATCCATATTATAAGTATCTATGTACTTTTGGATTTCTTTTTTTGCACTGTCAAAATCAATAATCATGTTCTTTTTCGGCTCAAAGCCCAAGATAATGTTCTCGAGTACCGTCAGCTCGTTGACAAGCATAAACTCTTGGTGAACCATGCCGATGCCATGTTCAATTGCGATTTTGGGCGTAAGGCCGGTTACCTCGCTGCCTTTTATTTTAATAACACCGCCGTCGTTTGCATAAATGCCGTAAAGCATTTTCATCATGGTCGATTTTCCGGCACCGTTTTCACCAATCAGCGAGTGTATCTCGCCTTTTTTTAAATTGAATTGTCCATTGCTGACTGCTTTTACCAACGCAAAGCTTTTTTCGATATCGGTCATTTCTACGATATATTCGTTCACCGACTCCACCCCTTCCGCCTGCTCTGGGCTACCGTACATTTCGTGGTTATTTATGAAGTGGCCTGTTTTTTAAAACAGACCACTTCGATGTCATTTTCTGTTCGTTGTATGAACTTATTTTCTGCCAAAACCTTCGTATGCATTAACTTTGATTTCACCGGATTTTACTTTGGCTTCCAGTTCGGTAATCTTGTCCAAAATATCCTGAGGGAATTTATCACCAAGTGCGGTTTTCATAGTAGACATATCGGTGAGGCTTACACCGCCGTTGCTGATATCCAAATAAGTGGTTTTTCCGCCCTCAAAAGTGCCTTTTACAACCGATTCAATTGCAAGATAGGTTGCCTGATCCACACGTTTGAGCATAGAGGTAAGGATAGAACCGGGGTAAACATCATCTTGATTGAGGTCAACGCCAACTGCAAATTTGCCCTGCTCTTTTGCAGCCTCCAAAATACCTGTGCCTGTACCGGATGCAACGTTCATAACAATGTCGGCACCCTGGCTGTACTGCGCAATGGTAAGCTCTTTGCCTTTCAGGGGGTCGTTAAAAGTACCTGCGAAAGATTGGAGAATTTTAATTTCAGGGTCGACGTATTTGGCACCCTGCTCGTAACCGATAAAGAAGTCATGCAATACGGGGATATCCATACCGCCGACCCAGCCAATGGTTTTGTCTGCATTTACACCCGGAATATCTGTTTTGGTTGTAAACATTGCAGCAGCAGCACCGGCAAGAAAAGAGCCTTCATTCTGCGCAAAGGTTGAAGATACGATGTTGTCGCCTTCTACAACGCCATCAATCAAAGCAAATTTGGTGTTGGGGAATTCGGGGCAGTGTTTCGTCATAATCTCTTGGAACTGTGTAGAAACACCAATAACAAGGTCGTAACCGTCTGCTGCCATTGCAACAAAGTTCGATTCCCACTCTGTGGGTTCTTTGGATTCCATTTCTTTGAGTTCGATACCGAGTTCTTCTTTCGCTCTCAGTGCACCTTCATGTGCTGAGTCATTAAACGATTTGTCACCGAGGAAACCTGCATAAATCAGTGCAACTTTTAGGGGTTTATCAGCGGGTGCCTTCGATTCCGATGTGCCGGACTCTGCAGGTGCCGAGCTGCCAGAGGATTTGCTGCCGCAACCGGCAAACATTGCCATTACCAAGGTTAGTGCGAGCAAAACTGCTACTAGTTTTTTCATTTTCGTTCCTCCCTAATTTTAGGTTTCATTTATATGCATTTGCCAAATTGGCAAATTTCATATTGAATAAATAAAACGTTTTATTTCAGCTTGCGTTTCAATCGTTGATATTGATAAAACATTGTTAAAAGCTTATTTTGGATAGATAAAACGTTTTACTTGATTTATTTAAATATTATCACATTTTTTCAATTTGTCAATATTGCATTTTAAATTTTTATATAAACAGAAAATTTTAGTCATTTAGCACTAATCACCTTACCGATACATAGAAAAACTGACCAAATAATTGCTTTTGTCTTAAATTTTTTGCATTTTAGCTTTTTTATCAGCAGTTTAAGCCTGTTTACTATTTTTGTCTTTACCTGTATAATAAATTCATATTTGGCAAATTGATAGAAAAACAGGTGAGGTAAAGTGCGTACAACAATCAAAGATATTGCTGCCAAAACCAATTTGTCAGTGACAACGGTTTCTTTGGTGCTTAACAACAAGCCTTCTAAAATATCGCAAAAAACCAAAGAATTAGTGCTTAAAACTGCAAAAGAGATGCACTACCGCCCCAACCAACTTGCAGTAAGCCTTATAAAAAAACGTACCAAAACAATAGGGCTGATTGTATCGGATATCCGCAACAATTTTTTTTCTTCGCTTGCAAAAGGGATTGAAGACGAATGCAGAAAAAACGGTTGGACGCTGATTCTTTGCAATACCAGCGACAATCATCAGCGCGATATTGAATACATCAATGTGCTTGCCAGCAAAAGCGTGGATGGAATTCTTTATTGTATGTCGATTGACAGCAATCTTGAAAATTTTAAACAGAGTTACGACCTACTGGGTACACTGAATATTCCCTTTGTTATGATTGATCGCTCGTATCCCGTGCCAAACCCCGCCATTGTTCGGCTGGACCATATTCGGGGCGGTTATATGGCAACGCGCCACCTGCTGGAGCTTGGGCACAGGCAAATTGCCTGCGTTACTGGGCCTAATTATTTGGAGGATTCACGCGACCGACTGCATGGTTATAAAAAAGCGCTTGATGAAGCCCATATCACGTTTGATGAAAGTTTGATTTTTGAAGGCGGGTACGATATGAACAGCGGAATAGCAGCTGTTGATGCTTTATTTGGCAAAAAATTCACTGCTATATTTGCTTTTAACGATATGATGGCATACGGCGTTTACAAAGGATTGAAAGCGCACGAGCTTCACGTCCCCGCTGACATTTCCGTCATCGGTTATGATGATATTTTTCTTTCAGAAATCTTAGAAGTGCCCCTTACCACCATCAAGCAGCCGATTGGTTTAATGGGTTGTGCCGCAACCAAAAAACTGATTGCTATGATTGAAGACAAGCCTCTTGCAGAAAAAACCACCATCTTTGAGCCTGAACTCATTGTACGCAAAAGTACGGCAGCATACAAGAATTAAACAAATGAAAAAGCCATAAAAATGATGTGGAAAATCACATCATTTTTATGGCTTTTTTGCATATTTTCCTATCAATGTATCTATAGCTACATCAAGGTCATTTGAAACAAAAATGCGTTCTATATCTGCTACGGACATTTTTAATTTTCGTAAAAGAACAATTTGCTTGAAATAATACATACTGTAAAAAAAGAGATAGTGTCACCATATATCATGCTATAACATAAAATAAATAAATTGACGATAGTTTCGTTAACACAATATAAGGAGAGACCATTATGGAAAATTATTCAGGTATGCCTATGAATCCCATGTCTGAAAACATGATACGCCCGGAAAATATGGCAGGAACAGAAAATAAAATGCCGCAAGAGAATATAAACTCTGATTGTTACATAAGAGTGTACCCACACGTTCAAGACATGGTTAATTCAATCAGTGACGAGGACATGTATTATTTAACAGAAGAAGACATAACTTATTTAACAGATGAAGTGGCTCGCAGAAGTAATATAACCAACGATCCTCCAGCGGGGCATAACCCGTTTTCAGCAAGAGACTTTGCAAGAGCTCTCATTATTGGGAGTCTGTTTGACCGGCACAGGAGGCACAGAAGGCGTAGATTCAACCCGTTTTTTCCCTTCTTCTTTCCGTTTTAATATATTGTAAATCGAAAGCCGAGGCGTGTAGCAAAAAAACTCTGCATGCCTCGGCTTTCCTTATCTTGTAGATTATCCCATTCTAACTCATAGCATTATAATAATGAATATTTCACAGCATAGTTAATGGAATTATAAGCAATAAAAAAACCGCTTAAACGCAGTGTTTAAGCGGTTTTTGGCGGAGATGGAGAGACTCGAACTCTCGCGCCGGTTTCCCGACCTACTCCCTTAGCAGGGGAGCCCCTTCACCAACTTGGGTACATCTCCAAATTTAGCTGCCAATAAAAATATTATGTTTTACAAAAAGTAACTGGCGGAGAGGGTGGGATTCGAACCCACGGCTCTTGCGAGTCACTAGTTTTCAAGACTAGCTCCTTAAACCGCTCGGACACCTCTCCATTTTTCGTGACGCAAATTATAATACCATAAAATAATCATAAAGTCAAGGAAAAACCTTTTGTTCCAGTGATATCTACCAATTAAACAATGGTATATTCAAAATTTTGCCACAGTAAACGCATTCCCTCATCTGTTTCGGGGGGCAGCAACGCCATAGCAACGGTATTTTCTATCCCCTGTGCAGATACCAATACCGCATAGTCGCCGTTAATCTGCTTCACAATATATTCAATGGGGTTCATAGCGGTACTCCTTATGTAAAATGTCAATAATACTATTATAACACTTTCTAAGTAAAATCCAACCCATTTTTTAAAATTCATATTTTTATACTCCTAGTTGTTTTCGTATCCCAAACTTGTATGTACCCCTACCACATGGTATAATAATAAGGTTAACATAAACATGTTATCAAACCATCATTTGCTAGGAGGAGTTTTAATGAGCAAGGGTAATTTCTACATTACCACCCCAATCTATTATCCGTCCGACAAACTTCACATCGGACACAGCTACTGCACAGTAGCAACAGACACCATGGCGAGGTTTAAGCGAATGCAGGGGTTTGATGTCATGTTTCTCACCGGTACCGACGAGCACGGGCAAAAAATCCAGCAAAAGGCTGAGGATGCCGGTGTAACCCCACAGCAGTATGTCGACCACATAGTGGATGGCATTAAAGATTTGTGGAAGCTGATGAACATTTCGGAGCACCGTTTTATCCGTACCACGGACGATTACCATGTGGAATCGGTTAAAAAGATTTTTAAAAAGCTTTACGATAAAGGCGATATCTATAAATCTGTTTACAAAGGCAAATACTGCACGCCTTGTGAATCTTTTTGGACAGAAAGCCAGCTGGTTGACGGCAAATGCCCCGACTGCGGGCGCGATGTGATTGACGCCGAGGAAGAGGCATATTTCTTCCGTCTTTCTAACTACGCGGACAAGCTTGTTAAATACTACGAGCAACACCCCGATTTTGTAGAGCCTGCATCCCGCCTCAACGAGATGATTAACAACTTTATCAAACCAGGGTTGGAAGACCTTTGTGTGTCGCGTACCACTTTCGATTGGGGTGTTCCCGTCGATTTCGACCCCAAGCACGTGGTTTATGTTTGGATTGATGCACTGTCAAACTACATCACCGCACTGGGCTACGGCAACGATAAATACAATGACTTTGATAAATACTGGCCTGCCGATGTGCAGTTTGTCGGCAAAGAAATCACTCGTTTTCACACCATCATTTGGCCGGCTATGCTGATGGCACTTGACCTGCCCCTGCCGAAAAAGGTATTTGGTCATGGCTGGCTGCTGATTGACGGCGGTAAAATGAGCAAATCGAAGGGCAACGTGGTGGACCCTGTTGTACTTTGCGAACGTTACGGCGTGGATTCTCTTCGCTATTTCTTAATGCGTGAGTTCCCGTTTGGCTCGGACGGCGTGTTCACCAACGAAGCGCTCATCAACCGTATCAATGCCGACCTTGCAAACGACCTTGGCAACCTTGTATCGCGCACTGTTTCGATGGTGGAAAAATATTTTGGCGGCAAACTGCCGGTACAGCGCAAAGCCGATGTACTGGATGAGGAACTTATCGGCATGGCTAACGCACTGAAGGCAAAATACGATGCTTCGATGGAGCGCTATGCATTTCAGCAGGCTCTCATTGATGTTTTTAAACTGATTTCACGTACCAACAAATATATTGATGAAACGGCACCGTGGGTTTTGGCAAAAGACGAAGCAAATGCACCCCGTCTTGCAACGGTAATGTACAATCTTCTTGAATCCATTCGTATTGCAGCGGTATTGCTTTGCCCTGTAATGCCTGCAACTTCTGAAAAGATACTCAACCAAATTGGTGCTGCACAAGAACTGCGCACTTACGATAGCACTTCGGAATTCGGCAAACTCCCGTTGGATGTTGCTGTAACAAAGGGCGAGACGCTGTTTCCCCGCATTGATACAGCAAAAGAGCTTGCCCTGTTGGAAGAAGAACACGCTGCAAAACAAGCGGCAATTGCAAAAGCGCAGGCACCCAAGGCTGAGGCAAAAAAAGCTGTGCCGGAAGGTGTTGCAACCCTTATTACCATCGATGATTTTGCAAAAGTTGCGCTCAAAGTTGCTCAAATCAAAGAATGTATCAAGGTAGAAAAATCGGACAAACTGCTGAAATTGCAGTTGGACGACGGTACCGATACACTGCGTCAGGTAGTTTCGGGCATTGCATCATGGTATGCGCCCGATGATTTAATCGGCAAAAAAGTTGTGGTTGTATCCAACCTCAAGCCCGCTAAATTGCGCGGGGTAGAAAGCAACGGGATGATTCTTGCTGCAGATGCGGGCGAAAACGACGTTAAGGTACTGTTTGTGGATGAAAGTGTGCCCAACGGATCTACCGTCCGCTAAAATACACATTGTATAAAACGCATTAAAAATTATGGGGGCGGAGATTCATCTCCGCCTTTTTTCAACCAAGGGGGTTTTGCGATGTATCAAAATATCTTTGATTCTCACGCACATTATGACGACGAACGTTTCGAAGAAGACCGCCATGAACTACTCAGTAACCTATTTGCAAACGGTGTGCGCGGGATAGTCAATGCCGCTTCGAGCATGGAATCTTGCCAAACTTCGTTGGCTTTGGCACAGCGTTACCCGCAAGTATATTGTGCCGTGGGTGTTCACCCCGATGCGGCATACTGTTTTACAGAAGATGACCTTACAACACTCTCGCAATTGGCAAAGCAGCCGAAAGTGGTTGCTATCGGCGAGATTGGCTTAGATTATTACTACGACGATGCTTCCCCGCGAGAAGTACAGCGGGCCGTGTTTGAGCGTCAGTTACAGCTTGCAGCTGAATTGAATCTCCCTGTCATCATACACGACCGTGACGCTCACCAGGACACAATGGAGCTTCTGCACAAATACCGCCCGCACGGGGTACTACATTGCTACAGCGGAAGTGCCGAAATGGCAAAAGAAGTGCTGAAACTGGGAATGTACCTCGGTTTCACCGGTGTGGTAACCTTTAAAAACGCCAAAAAAGCAATTGAAGCGGTACAAGCCATCCCGCTTGACCGCTTGCTGATAGAAACAGACTGTCCTTACATGGCACCCGAACCCAACCGCGGCAAACGATGTGACAGCGGCATGCTGGTGCATACCGGCAGTAAGATTGCCGAAATAAAAGGGATTCAACCACAACACCTGTTTGATATTACCTGTCAAAATGTGTGTGAACTGTTTCATATCTCTATAGAGTGACCTTTAAACATAAAAAATACAGGGAGTAATTAAATTACTCCCTGTATTTTTATTTCGATGAACTTTCAGAAGAAGCAGATGATGAACTGCTGTTTTCAATATCCTCGCCTGATGATGTATCTTCTCCGTTTTCAGCGGCACTCTCGTCTTCCGAGGCAAGCTCGTCCTCATCAATGCTAGACACCTGCGGTGTCACAAGCTGTGCCTGGCTTGGGTCAACCCCTTGGGTATCGGGGCCGTCTTTAAGTGCTACAATGTTGTAGCCGCCCTTCACCTTTTTCAGTTCTACCAGCATGATTTTATCCGGCTCGGGCTCGTAGGTATTGCCTTCTGCGTCGGTCTGCCACAGGTTGCCCGGCGGGATATAGCCAACTTCAAGCGTATACAAATCACCTTTATGCGTAATCTTTAAAATTTTGGGGGTGTAAACCGCCATCTGTGTTGCAACGGGGATATTGTAAGCCTTTAGCTCCTCGTCGTAAACATAGCTGATTTCATAGTCACCAAAGCTTTTATGCTGCAACTTTACATCCGGCCCAAACAGCTTTGCTGCCTGAACATCTACATCGGTTGCAGGCAAAATAATCATGCCGTAATCGTCTTTTACAAACTGGTCACGGTCTTTTGAAAGCAGCGTGCTCCAAACCGACGATTGCAGCAGCATCAGCGGGTCTGCATTTTGCGGCGAATCAAAGGTTAATGGGTCAAACATAATCACCGGCAGAATAAAATGCTCCAACTTCTGCTTTTCTTTGGTGTTATCCAAAATCCTACCGGTCATGTTAATACTGGTAATCGCAACGGTAATAAACCCGATTACCGCCATTGCAAAAACCACAATACCGATGGTGCCAAGCGTTTTACGTTTTCTGCGGTTCATGGTTGTCTTTACAATACTCGATCTTTTATTTTCCATCCATACCTCCCACGGCAGTCGCCGCTTGCAGCCATTTTGGCCGATTGATAATGCTCAGTCTTAATTTTTTAAAGGGTTCATCGAATTTGCCCTTCGCCATAAACCAAATATTTATAGGTTGTCATTTCACGAAGCCCCATAGGCCCACGTGCATGCAATTTTTGTGTGGAGATACCAATCTCTGCACCAAAACCAAACTCGCCGCCATCGGTAAACCGTGTAGATGCATTGACGTAAACCGCCGCCGCATCAACTCGCTGCATAAATTTTTGGCTGTTTTCGTAATCGCGGGTAACAATACATTCGCTGTGGCGGGTGCTGTAACGCGTAATGTGTGCAATTGCATCGTCCACATTATCTACCACACGCACCGCAAGAATATAATCTAAAAACTCTGTAGCATAATCTTCTTGGGTTGCAGGTGCAACGCCCTTAAGAATTGCGCGGGTACGTTCACATCCAAGCAGCTTGACATGTTTTTTGGCAAGTGCCTGTGCCGCCTGCGGCAAAAATTTTTCGGCAATATCCTTATGCACCAATAATGTTTCTGCCGCATTGCAAACCGAAGGGCGCTGTGTTTTTGCGTTTACAATAATATCGGTTGCCATAGTAAGGTCGGCATTGTAATCTACATATACATGGCAGTTGCCTGTGCCTGTTTCGATTACCGGAACGGTGGCATTCTGCACCACAGCCCGAATCAGCCCCGCACCGCCGCGCGGTATGAGTACATCGAGGTACCCCGAAAGGCGCATCATCTCATTTGCACTCTCACGCGAGGTGTCTTCCACAAGCAAAATGCAGTCGGCAGGCAGCCCAGCCTGTGCAATGGCGTCGCGCATAATGTTTGCAAGTGCGGTATTCGAGTAAATCGCCTCTTTACCGCCGCGTAAAATACAGGCATTGCCCGATTTAAGGCACAATGCCGCTGCATCTACCGTGACATTGGGGCGTGCCTCAAATATAATACCGATCACGCCCATTGGTACACGTGTTTTTACTATACGGATACCGTTTGGACGGGTAGCACCGCCGAGTACCTCGCCTACGGGGTCATCCATCATAGCAACGCTGTTCACCGCAGAAACAATGCCATTCAGGCGTTCCTTGGTGAGTGTCAACCTATCTATCATTGCGTCACTCATGCCGTTTTCGCGTGCCGCCACAATATCTTCTGCGTTTGCTGCTATAATTTCATCGCAGCGTTTTGTCAGCTGTGTACCGATTGCGTACAGTGCAGTATTTTTAAGCCCTGCATTTGCGGCAGCAAGTGTATAAGACGCCTGTTTCGCACGTTCGCCCAGTTTTTGCATGTCAGTCATAGATGGGCCTCCTTTCTCCAAATCTGCATCTGTCAATATCAAATTAATAATTACGTATTCCTACTTTTGTACTTTATTGGCTACAAAATGAGTTCCCAACGGTTTGCCCTCAAACAGGTCGTAGAGCTTTTTCGGGTTTTTACCGTTGATAATCGCCATATCCACACCGTTGGGGCAGGCAATTTGCGCGGCATGTATTTTAGTGAGCATACCGCCTGTACCGCGGTTAGAGCCCGCTCCGCCTGCTTTTTCGGCAATGCTTTCATCCAGTTCTTCCACACGCGGTATCAGTTTTGCATGTGGGTCTTTACGGGGGTCTGCATCATATAGCCCGTCAATATCGCTCATAATCACCAGTGCATCGGCGTTGGTTAAAACCGCAACCAGTGCAGAAAGCGTATCGTTATCGCCAAACTCGATTTCTTCAACCGAGACAGTATCATTTTCGTTTACTACAGGGATGGTGTTCATCTGCATCAGCCGCTCAAAAGCATTGATACAATTTTCTTTTCGAGCATCCGATTCAATCACATCGCGGGTAAGCAAAACTTGCGCCACATTGTGGTTGTATTCAGAAAAAAGCTTATCGTACATATACATCAGTTCGCACTGACCAATGGCGGCAACCGCCTGCTTGGAGGGCGTATCGCTCGGGCGATTTTTCAGCCCTAATTTACCCACACCAACCGCAATTGCACCGGAAGATACCAATATAATTTCTTTCCCGCTGTTTTTGATGTCGGACAAAACCTGAACCAACTCTTCTATCCTGCGGATATTAACAAGCCCTGTTTCATGTGTCAGGGTGGATGTTCCAACTTTAATTACAACTCTTTTTGCGTCTTGAAAACAACTCACAATGTGTTCCCCTTTTATGTTTCAATTCTTTTATTATAACACGGAAAGGCAAGTGCCTGCAAATGGCAAACATCAGCAAGAAATCCCCGCCGTTTGCAGTAGATCCACACGCAACTTGACGATACGTTGTTCATCCATTTCTGCAACTGTAAGCCGCAGTGTGTCGTACACAAAACTTTCACCCACCTGCGGGATGTGCTCGAGGATTTCGAGTGCCCATCCGCCTACCGTGGAGTACTCGCATTCAAAATTCTTACACTGATACCCTATTTCTTCAAAGAAATCTTCAATATTGCAATCGCCCTGCACTTCGCAGCAGGTATCGGATATGCGCACTATGTCATGGGTAACCTCGTCGCTCTCATCCCAGATTTCACCTACCAGCTCCTCCAAGATGTCCTCCATTGTCACAAGCCCCAAAGTACCGCCATATTCATCGGTAACAATCGCCATGTGCAGTTTTTGCCGTTTAAAATCACTCAGCAGGTCAGATATCTTTTTAGAACGGTGCACATAGATGCAATTTCGAACCAAATCCTGGATATCTATGTTGTTTTTATGCACAAAGCAGTTGAGTAAATCTTTACCGTAGATAATACCAATAATATTGTCGATGGAGTTTTTATATACAGGGATGCGTGAATACCCATGCTCAACAGCGGCATTTAAAATGTCATTCAAATCATCGTCTATATCAATTGCTGTCATATCCACACGGGGGATGAGAATTTCTTGCACGGTAGTATCATCAAAATCCAGCGCCGATTGGATAATATCGCTCTCTTGCTCGTCGAGTACCCCTTCCACCTCACTGTTTTGGATGATAGTCTTCAGCTCTTGCTCCGTTACAGACGGGTCGGTCTCTGTACGCTTTGACTTTACTGTTTTTTGCAGCGTAGTAAAGAACCATGCAACCGGTGATAGAACAATCTGTATAAAGTAAAGCGGCTTGGCGACGCGAAGCACAATGATTTCGGCATGCTCTTTTGCATAGCTTTTCGGCAGTATCTCGCCAAAGATGAGCACCAAAACAGTAAGTACAATGGTGGATACCGCAGCACCCGACGCGCCAAGCAGTACCGTTGCCGCTACAGTGGCAATCGAAGATGCCGAAAGGTTTACCACATTGTTACCGATAAGGATGGTGGATAATATGCGGTCAAAATTATCGACTATGCGCAATGCCAGTTTTGCATTGTCATTCCCGTCATCCGCCATATTTTGTATGCGGATTCTGTTCATACACGACAGCGCCGTTTCTGATGCAGAAAAAAATGCCGAAGCGGCAAGCAATAAAATCAATATAAAATACAAGACTGGACTGGGTGTGTCCAACTACCATCAACTCTACTTTCTCATTTTTAAAATTTTTGTCTTATATAAATATGTATGCGTAATTGTATTTTAGCAAACAAGGCGGAATTTCTCAACAGTTAAACAAAATAATTTACAGACCTGCAACAAAAAAGGGCATGAATACCGGTGTATCCATACCCTGCATTTTATTTTACACATAAATCCACTATCAATGTTACCAAAATGGGGGTTGCAATGATGACCGGTGGTTTTATCGCAAGCACAAGCAATTTTATCCGCTGAGTGCGGGTTACAGCAACCGTCTCCTCTTCCTCTGCCTCAGGCAATTCACTCGGTGGTGTATCCGGGTCGCCATCGGTTAATTCGGTCGCTTTGTTTACTGTTGCAGGGGGTACTTGCCTTACATTATAAACAGCCAACAGAACGGGCACCACAAGAAGCGTCCAGTATACGATGTTGATTTGTAAGAAACCTACAAGATTGACAGCCACATATGTAAGCGGACATGCCAAAAACCAAATAAGCGTATACAGCCGTTTGATTTTTTTGTCCTGTTTCTCAAGCTCTTTATCCAACGTTTTTTCGACATAGGACTACTCCCCTTTTTCGTTTCTGATGCTGTTGCGGTAGCTTTTTGCAAGCTGTTCTGTTTTATTCTCGCCAAAGCAGTAGTACACTTTATTCTTCAAATTATCGGGCAGATATTGTTGCGCCACCCAATGGTTGGGGTAATTATGCGGGTAAAGGTAGGTAAGCGCACGTCCCAGTTTTTGCGCCCCCGCGTAGTGCCCGTCCTTTAAACTTGCGGGAATGTCACCTGTTCTGCCCGCCTTTACATCTTCCATTGCTGCGTCGATTGCTACGATTGCAGAATTGGATTTAGGCGCGGTGCACATCAAAATCACAGCTTGTGCAAGCGGAATGCGTGCCTCGGGCAAGCCCAATTGCAAAGCAGAATCAACGCAGGCTTTTACGATAGAAACTGCCGATGGGTACGCAAGCCCAACGTCTTCACTCGCCATCACCAACAGGCGGCGGCAAGGCGAAAGCAGGTCGCCTGCTTCAAGCAGCCGTGCCAAGTAATGCAGTGCCGCGTTTTCGTCCGAGCCACGCACCGATTTTTGCAGAGCCGAAAGAATATCGTAGTGGGCATCGCCGTCACGGTCGTACTTCATTGCACTGCGTTGGCTTACTTGCAGCGCGTCTTCCATGGTTACCACGCGCGCACCTGTTTCGTTTGTCGGTGCCGCGAGCGTGCACATTTCTACCGCGTTCATTGCCTTGCGCACGTCTCCGCCGCAGCTTTGCGCAATGTGCTGTGCCACACCCTCCTCCAAAGAAATGGCACAGCCAAGCTCTTTTTCCATTTCACCAAAGCCGCGCATTACCGCAGGGATAATGTCCTGTGCATCAACAGGTTTGAATTCAAACACTGTGCTGCGGCTGAGGATGGCGTTGTAAACGTAAAAATACGGGTTTTCGGTGGTGGACGCAATCAGTGTAACCTGCCCGTTTTCTATAAACTCCAGCAAGCTTTGCTGCTGCTTTTTGTTGAGATACTGAATCTCATCCAAATAAAGCAGAATACCGTTCATCCCGCCGAATGTATCACACTCGGCAACCACATCCTTAATATCCGCGGTGGATGCAGTCGTTCCGTTTAGCTTAAACAGTTTTTTGCCTGCTGCTTGTGCAATGATACGAGCAACGGTGGTTTTACCCACCCCCGATGGGCCGTAAAAGATGAGATTGGGGATATTGCCGCTTTCCACAATGCGCCGCAGAACCTTATCGCTGCCCAATATGTGCTTTTGCCCCACAACCTCATCCAAGCTTTGGGGGCGTATTCTGTCCGCAAGCGGTGACGACATCATCTCATCTCCTCATCTTTAATAATCTTTCAAACAATCATCTGCGTTTTATTCGTACAGAGGGTATTTTGCGCACAGAGCATCAACACCTGTGCGGATTTCATCGGCTTTGTTCTCAAAGTGGGTAGCGGTTAGGTAGATAAATTCCGCAATCTTCTCCATATCCTCTTCGTTCATGCCGCGGCTTGTCACTGCGGGGGTACCAATACGAATACCGCTGGTGATGAACGGGCTCTGCGGGTCGTTGGGGATGGCATTTTTATTCACGGTAATGTACACTTCATCCAGCCTGTGCTCCAGTTCTTTGCCGGTAATATTCATATTGCGCAGGTCGAGCAGCATAAGGTGGTTGTCGGTATCGCCCGATACTAAATCGAAGCCTTTTGCTTTTAATGCATTTGCAAGTGCCTTTGCATTTTTAACAATCTGATGCTGATAAGTTTTAAACTCCGGTTTGAGTGCCTCGCCAAAGCATACCGCCTTGGATGCAATGATGTGCATGAGCGGGCCGCCCTGTGTACCCGGGAAGATTGCCTTGTCAATGGCTTTGCCGTACTGCTCTTTGCACAGAATCATACCGCCGCGCGGGCCGCGCAGGGTTTTATGTGTGGTGGTGGTAACAATGTCTGCATACGGCACCGGCGAGGGATGTTCGCCTGCGGCAACCAAGCCTGCAATATGCGCCATATCCACCATAAGCAATGCGCCAACCTTATCTGCAATTTCGCGCAGTTTTGCAAAATCTATGGTTCTGGGGTAAGCAGACGCACCCGCTACAATCATTTTTGGTTTGTGTTCTTCTGCAATTTTCAGTACATTGTCGTAATCGATCATGCCGCTTTTTGCATCCACACCGTAAGATACAAAATGAAAGTATTTACCCGAAACGTTCACGAGGGAACCATGGGTAAGGTGCCCGCCGTCTGCAAGGCTCATGCCAAGCACGGTATCGCCCGGCTGCAGCAGAGCAAAGTATACGGCAAAGTTTGCCTGTGCACCGGAATGGGGCTGCACATTGACATGCTCTGCACCAAACAGTTTTTTGGCACGTTCAATTGCAATATCCTCGGCAATATCAACACATTGGCAGCCGCCGTAATAACGTTTGCCTGAGTAACCCTCGGCATATTTGTTGGTAAGGATACTGCCCATTGCAGCCATCACCGCAGGAGAAACAAGGTTTTCAGAGGCAATCAGTTCAATATTTCTGCGCTGACGTTTCAGCTCCTTGTCCATTGCTTCTGCTACCTCGGGGTCGTATTTTGCCACCAGTCCGATGGAATTCATCATATCCGCGTACATAGTTCATCTTCCTCTCAAATTATTTCCGATTTCTACACACAATTTGTAATTATTATACCGCGAAAGCAGTCGATTCGCAAGTAAAATGCCCATACACCTTGTAAGTAGTACCAATGACTTTTATTGACTATCCCTCCCGCTACACCTATAATAGGAAGCAAGAATAAGGGGGGCGCAGAGTTGTATGAGTAAGCAAAAGATATTGCAGGTTTTGGAGCAGCAAAAAGGGAGTTATGTATCGGGCGAAGAACTGGCAGGCATGCTGGGCCTTTCACGGGCAGCTGTTTGGAAGTCCATCCGCTCACTCAAAGAAGAGGGTTACCATATAAACAGTAAAACCGGCAGCGGCTATTATTTGGATGAAAGCACCGATGCACTGCTTGAGAGTAAAATACGTGCTAATTTGCATACACAGCGGCTGGGCAGCCCGCTTACCATATACAAAACAGTCGATTCCACCAACATCCGACTGCGCACTGCCGCTTACGACGGAGCGCCCGAAGGCGCTGTACTTATTGCAGATGAGCAAACCGCCGGCAAAGGCAGGTTGGGCAGAAGCTTTTACTCGCCCAAACACAACGGCATTTATATGAGCGTTTTACTGCGCCCCGAACTGCCGTTTGATAAAATCCATTTTCTCACCATGCTCTCTGCCGTTTGCGTGGTTGAAGCAATACAAACAGTTACCGGACTTGTTCCGCAGATAAAATGGGTAAACGATATTTTGTTGGACGGTAAAAAACTTTGCGGCATCCTTAGTGAAGCAACCGTTGAGGGCGAAAGCGGCAAGCTGAATTTTGTAGTGGTGGGGATTGGCGTAAACATTGGCAGCACGCGGCAGTTCCCGGCTTTGCAAGGCAACGTTCCCGGCGCTTTGGGTGATTTTTCTTCGGCGGAGTTCTCGCGCTGTACACTGATTGCAGAAATTTTAAATAACTTAGAGAAATATTATTACCCCTATATCGAAACACAAGACAACAGCGCATTTTTATATAAATATAAAAAATGCCTGTGCTTACTGGGCAAACCGATTACCGTTGTACAGGGCAGTAAAACCTACCCTGCCACTGCGGTTGACCTTACACCGGAGGGCGGCTTACTGGTGCGAACAGAAAGCGGAGAATTTACAGAGCTGACTTCGGGTGAAGTAAGCATAAGATTATAATTTAAATATTAAAGCGTTTGAAGCAGTTGCGGCTTTCAGGCGCTTTTTTATTTGCACCCTCCATCCTGTTTTTACATAGAATGTGAATGATAGCCCACCATAGGCTTCAAAATTACCAAAACAAAAAGGAGCAGAAATTTCTATGGAAAATATGATTATGCTAAGCAGGATGGAAAGCGCCCCCGCCTTGCCAACCATGCCTGTTGTGCCTACCCCTCGTATGCCTGCCCCACCGGCTCCACAGGCACCGCGTACTGTGGCCGCACCGCCTGTTGTGCAGGAAGCACCTAAAATGCCCCCCAAACCAGAAATGTCTAACGTACATGGAGCAAACCAGATGAATAACATGGCTGAAATGTCCAATGTTCGCGGAACGCAGATGAGTAATATGCCTGAAATGTCTAACGTACGCGGAACACAGATGAGTAATATGCCTGAAATGTCCAACGTACGCGGAACGCAGATGAGTAATATGCCTGAAATGTCTAACGTACGTGGAACACAGATGAGTAATATGCCTGAAATGTCTAACGTACGCGGAACACAGATGAGTAATATGCCTGAAATGTCCAACGTACGCGGAACACAGATGAGTAATATGCCTGAAATGTCCAACGTACGCGGAACACAGATGAGCAATATGCCTGAAATGTCCAATGTTCAGGGAACAAACCAGATGAATAACATGGCCGGTATGCAAGAAATGCGTCAAATGGCAGCAACAACAATGCAAGATTGTTATATGCCTGCTTTGGCAATGGCATATGTCCCTATGCAAAAATGGCGCGGTATTTACGAACCTGATGTGGCGTTTGCCAGAGCTACTCTCTTTTCCGAGCTTGACAAGCCATTTATCGGTGAGGAGGTTCGATTCAGATGACCAATGAACAAAAAGTATTGTCTAATCGCCTAAAAGTAAGTGGTTTTATTCTGCTTGAAGTTGGTCTTTATCTTGATACACATCCCACCGACCAAGACGCACTTGCTTACTACAAAAAATACAACGACATTTATGACCAGACAAAAAAAGAGTACATCGAGAAATATGGTCCCATCATGCAAACCGACTATAACGGAGGCGACCGCTGGGATTGGGTAGACGGTCCATGGCCTTGGGAACATCAGGAAGAGGAGGGCTGACTTATGTGGAAATATCTAAAAAAATTACAATATCCTGTTAAGATTAAAACTCCGAATCCTGCCAGTGCCAAACTCATCCTTGCACAACTCGGCGGACCCGACGGAGAAATGGGTGCTGCAACTCGTTACCTAAACCAACGTTATGCAATGCCTTACGATGAAGGAAAGGCAACTTTAACCGATATTGGTACTGAAGAATTAGCACACGAAGAAATGATTTCGGCGCTTGTGTACCAGCTGACACGCAACCTTACACCAAAGCAAATCAAAGAGAGCGGATTTGATACCTACTTTATCAATCATACTACCGGCATCTACCCGAGCGATGCAAACGGTACGCCCTTTACCGCGGCAACACTGCAGTCTACCGGTGATACGATTACCGACTTATTTGAGGACATGGCAGCAGAACAAAAAGCCCGCACTACCTATGATAACATCCTGCGCCTTGTTGATGACCCCGATGTACGCGATGTCATCAAGTTTTTGCGTGAGCGCGAAATCGTGCACTTCCAGCGCTTCGGCGAAACCCTGCGTATCGCACAGGAACGTCTTGATTCCAAAAACTTCTATGCATTTAACCCCGCATTTGATACGCCCAGAAGATAATCCCAGATGAATATCCCCCTCGTTCTTATGGCAATTACATAGGATGGGGGGATATTCTTTGTTGAAGAAACACTAAAAAAGAATCCGTGCGGTTTGCACGGATTCTTTTACATAAGGCATTTTTGCAGAAACATACGAATGTTGCCCTCTTCGCTTTTTCGGTCTGCCCCATGTCTCCCCATACGGTCGCATAAGCCAAGCAAAGCAATTTCTTCAATATCGGTTTGATTTTTCATCGTTTCAATATCCGCAAACGGCATGGAACGAACCACAAAAAGAATTTGCATATGCCACCTTACCAGGTTTGCCACTTGTTCAATAAAATGCTCATCCTCAATAAATTCCAGCAAAAACTGTCTTGCTTTTTCGGCGCCTACCTTATCATGGTCGTAAGATATAATTCGGTCTTTTTTCATTCGCGTTGTATATGCTTTGCCAATATCATGCAGCAAAGCAGCCCACATAAATGCATGAGGGCTTTTGCTATTCATTTTTACTTTTGCTGCCTCATCAATTACCAACATAGTATGGTTCCATACACTGCCCTCGGGATGATGCTGCATGGATTGCGGGGTGTTTTTGAGTTTGCTCAGCATTGTAAACGGAAAAACCGAAAAAAACAGGTTGTCTTGTATTGCATTAAAATATTCAGAGGGCTGCTCATCGGTTAACAGATGCTCGTTCATTTGTTTGAACATTAATTGCTTGTCACTCATTTTTTCTTCTCATCATTAGTGTCTTTTAAGCCAAATACCGCTCTTGCACTTTCCGCTTGCGGGTCATGCTTAATGTTTTTTGAGTGAAACTTGCCGTCCGATTTTTTGCCGTTTTTGGTGCTTCTTTTACTATTATCAACGTTCATATTCATTCTCCAATCCAAAGATTTTTATTAGTTTATGAATTTCAAGCTGTTTTATGAAACCGAAATCAATATTTGTACCAACCAACGCTACAGCCGTTTTTCCAGTTCATTCAAATCGGTTATCGGCGGGGTACATGTATTGTTTTCACAAATATAATAAGCGGTTTTACCGTCTTTCAGCCCGTAATCCTGCAAAAACTCTAAAATCTGCCCAGTTGAATCGTCTTCGGTAGGTTTTTTCACCAAAACCACTGTGTTAGGCAAAAAGTGCTTGCGCAGCACTTCCTTCAATATATGCAAATCTTCTTGATTCTTCGCCACACATACAACTTCTCGGGTTGGGTAAAGGGCAAGCATTGCAGCCATCAGCCCAAAGCTGAAGCCTGCAGGATAATGCTCCATACCGGATGTCAAAAAATTCAGCTGCTTTTCGGCAAGCTCTTCAAGCCGAGGTTCACCTGTCAATTTAGCAAGCCGTATCAATACATATCCAGTAACCGAATTACCGGAAGGAATTGCACCATCGTAAGTTTCTTTGGGGCGAAGAATAAGGTTTTGATTGTCTTTACCATAAAGAAAGAATCCGCCGTTTTCTTCATCTGCAAACAGCTCTGTTATCTGCTGAATATAAAACAGCGATTTTTCCAAATATTCCGCCTTAAAGGTTGCTTCGTAAAGCTCAAGCGATGCCCATGCAGTAAAGGCATAGTCATCCAAGTACCCTATTCCCATTGTTTCGCCATCGCGGTAACGTACACTCAGCCTACCATCTTTTAAAGTGAGGTTTTGTGTGGTAAACTCCATCGCTTTTTCTGCTGTTTGAAGGTAAATTTCATTTCCAAGTACCTGATACGCTTTTGCAAATGCACCAATCATTAAAGAGTTCCATGATGTCAAAATCTTATCGTCTTTGTGCAACTTTGTACGGGTAAGGCGATAATCGTATATTTTTTTGCAAAGAGCTTCGATTCTTTCGTCCGATTTACTATAGGCATAGTTGCCGATTAAATTGGGGATATTGCTGCCCTCAAAGTTACCCTGTGGGGTAATATCAAAATAGCCGTTAAAATAGGCTCCTTCATCTTCGCCCAGTATTTCAATAACCTCTCTCGGTTCTAAAACATAATATTTGCCCTCAATCCCCTCGCTGTCTGCGTCTTGTGCACAGTAAAAACCACCTTTTTCGCTCATCATTTCTCGTTGAACGTAAAGCAGTGTCTTTTCGGCAATGCGCCGATACAGCTCGTTTTTGGTAAGCTGGTATGTTTCTAAATAGGTTATGGCAAGTAAGGCATTATCGTACAACATTTTTTCAAAATGTGGAACCAGCCATCGCTCGTCGGTAGAATAGCGCGAAAAACCAAACCCGACATGGTCAAACATCCCGCCCTTATACATTTGCTTTAATGTTTTTTCTACCATAAGCAATGCATTTTTTTCTCGTTCCAGCACACTCCATCTCAGCAAAAACATCAGGTTGTGAGGGGTGGGGAATTTAGGTGCTTTGCCAAAACCGCCATACTGTGGGTCAAAAGATTTTAACAAAAGGTTATATGCTTGTTCGACAAGTGCTTTTGATAATATTCCGTCGCTCGTTTGCTGCTCCTGCCTTTTCATATACTCAACGATTTTACCGGCAGACTCCAGCAGTTTGTCTTTTTCTTGTTTCCATTGCTGCGATACCGCCTCTAAAATCTCCATTAATCCTGGTATTTGGTAGCGCGTATGCTTGGGGAAATAGGTACCCGCAAAAAGCGGTTGTTGGTTGGGAGTCATCAAAATCGTCATTGGCCACCCGCCCGAGCCTGTAAGAGCTTGGCAAACATTCATGTAAACCGAATCAATATCGGGGCGTTCTTCTTTATCCACCTTAATTGCAATAAAATTGCGGTTGAGCATTGCCGCAACCTCATCATCTTCAAACGATTCGCGCTCCATCACATGGCACCAATGGCAAGTGCTGTAGCCAATGCTTAAAAAAATGGGCTTGTTTTCTTTTTGAGCCCGTGCAAATGCCTCATCACCCCACGGGTACCAATCCACAGGGTTGTATGCGTGCTGCAACAGATAGGGGGATTTTTCTGCTATCAGACGATTTGTTTTTTTGTTATCGGGTGCCATCTTATCACCTTTTAATATTTATTTTTGACCTTGGTTGTTAGTATGTGCAGTACCAAGCAAAAAAATAAATATGCAGGGCATATTCTACTATGAATACACCCTGCATGTTTTTATTTGTTCTTTTTTAAAATGTCAAAATCTCGCTGAATAAGCCAATGTCTTCTTGAAGTTGTAATACTGCTTGTTCTTCATCCCGCTCACGAATGGATTTGATTATTTTTAAATGTTCTTCTATGCCCATTGAAAATTCTGTTTTGTGCCATCGGTTCCAATGAAACTGTGCATAAGCTCGCGTGAGAATATTCATGCTGTCTTTCAGTTTATCGTAAATATACCGATTTTGAGCATACGAATTTAAACGAAGATGAAACCTGATGTTGTTGTTCCAATGCTTCCAAATATCCACTTCATCGGCAGCAGTACAATTTTGCCGTGTATACATCTCCAACTCATCAATGTCGGTATCCAACATTTTTTTAACGGCTGTGCGAACACATTGGCTTTCCAAAATAACTCGATACTCGATTATATTTTTGATATCCATTTCTGTTATTCGAACAAGTTCATACCCGTAACGCGGAATGCTCCGCAGTATCCCCTCATTACACAATTCAATCAATGCATCCCGTACAGGAGATTTACTTACCTCATACTTTTCAATCAGTCTTTTTTCTCTGATAATCGTATCCTGATTGTAATTGCCTTGTAAAATATCGCTCAGCACAGCATTATAGATTTTGTTCTTCAGCGAACCGCTTTCTGCCATTGTGGCTCTCTCCTTGTACGCATAGAGCAGACATCCTGCAAATACTCTACTTATTTAATGGTTATTTTCCAATCATAATATTGAGGATTTCAACATCTGTGGCTTTCATCCCCACTCTACCCATCCTGCCCAGATTTTGAATGGTACGCTCCACATCCCCCTGCACCAAACCCTCGCCCGATTGAAACACACGATTTTTTCTGCCCATCAAAAAGCCCATAATGCCCGCATCAACCGCAGATGCGATTTTTGCCGCACACGATGGCTTTGCACCGTCGCAAACCATTCCCCCAATGTTGCCGATGGTGTTAACAATGGTTTTTGAAATTTCGTTATAACCCCCGCCGTACAGGTATGTAATACCGCAACCCGCCCCGCACCCGGCACTGGTTGCACCGCAGTAAGCCGAAAGGCTGCCGATATACTTTTTTTGGTGAATGGATACGAGGTTGGCAATTACCAAAGCACGGTACAGCTTTTCTTTACTTACCCCAAGTTCATGCGCATATTCGATTACAGGCAGCGAAACGGTCATCCCTTGATTACCGCTGCCCGAATTGATGACAACCGGCAAGGCACAGCCGCTCATACGGGCATCCGAGCCCGCAGCGCTTTTTGCCCGTGCGCGCACCCTCACATCATTGCCGTAAAACTCCAGTAACGTTCTGCCCACCTCGGTACCGTAGCTGTTTCGCAGCCCTTCGTCTGCAATCGCTGTGTTCATTTCAATTTGTCGGTCTAAAATCTCCTTGATGTCCTCAATGTGCACGGTATTGGCAAATTCAACAATCTCTTTTATATTTAGCAAAGATTTATCGCCGGCTTCTTCTGCTTGCGAGATATCATCCTGTGAAAAAATGATTGTTCCGTTTTTCGTAATCTTAGTAATATGTGTGTGCTTGCTTTTGATTTCTACCGATGCAGATTGTTCCCCCGCCCACACTTTTGCAATGATGTATAGATTTTCTTCGTTTTCAATCAGGTCGCATCTGCAATAACCGTCCGCAACCAGTGTTTTGGTTTCTTCAATATGCTCGGGTGTTATGGACTGGAGCACCTCTAAATTTTTATCTGCCCTACCGCCTACAACACCCAGCACCGCCGCAACATCAATGCCCTTTAATCCCCCCGAATTTGGTACGGTAACGCCTTTTACATTTTTAATGATGTTGCCGCTGCATTGCATTTCGATGAAATGCGGCTTGCACCCTAAAACATCGCGCGCTTTTGCTGCCGCAAATGCAATTGCAATCGGTTCGGTACAGCCAAGCGCCGGCACCAGTTCACTTTTTAAAATTGCCAGATATTGATTGTAAGTGTGCTTTTCCATGTAGCGATTCGTCCTCTCTTACATTAACGACAGATAGAATGATAAAGCCCCTCAAAAATCAGCTTACCTACTACAGAACCTCCATCAATCAAACCAATGCTTTTTTCACCGTAATAAGCTGCCCTGCCATGCACCGATTTCATCGCCTTTGTGCTCTCTGAGCCTTCGGCTGCTGCATCGTATGCCGCTTTGAAGGCTGTTTTTGCATCTTTTGCACTGTTCGCCTGTAGAGCCTTTACTGCAGGGAACAACGCATCCAATATGGTTTTTTCACCGGGCTTCGATTTTGCTTTATCCATAATTTTTTCTACACCCGCATTGAGTGCATCGGCAACTTCGGATAGAGTTGCTTCTTCTTTGCCTTTGAGTGACTTTGCCATTCCCATCAAGCCAAACGAGGTGATGGTACCCAGCGACGATGGCGCAGCTTCATTAAAAATCGTACTGGATTTCAGCAGAAGTTTACCAAGGTCTTTTTCATCAGCAGCAGCAAAATAGTCTGCCACTGCTTTATAGCCGTTGCTCATTGAAATGCCCAAGTCTCCGTCACCGTTTTGCTGGTCAAGTTCTATCAGATAATCCTTATTCTCCGTCATCACATCGCTGATAAAAGCAAATGCTTGTTTTAAAGATACTGCATTCATTTCTTTCCCTCCTACTTGTTTGCGTTGGTGTAAAACGGCGTAGATGCGGGGCTTCGCAGCAGTTCTTTCAGCTGTTCGTCTAATTTAAGCACTGTTATGGACAAACCCGCCATCTCCATAGAGGTTGCAAATTCGCCGATATGAGGCATATAGACAGTGATGCCTTTTTCTGCAAGCAAATGATGCACCTTGCGGTAAACAATCAGCTGTTCCTCAAGCGGGGTTGCACCCAACCCGTTTACCATAACCGAAACTTCATCGCCTTTTTGCAGCGGCATATCTGCGAGAATCTTATCCAAAACAGTCTGCGCAATCTCGTCGGCAGTCATCATTTTGCGCACTTCAATACCACGCTCGCCGTGAATACCCATACCAATTTCTATTTCATCATCCTGAATAGAGAATGTCGGCTTACCCACCTCGGGTACAATACAAGGCGAAAGTGCAACGCCCATGGTTCTGATATTTGCCAAAGCTTTTTCTGCAACAGCAGTTACTTCATCCAAACTCATCATTTTTTCGGCTGCTGCACCTGCAAGCTTAAACGCATAAACCATACCGGCAACTCCTCTGCGTTTATCTGCTGTTTCTTTGGGGCTGGACGCAACATCGTCTTTAACGCGCACCGTTCTGGTTTCCACATCATCGAATTCCACCAATTCGCATGCCATATCAAAGTTCATATTATCGCCGCCGTAGTTGCCGTACAGGCACAGCACACCGCTGCCGTAATCGCATGCCTTTATCATATCCGCCATCTTCTGCGATGAGGGGGATGCAAACACATTGCCCACTGCACAGCCATCCAGCATCCCCTGCCCCACATAACCCAAAAATACAGGGAGATGCCCGCTGCCTCCTGCTGTTACAATACCTACCTTGCCCTTTTGCACTGGGGAGTTGGTGAGAATAACCCTTTTATCATCGTTTAAAAGTTTAACGCGGTCGCCATATGCAAGAAGAATCCCCTCTACCGTTTCATCTACAAAATTTTCGGGACGATTGATAATTTTTCTCATAGCTTCCTCCGTTTTCTCCCAAATTACAGATCAAACTGAACCACCGTGTTGTTTAACCTGCGCTCGGGTTCGTTCTATTTTGTTGTTATGCGCCCAAATAAGCTCGTTTTACTTCCGGGTCGTTTAATAGGTTTTTGCCTTTGCCCTCAAGAATAACGTCACCGGTTTCCAGTACATATCCCCTATCTGCAATCGAAAGAGCCATAGATGCGTTCTGCTCGATGAGCAGAACAGTTTTGCCCTTATCCCTGATTTTGAGAACCAGCTCAAAGATTTCTTCTACTATAATCGGTGCAAGTCCAAGCGAGGGTTCGTCCAGCATAATAATATCGGGGTCCATCATCAACCCTCTTGCAATGGCGAGCATTTGCTGTTCACCGCCAGAAAGGCTGCCGCCGCCCTGTGTTGTACGCTCTTTCAGCCGTGGAAAAAGCGTATAATTCATTTCAATCAATTCTTCAATTTTATCTTTTTTTAACGACGGGTTACCAAGTGTACCGGTAATTAAGTTCTCGTAAACTGTCAGTGCAGGGAAAATCCTTCTGCCCTCGGGTACATGGCTTAAACCCATTTTAACAATTTTATCGGGTGCTTTTCTGGTAATGTCCTCGCCTTTAAAGGTAATTTTACCCCTCGCTTTTTCTACCAAGCCCGAAATTGACATTAGGGTTGTGGTTTTACCTGCGCCGTTACCCCCGATGAGAGTAATAATTTCGCCCTGTTTCACCTCAAGGCTAACGTTCTTGAGTGCGGTTATGTAGCCGTAATTTACCGAAAGGTTTTCTATTTTAAGCATTTGCTTTAACCGCCTCTCCTGCAATAATACCCTTGCCGAAATATGCCTCATGCACATGCTGATCCGCTTTAATTTCATCGGGTGTGCCTTCTGAAATTTTTTGCCCGAAATTGAGCACCAAAATACGGTTGCATGAGTTCATAACAAACTTCATATCGTGCTCAATTACCGCAATGGTATAGCCGTCTTGGTTGAGCTGCTTGATAAAATGCATCAGCTCTTGTGTTTCCAGCGGGTTCATGCCTGCTGCGGGCTCATCGAGCAGCAAAATTTTGGGGTCAAGGGCAAGTGCTCTTGCAATTTCAACCTTACGCTGTATTCCGTAGGCGAGGTTGCCAGCCATCGTATCTCTGTATTCAGCCAAACCCACCTTTTCTAAAATCTCAAGCCCTTTTTGCACCGCAAATTCTTCATCTTGTTTATACGTTTTTGTGTGCAGAATAGAATCGAACATATTGGTTTTGGTGTGGATATGAAAACCGATTTTCACATTCTCCAACACAGACATGTATTTAAACAACTGGATGTTTTGGAAGGTTCTCGCCATGCCTTTTCGTGCAATTTGCTCAGAGTGCAGCGATGATATCTTCTCGCCGTCCAACCAGATTTCGCCCTTTGTGGGCTGATAGATACCGGAACAAATGTTGAAAAAGGTGGTTTTCCCTGCGCCGTTTGGGCCGATGATACCAAAGATATCCCCTTTGTTGATGGACATATCAACCCCCTCAACCGCTTTTAACCCGCCAAAATATTTACATACGCCTTTCGCTTCAAGAAGAGCACTCATGCGCGCACCTCCTCTTTCTTTTGTCTCACAGATTTTGGTTTGGATATTTTACCGCCTGCGAGGATACTATCGGACGCACCGACTAATCCCTGGGGTCTCCACCACATCATTACAATGATAAGAATTGCGTAGGCAATCATTCGCCACTGACCAACCGGTCTTAAAATTTCGGTTAAAAAGTTGACGATAACCGAACCAAAAATGGGACCGACCAAAGTACCCTGACCGCCGATGATAACCATGGAGAGAATGTTAAAACCTTCATCCAAGCTAAAGAACGTAGAATCGATGAACCTGACATAGGGGGCATATGCAGCACCCACAACGCCCGCCCAGAAAGCACCGTACATAAAGTTGAGTGCTTTGTATTTCGAGGTTTCAACCCCTAAAGATTTGGCTGCGAGCTGATCTTCTCGAATCGACATCCATGCTCTGCCCAACCTGGATTGAATCACCCTGCTTGTGACAAACACAAACAAAACTGCAATTGCAAGAAAGATATAGTAATATGTTTTTGAGTTTTTGATTTCAAAACCAAAGAGGACAGGAACCGGAATGCCTTTAATGCCCATCGGCCCACCTGTCAGCCATTCCCAGTTCAGTGCAATCAGGCGAACGATTTCAGAAAAGCCGAGCGTTACTATCGAAAGATACATGCCCTTCATTTTTAAAGTGGGCAGTGCAATCAGTAAGCCGATAACCGCCGTAACTAAGCCTGCAACCGGCAGCAAAATCCAAAAATCGAGCCCCAGTCTGGTTGCCAGAATTGCCTCACAATAGGTGCCGATGCAGAAGAAACCGGCGTGTCCGATGCATGTCTGCCCACTGTAGCCGTTGATTGCATTGAGCGAACCGGCAAGTGTTGCGTACATCAGGATACGGCACAGTATCCCCATCACATAGCTTTTTGGGAAAAACACCGGAACAAAAAGGAGCAGTACCAACAATACCAGCAGACAGGCAAGCTTATGTTTTTTGGTAACAGCCTTACATTTTTCAATTATTTCTGACATTATGGGCGTACTCCTTTCTTGGAGGCAAAGCCTTCCGGTTTGATGATGAGTACCAAAATGAGGAAGCCAAACGCAAAAATATCGCGGAAACTGGCTGACGAAACGGTGATACCAAGGTTCTCAATAATGCCAATGCACAAACCGCCCAACGCAGAGCAGCGAATATCGGTTAGCCCGCCCAAAACCGACGAGGAAAATGCCTTCATACCCATAGAGCCACCCATGGTAGCGCTTAGAGTTTGATAATATATTGCAAGGAGCATACCTGCAACGCCGCCAAGCCCGCAGCCGATGCAGTTACCGATCATCGCGGTTCTTTTCACATTTATGCCCATCAGATAGGCTGCACCTTTATCTTGGCTGACCGCACGTAATGCAATGCCCCATTTTGTCTTATTAAAAAACAGAGAAAGAAGAACGGCCAATACAACAACCGTTATAATTACAATAACCTGTACCATAGAAATTTGCACTGTACCAATATTGAAAAATTGGTTTTCAACCACATTCAGCATTGGTTTTTGATTTGGACCAAAGATGATTTGAGCAAGGTTTTTAATCAGCATACTGGCACCGATGGTGCAAATAAGCGATATATGCCTTGGTGCATTAAAAAACCGCTCGTAACAAACCTTGTAAACAAACATACCGATCAGCCACGATGCAAGAAAGCTTGCAAGAACGCCTAGCAGCAAATTGTTTCCCACTGCCTCGAAAACATAAAAAGACGCGAATGCACCAATCATAATTACTTCACCGTGTGTGAATGTAACCATTCCTACCACGCCAACAACAACCGAGTATCCAATTGCCATCAGCGCGTATATGGCGCCTTGACACAATCCGTTGATTAACTGATTGAGAAAATACTCCATAAATACTCCTCCCGAAACTTAGTTTAACTGCCTGATACTCGAAGTGCTTTGCAATCGCAAATATTGCAAAGCACTTCGGTAACAGATTTTTAGAAGAATGTCGTGGTAGAATTACTCTTTTGAGTAATCAAAGCCCTCTTTGACAACGTATTTGCCGTTTTCGACGCCGCAAATGAGGTACTGTCTTGTAATATCGCCTGTTTCGTTGAATTTAATGGGGCCTGTTACACCCTTCATTTCAACTTTGGCAAGGTTGTCGCGGATGGTTTGTCTGGTTACTTCGCCGTCTCCGCTTGCTTTAATCGCCTCTGCAATCAGGTTAACACAGTCGTAAGCACAAGCGGGATGGATGGTAGGCTCAAAGCCTGCTTTAGAAACAAACTCGTCTTTCCAAGCGGTAATATCGGCATCCGCAGGGTCAAAGAAAAACGGTGAGGTGAGAAGCAACCCCTCTGCATTTTTTCCACACAGATCAATCAACTGCTGTGATGTACCCGGGCCCAGTGTAGTGATAGGAATATCCCAACCTGAGGATTTGATTTGGTTGATAATTTGGGGAACCGCACCCTGATCCATAATACAAATCGTATCGGGGTTTGCAGCTTTTAATTTTGTAATTAAGGAGGAGAAGTCTTTTTCGTCCTGTACATAACTTACCGTTTCAACAAGTTCCAAACCTTCAACATCTGCCTGTTTTTTAAAGTTATCGTAGCAGGATTTGCCCCAGTCGCTGTTGATGTAGATAACACCCAATTTTTTAGCACCCATATATTTTTTAAGGATATATTTTGCATAGAAGGGGGCTTCGCCGTCCTGACGACCCATGATGCTGAAGCAAAAATCGCTCATGCCTGCATAATCGGGGTTTGAAGCTGTGGGAGAAAGCTGAACAATGCCTGCCTCATCAACAATTGGTGCGTTTGCCATGCAGGCACCCGAGGTAAAGTCACCTAAAATCGCCATCACCTCTTCATCGTCGGCAAATTGTCTTGCAAGGTCAGAGCTTTCTTTTTGGTCGCCCTTAGAGTCTTTGACTGAAAGCTCCAACTTGTAGCCGTTTGCACCACCGGCAGCGTTGATTTTGTCAACCGCCATCTGCATAGCAACTTCAAAGCCTTTTCCGTATTCGGCATTTGTACCGGTTAACGGGGCAAGCACACCAAGCTTGATTGTGCGTTTTTCAGCAGGAGCCGAGCCGTCCGCCGCCGGTGCAGAACCGGATGACGGAGTGGATGCGCACCCTGTAACCAATGCTGCAAGCATCAATACGCTAAGAACCAGTGCAAGTAACTTTTTCATGATTTTCTCCTCCTTGATTGTAGTCTTGTTTGTTAACAAAACCAATTATCTTATGGGACTATTTATGAAAATGCAATTTGCAGCAATCACAGCCTTTTGCAATGGTATCGGTCAAATCCAGTTTTAAACCCATAGCCTCTGCAATACCTCTGTCGCCGTCCATTGCAATGTCACAAAGTTTTGCACATCTTTCATCGCTGAAACCAAGCTTTTTCCATGCATTTACCAACGCGCAGTAGTGGAAGTCCACACTTACATCGTCATAAGTGGCTTTGATGTTATCCATCTCAAATGTTTTAATACCGATTTCACCCAAAAAAGCATCTTTAAAATCTTCGCAGTTGTTAGGGTCTTTACAAGCTGCTTTAAAGCCTGCGCCATGAATACCGCCGCAGCGTTTAATTGCTTTTCTTGTGAGGCCTTCTGCATCCAGCCCTGCTTTTTCTGCCTCGTCGTAAATCAGCCCCATCCAGGTTGCTCTGTGCTCGATTTGAGCTCTGTTGATATCAATTTTCTCTTCGCTGATTTTTGCTGTGTTTTTAATGTTAGACATAGTTTTACTCCTCCAAAATTTAGATTTATTTTGAATCGCAATTCCAGCGTTTCATGCATTTTGTACTGATTTGCTGTAATTTCAGGCTTTATTAATATATCTTTAATATGTTACTGATAATATCAGAGTAGCGACTAAAATGCAACATGTTTACCTCAAATTCCATAGAATGCATTAATATTTTGCAACTAAATTGTGCATTATTTTTATCAGGCTCGTTTTAATACCTGTTTCTTCGCAATATCAAATATTGACAATCTCATTTTAGCTGTTATCATAAAGATATATTTAATATTGGAAAGGTATGTAAGGTGTTGTCAAAATGGCAAACGAAAGCAGCTTAAAATCGAAAATATATGCAGCCGTATTCGACAGTATTATTAAAGGCGAATACGGACCGAACGACGTACTCAGCGAAAAAGGATTGGTAGAAAAATTCAATGTAAGCAAATCACCGGTGCGTGAAGCTTTGATTGAACTTTGCAACGAAGGGGTTTTGCGCAGCATCCCCCGCTATGGTTATGAGGTCATCCGCCTTACCGACCGCGATGTGCAGGACATTCAGCGTTTTCGCTTGATTTTGGAGTGCGGCTGTCTCGAACAATACTGGGACATGATTACTCCAGAACATATCGAGCATTTAGAGCAGATGCTCGCTGAAGATTATCAGGGAAGTTTAGAGCACGATGCTCTCATCCATTGGGCAAAAAATACCAAATTCCATCTTGCACTCATCTCATGTTTTCACAACGAGTACATTTATCGCAGCCTAAAAGCCTCTTTAACTACTTTAAGCCGTGCTTATGCACAGTTTTACTGGGATAAATGGCATAAAACTGAGTTTGTCAGCTTTGCAGGAGGGCATAAACAGTTTTTGGAACATTTGAAAAACAATGATAAAGAAGCTGCTGTGCGCACCCTGCAAAAAGATATCAGCGGGTTTGAGGACTTGGATGCAAAATAGTATAAAAAACAGCGGAGTAAAAACTCCGCTGTTTTTTTATACGATATAGATGATTTTAGCATTGCCTAGTTTCTCTTTTATTTGCGTGCGAAAAAATTCTTCTGCTTCTGCACGTATCTGCGGGCGGTAGCAGTATTTGCCGCGCCCGCGCACGGTCATTTGTTCTTTATCGTAAAGTTCAACTGCATTGGGGAATGCTTCGTTATTAATCATGCGGTGTACATAACTGTACGTCATAAAAATAATCTCGATAAATAAATATTTTTTTGCTTTTTCAGAAAGGCTCTCTTCCAGCTGAATAATCAATTCCGAGTACATTCGGCGCCAGTCATCCACCAAAACTACAGGAGCAATCAGAATACCGGCGGGGTAACCCGCCTCACACATCCGGTTGATGGCATGAATGCGATCTTTAAGCGGTGACGTACCAAACTCTATTTTGCTGATAATTTCCTGCGGGTTGACACTCATACGAAAGAGTACACGTCCGTTATGGTTCAGGCTAAGTAACGGTTCTACCATATCAAACTTTGTGGGGAACGTGATAAAGCCTTTCTCACTTTTGCAAAAATGATGAATCGTCCACTCAAGATTTGATGTGATGGTGTTCTCTAAAACCAAATCGCTGTTGCTCCCAATTTCAAAGGTGAGTGGGCGGTCGCTGTTATTTGCGGTTTTAATCAGTTTATCCATCATCTGTTCGCGGTTTACAAACAACCGCAAATAAGAGCATTTGTTGTAGTTGCATACCAAATAGCAATACAGGCACATGGCGCTGCATCCCGATGAGGTGTACGGCACAAGGTAATCGGATATTTTATGATTTTCTACGTACTTGTGCGTTTTTCTTGTACCTATAATCAAATTGCGTTTCATCTTTGCAAACTCAGAATTCTGTTTTGTTTGCATTTCTTCAATACGGTTATGGCTTTCTATTTCTATCCAGGGGATATCTTTAAACTTTTCGTGCAGTGCCTTGCCAAGCTCATAATTCAAACTATCAGGCTCATAATACACGCTGTCAAACTTCATACTATCACTCCTTACTGCAATAGTATAAGCAACTTGCGCTATTATATTGTGTTTATTCTATTTTTTTATTATTTTACCCTCGCGCAAAACGATTTCGGTCATATCAATGCCGAACTTACGCTGACACTTTTTGATAAGCGGCAATTCTTGCTGCGTTACGATTGATACCGAAAGCCCTTCAGATTCACCTCGCCCGGTTCTGCCAGCACGGTGCAAATAATCCATGGGGTCATCCGAAATGCTGATGCTGAACACAGCAGATACCTGCTCGATATGCAGCCCCCGTGCAGCAATGTCGGTTGCAATCAAAAGCGGCACCTTGCCGCTTGAAAAATCGGCAATCGCTTTTTGGCGCTCCTGCTTGTTCCCTGTTCCGTGAATAAATGTTGCATCTAATTTGTGGTACTTCAGCTTAGCGGCAGCAACCTCTGCTTCTTCGGGCTTATTGATGAACACGAGTGTACGTTGCGGATGAAGTATAGAAATCAGTTTACGCAATGTCTCCAATTTCTCGCGTGACTGCACCACAATGTATAAATGCTGTATCTTTTCGGGTATTTTGAACGTGTCAGCAGTTTTCACCAGTTCAGGCTCTTTTGCAATCATACCCGCCTGCTCCAAAGTTTTTTCAGAAATACTGGCAGAAACCAAAACGATCTGTGTATCTCTCATCACCGCTTTGCGAATTGCCTTTACCCCTTCGATATTCTGCTTGTCCAACATTTTGTCTGCTTCATCAATAACGATTGTATTTACTGTATGTGCCGTTATTTTTTTCTTTTGAATCAGTTCTATAATTCTTCCGCAAGTGCCGATAATAATTTGCGGTTTTTCGCGCAGCTTTTCGATTTGCCCTTTTATGTTTACGTTGCCAAATATCACCAGGGATTTTAGGGGAACACCCGAATTTTCAGCCAATGCCTCTACCTGACGGTGCACCTGCATGGCGAGCTCCTGTGTGGGCACCAAAACGAGCAGCTGTAATGTTTTGGAAGGGGCTGTTTGTTTGGCGAACAGCGGCAGAAGGTACGCAAGCGTTTTACCCGACCCTGTCTCCGACTGTATGACAACATCTTTATTCTCCATCAGCTTCGGAATTGCCATCTCTTGAATCGCAGTTGGTTTATCTATTTGCTGTACGGCAAGCGCTTTTACAATCTCATCTTTTAATCCCAATGCTTTAAAATCCATAGTAAACCTCATTTTTCTTATAAATTAGTTGTATTAACATGATATCCAAATCTAATGTGTTTTTCTTATCAGTGTATCTGTCTTTTACTTTGATGTCAATAAATCAGCATTCTTTTCGATTTGAAATTGTTAATTGGCAAACTTACAATCAACAACAAAAACCCCTGCCGTTGGAGATCGGCAGGGGTTTATTGTTACGGGTTTATTAACTTTTAAAAGCTAATTATTTGCGTTTTGCAACAGCGATACCTGCAACAGAAACTACAGCCAAAGCAACAGCCAGGCCTACGAAATCGTTAGCGCCGGTATCGGGGTTTTTCTCACTGCCGGTAGAAGGTTTCTCTGTTTCAGAGCCTGTACCAGGAGTTGTGGTGTCAACAGATTTCAGCTCTATGTCAGAAACAACATATTTGCCGAGTTTGTTGGTTTTGATGGTGAATGCAGCAGCATCTTCATCATATTTAGCATCTTTCAAAGCAACCAATTTGCCGTTCTCGTTAGAGTAGATGTAAGGAGCTACCATTTTGCCGTCTTTGTTCTCAATCATCTCAGCAGGGATGGTGAGAGTACCGGTTCTGCGGAAAGTTTTGTTGTTGCCTGCGAAGTAGTAAACAGAGAGGTTAGCCTCGGGGTTTTTGTCCTCAAGAGCAGTGTCCTCAGTGTCCAATCTCAGGAACAGGTCTTTCTGACCGGAAGCATTTACTGCAAATACTACATCATCTTCAAATACCATCTCAACATCTTCGCAATCGTCGAAGCTGACAATCTGGCCTTTGATTACGCTGTAAGTAGCAGCATTATCTGTCTCGTAAGCGATATCTTTAGCAACTGTAGCTACAGTAGCATCCAATTTGCCAGAATCGATTACATAGTTTTCTTTGCCGTATACGTTTACAGACATCTCAAAAGCTACGCCTTCCATCTGGAATTTGTCAGCTGTTTTGAATGTGATGTAAGCTTTCTTTACGTCACCGTCTTTTTTGATTACGAAAGCAGGTTTGGAAGCAATGTAGGAAGCGCCTTCGTCGATTACAGTTCTGATTTTGTAGTTATCAAGATCAGACAGAGAATCGATGTTGCCGTCTGCATCGTTTACAAGCATGTAGTAAGTAGCGTTTGCTTTCAGTGTGCCGTCTTTGTTCAATTCGCCGTCAACCATTTTGTCATCTTTGTAGGTAAGCAATTTTGTGTCAACATGAATGTTATTCGCTTTGCCTTTTGCATCAGCTGCAATGGCAATCGTTGTCATGCCAAAAGCAAGAACAACCGCAAGTACAAGAGCAAGTACTTTTTTCATTGTGTATTCCTCCGTTTATTTTTTGTCTGCTAAGGGAGCTCTCCATTTCCCCCTTAACGTAGTTTTAGTATACATGCACAGGTTACAAATGTCAATACTTTTTAGTCTCTATTTGTAACTTTTTTGTAACCAATCATTTTATAAATGCATATATGTTTAAATAAAAATGGTATTAAAACGAAAAGTTGTGTAGTTTTTAAATAATATGCATCCGCACATATTACAAATTGTTATTATTCCCAAGATGTTCCTAAATTAGTTTTTCTCTGTCATTTAACCAGTTTTTTCAGGATATTACTATTATAAAAAGCACCTGAGCTGTATACACTCAGGTGCTTTTTTATACAATTCTTTACCAAATTAAGTCCAGTGTTTTTACGTTCAGCCGGTAAGTAACATCCTTGCGCTCTACTATGACATGAATTTTTTCTTTCAGCTCATCATCCTCCAAAACTTTGCCCAGTAATTCTTTGGTGGGGTTGATGGCAATCGGGTTGCCTACAAGTTTAAACATCGAAAAATCACCCGTGGTATCTCCATAGGCATAACTTGCAGAAAGGTCAATCTCATGTTTTTGCGCCATTTCAAGCACAGCTTTGCGCTTGCTTGCAGAATCCCACATCGGTATAATCTCCCCATTGTATACACCATTGCTGCCCACTTGGTAAATAGTGCCCTTGTAGTCATCCATGCCATATTTTTGCGACATTTCACGTACTAATTCTACCGGAGAGCCCGAAATAGCAATCACTTTATGTCCTTGCGCCTTGTGCCATTTGATACGGTCGCGCGAATAGGTATAAACACGCTCACCTTTTTGCTCTATTACTTTATGCGCAATGTAAGCAATATGAAAAGATGCGGTATTAATCACGGTATCCGTATAGATATCCACCATTTTTTGCAGATATGTATCGTAATCACCTAAACGTTTATCCCATTTTATAAAAGCGGGTTCTACCTCACTGTACCATTTGCTGTCATCAATCAACTCATATTTTATCATTTTTTTAAACATTTCGCTAATTAAGCCCTCACGAGATATTGTACCGTCAATATCGAAAAAAGCTGCGCAGTTTGCCACATCAATCACTCCTTTTACCCTTGCAATTTATTCATTATTATGCACAATACCCAAACAGATATGAACCAGTTTCATTTTTAACTTGCATTTTTGAAGAAAGCGGCAGTACGGAGAACGCCCCTTACTACCGCTCGTTTTTTCGTTGGTATGTTTTTTACTAAGCTTAATATTTGCTGCCAAAATCGGCAAACTGGGGTGCTATGGTGTCGTCTTCCTCACTATCAGGATAATATCCGCTATCCTTTAGCTTGAATTTGCTAACCAGCGACCGCAGCATCTGCGCTTGTCCGCTTAATTCTTCACTCGCAGCCGCACTCTCCTCGGCAGTGGCAGAGTTTGTCTGCACCACATTGGAGATTTGGTCTACACCTTGCGTTACCTGATTAATTGAATTTGCCTGTTCTGATGAAGCAACAGAGATTTTGTTCAAAGCATCAATAACACTGACTGCGCCTTCCACCACCGTCGTCAATGACTTGGCTGCGCCATCCGCCAGTTTCGTACCGTTTTCTACTGCCGCAATGGAGTTTTCAATCAGCGCTGTGGTGCCTTTTGCTGCCTCTGCACTTTTTGATGCAAGATTACGCACTTCATCTGCAACCACTGCAAAGCCTTTGCCCGCAGCCCCTGCACGTGCCGCCTCAACCGCTGCATTGAGCGCAAGAATGTTTGTTTGAAACGCTATATCTTCAATTGTTTTGATGACCTTGCTGATTTCTTTGGCTGAGTCATTGATTTGCGCCATTGCCTCAATCATTTGCTGCATTTTTTGGTTGCTTTCCATCATTTCGTTGGCAACAACGCTGGCATTGTTGCTTGCTTCAGTGGCATTTGCTGCATTATCTTTTACTTGGTGTGATATTTCATTGATGGTTGCTGCAAGTTCCTGCACTGAACTTGCCTGCTCGGTAGCACCCTGTGCAAGTGCCTGTGCTCCGCTGGATACCTGCTCGGAACCACTGGATACTTGCTCGGATGACTGATTGATTTGACTCATCGCATCGTTGAGCGACTCAATTATTTTTCCTGTTGCCGTTTGTATTGGTATAAAATCTCCTCTGTAAGTCTGGGTTGACTGCACCGCTAAATTGCCTTGTGCCATCTCGCCCAATACAAAAGTCATATCTTGTACCACTCCGCTTAAATCATCAACCAATGTTTTTGTGGAGTTCATCAATACGCCCGTTTCATCTTTTCTGTCGGTTACAAAAACGGGGGATGCTAAGTCTCCTTCAGATAGCCTTAAGAGGCGATTGCTGCATTCTATAATGGGCTTTCCGATTTTATTGGCAAAAAGTATGGCTGCAATTAAGCCGACGATTACAAACACAGCCATTAAAATACCGGTGATAACCATAGAACGATAGAAGTTACCTAAAAAGTCTTTTTCCTTCGCAGCCACTCCGAGGCTCCAATGGTTGGTGTGGCTGATAGGAGCAAACCCCTGCACCCATTCTTCGCCCCTGTATTGATATTTACCATAACCTTCTTTGCCCGAAATCATATCCGATTCTATCTTGGAAATAGCGGCCAAAGAAGAATCCGACTTGGCATCGGCAATGCTGTTTTCTTTACCGACAACTGTCAAATCTTTATCTGCTACATTGGTACCGTCTTTATTCAATATGTAAGCATACCCCGACTGACTGATGTTGATATTGCTTACAATGTCATTTAAAAAATTTTCGTTGGGTACAAAATAAATAACACCTATTACCGTAGTCCCCGGCTTTCCGTCCTTCCATAACGGCGCCGAAATTAAAAAGGTAGTTTTACCCGTAATTTTGCTGGTGGTGGGGTCGCTAATGTATTTTTCGCCTTTTATCGATGCCTTAAAATAGTCTCTTTCAGAGTAATCATTTCCGTCAAAAAGGCTGATACCTTGTGCATTCAGCAAGTTTCCTCGTTCAAAATTATGATTTTTTGCACGCAGGTCAATTGCTTCTTTCTTTTCCGTTAGCGGCACATCCGGATCTGCAAGCAGCGAGATGCTGCCGGTTTCAAGCGCAACATTTTGGATTGCCCTAATTTCTGCAGCAACTCGGTCAGCAGAAACAACAGCTGTTTCGGTTAAATTTTGCTTTAATACAGATGAAACCGTATTATAGTTTAAATAACTGCTTGCTATGCCAAATAAAATGCTTAAAAGGATTACAAGAGATAAAATTACCATAATGATTTGAGACCTTATGCTTTTCATACGATGACACACTTCCTTTTTTAATAAAATAAATTTCGAATGTTATAATGATTTCATAAATGGGAAAACAATTGGGTAGATTTAACAATACTATATTATATTTTTCTACATATTGCAATACAAAAGTTGATATTAATTAAAATAGTGACAAAATCGTTCATAATATTGCATTTTTAGTCAACTATACATTTTTAATTTTGTGTGGAACACTATTTTATAAGAAATTTATTTTTTGATTTCACTTATAAAATGAAACTACCATTGATTAAAATACTTGAACTTGATTAGTCAGAATATGGATTTGCTGTGCCTTTCAGTTACCATAAAAAAGTGCAAAATACGGGTAATATTTTCTCTTTAAGGATGCACCCGCATTCTCTGTTAAGATTATGTACTGTAAAAACACAAAAGAGCCTATGAAACATAGACTCTTTTGTGTTTTTACAATATATGAACCATGTCAATTTCAGACATCACTCGGTTTTTGATTGTTGATTAAACTCTCACTTGCATCGGTTGTGCTCATTACTCTTATAATAGTTTCTCATATAGTCTAAAACAAGACAACCCATAGTTCTCTAAGCCAAGGCTAACAGTTGTTATATATTTGAAACCGCACTTTTCGTACAACCCAATTGCCGGTACATTTTTTTCATAGACGTCTAAGCGTAAAGCCTTGATTTTCGAATTGCGTCCATGTTCGGCAGCGAATGCGAGCATCTCCTGTCCAATTCCCCGCTTCCAATGACTTGGGCTTACAACAAATGTATAGAGCACCAACACGTTCTCATAATTTAATTCAACTTGCCACGAAGCTGTTAAATAGGCTGGTTCTGGCTTATGACGTAGTATCATCGATCCGATAATTTCATCATTATCTGTAGCCACATACAAGCAACCTTCTTTTATACCATCTATAGCATTTTCACGAACAGGATAAACGCCTTTTTTCCACCCAGGATAATTGGTTGTAACCGCCAAATAATCATTCAAATCGTCATATAACCGTGCCAAATCATCAATATCTTCTTCTGTCCCCAATCGGATTGTCACTCTTATAATCCACCATTCTTTTATATGTAAAATATAAATAATTTTTACTTCATCATATCACGGATAAAACAAAAAGTCATGTATGAGTTCAAACCTCATACATGACTTTTTCATGGTCGGAGTAGCGGGATTTGAACCCACGGCCTCTTGGTCCCGAACCAAGCACGCTACCATCTGCGCTATACCCCGTAAAAGAAAACTGCTCCGCCCTTAGTGGAAGAAGCAGTTTTGGTTGCCCGACTAGGATTCGAACCCAGACAAACAGAGTCAGAGTCTGTCGTGCTACCTTTACACAATCGGGCAATATGTGTAAGCTGTGTATTAAACAGCTTTATTATTATACCCTGCGCCAATTATTTTGTCAATCCCTTAACTGTTGAAAAATTATTTTTCGGGTAAAAACTTTGAATAATCTTTTAATTTTTTCTGTTTTATCTACATTATCTTGTAAAGTACGACTGTTGCTGATAAAATAGTAACTAAAGAGGTATACTAACAACAATTCGCGGCAATTGCCGATAATAGGAGGTAATATAGAATGGCAACCGAACATTTTAATGAAGAAACTTTTGAGCAAGAGGTTATTGGCGGAAACGGCATAGCTCTTGTGGATTTTTGGGCAGAATGGTGCGGTCCGTGCAGAATGCTAGGCCCAACCATCGACGAACTTGCCGATGAACTGGATGGGAGCGTGCTGGTAGGCAAGGTTAATATTGACGAGCAAAGCAACATTGCTGCACGTTTTAACGTTATGACTATCCCAACCGTGATTTTATTTAAAGATGGCGAAGAAGTCGACCGCTTAGTTGGTTTTTTACCCAAACAGCGTTTTATAGACCTTGTTGAAAAAGCAAAAGCATAAATATTGCGAAAAGAACGGACAAGCCAGCAAGCTCGTCCGTTCTTTATTTTTGTATTATTAGATACAATACAAATTAGTATCCCATGCCGGTATATACGAGAAATGGCGAAGATAGAGCTGATACAATGGGTTTAGTTTGTGAACCTGCAGAGGCAGTGAAAAAATGTCTTCGTTGCGGTGATAAACTGAAATACATAGCTTGGGTTGATGTCTTTTTATTGTGTTCTCACACCCTTTTAACGCCTCGCATTCTGCGCCTTCCACATCCATTTTGATATAACTTGCGCGATTGCCGCTTAAAATATGGTCCACCGAAGCTACGGGCACCACACGGTTTCCGTTTTGTGACAATGCCGAATTACGCCCTGCTTTCCCTGCAAAACGCAGCTCTGTTTGGCAACTCCAAGCTCCTAAATTATGGCACTGTACATTTACAAGGTTCAATGCCTTAACTTTATCTACCAGTTTGGAATAAGTTTTTTTATCGGGTTCAAAAGCGGTTATGCTTTGGTATGTTCTTTTGGTATGGGTTAAAAACTCCTCTATCGTGTCGCCTCGGTATGCGCCCAAATCAACATAATCTTCATTTAAGCCTAGGTTTAGCAATTGATATGCTTCGAATACACTTGTCTCGCACTCTTTTAAATAACACAGCTTACCGCTGATTTTATAGTTTAAAATATTTGCATAAACTTTTTTAGACTGGTCATCGGCAAGCAAAGAATAAACCTGTTCTATCTCATTCCAATGCTGATGCAGATAATCCATATCAAATAAGGTACCATCTACAATAACCGGTACATCGGGTGCAACGGTTTCGTACTGGCTGTCAATTTTATAAATTCTGTCCAGCACATCGTTTAATTGCGTAGCAAACGAAACGGCAACCATAAAGTCTTTGTATTTCGCACACACTTCACTGTATTTCAGTATTTTATAACCCGCAAAAGAATGTCCGCGTACAAATTCGTCGCTTGCAAAAATATCTGCAATTTTAATATGTTTTTGTTTGCACACGTCCAATATTTTTTGAGCCCCGTCCCCCATGCCGTACAAAACGATAGGTTTGCCGCAAGTACGCATCCTGTCCCACACGCTTTCGTTCTCGGTAAGCAGGGTTTTCAAATCTTGCATGTTTTTTATCCTTTCAAACAATCTGAGGAAGGCTGTTTTATGTGTTCTGCACAGGGTACACCCATAAAATTGCGGATTTTGTCTGCGTTATCGTGGGCATCCTGAATGCCGTTTTGATAGAGCTTTTGCATCCCTTGAACGTTTTTTTCGAAACTTGCAAAAGGAATCGGCTTTTGCGGGGCCAACACCAAAACTCTTTCCTCTTTTTCTAGCTGCTCTATAAAGCGGAGGGTATCGTTGTACAAGTTGTGGCGGTTTTCCATCGCCTCTATAAACTTTGGGTATCGCCTGTAATATAGCTTTCGTAAGCCTGTGTATCCTGCCGGCTTTTTAATAAAACCGCGCGGCTGAGTAAGAATAATCACATTTTTCTCATACCCTTTTTCCATAGCATGCTTAATTGGAATGGAATCGCCAATTGCGCCGTCGAGATATTTTTTACCGTTTATGGTAACGATTTTTGCTACCAACGGAATCGAGCTGGATGCGCGGACTACGGCAAAATGCTCGCGGCTAACAACCTCTTTACTGAAATATTCGGTTTTTCCCGTCTCAATATTGGTAGCACCAACTTCAAAATCAACTGTACTGCTCTCAAAAGCATCAAAATCGAATGGATCGAACTTATTTGGGATTTGATTAAACACAAAATCCATACCGAATATAGAGCCGTGCAGCAGCAGATTACGGTAACCGAGATACCGCGGGTTCATAAAGTTTTGCAAAATAACTCTGCCTGCCCTGCCCGCCTGTTTGCTGATGTAAGAAGTTGCGTTGCACGCACCTGCAGATACCCCAACCACATACTCAAATTGGATACCGAGTTCGAGCATTGTATCGAGTACCCCTGCCGTATAAATGCCACGCAAGCCGCCCCCTTCTAAAACCAATCCAGTTTTCATCAAAGATACCTCCAGTTGTCACAAAAGAGGGGGCGGATTTTAATCCGCCCCTGCTTTATTATTAGAACATATAGCTGCCCTCAGGATTGTAGAGAATATGACCGTCAATTTTGAGTTCATCCAACGCTTTTAATTGCGCTGCAATGTCATCTTTTGTATACTCTTTGTTGTTTTTTTCTGGAATTTTTTTATCTGTATAAGCTTGTACAAAAGGCAACAGCTTTTGTTTTGTTTTGCTTTGTGCCGTGCGCAATGAATTAAGTACAGTATCGTATGGGTTTTGAACGGGATTGGTAATCCCTGCAGCCTGATTGCCTGCACCCCATACCGAGGGCATAGAATTGACTGCTATAGTACTTTCGTATGCATATGGTTTACCCAAGTGTTTGGGACCTTCGCTCTCCATCACAGCGCTGACAGGAGCAGCAACCGCAAAACGGGCACCTTTCGAGGTAACAGCATCATCCATTTTTGCGACAAAATCATTTAATGCCTGGTCCCATGTTTTCCCCTGTGTATCGCCGAAAGTGGCAAGGTTCATCCCGGTTGCATTGGGGAACTGTACACCGTCTGCAATCACCATCGCAACACCCGCATCAACGCATTCTTTTGCCAGTTCAATATTATAATTCTGCGCTTGGGTGCTGTAAGGGTTGAGCCATGGTTTACCGCCTTTGTCTGCGAAATTATCAAGCCACAACATCTCCTGCCCTTGATAATGTACAGCAGCTTCTGTATTTTTCTTGGGCATAATGTGGTCTTTAAAAGTATGCAGCCTTGCAACAGGCTGTATTTTGTGTTTTTTAAGTGTTTCGGTAAGTGCTTTTAAATCGATGGGATTTTGTGTAACTGCGGCGGAATCTTGTGCTGTAGCGTTTTCTGTGTTATAAAGCACCTTACCGGTATCGTCCTTCACATCAAAAAGCAGCGCATTATATCCAGCCGCTGATGCCTGCTGCAGCATTGCCTCCAGTTTGGCAGAATCTTTCACCAGCGCGAACGGCGCATACACTGCCTTTAAAGCAGAATTTACCGCCGGGGTTTGCTCTTCTGGTTTTGATCCAGAAGGCACTTCTTCGGGCTGAGAGGATGGCTGCGGCTGAGAACTTGATGATTGAGAAACGGCAGGTTGCCCTGTAAGAAGGTCATAGATAGGCGGGTAAACAAACCAACCTACTACAAACAGCCCCGCAAGCAGCGCAATCGTACCCGCTACGGCTAACGGTGAATACGATTTGCTGCGGTTTTTTTGGTATATTCTGCTGTTGTACCGTTTAATCTTAAAGCCCTTTGACAATATTTCCACCGCCTGTTAGTTTTACTTTACTGTAGTAGCTTATGCAGGGTTGTCCTTTTTTAGAACGGTAGCTGGTGCCCAACAAGGCCATACATAGCAAGAGCCACCATTCCAAGATACATCAAAGTTATAGGGAAGCCGCGAAACGATTTGGGAATATCACTGAGTACCAATCGGCGTTTGCCTTCGTATACCATCAATGTTGCAATGGTAAAACCGATACCGGAACCAAAACCAAATCCTAAAGTTTTTGTTAAGTTAAAGTTCTGATCTGCCGATAAGAATACTGAGCCGAGCAATGCGCAGTTAAAAGTTGAAAAAGTCAGCAACTCACCGTATTTTTTATACAAAACGGGAGAAAATTTCTTCATTGCAAGGTAAACACAAACATAGATTATAGTAATAACCAAAACAAAGAAAAACGGACGATAATAAAATTTCAGCTCTTTTTCTTTAAAAAAGGCATTGATAAAATACGTTGCTATAGAAGAAAGTGTTGTCATGATGCTAAGCAAAACACCAAAACCGATAAGATTTTTACCAACCTTTAAGTTGTTCAGCATACGGCTTGTGCCCAAAGCACGTGAGAACACTACATTTTCGAGAAATATAGCTGTCATTGCAAGCGTTGTAAATTCAGCAAGAAATCTCATCGCGTTACCTCCTCGCCTACCAGCGCCATAGCCGATTGTTTTGCACGCATGCGGTGTTTTTCAACCAGTTTGCGAATAAACTCCCGCAAAAAGCTGCAAATTGCAGAGAACATGCCTACCAGCATAAAGCCTGCAAAAGGCAACACTGCAGCAGAAATTTTAAATGGCAACGGTACAGGCAAGCCCCATAAAGTGTTTGCATACAGCAGTTCTCTTACAGCAGAAATCAGCAATATTGCAACTGCAAAACCAATGCAATAAATTGCCCCGTCTGCCACTACTTCAAGATGAGATTTTTTCACCGCTATCTTTTCACCGCGCGAAAACAGCACCGAATTGAACACCATCAGCGAAAAGTACATGCCCATAGAATCGAATATCGTTGGCGATATTGGGCTTACAATCAGCGCCGATGGAATTAAAAGAAGCGAGGCAATAAGAGAATATACCGGTATGCGCAGCCACTTAGGAATTGCATTTTTTATAAAAGATGCAATGAACATTGTGGGTATCGTAACGATTGCGAGGGTAACAGAGAGTGCTACCGCGGTTTTTACCGATGTGGATGCAACCACAACGGGTGCAAGCAACAACCCCCCAACTAAGACAGGATTACGAGTTATGATGCCGCTAAACCTGTGCAGGGGCTTTGTGCGGCTTTTGTATTGTGCGCGTTTTGTTGCGTTTCTTCGGCTCAAAATTCATCCTCCTTAGTATTCTCAGAATAAATTCGCTTACTCTGTCAATCACCGGAGCAAAAGCGTTCATCAATAAAATAGCAAACATCACCGTCTGTTCATATCCCCCGTAGCGGCGGAATAGCATAGTAACCACAGCCGAGATAATACCGTAAAAATACTTCGATAATCCCCGCTTGGGCGCCGTAACCGGGTCGGTAAGCATAAACACCGCACCGAACATTAATGAACCGGAGAGCATCTCCAGCACAACAGAAGAAAACCCCGAAGTTGGAATACGCGGAAAACAGTAAGCCATCAATGCCGTGGTTGCCAAAAAGGAGATCGGCACCTGCCAACTGACGGTTTTGCGAAAAATCAGGTATATCAGACATGTTGTAAGCACTAAGATATTAGTAGCACCCATTGGTCCTGCAAAGTTGCCCGTTATCATATCCAATGTGTTAATAACAGGTACACCGCCAAGTTTCAGTGTATGGGCAGAGCCTTCCACCAATTTTGAAGTTATTTCACCGAATGCTTCGAGTTTCATCAGCGGTTCGGGGTATAAAAACACCTTATCGGGCCAACTGATTGCCATAAGAGCAAATGCACCCGCGGCAGGGTTAAATAAATTTTGTCCCACACCGCCAAAAGGTTGTTTTACAAAAATTATTGCGAACAAACCGCCGATAATTACAATATGATATGGAATAGAAGCAGGTAAAAGCAACGGCAGCATCATACCCGTAACAACCGGAGAAAAATCGCGCAGATTGATTTTTTGACCACGCAGCAAAATACATAAAATATCTGCCGCTACACAGGTACCCACCGATACCAAACCCAGCATGGCGGCACGTTCGCCGTAAAAATAAAATGCCATGAGGTAAAGCGGCAGCAGCGCTATAATTGCATCTCCCATTACCGTACGGTTTGTTTCGCGTGCTTTGATGTGAGGAGCATTATGGTCTTTTAGCAGCATCGTGCTTCACTCCTTTCCTTCTCGGCAGTTTGGCGCGTGCCTCCTTAATATTAGCAGCAATATCAAGATTTGCAGGGCAAATATACGAGCAGGTACCGCAGCCAATACAACGATCAATATCGTAAAAATACAATTCTTTTGTTTTACCATGTTCAATGCATTTATTAATGTAAAAAGGGGTAAGGTTTTCAGGGCACACGTCCACACACCGCCCACAACCAATGCATTTATAGTTACGTTCCTTGGTGTCCTCGTTAAAGGCAAGTATTGCACGGGTAATGTTGGTAACAACGGTATTGTCAGGGTCTTTGCATGAAATACCGGTCATTGAACCGCCCAGAATGATGGTATTCGGCTCGGAAGAAAGCCCGCAGCGCTCAAGCACCTGCATAATGGGCATTCCGATGGATACTTCAAGATTCGTGGGATTGGCAATGCAGTTGCCCGCAACCGTAATAAAGCAGCTTGTTTGTACTTTACCGCGAATTGCTGCGCGTGCCAAATGAATGAGTGCCCCCACCCCCACCAGCAAAATGGGGCGGTATTCCTGAAATTCATCACTGATGCGGTATTCGGCAGGATATCTGCCGCGAATACGCCTCACTTCGATTTCCTCAATTTTATTAGGTATTTTTACCGAAAGGTCGGTAATGTTTTTGTAAACCGCAAAAAACATATTTTGGGCACCAACAGCCGTTTTTGCCAACTGAAGCCCTTTTACGGTAAGTTCCGGTTTTTTCAGCAAGGGGTTGATTTGGCTGGATATATACGGTTCATCATCCGAAGCGTCACCCACAACGGCTGCAACACCGGTATCATGTGCCATGGCTAATTTTTGGTACAGCGGAATACCGTCTCGCTCGTCCACAATTTTGGCGAGCCGAGCTATTTCAATCACCTGCTCAGGGGTCAACTCATCCGGCGGCGGATAAAGTGTGTGATCGAAGGTGATGTTGTTTGTATTTACATTAAAGAATTTGCGCAGGTCGCGGCTAAGCGCGGGTTCCTTGCGCTGTTCCAGAATAATACCTCTTGTAAAAAATCCTGCCATCTTTTCGAAATCACCTACCAATTCTATAATGGGGATGCTGTATTTATGTGTTTTGAATTGCTTGACCAACATAAGCTGAAAGCAGTGCTTACCGGTACTGATTTACAGCAGTATCAACTTACATATGAAAAAATAAATTACAATGACGCCGATACGAAGTCGGCACTCATCCATATTTTAGACCGTGCACGCCTGGAAACAGGGTATGCCCCTGCCTCCGGTAAGCTTTTTGTCGAGATTTATCCGCTCGGTGACGGATGCATTATCTATTTTACTTGCGGAGAGGGTATCCTCCCCATAGGGTTATCTGATATTGCTTTAACAGTTGCACAGGGCTACTTCCCGAGAACCACCGAAAATCATCTTTCCATCACAGAGCCTTTAATTTTTACTTTTGAAAGCTGTGATGTGATGATTACTGCTTGTACAAAGCTGTTTTCGTTGTATTGCCACCGCGTACGTAAAAGTGCGCTGTACTACTTTTCGGGATATTACCGCTTGATTTTATATCCGCTTGATGGGAAAGGCAGCCTATCTGCTGCATTTTTATGTGAATATGCACAGCCTACAGGGCGCGGGGAACTCACAGCAGCTTATATAGCAGAGTACGGCGTCCCTATTGCAGAAGAAAATGCAATTGATAAAATATCTTACTTTTTTTCGTAAATTCGGCTTACTGTCCCGAAGCATCTCTGAGCTGCTCAATCGCCTGCTTATAATCCGGTTTACCGTAAACGGCACTGCCTGCTACCATAATGTCAACACCGCTTTGTGCTGCCATCTGAATGGTGTTAACATCAATTCCTCCGTCTGCCTGAATCAGAACAGGCAGCCCCTCTGCGTCAATTTTACTGCGCAGGGTACGTACCTTGGGCATCATATCCGCCATAAATTTCTGCCCGCCAAAACCCGGCTCCACCGTCATCACCAATACCATATCAATCAGGCTCAGGTATGGGAACACCACCTCTGCAGGTGTTTTTGGTTTTATGGCAATGCCTACTTTCTTGCCCAGGCTGCGTATTTTATCAATTACTCGACGCACATCGTAATCTGCCTCGTAGTGAAAACAGATCAAATCCGCACCTGCTTGTGCAAAAGCCTCGGCATAGGTATATGGGTCTTGTATCATAAGATGTACATCAAAAAAAATGTCTAGGTTGGGGCGCAATGATTTAACTACACATGGGCCGATGGTAATATTGGGTACAAAACTTCCGTCCATAACATCGATGTGCAGCCAATCGGCACCTGCCTTTGCCACTGCATCGGATTGTTCCAAAAGCTTGCCAAAATCGGCAGATAAAATAGATGGTGCAATTTTAATCATATAAATACCTCTTTTCTTGAAGTATAGTCAAATATCGTATAGTACAGACAATTTACTCACATTATATTCTAAACCACCAAAGCCCTTTCCGTCAACAAAATAAGGCAAATTAACAAATCATTCATGTTTTTTTGTAAATTTCTTGCGATATTTTCTGCAAATACACGGTATCCCGGTAAAATACAGCAAAAAGCCCAAAGCCGCGGAGAAAACTCCGCGGCTCATATCTGATGCGCAGGCATTACATCGGGCTATTCACGGGCATACCTGCCACCCTCTGCCGCGCCACGCTAGCTGTAATATGAATTTCACACTACATAAGCATTCTATGCGAGGCATTCATTCGTCGCGACAACTCGGCACACGGACGGGCAGGTGCAAAAAAGGGCGGACAACGTTGTCCGCCCTTTAATCTTGGAGGATTTCAAGCACTATTCTAATAAATTATCAGCTACTGAAGAAAGGAAAAAAAATTATTTGCGTTGTTGCTTTGCTTCTGCTGCGGCACTATTTGTTGGGCAGCAATATCCTCTCCGGTATCTGCCAGCAAAGAGATCACCACTTCGAATGTGCTGTCTCTTTTGCCTGATGTTCTTCTAAAAACGGTAAGGGTTACTTTATCACCGGACTTGAAATCTTTCAGGTAATCACGCAGGTCACCAAGCGAAGTTAAGTCTTTACCGTCAATTTTTGTAATAATATCACCTGCAACTACGCCTTTTTTTTCAATGTCCGAGCCCGGCTCGGTGTTAAACACCATAAAGCCGGTGGGCACATTGTTGTATCGTGCAAGTGTTTCATCTATTTCTCTGCCTGTAATGCCAAGCTTCACTCTGCCTGTTACTCTTCCGTTGGCAATAAGGTCATCAATAATCGGCTTCGCCTCAGAAATAGGGATTGCAAAACCTAAGCCCTCATATTGAGTAGCGGCAATTTTAGAGGAATTGATACCAATTACCTGGCCAAAAGTATTGACCAAGGCGCCGCCCGAGTTGCCCGGGTTGATTGCCGCATCGGTTTGAATGCAGTTCATGGTATAACCTGCATCGCTGCTTTTAATCGGGCGGTTGACACCTGAAATGATGCCTTTGGTGACTGAACTTGCAAATTCCAGCCCTCCCGGGTTACCAATAGCGATAACATCTTCACCTACCTGAAGCTGCTTAGAGTCGCCAAACTCTGCTGCAGTCAGGTTATTGGCAGCAATTTTAATCACAGCAAGATCGGTATTGTCGTCTCGTCCAACCAGTTTGGCTTCATATTCCTCGCCGTTGTAGAGAACCACTTTGATGCCGCTTGCACCTTCTACCACGTGTGCGTTGGTGATAATGTAGCCATCTGCCGACATAATAATTCCGGAACCCTCGTTGGTTTGTATTGCGCCCGAACCTCCGAAAAATTGGTTGTTTGCATCTGCCGCAGCGTAAACCACAACACCTACTACAGAGGGCTGCACTTTTGCAGCAATTTGTTTGGTGGTAAGGCTGCCGTCCGGTGCAATTGTCTCACTGGGTTTAGGTACATCGTTAATATTCAGCCCAGGGGAACCAACCTCTGGTACAGAAGCGTTCTGTGAAGAACCTGATTTATCAAAAACATTACCCTGTACAATATTCCAAACGCCATACCCTGCCATACCGATTAATGCAATTGCAAACATCGAGCACACAATGGCAGTAAACACCACAAGCCCTTTGCGTTTTTTCTTACCGTGCTTTTTATTGTCGGCGGTATTATCGTATTCTGCAAAGTTCCATTTGTATTCTTCATCCGCTTTTTGCTGCCCTTGCGTATCGCCTGCATTGTTCGTATAGTTTGCTTTATAATTTGCACTGTAATCGGTACGTCCGTTGTTCCATCCGGTTTTAGGGTTATACTGGTTGTAGGAATTTTGCTGCGAAAATTGCCAGTCTGTGCCGGTGTTGCCGCCTGTTGTTTTATACGGGTCGCTTTGCGGCGGGTTGGGCGGCGCAGAACTTGTATGTTCCTGATTGTCTTGCGAATGAATTTCATTTTTCTTTTCATTCAAATTGTTGTCGTTAAAATCGCTCATATCGAAAACCTCCCCGCGAGTAACTCGCTGCTTGTTTATTAGCTTAAAATGATTATATCGAATAAATATGAAAATAAAATAAACGGCTTTTAAAAAGATTACACATTTTTTGTGATGTTTTTATGTTTATTTTGGCTTAGATGTTAGCTTTGTGAACCTTTTCTTAATATCCCTTTACTTGTTTTCGCGGTTGGCAGGGCAAATTCAAACTCACAATATTCCCCTTCCACACTGCGGACAATGATATCGCCTGCGTGCAGATTGATGATGGTACGCACGATGTGAAGGCCAAGCCCCACGCCATTTTTATCAAGACTGCGTGATCGGTCTGATTTATAAAACTTTTCAAACACATGCGGTATTTCTTCTTTTGGTATACCATCGCCCGAATTTCGGATGCCGACATAAGTAAACCCGCCCTCAACACGATAATTAAATTCGATGTATCCGCCTTGGTTAACAAATTTAACAGCGTTATCTATCAGATTGTATACCACTTGATGAATCAGGTCGGAATCAGCACTCACCATAAACTTGCCTCGATCCAATCCGCGTATCTCAAGCTGCTTGCTGTCAATTTTTTGCTCAAAGGTAAATACGGTTGTACAAATCGTCTCATTGATATCAAAATCAACAGGCGAAAGCTTTAGTTCACCCGACTCCATTCGTGCAATGTTGAGCATGGAACGAACCAAACGTGCCAAGCGGTTGACTTCATCGGATACGATGCGCAGATATTTATCGCGTTTATCTTCGGTGATGGTACCGTCGAGAATGCCATCGATAAAGCCGCTGATGGTGGTCATAGGTGTTTTGAGTTCATGCGATACATTGCCTATAAAGCTGCGGCGCACCGATTCGGTACTCGCAAGTGAGGTAGCCATATTGTTAAACGCAATGGCAAGCTGTCCCACTTCGTCGTAGCTGGTTACAGGTACTCTTACGGTAAAATCGCCTTTGGCAAAGCTTTGTGTAGCGCCTACCATTTCGCGCAAAGGTTTTACCATACGCGAGGTGACAAAATAAATAACGATAAAGCTGATAACAATGACTGCTAAAGAACTGATTGCAAACATATTTAGTATTTCAACCAAAAAATACTGCAAACCGGATGCCGAAGATGATACAAAAATATAAGCAACGGTTTGCCCCGAGGGATGCTTCAGCGGCAAAGCCACCGAATAAAAATTATTTTTGTATACTCCGCCCAGCTTGCCCGTTTCTTTGTATTCGCCGTTTGCTTCAACTTTTTGGCGAATCGATTCCGGTATGATATAGGTAAAGTGGCTGCAATTGCCCTTTTCTGTACAAAGCAAAGTTTTACCCTCGGTGTCGGTAAGAAAAATAGTTGCATCTATGGCATTACCAAGGATAGTATACCCTGTTTTTAGCATATAAGAGCTTACCTCTTTGTACTCGTTTCGCCTGTACTCCGTCTCGGTAAGCGCAAGCGCCTGGCTGGCATTTCGCATTAGCAGCTTTTGCTTGTCAAGCTTAAAAAACTGCGCAGCAAATACCATTAAAATAATACCCAAAATTGTAATGCTCGCAAGAATAATTGACGAGCATATGGTAAAATATTTCGAGAGCAGACTTTTTTGCATCAACAACTCAAACCTTTACATCTAATCTACAGGAAGCAGGGCGCGCCCAAAGCGCGCCCTGTTATTGTTACTATCGGGCTTTTTACATCACCCTGTTATTCTTTTACTTCAAACTTGTAGCCAACGCCCCACACTGTCTTGAGCGCCCATTTATCCGAAACGCCCTCTAACTTTTCACGCAGGCGCTTTACATGAACGTCAACCGTACGGCTGTCGCCGTAATATTCAAAGCCCCATACCTCGTCGAGCAATTGGTCACGAGTGTAAACACGGTTGGGGTTGCTTGCAAGATGAAACAGCAGCTCCAGTTCTTTCGGCGGTGTATCAACCACCTTACCGTCCACTTTCAGCTCGTATTTTGTCATGTTCACCACAAGCTTATCAAACGATACTTCTTTTACATTGTTTTCGGTGGCTGTTTTGCCGGTACGGCGCATAACCGCCTTGATGCGCGCAACAATTTCTTTTGCATCAAATGGTTTTACCACGTAATCGTCTGCACCCAACTCTAAACCAAGCACCTTATCAAAGGTTTCGCCTTTTGCAGTAACCATAATAATGGGCAGCTCCGATTTTTTACGGATTTCACGACACACCTGCCAACCGTCCAGTTTGGGCATCATCACATCCAGCAAAAGAATATCGGGATTTTCTGCGCCGAACTTGGCAAGCGCTTCCTCACCATCGTACGCAAGCACCACCGTATAGCCCTCTTTTTCGAGGTAAAGCCGCAATAATTCGCAAATGTTTTTATCATCGTCCGCAACCAAAATTTTACCCATTGACATAGTCTTTTCCTCCTCTTATTTACGTCTTTTATAGCATCTGTTACAGATATTGTTTTGCATAAAAATGGATATATTCCAAGATACTACTTATATTATACTTTAATTGTGAACAGATAAGTGAAAAAATTATAAACCTTTTGGGGCGATATCTTGAACATCACTTGTTTCTCAGCGAGTTTCTATGTATAATTATAAATTGTAATTGATGCATTGTCATCACATTTTGATAAATTTTCAGAGCGAAAGGACTTATACGTATGAAACTGGGTATTGTGGGGTTGCCTAATGTAGGCAAAAGCACATTGTTTAATGCAATTACCAATGCCGGTGCCGAGAGCGCAAATTATCCTTTTTGCACCATTGAACCAAACGTAGGCGTTGTTGCCGTACCGGACAAACGCCTGGATAAGCTTGCCGAGATGTATGATCCCGACAAATACACCCCTGCCGTAATTGAATTTGTTGATATTGCGGGTCTGGTAAAAGGTGCCTCTAAGGGGGAAGGTTTGGGCAACAAGTTTTTGGCAAATATCCGCGAGGTGGATGCTATTATCCATGTGGTACGCTGCTTTGAAAGCACAGAAATCATCCACGTTGACGGCGAAATCGGCCCCGCGCGCGATATAGAAACCATCAATCTCGAGCTGATTTTTTCGGATATAGAAATTGTACAGCGCCGTTTGGACAAGGCTACTAAAATGATAAAAGCCGATAAAAAATATGCAGGTGAGGCAGAAGTGCTGGGTGCACTGCTGAAGCATCTTGAAGAGGGCAAACCTGCCCGCGCCTTCGCCGATGATTCGGACGATGCAAAAGAAGTTTTGGCAACCACTCCTCTGCTTTCGGGCAAGCCTGTCATTTATGTAGCAAATATGTGCGAAGATGATTTTATCAATAATATTGAAACCAACCAATATTATAAGCAAGTTTGTGAAATTGCAAAGGCAGAAAACGCCCGTGTTGTTCCCATCTGCGCTAAAATTGAGGAAGAAATCTCCGATATGTCCAAAGAAGACAAGGCGATGTTTTTAGCTGAGCTCAACCTCACCGAGTCGGGGCTGGACCGCTTGATTGTACAGAGTTACGACCTGCTTGGGTTGATTTCGTACCTCACAGCAGGCAAACAGGAGGTTCGCGCATGGACCATCTCTAAGGGTACCAAGGCACCGCAGGCTGCGGGTAAAATTCACTCTGACTTTGAAAAAGGCTTTATTCGTGCCGAAGTAATTGCATTTGATGATTTGGTGGCATGCGGAAGTATGACCGCAGCAAAAGAAAAAGGGCTGGTGCGCAGCGAAGGAAAAGAGTATGTTTTTCAGGATGGCGACGTTGTTTTATTCCGCTTTAACGTATAGCCCTCCACATTGTATTGAAACAAATATCATGAAGGAATGGCAGGCAGCACATGTGCTGTCTGCCATTCCTTTTTGCATGCCATAAAAAGGCTCTGAACTTTGTGCAGTTTTCACCTTGTTCTTTCATACAAAAAGTGGTATTTTGTATCTGATTTCGGTTTTTTTAGGAGGTGGGAGCTTTGACAACAGTACCTAAAATTCGATTATTATGTGGGTTGCTTGCGCTGTTATTTCTTGTGCTCTCACTTTTTTCTTTTATCGGGCAATCTAATAACGGTGACGGCATTTATGAGGAGCTTTTTCACGAGTGCAAAGCGGCAGCCCCTGTGCAAGAAATACTCACCGAACAAGATGCCGCAATACCTGCCCGTGTGCTTGCCAATGCAGAAAAACAACCCCAGCTGACGCGCAGCCAAAGCATACGCCTGCAAAAGATCGCAGCCTTTCTTGTATTCAGTTTGCTTGGCTTGTTCTGCCTGCCTTCAGGTATCCGTTCAGAGTTTTTATCTGTTCAAAAAGCACCTATGTGCATCAGTGAGCTGTTAATCCTTTTCGAGCACCAATCTGACGGCAAAAAATGACTCTCTACTATACTGTAATGGTTCTTTGACAACAAAATATTGAGGGAGTTGTTTTCTATGATTATTAGTACAACTGGATTTCAGTTTATTTCTATCATCATCGCAGTATGTGCTTTTGCTGTGGCGGCATGGCTTTATAAATGGGTCAATGCCCAACCTTCCTCCAATGCACGAATTGCAGAAGTGGGTACTTTAATACGCAGGGGTGCAAATACTTTTTTAAAACAGGAATACGCCGTACTTGCAAAGTTCGCAGTGATTGTAGCAGTTGTTATCCTGCTGTTTTTGCCTAAACCCATCTGGAATAATAATGTGCTCGAAAACGTCACCATGGCAATCTCGTATCTTGCCGGTACGGTTTTTTCAGCCATTTCGGGTAAAATCGGTATCCAGATTGCAACCATTGCCAACGTCAAGGCAGCAGAAGCTGCCAAAGAAGGCATTAAACCTTCGTTTATGGTGGGCTTTCGCGGCGGTGCTGTAATGGGTATGGCAGTGGTTGGCAGCAGCCTTTTGGGTGTTGCTGCGGTTTTGATGATAACAGGCAACACCACTGCTCTGCTCGGGTTCAGTTTTGGTGCAAGTTCGCTGGCTCTATTTGCAAAAGCAGGCGGTGGTATCTTTACAAAAACTGCCGACATTAGTGCCGATTTGGTGGGCAAAGTTGAACTCGGCATCCCTGAGGACGACCCGCGCAATCCCGCTGTTATCGCTGACAACGTGGGGGATAACGTGGGTGACGTTGCCGGCATGGGTGCAGATTTGTTTGATTCCAACGTTGCTTCCATCGCAGCCGCGCTTATTATGGGGGCTTCATTGGACGGCGGTGTCAGCGGCAAAAATACAGCGGTTGTATTTTGCTATGCCGCAATCGGTCTTCTTGCATCTATCATCGGTGTAGCTACTGCAAAAATCGGTAAAAACGGCAACCCTACCCGTGCACTCAACAGCAGCACCTATGTCACCACCGCAATTTTTGGCATTTTAACAGCTGCGGCCACTGCTTTGTTTGGCTTTGAGTGGCGTATTTGGGGCGCCAGTGCAGTAGGCCTTTTGGTTGGCGTTATCATCGGCATTGCCAGCGATTACTTTACCGATGACAGCAAACGTCCGGTGCATTACGTGGCAAATGCATCCAAATCCGGCCCTGCGTTTACCATTTTGTCCGGTATATCGTACGGTCTTATTAGCACATTACCCGCTATGGTGGGTATTGCTGCTTCTGCACTGATTGCATATAAACTTTGCGCCCCCATCGGCGAGGGCTACGCGATGTTCGGCATCTCGATGTCCGCAGTTGGTATGCTTTCGATTGTCGGTATGATTATCTCCAATGATGCATACGGCCCGATTGTTGACAACGCACGAGGCTTAGCCGAAATGGGCAATCTCGGCGATGAGGTGCTTGAAACAACCGACCAACTCGACAGTGCGGGCAACACCGTAAAAGCAATTACCAAAGGGTTTGCCATCGGTGCGGCAGGCCTAACGGTTATTGCACTGCTGGGCGCGTTTATGAGCGAAGTAAACGCAGCAGCGATTGAGCTTGGTCTGCCAACCATCAACGGCTTTGACGTGATGGACCCTGTTGTATTCTTTGGTATGCTCATCGGCGCGGCTATCCCCGCTGTGTTCTCGGCAATGCTCATTCTGGGTGTTGACCGTAATGCGCAGCGTATGGTTACCGAAATTCACCGCCAGTTCAAAGAGATTGTGGGCTTAAAAGAAGGCAAAGAAGGCGTTGTACCCGAATACGACAAGTGCATCCAAATTGCTACCACAGGTGCCATTAAAGAGTTGATTCCCGCAGGTTTAACTGCCATCATTTCAACACTGGTTGTGGGCTTTGTCGGCGGCGTTCATGCCATCGGCGGTTTCTTAACAGGCAATATTGTAAGCGGTTTGATTTTTGCACTGTTTATGTCCAACGCAGGTGGCTTATGGGATAATGCCAAAAAGTACATCGAATCCGGCCATGAAGGCGGCAAGGGCAGTGAGGCACACAAATCTGCTGTTGTAGGCGATACGGTAGGCGATCCGTTTAAAGATACCGCAGGTCCTTCCATCAACACACAAATTACCGTAGTTTCGCTTGTGGCATCGTTGATGTCTACCTTGTTCCTAACAATGTCTTTGTTCGGCTGATACATAAAATTTTAGGGCAGAGGAAAAACCTCTGCCCTTTTTGTTGTACCTATTTAAAAATTTATACCTCTGCTTTGATATGATGTTTTTCTACAAAGCCTGTGAGTATGAGGGTAAGCGCACCGTCACCAGTAACGTTGCAGGCAGTACCAAAACTATCTTGCAGTGCAAAGATGGTGAGCATCAGCGCAAGTCCGGCTTCATCAAATAGAAGTACACTGCTAATTAGCCCCAACGAAGCCATAACTGTCCCACCGGGAACGCCCGGAGCACCAATGGCAAAAATACCAAGCAAAATAATAAAGATAATCATTGAGCTGACACTTGGAAGCTTACCGTACAATATTTGTGATACTGTCATAACAAAAAATGTCTCGGTGAGCACCGAACCGCAAAGATGGATATTTGCAAATAGCGGGACACCGAAATCGATGATATCGGAGCGCAATGCATCGGATTTACGGGCGCTTGTAAGCGCTACCGGCAGGGTTGCAGCCGATGACATCGTACCTACCGCGGTAAGGTATGCCGGGCCATAGTGTTTAAATACGCGTGCAGGGTTTTTGCCGGAGTAAGCACCCGCAACACCGTACAGCAAAGCCATCCAAATAAAATGCCCTACAATCACAATCAAAATTACGCTGATAAACACAGGCACTTGTTTGGTAATGGAACCCTCATACGCAAGGGTTGCAAACGTGGTGCCGATGAACAACGGCAAAATAGGAATCACGATTTTGGATACAATTGTAAGCACAATATTCTGGAACTGATCCAACAGTTTTTCAAACAGATCAGATTTCGTCCAAGCAGTGGCGAGGCCAATTACGATAGAGAACATCAGTGCACTCATAACCGACATAACAGGCGGAATTTGTAAATCAAAAATTAATTTTGGTAGTTCGCGTAAACCATCTGCCGCCGGTTGAATGGTGAGGTGGGGAATTATCGTATAACCAGCGATGGTTGACAATGTTGCCGCACCTACCGACGATACATAAGCCAGCACTATGGCAAGTGTCAGCAGCTTGGATGCATTACTTTTCAGCTTAGCAATGGATGGTGCGATAAACCCGATGATGATGAGGGGGACGATAAAAAAGATGATTTGGCCAAACAACGATTTTACCGTAACAATGATGTTCATAAGCCATACGGGGCTATAAAGCCCTATAACTGCACCTAAGAACACGCCTACGAGCAACTTAAAGATCAAGCTGTTGAGTACCTTTTTCATTGATGAATCCTCCTGTTGTTTTTAGATAATCTCCAGTATCATATGTAGGAATAAAAGCCCTACTGCAAACAAAATAATGGGGCGTATAAACTTTTCGCCCTTTTTGACCGCAAGGCGTGCGCCAAGGTAGTTGCCCCCGATAGCACAAATTGCAGCAGGAATGCCTACCGCATAAATCACCTTAGCATTGATGATGTATGCTGTGAGTGCCGCCAAGTTGGATGCGAGATTGACTACACGCGCATTGCCCGATGCATTGAGCAAAGAAAAGCCAAGCACACCGGTAAAAGCAAGTGTTAAAAAAGTGCCTGTGCCCGGCCCAAAAAAACCGTCATAAGCACCAATTACTAAGCCAATTGCGGCTGCAACAAGGTAAAGTTTGGTGCCCTTAAGCCGAGGTTCGGGTTTTGCTGCGCCGAAGTTGCGGTTAAACAGTAAAAATACTGCTACTATCGGCAATATTACCAGAAGACTATACTTTAAGTAAATTTCATCAAGATACACTACAAGCTGTGCACCGCACCACGAGCCTATTAGCGCACCTACTACCGAACACGCTGCTGATTTATACTCAATACAACCGCTGCGGGCATACTTTACCGTTGCAATAAGCGAACCGAAACTGGAGCCAAACTTGTTGGTTCCGTACGCCAAATGCACCGGCAGCCCCGCAAACAAGTAGGCAGGCAGTGTAATAATGCCCCCGCCCCCTGCAATTGAGTCAACTATACCCGCCACAAAAACCAACGGGCACACAATCAGCAGCGTTAATCCATAGGTTTCCAAAGGAATCCCCTCCTAATTACAGATAAACGCATGATAACATATTATAGGATAAATTTCGACACCCGAACTTGTGGATATACCTGTTCAAGCTCCTGCTTACGAGGTGGATTGGTGCCGTCTATCATCACCGATGCCGTACCAAAACTTGCTGCGACGCGCACACACTCATCAATTGCTTTGCCTTTATGATAGGAAAGCAAAAAACCCGCGAGGGTACTGTCTCCCGCACCCACTGTGGATTTTACATGTACCTGCGGTACCTCTGCGCGAAGGAGTTGGTAATCCGAACCTTCTCCCCCAGAGTAAAGCACACCGTCGCCGCCCATGCTAAGTAAAATATGCTGCACCCCTTCGCGGTGAAACCTTGCAAAGGCAGCAGCCAATTTTTCGTGAGTATCCAAAGTTTCGCCTGTCATCAGTTCCAACTCCTCAAGGTTGGGTTTGATAATCCACGGGCGAATGGCACAGATATCGCATTCTTTTACCGAGCTGGTATCCACAGCCAAAACCGCACCTTTGCTCTCGATGAAAGCACACAAATCAATAAACTCGGCTTCACTCAGCCCAATGGGGTTTTTGCCTGCAACTACCGCCAGTGTCCCCGGGGTAATCATCTTTGCCAAGTGTGCCTTAATCTCGTCGATTTGGGCTTTACTTACCGTAAAGCCGGGGCGAGCCAATCGAATCATCTTGTCATCGGGCAGTACCAAGCTGATATTTTCACGGATTTCGCCCGATAAAAATACAGCATCATAATCAATAGCATCTGAGTCAAGACGGCTAAAATATTTACGGCGATTGTTTTCTCCTGCTAAAATCAGCGTTTTACAGGGGCAGTCAAAAGCTTTGAGCACCCGCGCCACATTTACGGCTTTACCCGCAGCTTCGCACTGCTCGCCCAGCACCTGATTGTACTCCCGCTCCAGCCCATCAATCCAAAGGGTGGTATCTAAAGCGGGGTTCAATGACAGTGCTATAAAACGTTCTATTCTCATCAAACCTAGCCTCATTTTCTGTCATATTCTATTTCCATTTTCTATTATATGGGTTTTGTTTACCGATATCAACCAAATAATGCAAAAAGAGGGCAGAATTTCATCTACCCTCTTTTTTAATCATATATTTTATTATTTCAAGTCCAAATCCAACGGCTCTAAATTGCCGTTTTCGTAGCGCTTGTTCAGCTTAACAACCAATCCGGATAGTGCCAAAACACCAATCAGGTTTGGTATTACCATCAGTGCATTAAACATGTCGGACATGCTCCACACCAAATCCACTTTCATCAGCGAGCCCAAGATGACAAATACTACCACAAGCAAAGAGTAGAATTTGACTGCTTTTTTACCAAACAGATATTTTACATTCACTTCGCCGAAGAAGTACCAGCCAATGATGGTTGAAAATGCGAAAAACAGCATACAAATAGCAATAAAAATATTGCCCGCACTGCCAAACACCGAGTTAAATGCGTTTTGAGCCAACGCTGAACCGGTTTTGCCCGATGAGAGGGCACCGGTTGTGATGATAACCAATGCAGTCATCGTAAGCACAATAAAAGTATCGATAAACACACCAATCATAGCAACAACGCCCTGCTCACAGGGGTGCTTTACCTTTGCCATTGCATGTGCATGCGGTGTAGAGCCCATACCCGCCTCGTTTGAGAACAAGCCGCGCGCTACCCCTAAGCTGAGAGCCTTTTGCACGGTAGCGCCTACCACGCCGCCTGCCATAGCCTGCGGATTAAACGCCAGTACAAATATTTGTACAAATGCATTGCCCACATTCCGCCAATTAAAAATAAGTACAATCAGTGAACCGAGTACATACAAAACCGCCATAATCGGTACAATTTTTTCGGTAACCGATGCAATACGCTTTGCACCACCGATAAAAATAAACGCCGCTACTGCCGCAACAAAAATACCGACAATCAGTGGGTTCACACCAAATGCCGTTTTAAAGGCATCTCCAATGGAGTTTGACTGCACCATATTGCCCATAAAACCAAGCGCAAGGATAATGGCGACCGAGAAAAAGCCTGCCAAAAATGTACCAAACTTGCCTTTAAACTTTGCCTTTATGTAGTAGACAGGGCCGCCTGTGATTTCGCCGTCCACACGGGTTTTAAACTGCTGTGCCAATGTTGCTTCTGAATAAATGGTTGCCATACCAAAGAATGCAGAAAGCCACATCCATAAAATTGCACCCGGCCCGCCGGATGCAATTGCGGTTGCCGCGCCTGCGATATTGCCCGTGCCCACCTGTGCCGCAACTGCAGTTGCCAACGATTGGAACGAGCTCATACCGTCTTCATTCGCTTTATCGCCGCGCAGCTTAATGTTGCCAAAAACGGCTTTCATGCCTTCTTTAAATTTTCTTACCTGCACAAATCGCAGGCGTACAGTAAAATAGATACCGGTGCCACAAAGCAGAAATAGCAGTGCGAAATCCCACAAAAAGCCGTTCACCACTTTGACAATGTTTGAAATTACCTCCAACCAAAACACTCCTTAAAAAAAGTGCCGACGACCTTTGACCTCGCACGGCGTACAACTGTTTCTGTACCGTGATATTATAGCAAAAAAATGACGGTTACACAAGGTGCTTCCGTCATTTTCTTCAAATTGATTTGCCTTGTTTTGTTTATTCTTGATGGCTTTGCAACACCTGCTGTGCCAATAAACGCAGGTCATCAAAGGTGCAAAGCGTACCCGCCTGCCTACGAAAGCCCGCTGCACCATGCACCCCGGTGAGGTACCATGCTGCATGTTTTCGTGCCTCGCGCATGGCAACACGCTCGGTTTTATACTCGCATGCAAGGCGAATATGCTCCAACATAACCTCTACTTTTTCTTCAAGTGTCGGCGGTGGGAGGACAGTTCCGTCTTTAAAATAAGCATCAATTTGCCGAAACACCCACGGGTTGCCCAGTGCGCCCCTGCCAATCATAATCAGGTCGGCACCCGTTCTCTCATACATTTCCACTGCGCTTTGTATGTCCACCACATCGCCGTTGGCTATTACGGGTATAGAAGTTACCGCGCGTTTTACCTGCGCAATCATATCGATATCAACCGGCGGTGCATACATTTGCTCGCGTGTACGCCCATGCACAGTAATGGCGGCGGCACCGTTTTGCTCGGCAATTTTGCCGAACTCTACCGCATTTACGCTGTCATCATTCCACCCCTTGCGAAATTTTACGGTCACAGGCACATCCACTGCATTTACTACTGCCTTGGTAATTTCACCCGCAAGTTTTGGGGTTTTCATCAATGCACTTCCGCCCCCATTGCCCGCTATTTTGGGTGCAGGGCAGCCCATGTTAATGTCGATAATATCGGGGTTGTAGCTCATAGCAAGCTCTGCCGCCTGCGCCATCGTAAGCGGGTCATCCCCGAACAGCTGTACCCCTATGGGGCGCTCGGCATCGGACACAACAAGCAATTCCGCTGACTTTTTACTCTGAAACGTCAGCCCCTTGCTGCTTACCATTTCGCCTACCACATAGCACGCGCCAAATCGCTTGCATATTTCACGAAATGCACGGTCTGCCGTGCCCGCCATTGGCGCGAGAGCGGCGGTTCGGTTGATTTCTACATTGCCTATTTTGATTGTTTGGTTCATTCTATTGTTCCTTTATTCGTTTAGTAAATCTTAATTTTCGAGAGCATACAGTGCCGCACTTTTTGCATGGATTTCTGTTGTATCAAACAACGGAGTGGGCGTGTCGCCGTTTTGAATGAGCATCCCAATTTCGGTACAGCCGAGAATAACTCCTTGTGCGCCTTGCTCTGCCAGTTTGTCCACGATTTTGAGAAAACCCGTTTTTGATTCTTTTGAGATGATGCCCACACAGAGCTGATGGTAAATTGTATCGTTGATAAATTCTCTGTCATGGTCATCCGGTATCAGTACATCGATATGCTGTACCACCAACTTGCTTTTATAAAACTCCTGTTCCATTGTATATTTTGTGCCCAACAGTGCCACACGGGTGATGCCGCTTTTTATAAGCTCGCGTGCAGTCACTTCGGCTATATGCAAAAGAGGGATGGACACACTGCTTTGTATTTTATCGGCAACCTTGTGCATCGTGTTGGTGCAAATCACAATGAAATCAGCTCCTGCTTTTTCAAGGCTTTGTGCCGCCTGCATTAAAATGTGCGCGCTTTTCTCCCAATTTCCGCTTGCTTGGCATTGTTCAATTTCATCAAAATCTACACTGAATAAAATGCATTTTGCCGAATGCAGCCCGCCAAGCTGCTCTTTTATGGTACGATTGATGATTTGGTAATATCCAACCGTGCTTTCCCAACTCATTCCACCAATTAAGCCAATTGTTTTCATGCTTTCTCCTTTACATCATTGATTCTATTTGTTTTCATTTTAGCAAATCAAAAACAAAATCACAATGTTTTGTGGTATACTTATTGTGGAATAATTTTTGAAATAATATAATCGTACAATAAGAAAATAAAAAGAGGGATATACAATGAAAATGCTTGCAGTCGATGGAAACTCGATTTTGAACCGAGCCTTTTACGGCATAAAACTGCTCTCCACCAAAGACGGTACTTATACCAATGCCATTTTTGGCTTTTTAAACATTTTACTGAAAATCACTTCGGATGTTGAGCCTGATTCTGTTGCCATTGCGTTTGACATGAGAGCGCCGACGTTTCGCCACAAGCGCTACGACAACTACAAGGCACAACGCAAGGGCATGCCCGAAGAACTTGCCCAGCAAATGCCTATTTTAAAAGAACTGCTGGGTTACCTCGGCTACACATTGGTGCAGTGTGAAGGGTACGAAGCAGACGATATTTTGGGTACACTCGCCGCTGCCTGCACCAAAAATAAAAATGAATGCGTCATTGCAACAGGGGATAAAGACAGCCTGCAGCTGATTGGCGATTATGTCACCGTGCGCCTTGCCACCACAAAGATGGGGCAGGCAGATTCCACCTTGTACGATACCGAAACGTTCCGCGAACGCTACGGCATCGAACCCATTCAACTCATCGACCTAAAAGCAATTATGGGCGACAGCTCGGATAACATCCCGGGCGTAAAGGGCATTGGTGAAAAAGGTGCAACTCAGCTTATTTCGCAGTACGGCTCAGTGGAAAAAATCTATGAACAGATTGACACCATTGATGTAAAGCCTGCTATGCGGCAAAAACTGATTGCCGACCGCGAGATGGCGTTTCTCTCAAAAGAGCTTGCAACGATTTATTGCGAAGTGCCGGTCTGCACCGACTTTGACTGCTATAAGCGCGGTGAAACTCAACATGCCGAGGCGGCACGCCTGCTTGCAAAACTAGAAATGTACAAGATGATAGAACGTCTCAACATTAATGCAGACGGTGCTGCGACTGTTTCTGAAAACGGACTGCCTGCAGCTCCCGCGCCCATGCTGGTTGTTACCGAGCTGGAGGAAATGCTGCGTACACTGGACGATGCACAGGATGCGGTTATCGACTTGATTTGTCGATGGGAGGGCGATACCTTTTTACGCTGTGCAGTTGTATACGATAAAAAAGTTGCATTTACCGAAAGCCGTACTATTTTCAACCGTTTCTTGAAAGGGCAGTGGAAAATTCGCACTGAAAACGCAAAAGAACTACATCGTTACTCGTTTATCAATCGGGTACCAATACAAAACATCGCTTTTGATACTTTGATTGCCGGATATCTGCTCAACCCCAATTCCACCAACTATACCCTGCCCGCGTTGGCTGCAAACAACAATGCACAAAGCTTTGAGCTGAAAGGCGAAATCCCCGAAGCCTTTGATGAAATGGCAGCTGACTGTGCAGTGTTTACTTCGCTTTGCGACAAACTGGCAGAAGAAATCAGCGCAAATGGGCAGGAAGATCTGCTTTATAACATCGAACTTCCGCTTGCAAAGGTACTTGCCTCTATGGAGGTAATCGGTTTTGCCATTGACAAAGAGGCGCTTACCTTATTCGGTAAAGAACTGGATGTGGACATTGAGCGGTATCAAAAGCAAATCTACGAGCATGCAGGCAAAGAGTTTAATATCAATTCGCCGTCACAGCTTGGGGACGTTCTTTTTGTAGACTTGGAACTCCCTGCCAAGAAAAAAACAAAAACCGGTTACTCTACCAATGCCGATGTGCTTGATTCCCTGCGTGGCAAGCACCCGATTATCGAAAATATTTTGGAATACCGCAAACTGACTAAACTGAAATCCACTTATGTAGACGGTCTATTGAAGGTAGTGCACGAAGACGGGCGCATTCACAGCAGTTTTCAGCAAACCGAAACGCGCACAGGTCGCATCAGCTCTACCGAGCCAAATCTGCAAAATATCCCTGTACGCACCGAAATCGGCAGCAATTTGCGCAAATTTTTTGGTGCTAAAACCGGATGCAAATTGGTGGATGCGGACTACTCCCAAATCGAACTGCGTGTTTTGGCGCACATTTCGGGAGACCAAAATATGTCTGAGGCGTTTCGCACGGGTGAAGATATTCATACGCAAACCGCGTCGCAGGTATTTGACCTGCCCCCCCTGTTTGTTACCCCCACCATGCGTTCGCGCGCAAAAGCGGTCAACTTTGGTATTGTCTACGGCATCTCGGCATTTTCGCTTTCGCAGGATATCGGAGTTAGCGTTTCAGAAGCAGACCAATACATCAAGGGCTACCTGAAAACCTATTCGGGAGTTAAAATGTATATGGAAGACACGGTTGCTTTTGGCAAAGAGCACGGCTACGTTGCCACCATGTGGGGCCGCCGCCGTTACCTGCCCGAACTAGCAAGCAGCAACCACAACCTGCGCAGCTTTGGCGAGCGCGTTGCTATGAACACCCCCATTCAAGGTTCGGCAGCAGACATCATCAAAATTGCTATGGTACGCGTTTATCATCGTTTAGAGGCAGAGGGCTTGCAGGCAAGGTTGATTTTACAGGTGCACGATGAATTGATTGTAGAAGCACCTGTTGATGAAGCGGAAAAAGTACAGCAGATTGTAAAAGAGGAAATGGAGCACGCAGCCAGCTTGAATGTTCCGCTTATTGCTGATGCCAAAGTAGGTACAACATGGTTTGATGCTCACTAGCAACTACCCGAAACATCACAAAAAAGTGAACTAGAAAGAGGTACTGCATGAATCTTAGGGCACTTCATCACGTTGCCATCATCGTATCGGACTATGAAAAATCGAAGCATTTTTATGTTGATTTGCTTGGGTTTAAAATCTTGCGCGAAAATTACCGCAAGCACCGTAGCGATTATAAGCTGGATTTAAAATTCGGAGACAGCGAGCTTGAGATATTCTGCATACCAAACAGCCCTGCCCGTGTCACCCAACCGGAGGCATGTGGGTTAAGGCATTTGGCGTTTGCGGTGGATTGCATTGAGGACGTAATCTTAGAGCTGAATGAAAAAGGCATTGAAACCGAGCCTGTGCGCATTGACGAATTTACAGGCAAAAAAATGACTTTCTTCCGCGACCCCGATGGTTTGCCGCTAGAACTGCATGAATAGCAATTTATAAAAAAGGATGGTGCACCACGATGGCACAAGATTTTCAAATTTCAATTTCTCCCCAAATGGCAATAAGCGAACTGATTGATACAATTGGACGAAAAAGCTTTACCGGTGAACTGATTGACTACTACACAATTTCGTGTGCCAACGATGCTGAGGTGATTGTAGCTGTTTTTGAAAAACTCTTTTTTCGTGCAGGCAACCGCGTAACACTCACTGTTACCATCCATAACATCGATGGGGTTACCCATGTTCATTCGGTTGGCGGAGGCGGAGGAGATTGTCTTTTTCGTTTTGACTGGGGTGCCGCAGACAGCTTTTCTGAAATGCCTTACAACGCTCTTTCACGCTATCTCATTAAATAACACAACTGAGGAGATTATAAATTACGACATTATTTTAATGGACGCGGATGACACTCTTTTTGATTTTGAAAAAGCAGAAGAGTTCGCCTTTCGCCGCGCGATGCAAGAATTCCTCTTGCCTTACAGTGAAGATCACCGATTGCTTTACCGCAAAATCAACCAAAGCCTTTGGGAAGCACTGGAGAGAGGCGAAACTACGCAGAACGACTTAAAAGTCGACCGTTTTCGCCAACTATTTGAACAACTAGGGTACATGGTAGATTGCCAAGATTTCAATCACCATTTTTTAAACGCTTTAAGCGACGGCTATTTTACCTTTTACGGAGCAGCAGAACTTTGCAAAACACTGTATGAAAAAGGCTGCAAACTTTACATTGCAACCAACGGCATTGGTACAACACAGCGCAAACGCCTGGCATATTCCGACATCTGCAGTTACATAGCAGACATCTTTATTTCAGAAGAACTGGGGTATCACAAACCGCGGGGCGAATTTTTTGATGCATTGTTTGAAAAGTTGGATATCACCGACCGCAGCCGTGCTATTTTATTGGGCGATTCGCTCACTTCGGATATGCAAGGAGGGAAAAATGCGGGTATAAAAACTTGCTGGTATAACCCTAAGTATAAACCTTGCTCTAGTCAAGAACTTTGCGACAATGAAATCCACAACCTTACCGAATTTATTCCGATTATAACAGGATGATTTACTTGCATTAAACACAATTTTATAATATAGTAATTTTTGAATACGTTTTTGTGCAGACTCCATTTCTATGTTGCATGCCCATCAGGGCATCTGTGCAAACGCGTTATTTTAGCGAACACACTTAACACCATTTTTTAAGCAATCGTATAAAAAAGGAGATAGATCAGTGGACATAGAAGGGCGAAGTATTACCATTACATCGATGAAACCAGAGCACATAGAACGCCTTGCAGAGATTGAAACCGAGTGTTTCAGTACACCTTGGAGTTATGAATCGCTTGCGGCAGAGCTGAGCAACCCGCTTGCTGTTTTTCTTGTAGCAGAATACGAGGGCAACCTTGCAGGTTATGTAGGTATGACTCAAGTGATTGACGAGGGTTATATGGCAAACCTTGCCGTAACACCAAAATACCGCCGGCACGGTGTTGCACATGCCTTGCTTGAAGAATTAATGCAGCATGCAAGAGAGCAAGAACTCAGCTTTATCACCCTAGAGGTGCGTAAATCCAACGAAGCAGCACGTCACCTGTACGAAAGCTTTGAATTTGAGGTTGCAGGCGAACGCAAGCAGTTTTACGTCAATCCGGTTGAAGATGCCCTCATTATGACACGTACATTCAAATAGAATAGGAAGTATCAGTTTGAAAATATTAGCAATCGAATCCTCCTGCGACGAAACAGCAACCGCCATAGTCGAGGATGGACGCGAGGTGCTCGCCTCTGTAATCAATTCTCAGGTGGCTGAGCACCAAAAATACGGCGGTGTTGTGCCCGAAATTGCCTCGCGCCGACATGCTGAAAATATAGTGGAAATCACCGAAAAAGTATTAGCCGACGCCAACATGTCCCTCAGCGAAGTAGACGCTATTGCAGTTACTTACGCACCGGGGCTGATTGGCGCGCTTTTGGTTGGGGTGAATTTTGCAAAAGGTCTGTCACTTGCAAGCGGCAAACCTCTTATTCCCGTACATCATATCCGCGGGCACATTGCGGCAAATTATATTACTCATCCCGATTTAAAACCGCCTTTTCTTTGCCTTGTCGTATCGGGGGGGCATAGCCATATCATTGAGGTAAAAGATTATACCGAATTTAAAACCATTGGCAAAACACGCGATGATGCGGCAGGCGAGGCATTTGACAAAGCTGCCCGTTCTATGGGCTTTTGCTACCCCGGCGGCATTTATATTGACAAAGCCGCACAGCTGGGCAACCCCAAAGCATACAAGCTTCCCATCCCGCATGTGGACGGCAGCCCATACGATTTCAGCTTTTCGGGGCTGAAAACCGCTGTGATTAACCTCGTGCATAATACAACCCAAAAGGGCGAGACTATCGATAACAATGACCTTGCGGCATCATTTCAGCATACTGTATGCAAAATTCTTACGGACAAGCTGATGCTCGCGGCAGAGCATTCCGGCTACAAAAATATAGTAGTTGCAGGCGGTGTATCGGCAAACAGCGGTTTGCGTGCATCACTGCAAGCCGCATGCAAAAGCCACGGCTATCGGCTGTATCTCCCTGCTCTGTCATTATGCGGTGATAATGCGGCAATGATTGGTGCTCAGGCGTATTACGAGTACCTCTGCGGTAATGTTGCCGATTTATCTTTAAACGGTTGTGCTTCTGTACCCATTGGTGATGCAGCACCGTGCTTACACAAAAAAGTTGATTAAACTATAGCAGCACTAAAATTTCATTTCATTGGGAGGACATCTTATGAGTAAAAACTTTGTCTGTGTTTTATCTGCAATGTTTCTGTTTCTTGGTATTATTATCGGTTTTCTGTTAGCTCCTGCAAAAAAAGGTGTTTACTGCGGTAACCACAACGGCAACCACTACATCACCCCGCCCAATGAGCCGGATTGGGATGATCTTGAAAATGATGAGGATGATTTACCATTTTAATTGAAAATTTTTTGTTACTTTTTTAACAAAATGTGAACTTTTGGCTTTTTCCAATTGAAATTTGTATTTTTAAAAGGTATAATGTATTTGTGGAAAATTTGGTTTAACCGACTTAAGTCGGCTGAAAGGAGATAAAATTATGGCACTAACCAAAAACAAAAATGTGCTCACTTGGGTAGACGACATGGTCGCCCTGTGCAAACCTGACCAAGTCGTCTGGATTGACGGCAGCGAAGAACAGCTTGCTTCTTTAAGAAAAGAGGCTATTGCTACCGGCGAAATGGAAGAGCTCAACCAAGAAAAGCTCCCAGGCTGTTTGCTGCACAGAACATTGCAGAACGACGTTGCCCGTGTAGAATCCCGCACTTTTATCTGCTCAAGAAAAGAAGAAGATGCAGGCCCAACCAACAACTGGTGCGACCCCAAAGAAATGTACGCAAAACTAACCCCAATGTATGATGGCGTTATGAAAGGCCGTACAATGTACGTTATCCCTTACTCCATGGGTCCTATCGGCTCAGCCCTTGCGAAAGTAGGCGTAGAGCTCACCGACTCTATCTATGTTGTTTTGAACATGGATATTATGACCCGTATGGGCAAGGCTGCTTTCGAAAATCTTGGTGAGACCTCCAACGATTTCGTTCGCGGACTGCACTCCAAAGCAAATGTCGACCCTGAGAACCGTTATATTGTTCACTTCCCAGAGGATAACACCATTTGGTCTATCAACTCGGCTTACGGCGGCAACGTTTTGCTCGGCAAAAAATGCTTTGCACTGCGTATTGCTTCTTATCAGGGCAAAAACGAGGGCTGGATGGCTGAGCATATGCTTATTCTCGGCATTGAAAATCCTCAGGGCGAGGTTACTTATATTACTGCTGCATTCCCATCTGCTTGCGGTAAAACCAACCTTGCTATGCTCATTCCTCCCGAGATCTATGAGAAACAAGGCTACAAAGTTTGGACAGTGGGCGATGACATCGCATGGCTGAAACCCGGTAAAGACGGTAGACTTTACGCTATCAACCCCGAGAATGGTTTCTTCGGTGTTGCACCGGGCACCAATACAAAGTCCAACCACAACGCACTGGAATCCACTAAGAAAAACACCATTTTCACCAACGTCGCTCACAACCTGGAAGACAACACTGTTTGGTGGGAGGGTCTTGATAAGAATCCGCCGGAGAATGCAATCGACTGGTTGGGCAAACCTTGGAACGGCAAAACCTCTACCGAAAAAGGTGCTCATCCCAACTCTCGTTTTACTGCTCCTGCAAAAAACTGCCCTTGCATCAGCAAAGAATTTGACAACCCCGAGGGTGTGCCAATCTCTGCAATGATCTTCGGTGGCCGCCGCGCTAAAACAGCTCCGCTGGTTTACCAGTCCCGCAGCTGGGAGCATGGTGTGTTCGTAGGTTCCACTATGGCTTCTGAAACAACTGCTGCTGCAACCGGTGCAGTTGGTGTTGTTCGCCGCGACCCAATGGCTATGCTGCCGTTCTGCGGTTACCATATGGGCGACTACTTTGCACATTGGCTGGAAATGGGCGAAAAACTCGGCGACAAGGCTCCTAAAATCTTTAATGTTAACTGGTTCAGAACCGACGATGAGGGGCACTTCATTTGGCCGGGCTTTGGCGATAACATGAGAGTTCTGATGTGGATTGTTGACCGCTGCAACGGTAAAGCCAACGCAGTTGAAACACCAATCGGTTACGAGCCCAAACCGGAAGATATCAACATTAAAGGCTTGGATATTGACCTTGATACGGTTAAAGATTTGTTGAATGTTGACATTGACCTCTGGAAAGAAGAAGCAAAAGGCATCCATGAGTTCTACGCAAAATTCGGCGACAAATTGCCGAAACCACTTGAAAAAGAGCTTGCTACTCTGGAAGCAAACCTTAATAAATAGTTTTTATGTAATTTACTGCAATACCCCCCGATCGAATTTAATTCGGGGGGTATTTTTGTGTTACTTTGTAACAAGTACTAATATCCCAAACTCCCGATTGTGCAATTAGTCACTTTTTACATTTTTATTTAAAAAGTGTTGCAAATTTATAGTGTTTTATGCTAATATTTAATTGTACACAATCTGTTAATAGTAATACTTATGACCTGTCTATTGGATTGTACGGATTTATTTTCGCTGCAATTCCAGAATAAACATGAAACGGGAGGGTACTGTAATGTCAGGAAAAAATTTGAACGTTAAGGAGCGAGGCGGCTTGGAACATTATTTTCAGCTCAAAGAGCACGGAACCACTGTTAAAACAGAGATTGTAGCGGGCTTAACTACTTTCTTTACCATGGCGTATATTATCTTCGTTAACCCCAACATGCTGTCCATGGGCAATAGCCAAATTTTTAACGGCGTCTTCTTTGCTACATGTATTTCCGCTTTCATCGGTACAATTTTAATGGCTTTTCTTGCTAAAATACCATTTGCACAAGCATCCGGTATGGGGCTTAACGCATTTTTCGCGTTTACCGTTATGCCCGCTATGATTAAAGTTACAGGTAAAGAGCTCGACGTCATAGGGCAATACCAGTGCGCACTGGCACTCGTATTTATGTCTGGTTTGCTGTTTATATTTATAACCATTATTGGTGCACGTGAGGCAATTGTAAGAGCTATTCCTCAAAATGTCAAAATTGCCATCAGCGGCGGTATTGGTTTGTTCCTCGCGTATCTGGGGTTCCAAAGTGCTCACATCGTCGTACCCGACCCTGCTGTACAGGTTGGACTGATCAATTTTTCAGCATTGGGCGACCCTGAGATGCACTCCACCGTCATGGGCGCAATCCTTGCCATTCTCGGTGTGTTTATCATTGCTGCACTTTATAAACTCAAGGTAAAAGGGTCTATCCTCATTGGTATCATCATTACAGGCGTTCTTGCCTACTTCCCTTTTGGGGTAGCAACTATGCCCGAATCATTCTCGATTAACTTTGCAGCACAAGCAAAAGATTTTATGGATGTTTCTTTCTTAAAACTTGATTTTGGTACTTTGTTTGCAGGACAAAACCTGCTTTCTACCATAACAACTGTACTGGTACTTATCTTATCGTTCTCGATGGTAGATATGTTTGACACCATCGGAACATTGCTTGGCACAGCCGGCCAGGCAGGTTTATTGGATGAAAAGGGAAACATGCCCCGTATGAAACAGGCTCTGCTCTCCGATGCCATCGCAACAGCATCCGGCGCACTGCTTGGTACCTCAACCGTAACTACTTTTGTTGAATCTACATCGGGCATTGCAGAAGGCGGCAGAACAGGGCTTACCTCTGCAACAACTGCAGGCTGCTTCTTACTTGCATTGGTTGCTGCCCCGTTTGTAGGTCTTATCCCCGGCGTTGCCACCGCACCTGCACTGATTTTTGTAGGAGCATTGATGATAAGCGGGCTAAAGAATATGGATTTTGATGATATTTCTGAAGCAATCCCCGGTTTCTTAACCGTAGCTATGATGCCGCTGACCTACTCCATTGCAAACGGTATCGGCTTTGGTTTGATTTCGCACTGCGTAATTAAGTTGCTGAGCGGCAAAGTGAAAGAAACTTCTTGGATTACCTGGTTGCTTTCGTTCTTCTTTATTTTAAAATTCTTCCTTGCTGTATAATTACAACTAGAGCAAAAAGCGCACCCATCTTTTGATGGGTGCGCTTTTCCATTTAAAACTGCATTGTTACCACTTGTTTTGACGTATTGGTTTTTGCCATATCAATAATACGCTGGTTACGGCTGCCGCGAAATGTCAGTGTAAGGTCGCGTTCTGCAAGCACAAAGCGTCCATCAACCAAAATATCGGTATCGTCAAGCAGCTGCCCCACGGCAGCGTTGGTTTTAGCCATAGCAACAAGCTGCTCGTAGGTATAACCGGAGTAAGTCATCAAACTCAGCCCACGTTTTTTAACTTCCAGCGCCAACTCATGCAGTGCCTGCGGCTGGCAAAAGGGTTCCCCGCCTGAAAATGTAACCCCAGAAAGCAGCGGGTTTTTATCCAGTTGTGCTGTAATTTTGCCCAGCTCACAGTCGTAGCCCGCCTCAAAATCGTGCGATTGTGGGTTATGGCAGCCCTCACAGTGGTGCGGACAGCCTTGTGTAAAAACAACCAACCGTATTCCCGGTCCATCTACAATGGATTCCCGCACAATGCCTGCTATTCTTATCGTTGTATCCATCCAATTCCTCTTTTCCATGAAAAAGGACGGATAAACAATCCGTCCTTAGAGCAGCATTTTGGGCAAAACTAAATCTTTTCGGGCTCTAACCCATGCTTTACACGGTCGTGCTCTTCTGCACGTTTTGCATTATTAAAACGGTCTACCGTACCAACCAAATAACCTGTAATTCTGCGGATTCTCTCAAATCCGATCCCCTCGCCTACTGTCTGTGTGTTGCTGTTCATTATTCTGTCCTCCTCTTAATTAACTGCATTTATCGTTCTGTCTTTTTCTTCGTTTATATCGCCGCAATAACCGCACGTGTCTGCATTTCCGTGGTAAACACCCAGTTTACGCAGCACTTCCACGCTTACGCCTTCTCCCTCACGTCTTCCGCAGCGAGGACAAATCTCATCAATAATACCGGTATAGCCGCACACCGGGTCACGGTCTACAGGGTGATTGATAGAGCCGTAGCCAATACCGTTTTCTTTCATACAGCGCACCACTTTTTCAAAAGCATCCAAATTTTTGCAAGGGTCGCCGTCCAACTCCACATAGGTAATATGTCCGCCGTTTGTTAACGCATGGTAAGGCGCTTCCAGTTTTATTTTTTCAAACGCTGATATATTATGATAAACGGGTACATGGAACGAGTTAGTGTAGTAATCACGGTCTGTTACGCCTGCGATGACACCGTATTTCTTTTTATCAATGCGCACAAAGCGCCCTGATAAACCCTCGGCAGGAGTTGCAATCAGAGAATAGTTGAAGCCGGTACGTTTTGTCTCTTCATCCATCCGCTTTCTCATATAACCAACAATATCCAGCCCTAAATTTTGCGCCTCTTGCGATTCGCCATGGTGCTTGCCAATCAGTGCTTTCAAGCACTCTGCAAGCCCGATAAAGCCAATTGTAAGTGTACCGTGCTTGAGCACTTCCCCTACAGTATCGTTCGCAGAAAGCTTATCGGAATCCAGCCAAATCCCTTCGCCCATTAGGAAAGGATAGTTTTTCACTTTTTTCGCCGCCTGTATCTCATAACGTTCCATCAGTTGTTCACACACCAAACTGATTTTACGTTCCAAATCCTCAAAAAACAAGTCTACATTGCCGTTTGCTTTAATTGCCATTCGCGGCAGATTGATCGAAGTAAAACTGAGGTTACCTCTGCCCCCTACCACCTCGCGAGAAGGGTCGTAAGCATTTGCCATAACGCGGGTACGGCAGCCCATATAAGCCACTTCTGTGTTGTGGTCGCCTTGTTTGTAGTACTGTGCATTAAACGGCGCATCGAGGAACGAAAAGTTGGGGAACAGGCGTTTCGCCGATACGCGGCAAGCCAATTTAAACAGGTCGTAGTTCGGGTCGTTGGTATTGTAGTTGATGCCCTCTTTCACCTTAAAGATATGGATTGGGAAAATAGGTGTTTCGCCGTTACCCAAACCCGCTTCGGTTGCAAGCAACACGTTTTCAATCACCAGCCTGCCCTCAGGCGAAGTATCGGTGCCGTAATTGATGGAACTGAACGGAATTTGAGCACCCGCACGCGAATGCATGGTGTTAAGGTTGTGCACAAATGCCTCCATCGCTTGGTATGTAGCTCGCCTGGTCTCTTTATTGGCATATTTTTTTGCCATAGCCTGAACTTTTTTTATATCATCAGCAGGGATTACTTCTTTCAGTAACTCTGCCTCGTTTTCATGATAACCGTTATCATATGCCAAAATGGGGCTGATGTGATGCTCTTGCTCAATACGTTTGCATAAATCTTTTGCTGCGCTTAAGCCGTCTTCTACCCCGCACAGAATCTCCATTGCTTTGCCAAGATTGCTTAAATACAGTTTGCGATAAGTTTTTGCAACACCTTTTGACATCCCATAATCAAAGTTTGGTATGCTCTGCCCGCCATGTTGGTCGTTTTGATTGGATTGAATTGCGATGCACGCAAGTGCCGAATAGCTTTGAATGTCATTGGGCTCTCGCAAAAAACCGTGCCCTGTAGAAAAACCACCCTGAAACAACTTTTCAATATCAATTTGGCAGCAGGTGGTTGTTAAGGTTAAAAAGTCAAGGTCATGAATGTGGATGTCACCCTCTATATGTGCCTTGGCATGAACGGGGTTGAGTACAAACATTTCGTAAAATTGTTTTGCACCCTCGCTGCCGTATTTCAGCATGGTACCCATTGCGGTATCCCCGTCAATATTCGCATTCTCACGCTTTACATCGTTATCAGAGGCATCTTTAAAGGTAAGTTCTTCGTACACCTTCATCAGCCTGGTATTACTCTCTCTCACACGGGTGCGCTCTGCACGGTACAGAATGTATTCTTTTGCGGTGCGGGCGTGCCCCTGCTCAATAAGTACTTTCTCAACAGCATCTTGAATTTGCTCCACAGTAGGGCTCTCGGTGTGCATATGGTTTTCGAGATAAGCCACAACATCCTTCGCTATTGAGAGTGCCATTTCTTTATCCTTACCGCCCAATACTTCCGCAGCTTTGTAAATGGCCATCGCAATTTTTTCAATATCAAACGGCACACTGCGTCCATCGCGTTTTATAATGTTCGTTATCATTCTGTTTTCCTCCGAAAGTTGTTCTGTTTATCAAATCATCACTACATTTATAAGTAATACTATATTCTTACCACAAGATATAGTGTTTATAAATTTGCTACCCGTTTATCATATCTCTTTCTTGTAATCTTGTCAATTGGCAAAACTACCATTTTTAGTATCATTTTTATTTTCCATACTACATATAGTATTTATTTGTTTTTTATAAACACATTTTTGAGGCATAAAAAGGAGGGCATTTCGCCCCCCTTTTAAAGGAATTTCAAATTATACTAAATGTAATTATTTGGAATTCCTTATAGTTTATAAAACATATATTCTTTGTTTCTAGAAAAATTCGGGATGCATTTGGGAGACAACCTTCAGCGCGTCTTTATCTGCTACCACAATAAGATGAGGATGAAGCTGCAAGATGGATGCTGGCACCTTTGGAGTAATGGGGCCAAACAAAGCCTTTTCCATGATATCAGCTTTGCCCTCGCCCGATGCCAGCAGAACGATGCTTTTTGCCTGCATAATTGATTTTATACCCATCGTAATTGCCTGCTTGGGTACATCATCGATTGAATCAAAGAAACGGGAGTTTGCATCGATCGTTTTTTGTGCAAGATTCACCAGATGAGTTTCCTGCTCAAACGCCTCGTCAGGCTCGTTAAACCCAATATGCCCGTTATTGCCGATGCCAAGCACCTGCAAATCAACCCCGCCCAAATCGTGGATATGTTTGTCGTAGCGCTTGCATTCGCGTTCAATATCGGCAGCCATACCGTTGGGTACGCTGGTATTAGAGCGGTCGATATTAATGTGGTTAAATAAGTTTTCGTTCATAAAATAGCGGTAGCTTTGGTCGCTTTGCGCATCCAACCCCACATATTCGTCAAGATTGATAGACTTGACCGCTTTAAAATCCAAGTCACCTTTTTGATACCATTCAATTAATTGCTTGTACATCCCCACGGGAGTAGAACCCGTTGCAAGCCCAAGCACGCAATTGGGGTGCAATATCACCGTTGCACTTACGACATTTGCCGCTTTACGGCTTAAGTCACTATAATTTTTTGCCATAATTAACTTCATCTTAAAAAGCCCCCTGACTAAAGTTTTTTCTTATTATAATTTATACTAACATTTATAACCAATCTTGTCTATGCACGGTTGTGTGCCTTTTTGTACCTATCTGCTATTTTGAAATAATACCAATCCCTTTTTGCAGTGCAATCGTGCCTGTCCGCATCACTTCTTTAATACTGTAAGGCTTCAGCAAATCTTCAAGCAGCTCCAAACGTTCGGCTGTATCAGAAATTTCGATGGTGAGAGTAGATTTGGAAAGATCCACAATACGTGCATCCATAATTTTAACTATATCAATAATTTCACTGCGTGTTGCACCAGATGCCCCCACTTTAATTAACATTAACTCACGGGTAATAATGTCATCGGGGGCAAGCGAGCGCACGCGAATAACATCAATCAGCTTGTTGAGCTGTTTTTCTACCTGTTCTACAATATAATCATCGCCATTTACCACAATGGTCATACGCGAAATATTTTTATCCTCGGTGACGCCAACAGCAAGGCTTTCAATATTAAAACCACGGCGTGCAAACAGCCCCGATATACGGGACAGTACGCCCGCCTGATTCTCAACCAATACTGATAATGTATGTTTCATAGCGTTCCTCCGTTCAATCCGTTGCGCAGTTCGCCTCGGGGCTGATGGCACATTGCAGCAAATATGGTTTGTCGCTTTCAAGCATCCTATCAATGGCATGCTCAACCTCGGTGTCGCTGCACACAAACGCATTGTTTATTCCGTAAGCATCTGCAATCTTGCAAAAATCGGGGCTGCCGTCAAGGTTCACCGCAATGCAGTTGTGCTGATAATAGATATCCTGAAGCTCACGCACCATACCAAGCCGATTGTTGCACATCACTACCAGTTTAACGGGTACACTGTGCTGGCACATGGTTGCAAACTCCATCATTTGCATTTGCAGCGAACCATCGCCGCATACCGCTACAACCTGTTTTTCGGGCGCGGCAAGCTTTGCACCAATAGCGGCAGGCAGCGAGTACCCCATTGTGCCCATACCGCCCGATGTCAGAAATCGCCCCTCACGAAGATTGATACCCTGTGCAGACCAAATTTGGTTTTGCCCTACATCTGCTACATAGATGCTGTCACCTTCCATTTTGTGCGAAAGCAGAGATACCAATCTGTTCGGATTAACGTAACCGCTTTGCGAAGCAATAATCGGCGGCTTCTCCTGCCGTTTCCAATCACGCAAAGCATCCAGCCAGTCCGCTGTTTCAAGCGTTGGGTTCTGCTCCAATATCTGTTTCAGTACCTGTTTTGCATCCCCCACAAGAGGAATGTTTGTCTCCATATTCTTCCCGATTTCAGCCGGGTCGATGTCTATATGAATGATACGTGTACACCGTGCTATCAGCCCTGTATTGGACATAGCACGCTCCCCCACTCTTGCACCAATGATAATAAGCAGGTCGGATTCATGAATGGCTTTGTTTGCAACAGAACAGCCGTACATGCCAAGCATGCCAAAATAAAGCGGATGCTCTGTGGGCAGCACACCAAGCCCCATCATAGTAGACACTACGGGAATACTGCATTGTTCTGCAAGCTGCTTTACCTGTTTTGTTGCCCGTGCACCAAATACGCCCCCACCCGCACAAATTACCGGCTTGCGCGCTTGCTGCATAGCATTTAGTACACGTTTAAGCTGTGCTGTATTGCCTTTGGTACTGGGCTTATAGCTGCGAATAGACACTGTTTGCGGGTAGTCGAATTCTATCATGTTTTTTTGAACATCAATCGGAATATCAATTAAAACAGGGCCTTGTCTACCGGTAGACGCAATATAAAAAGCCTCTTTGATGCGTTGCGGCAGCTCTTGTGCGTTCTTAACCAGAAAACTGTGTTTGGTAAACGGCTCAGCTGCGCCTGTTATGTCAGCTTCCTGAAATACGTCCCGTCCCAACAGTTCGGTAGATACCTGGCCTGTAATCGCTATCAGCGGGACAGAATCCATATATGCAGTAGCAAGTGCGGTAATCAAGTTGGTAGCACCCGGGCCGGATGTGGCAATACAAACCCCCGGTTTGCCTGCAATTCGTGCATAGCCGCTCGCTGCATGCCCTGCGTTTTGTTCTTGTCTTACCAAAATGTGCCGAATAGAGGAATGTGCCAGCTGGTCGTAAAACGGACAGATTGCTGCACCGGGGTAACCAAATACAACCGATACTCCTTCCATCTCAAGCGACTTGACAATGGCTTGTGCTGCAGTTATCACACATAATCTTCCTTTCAGCATGAATAATAGTAACTTTTATTATATGCTTTTTTATCGGTTGTTTCAATCTTTGTTTTCACACTGTCCAAATTTATCAAGCACAAAATTCGCTCTTTTTAAACACTATAATAATTGACAGCACATTGCCGAACGAGGTAGAATAATAGATAAGTTGCGGCGCAATGAACAAGGAAGGAATATTACTATGACGATAAAAAAACTCATCGCCTTGCTGCTCGCTTTTGCGATGCTGCTTGCTGTACCTGCCTGCTCAAAAAAAGAGAAAGATACAGGCAGCGCAGGCACTTCCGAATCGGAATCTATGGACGAAAACGGGAATTTTCCTGTGAAGTTTGAAAAAGCACGCATTAAAGAAGCACCGGAGCGCGTTGTATCACTGTCTCCTTCGCTGACAGAGATTATTTGCGACCTGGGGTATTTTAATAAGCTTGCAGGCGTAAGCGACTATTGCACTTACGAAAACGAAGATATTGACGGTCTGCCCAAGGTTGGTACCATCAACGCACCCAAGATGGAAAGTATCGAAACAATAAAACCCGATGTTGTCTTAACTTCATCCCCTTTTATTGAAGCTGACCTTGTTAAGCTGCAGCAAATGAATGCCGTAGTGGTAGTGCTGCCGCGCGCAAAGAGTATGCAGGAGTTGGAGACGCTTTATACCGATGTAGGCAGAATTTTTGAAGGTGAAACCGACGGCGCTGCCAAGGGTAAAGCTTTGTTCAGTGAGCAAAGCGCCCGTATAGATGAAATTGCCGCAAAAATAAAAACTGCCACCGTTGACAAACAGCCCGTGGCTGCCTACCTGCGGCTTATGCCCCTTACCCTTGCTACCGGAGACACCTTTGAAGGTCAACTTCTTGAGGCAATCGGGTTTAAAAACAGTGCGTCCGCATACGGGGAATGGATTTACCCGCAGGACAAGGCAATTGATTTAATGCCTGATGTGTTGTTCTACGACAAAGCAATCGGGCTGGAAGGGGTAAAAGGCTCGCAAATTTACAATACCACGCCCGCATACGCAAATTCAAAGTGTTTTGAATTTGACTTTGAGGTGTTTGAACGGCAAGGTATTCGTATGTTTGATATGCTTGAGGATATGGCAAAACAAGCTTGCCCCGAAGCGTTTGCCGCGCAGGAGTAAAATCAAATGCCCGCAGAGTCATTTTGGGTTCTGTCGGGCATTTTTTACAAATTATATCTTGTTCAACGATTGTAAAATATGAACTATTATGGTATTATATTGATTAAAGGACTATTTTGCATTTGTTTTGCTCTGCCCCTTTGGCAGAGTTATTTTCTTTTTTGGGGGGGAATTTGTGTTAAAAATAAATGCAACCAAAAAAACGGTTCAACATATCATTCTTGCCAGCCTTATTCTTGCCATTATAATTTATTCCTTTTATGATTTTACTCATTTGGTTAACAACAAACTGAGAGCCCAAACCCAAACGCTGCTGCAAGAAAATAATCAAAGAATCATCAATACACTCGAAAAAAGAATTTCGGATATGTTTTATACCCTAAACGCAATATCTATTTTTGTTCGGGAAGACCCTGACTTGATAAGTGACCGCACACTCAAAGTTTTAGATAAACAAACAAATATCAACGATTTTCATTCCCTCAGTATTATAACTAAAGATGGTAAAGGTTACCAAAGCAATGGAAAAATGATTGATTGCAGCAATTCGGATTTTTTTATTAAGTCAATGACAGGGGGAAACTGCGTTGCATCCTTAGAGTGCCCTGCAACAAACAGCGCAGAACACATTGTGTTTTCGGTACCCATTTATAAAAACGACCATATTGTAAGTGTATTGGCAGGTTTTTGCAGTACAAATATTTTTTCTGAACTTTTAGATATTGAAATTTTTAACGGTAAAGGTTATACATACATCATTAAGCAAAACGGACAGATTATCACACAATCCATGTTCCAAAATGATTGTTCCAATTATATTGACCTGCTCAAAAATCAAGAGTTCGAGCGCAGTTACAGTCTAAATAAATTTGTGGGAGATATGGCAGAAAATAAAAGCGGCATTATGCGCTATTTCAAAAACGGCGAGCCGCACATTGCAAGTTATGCTCCCGCAGGTGTGAATGACTGGTATGTGCTTACCGTAGTGCCTGCCCGTTATGTTGGCTCTCAAACCGAAGATATTTCGCACTATGCGCTATTCCTGGTGCTGAAAGAGCTTGTTGTGTTGCTTGGGCTGCTAATTTATGTTGTATATATGCAACGGTGTAATACCCGTGAACTCACCGATACCAACCAGAAATTCGAGGCACTCACAGCCAATATCCCGGGCGGAGTATTCCGCTATGCTGCTAACGAAGATTGGACTTTCGACTTTATCAGCGAAGGGCTGCTGCAATTGTTTGGCTGCACCGAAAAGCGCTTTCGCGAACGCTTTGACAACCGCGTAATGAATATGGTATACCAACCCGACCGTAACCGTGTTTTACAGGATATAAATACACAGTTTGCCCGGAAAGACAGTTACAAGCTTGAGTTTCGTATTGTCAGCGAGGATGGAAAAATACATTGGTTGTTTGACCGAGGGCAGCTTGTAAAAGACACAAGCGGCAGATATTGGGTTTATGTGGTTGTAATGGATATTACTGCAACCAAACTGGCTACCGAAAAATTGAGGTTGAGCGAAGAACGGTATCGCATCGTCAGCGAACAATCACACAGTGTTATTTTTGAGTATAACCTTGATACCGATGAAATCTTTTATACCAAAAATTTCGAAAAAAAGTTTGGTTATCCACCTGTAACACATCATTTTCCTCAAAGTAATATACAAAATAACATTGTTTATTCCGATGATCAACTTCAATATAAAAATTTTTTTGCCTCCATTATAAGCGGAGAAAAAAATTATGATGAGATGGAGTGCCGCATATTAAAAAGTGACGGTGGCTACCTGTGGTGCCAAATTCAAGTATCGCTTATTCGGGGTGATGAAAGCCGCCCCTTAAAAATTGTAGGCAGAATAACCGATATTGATAAATCCAAACGCGAGAACGAAAGGCTCAAAGAAGCATCGCAGCGCGACCCGCTCACAAAACTTTACAACAAAGCCGCTACTCAAACGCTCATCAGCAATTTTTTGCAAGATGAGGGCTGCGACGGTTTTCATGCTCTGCTTTTTATTGATGTGGACAACTTTAAAGGAGTTAACGACAATCTTGGGCATTTATTCGGCGATGCCGTACTTTCGAGAATATCGCAAAATATGCTACAGCTGTTTCACCCTGCCGATATTATCGGGCGCATTGGCGGAGACGAATTTGTGGTATTCTTAAAAAATGTCGGTTCCCGTGAAATAATTATGGAAAAAGCAAACGACCTTTGCAAGGTATTCCATGAAATTTATACCGGTAACGACCAAAACTATCGCATCTCCGGCAGCGTCGGCATCGCAATTTACCCTACTGACGGCAGAACATACAAAGAACTCATTAAAAATGCCGATTTTGCCCTGTATCTTGTCAAGAATTCGGGTAAAGACCGTTACGCATTTTATAAAAGTGAATAAAAATCAAAAAACAGGGGTTTCCGATTGGAAGCTCCTGTTTTTTTGTATATCAATTATGGGGTATTATTTGCAAATTAGCCCGCCGATTATCTGATGCACATCATCAAATTTATTTTCAATCATGTAATCTTCAATGCCCTTAATAATTTCAGGCATTGCAGTGGGGTTAACAAAAGTACCCATACCCACTGCAACGGCAGTTGCGCCCGCAAGCAAAAATTCAATTGCATCTTCGGCACGAAGAATACCGCCCATACCAATGACAGGTACGCTTACGGCGTTTGCAACACGGTAGGTCATATACAACGCAACTGGTTTTATTGCAGGGCCGGAAAGCCCGCCGGTAAAGTTACCGATAATTGGCTTTCTGGTTTTAATATCAATTGCAATTGCAGTGAATGTGTTGATAAGTGAAATAGCGTCTGCGCCCGCTTCTTCCGCTGCCCTTGCCATCACCGTTATATCTGTAACGTTTGGCGAAAGTTTTACAATCAGCGGCAGTTTTGTGCTGCTGCGCACCGCTCCAATTACTTCGGCAGCAAGTTTTGGGTCGGTACCAAACGCTACCCCACCCTCGTTAACGTTGGGGCAAGATATGTTCAGCTCTATTCCCGAAATCCCTTGCACTTCATCCAATCTTGCAGCAAGCTCTGCATATTCTTTTACCGTTTTGCCTGCCAAGTTTACGATGATCGGGGTGTTAAACTGACGCAAAAACGGCATTTTCTCATGAATAAACACATCTGCACCGGGGTTTTGCCAGCCGATAGCATTGAGCATACCTCCAGGTGTTTCGCAAACACGCGGGCCGGGGTTGCCCGCAGTTTCGTTCATCGTTACCGATTTGACAACAATCGCGCCCAGCTCGTTTAAATCCATATAAGGGGTGTATTCTTCGCCAAAACCAAAACAGCCGCTCGCCGGCATAACAGGGTTTTTCATTTTAATACCTGCTATTTCAACGCTCATATTGGGTTTATTCATCGAAGAACACCTCCTCACCGTAAAATACAGGGCCGTCGCTGCATACGTTTTTGTAGTGGGTACCGTTCGCATCCTTTACGGTTGTTACACAACCTTTGCAGGCACCAACTCCGCAAGCCATGCGTTCCTCCATCGAAACCTGCACAGGCACACCGTATTGCTTTGCCAGTTTTACCACCGCCTTTAGCATTGGTACGGGGCCGCAGCTAAAAATGCCGCATGGTTTTTCGTGCTGCAAAGCACGCTCTAACGGTGCAGTAACAAAACCGCACTCACCTACGCTGCCGTCCTCGGTAGCTACCTGCACAGTTATGCCAAGTCGCTCCAACTCATCCAAGCAGTACACATTGTCCTGATCGCGTGCACCAAATACCATCGACACCTTAAGCCCTTTTGCTACAGCCGTCTGTGCAAGGAATATTACAGGTGCAAGGCCGATTCCGCCTGCTGCAATGATGATGCTTCCGCTTTCAGGCAATTGATAGCAGCCTGAACCCAAAGGTGCCATCATGTCCACGAAATCGCCCGGCTTGCGGTCTGCAAGCCAACGGGTCCCTTCTCCTTTTACGTGAAAGAGAAAGCTAAGTTTATCATCGTCAATTTTAGAGATAGAAAGTGGACGACGGGTGATGCTGTAAATTCCACCCCCGCAGTAGATATGCGCAAACTGCCCCGGTTTGCAAATTTTAGTAACCTCTGGTGCCAGTACCGTAAGGCTTGCTACATGGGGGGCTACCATACGTGTTTCCACAACGGCAAATTCCTTTTTCATCTTTGTTCCTCCAACTTGTGAGCTGTTTTTTCTTGTATTATTATATCAGCTTTTGTGGATAAGCACCACCATCAATTTTACAGCACCATAACAAAATTATCGGGTATCTGTCGGTTTAGTTTATCTTGCGTACAAAACACAGCATCAAAGTTTTCTGTACTGGTATACTGATAAAATCCGCGCTTGTTCAATTTATCAGCATCAGCCAGCAAATACCGATGGTTGGTGTTTTTAAGTGCGATTCGTTTCATGATAACGCTTTCCATTTCATTGGTATAAGCAACCGAATTTTCTAAATCTACCCCTGAGCAGCTTAAAAATATATGGTCAAAATAAAATTGGTCCAGCATTTCCTGTGCGATGGGGCCGATGCTCATGCTATGGTTTGAAGCAAATTGCCCACCTATAATATAAATCTCTGCAATCGGGTTTATCAGTTTGCGCACAATCAGTTCGTTGTATGTAACAATCTTAACTTTTCTGTTTGCCAAATAATCGATCAAAGGCACCATGCTGGTTCCTGCATCCAAAAATACACATTCTCCGTCCTTCACAACCTGTGCTGCATGTCTTGCAACCATACCTTTTTCTGCATCATTCATAGTTACTATCTCATTAAACCAAGTGCTATACGGTGCTTGCTCGCAATCACAAACGCGTGCCGCCCCACCCTGTACACGCTTTAATTTACCTTCGTTTTCAAGTTTTTCAAAATCTCTGCGAATTGTTGTATCTGAGACATTCAGCTCTTTTGCAAGCGTTGTTAAACCAATAATTCCTCTGTTGTTCAACTGGTTTATAATAAACATTGCCCGTTCCGAGGCGATCATAACCGCTCTCCTCCCTATCTATTTTTTCGATGCATAGGTTATATCTTATTATCATTTAGTTTATCTCTTATTCATTCCTTTTTCAACCATTATTACCCATTTTTAACAAATTTATTAAGGTTTCGATAGTTTTATTATAAACTTCTTATGACCAATTCATCTTCAATTCATAGACAAAATTTATAATATGATTGGAATATTTTACTTGGAAGAAGGTGGTTTCATGTTTCATATACTAGTTGTAGAGGATGAAAAAAACTTACGGAAATTGATGTCTACGTGTTTGGAACACGCAGGCTATCGTGTATTTGGGTGTGAAAATGGGTTGCGCGCATTGGAAGTTTTAGACTGCCAGCACATCGACTTGATGATATGTGACATTATGATGCCGGAAATGGACGGGTATGAACTTACCCAAGGGTTGAGGCAAGCCAATTATGAACTGCCTATTTTAATGGTAACCGCAAAAGAAACTTTCGAAGATAAAAAGAAGGGGTTTGAACTGGGTACCGACGACTACATGGTAAAGCCCGTGGATATGAATGAAATGCTGCTCAGAGTTTCCGCACTGCTTCGGCGGGCAAAAATCGTAAGCGAACACCGCATGGTGATAGGCAAGGTAACGCTTGACTGCAACACCCTTACCGTTACTACCCCGTCCGATACGATTGAATTGCCTAAGAAAGAATTTTATCTGCTGTACAAGCTGCTCAGCTACCCTCAGCAAATTTTTACACGTCAGCAGCTGATGGACGAAATTTGGGGGTTGGATACGGCGAGCGACGAACGTACTGTTGATGTACATATTAAGCGACTGCGTGAAAAATTTGACTGTTTGGATGAGTTTGATATTGTCACGGTACGAGGGCTGGGTTACAAGGCGGTGAAAAATGTATGAATATAAAACAGCGCCTTCTTAAAGCAATCCATGCACCATCCATTCGCAGCCTGTTTGTTTTTTCTGTCTTTGCCATTCAATTAGTTTCTTGCAGTGTTACGGCTTTGGTGGTTTGGTATTTTAACATGCTGCGGTCACCTGCAGAAGTAATTCTCATCTGTCTTTTTATTGGCAATATTCTCACTGCCTTACTCTCCAGACGGTTTACAAATTCATTAACTCAGCTTTCAAAATCACTTGAAGAAGTTGCAAAAGGTAATTTTAAAGTACAGCTTAAACCAAAAAAGAATATCAATCATATCATGCGTGCTGTATTTCATACCAGTGAAGTAGAGCAGATGGTTGAAAGTTTTAACACGATGGCGGAGGAACTGAGGCACAATGAATACCTTCGCAAAGATTTTGTACGTAATGTGTCCCACGAGTTTAAAACACCTATTACATCAATACAAGGCTTTACCAAACTGCTGAGCGACGAAAATCTGCCCAGAGATGAATTTTTACGATATACTGAAATCATTATTGAAGAAACAGAACGGCTTGCAAACCTTTCAAATAATCTGCTTAAAATGTCTCAAGTTGAAAACAGAACCATTCCCGAGCAAAAAAGTTCTTTCTCTTTAGATGAACAGCTGCGCAGAACACTGCTGATGTTAGAGAGGAGCTGGGAAGACAAAGAATTGATTCTAGAACTGGAACTTGATGAAATCCAATACATAGGTTACCGCGATTTACTGCAGGAGGTTTGGATTAACCTATTGAACAATGCCATTAAGTTTTCAAACCAAGGCGGCACATTGGGCATATTTCTGCAACAAAGCCGAGGAAATATACAGGTAACCATATCAGATAATGGCGTGGGCATTTCTGAATCTGCCCAAAAGCGTATTTTTGAACAATTCTATCAGGCTGATGAATCACGCACACACCACGGCAACGGTCTTGGGCTTGCAATTGCAAAACGCATTGTAGATTTAAGCAACGGGACAATCTCTGTTGAAAGCCAGCTAGGCAAAGGCACCGTCTTTACGGTTTGCCTGCCCGCTACATCAGAAAAAGCATAAAAAAGACGATGACGGGAAAGCGACCGTCATCGTCTTTTTTATAGATTATCAAACCTTGTTTAGGGGATAAACTATTGTGTAACAGCAAGCGGCAGTGATGTGGAGAAACATCACTGTCCATTCGCCGTTGTGGGAGAAATTTTCAATTCATGGAGGAATTGAAAGTACATCGCCAACTGCTGCATTTGCACTATTGCAACAGTACCTTTTGGCTTGATATTAGATTACCCCGCCAGTGTGAATCTACTGTGAACTTCAGGCTACAATCTTACTACATTTAGTTACAAAATAATATATGAATACACAAAAAAGCAGTACCGACGGAGACCGGTACTGCTTTTTAAGCCTATTTACAAGAGGCGTGTACAAACATTATTTGCGTTTTGCAACTGCAATGCCTGCAACAGAAACAACAGCCAGAGCAACAGCCAGGCCTACGAAATCGTTAGCACCGGTATCAGGGTTTTTCTCTGCGCCATCTTTGGTTTCTTCGCCTTTTTCATCTGTAGCAGCTTCAGTTTTCAACTCTACATCAGAAATAACATAGTTGCCGAGTTTGTTTGTTTTGATGGTGAATTTCTCATCATCCAAATTGTATTTAGCGTCTTTGCAAACAGACAGTTTGCCGTTGTTTTTCTCGTAGATAAACGGAGCAACGAGTTTGCCGTCTTTGCCTTCTGCTGCTTTTACAGGGATAGTGAGAGTACCGTTGCGGCGGAAGGTTTTGTTGTTGCCTGCAAAGTAAACGATGGTCAAGTCAGCGTTGGGGTATTTGTCCTCAAGTGCTTCGTCAGAATCGTCCAATCTTAAGAACAGGTCTTTCTGGTCTTTTGCATTTACTTCAAAGGTAACTTCGTCGTCGCCGAACTCCAGCTCGCAGTCGTCTTCGATATCATCGAATTTTACGATAGGGCCGTCAACTTTTACATAGGTTTTAGCTTCGGTCTCGCCGTATTTTACTTCGGAGTTTGTAAACAGAGTGATGGTTTTTTCATCTTTTGCATCTGCATCTTCATCGTTGTTCAACAGAATCTTGCAGTTAGAATCGTCACCGTAAACATTGATCTCCATGTCGAGGTCTACCTCTTCCATGTTGAACTTGTCAGCAGTCGAAAAGGTGATAAATGCCATTTTCTTAGAAGCATCTTTTTTTTCATCTATTTGTTTTACTGTTTTAATTACAAAAGAAGGTTTAGATGAGATATAGGAAGCACCCTCATCAATGCTGGAGCGAACCTTATAGTTATCAAGGTCGGACAGCTTTGTAATGTCAACCTCTTTGTTAGTTTCTTTGTCTATTGCTTTAACTTGAATATAGTAGGTCTCGTCTGCAGAAAGAGAGCTCGCATCTGCTTTATTGAGGGTAGTCAATTTGTCGTCATCATCATCGTAAGTGTAGTAGCCGCTGTCAATTACTCTGATTCTCATTGGCTTGGTGTCTTTGGCTGCAAATGCTACGGTGCACATACCAAAGCACATTACAACAGCCAAAACAAGAGAAAGTACTTTTTTCATTGTTTATTCCTCCAAAATTTTATTATAGGTTTGCGGTTCTCCGTTCACCGCTGATCCTGTAACGATGATACGGGTGCTGTATGAACCTAAGATGAACTTTTCGGAGGTTTGAGAAAATTTTGTAAGAAATCTGTAATCTATTGGTCACTTTTTATTTTTAGTGTGAAAATAATACTCAGCCCACCGGCTGAATTGTTCTCTGCCCATATCTTACCGCCATGCGCGCGCACTATTTCGCGGCAGATAGCAAGCCCAAGCCCCGCAACACTTCTTCCCGCATCCGAAGTATAGAGCGGTTCAAAAATGCGCTCAAGCATTTCTGGCGAAACACCTGTGCCGCTGTCGCTGATGCAAAACTGCACCGTTTTTTTATGTTGAACACAAGTTACATTGATACTGCGGTTGTTTTCGCCAAAATGCTTGATACTGTTGCTGATGATGTTGCCGAATACCCGCCGCAGCTTTGCAACATCCAAACACAGGCAAACCTGCGGGCAATCTGTATTCACCGTAAAATCCACCTTCATCTGCTCGAGTTCATCACGGTAGTCTGCCGATAGAATGCGGCAAAGTTCTTCCACCGTAATTGTTTGCAGCTTGAGTGTTTTTTGCAGATTGCAGCTGAGGTAATCATCAAATTCTTCAATCAAGTCTTTGATGCAAACTGATTTATCGTAGATGGTTTTGATATACCGCGTTTCACGCTCTTGGGTAAGCCCGCCTTTTTGCAGACGCTCCGCGTACCCCATTACAGAGGTAAGCGGTGTTTTAATATCATGCGAAATCGATGCAATAATGCGGTTTTGCGTCTGCTTTTCTCTCTCAATATCACAGGTAAGCTGTACAAACTGGTTTTGCAGCTGACCAATTTCATCTTTTTTATTTACTGGCTTGGGCTTGATACCGTTTTGATAATCTTCCATCTCTTTTTTCAAGGCCTCAACGGGACGCACCACTTTTAAATAAATGACAAATGTAACAACCGCCAGCATCAGTGCAATCAGCAGCAGCTCAGCAAACAGCAGGTTGCGGTAGTTGGCACGATGGAGCGCAAGCTGAAGCTGATTAAAATTTTTCGGTATGTCATCCGATACCAAAAACAGATAATATGCCATTAAAAAACAGAAGTTCGTAACAAATGCGATTAAAATAGTTAAGGTAAGCTTATAACGAATACTGATATAGCGCTTTTTCAGCTTCATCGTACATCACCCGATGGCTTAACCAGTTTGTAGCCTACACCCCAAACTGTTTTTATGTACTCATTATCGGGGTCGATTTTATCGCGCAGGTTTTTGATGTTCACTGCAACAGTGCCGATATCGCCATAATCCACGCCCCAAACCCCGTTGAATATCTGCTCTCGTGTTAAAACCTTGCCTGCATTTTTAATAAAATAGTAAAGCAGGCGAAACTCCCGCGGAGACAGGGCAACCGCCTCGCCGTTTCTGAATGCTTCAAGGCTGTCTTTTTTAAGCTCAATGCCGCCAAAGGCAAGGCTGTCGTTGGTATCGCTGAGCATGGTACGCTTTTCACGGCGCAAATGTGCTTTTACACGTGCAACCAGTTCTTCCACAACAAATGGTTTAAAGATATAATCGTCGCCGCCCATCTCCAAACCCAGCATGGTATCCAACGTGCGGTTTTTGGCTGTTACAAAAAGTATGGGACAGGTGACCGTATCACGTATTCTGCGGCACAGCTCCAACCCGTCCATTTTTGGCATCATCACATCCAAAAGTATCAGCGAAATATTTGCTGTTGACTTTAAAAGCGCCAATGCCTCTTCGCCGTTACCGCAAACCGCAGTTTCAAATCCCTCATCTTCCAGTGCATCCGACATCAATTCCGCAATGGCATTATCGTCATCCACAATTAAAATTTTCTGCATTCTTTCCGCCCCTCTTTGTAGTGCTTTCTTATCTATTATATCAGTTAAAGATAAAATTGAAATGCGGTAATAATTAAGAAACCTTAACTATTACTCCATTACTCTTTAACTTTTAAAAGCTATACTGGTAACATAACGATAATAAAGGAGGAAAATAGATGAAACAGCATCTTAAAACGGTACTTGCGGTAACACTTGCAGCAACTATGGCAGCAGGCAGCACCACAGCTTTTGCCGTACAAGCCAAAGCTGCAGACCAAACCGACTGGACCCCGCCTGTGCTTAATCATATCAGTATTGATAAAACCACTGTCGGTGCATCCGGTGTTTTCACACTCACTGTAAAAGCTGCCGATGATAAGTCCGGCATCAAAAATGTTTCGGTAACGTTCCGCAACAGCAGCAACGACCATACCATCAGCGCAGTCATGCTATCGAGAGATTACGATGCAGCTACAGATGTTTACCAAAAAGAAGTTACCATCCCTGCTTTTGAGCCTTCAGGCAACTTTGTTCTGCACAGCGTTACGCTAAACGACAATGCAAAGAACTCTCAAACCTATTCCGCGCAAGGCAGCCTTTCAAAAGCAAACCACAATCTGCCTTTAGAACAGGAACTCGGTTTTGCTGTAACCCAGCAAAAAGAAACTGGCAAAGCACCTAAAATCAGCAGCATTGCCCTTGATAAAACCACAGTTTACGGCAACAACAATGTGTATGTTACCGTTAAAACCGATACCGCTGCTGCGATAGATCGCATTGCACTCACCTTTAAAAATGAGGACAGCGACCGTACACAGATACTTACTTTGCAAGAAACCAACCGCATTGCCGCCGGCGTATATCGCGGCAACATTGAAATAGAACAATATGAACCTGAAGGTGAATTTGTACTAAAAAGTGCTATGCTGACGGATAAAGCAAAAAACAAAGAAAAGTATCTGCCCCAACAAGAAATTGAGGATGACAAAAAATGGGACTACTTCGCATTGCCTCAAGAGCCGAGCTTTACCGTAAGCAATAAAAATGCAGACAATATCGCACCAACGCTCACAAGCGTCAGCATTGACAAAACAACAGCAAATGCAGGCGGTAAAATTGTTGTTTCGGCAAAGGCAAACGACAATCTCTCGGGTGTTAAGCAAATATCGGTTCGTTTTAAAAATAAAAGCAACGACCGTATACTAGCGGTTTCTATGCTCAGCAAAAATGATTACAATCCATCAACAGGCTGTTATGTAAAAGCCCTTGATATTGGAAGACACGAGCAGGCAGGCAACTTTGAACTGTACCGTGTTTTGGTAAGTGATGAAGCAGGCAACCGCCAGTACTACGGCCCCGAAAGCGAGCAAGATGACCACTGCGAATTTGAACTGCTGCCACAGGAGCCTCACTTCCAAGTTGAAAGCCAGGGCAAAGCTGCTGACACCACTGCGCCGGAGCTGGACAGCGTAACATTTAACCAAGCAGGTGTGGACGCACCCGGAAAGCTGACTGTGTCGGTGAAAGCAAGCGACGATCATTCGGGTATCCGCCGCATTTATCTCCGCTTTAAAAACGAAGAAAACGGGCGCAGCATGAGCATCGGATTTTCGCCTAAAGATTATAACCCTATTACCAAATGCTATGAAGGCACTCTCTCGATAGAAAAAAATGAGAGAAGCGGTACATTTGATTTGGTAAGCGCCAAGGTTACCGATAACGCGAAAAACAGCACAACCTATTGCCCCAAAGATATTATGGATACTGACGATGAAGAGGAAGATAGAGTGAAGCTCCCCCGCGATGTTGGTTTTTATGTAAACGGCAAAGAAGATTAGCAGATATGAAAACAGACCGGTTCAATATGAATCGGTCTGTTTTTTATGAAATAACAACAAAACAAAAACAGGGTACTCATTGAGTACCCTGTTTTTTGGTGAGCCACCGGAGATTCGAACTCCGGACCCTTTGATTAAAAGTCAAATGCTCTGCCAACTGAGCTAGTGGCTCTTGTTTTTCGGAACTTATTTATTATATCAGCTAAATAACCGCTTGTCAACTGTTTTTCCCTAAATTTTTGCTTGTTTCTATAATACAAACAAGGTAAAATAGATGTAATAGAGAAAGGCGGTGAAAAACGATGAATTCTAAAACGGATACGCCCATTCGCTTTCTCAAAGGAGTAGGCGAAAAGCGGGGGTTGCTTTACGGTAAGCTCGGCATTTTTACAATAGAGGACCTCATTCACTATTACCCGCGCACTTACATCGATTTTTCGCAGCCGCAAGCAATTGCAAGCGCCCCGTATGACAAGCCCTGTGCTATTGTGGCAACCGTGGTGGCTAAAACCGGCGAACAGCGCATTCGAAAAGGGTTATCGCTGTTTAAGGTCACAGTTACCGATGGTGTATCGGATATGATCATCACCTTTTTTAACGCCAAATACACGGTGGATGCGTTAAAACCGGATACCGAATATTTGTTCTATGGCAAAGTGGCAGGGCGGTTAACCCGCCGTGAAATGTCTGCACCCATGGTAATGGTTTATGATGAAAGCCAAACTTTTCTGTCCATCTATCCGCTCACCGCAGGGCTTTCTTCCAAACTGATACAAACAAATGTAACACAAGCACTTGAGCTGATTCAAGACAGCATTGCAGACCCCATCCCCAGTGACCTGCGCCGCCGCTACGAGCTTTGTCACAGCACTTTTGCCTTATGCAACATTCACCAGCCTGCATCCGACCATGCGCTTGAAATCGCACGCAAACGGCTGATTTTTGAAGAACTTCTTGTCCTCAACCTCGCCATGTCATTTTTGCGCACCGGCAGCAAAACCGAAACAGGTACAAAAATGGGTGACATATCGTTGAAACATTTTTATAATACCCTCCCTTATACCCCTACCAATGCACAAGCGCGCGTGATTGCAGAATGTACATCTGACTTGTGTAAGGATGTACCTATGAACCGGTTGATACAAGGCGATGTTGGCTCGGGCAAAACCTTGGTGGGTGCAGCTTGCGCTTACTTTGCCGTACAAAACGGCTATCAAACTGCTATGATGGTGCCTACAGAGATTTTAGCCGAACAGCATTACCGTACACTTACTGCCCTTCTCAGCCCCGTGGGCATTCGATTGGGGCTGCTTACCGGCTCGCTTACCGCCGCACAAAAACGCAACGTTAAAGCGGCTCTTGCAAATGGTGAAATCGATTTTATTGTGGGTACCCATGCGTTAATTCAAGATAATGTCTCATTTCACAATCTCGGCCTTGTCATAACCGACGAACAGCACCGTTTTGGTGTGGCACAGCGGCTGACTCTATCCCATAAAGGCAGCAACCCGCATGTACTGGTTATGTCTGCAACCCCTATCCCCCGCACACTGGCGCTGATTATTTACGGCGACTTAGATGTTTCGATTATCGATGAACTGCCCAAGGGGCGTCAGCCCATCAAAACTTATGTGATTGATTTACCCAAACGCCACCGCGCTTATGGTTTTATGAAAAAGCTCCTTGATGCGGGGCAGCAGGGGTATATCGTATGCCCTTTGGTAGAGCAAGGCGAAACCGACTTGGGGTTAGAATCGGCTACCGAATATGCACATAAACTTGCAAAACAAGATTTTAAAGGCTACAGCGTAGGCTTGTTGCACGGCAAAATGAAGCCTGCCGAAAAAGATAAGGTAATGCGTTCTTTTGCCGAAGGCAAAACGCAGTTGCTTGTTTCTACCACTGTCATCGAAGTGGGCGTGGATGTACCGGGTGCAACGGTTATGCTGATAGAAAACGCAGAACGTTTTGGATTAAGCCAGCTTCACCAACTGCGCGGACGCATCGGGCGGGGCAGCAAAGAAAGCTTTTGCATCCTTGTATCGGATAGTGACACCGAGCGGCTTTCTGTAATCAAAAATACTTTAGACGGATTTAAAATATCAGAGGAAGACCTAAAACTGCGCGGGCCCGGTGACTTTTTCGGCAGCCGTCAGCACGGCTTGCCACAGCTTAAAATAGCCGACATGCTCACCGATATAAAATTGCTGCGCCTTGCGCAAGACGCAGCTGCCGAACTGCTCGCCGGTGACCCTGCTCTTTCGCAGCCTGCCCATATTTTGCTACGCGGGCAGGTGCAAAATATGATTAAAAATGCAAGTATCTAGAGGTAACTGAATGAAACTATTAAAACCGGTGTTATCGACACATTTACAGCAAAATGTCGATTTTTTTGCAACTATGCTCTGTGCCCAACGCGATGATACGAGCATCGAACATACCCATTTTGTTGGTTGCGATGTTCCAAATATTCGAACCGAAAAACTTGATTTTAACGACTGTTTGTTTGAAAACTGTTGTTTTACTGCTTGTCTGATGCCCAAAAGCTCTTTTAAAGATGTAATTTTTCGTAAATGCGATTTTTCAAACATCGACCTTACGGAATGTTTTTTTCAGCGTGTAACATTTGAAAGCTGCAAGCTGATGGGGGCAAGCTTTACCGATTGCAGCCTAAACCACACCCATTTTACAAACTGTAACGCCCGCTATGCCACGTTATTTCGCGCAATGCTGAAAGGCGTAGCGTTTAATGGCAATGATTTATCGAACTGCGTGATGCAGGAGATGACCATTCGCTACGCGACCTTTTCTGACTGCAACCTTCGTTCGGCAGAGTTGTTTCGTACCCCATTAAAAGGGGTAGATTTATCATCCTGTAATATTGAGGGCATTGTGCTTGGAGGCGATGAACTAAAAGGGCTGATTGTGAACGCCATGCAGGCATGCGATTTATCAAGGCTGTTGGGGTTAGTGATTAAAGAATAAATACAATTTGTAATTTTATAAAAGAATAAACCGACCGTAATATTACGGTCGGTTTATTCTTTTATTTTGCTTTATCTTGAATCTTCTTCATTGGTTTTACCACAGCTACTGTAATCAGCGGTGTAACAATGGCTTCTGGTATTCCATTAACTAAAATGGATGTGCCCAAAATTGCCCAAATTACCTGATTGCCGTTTGCCGCAGCGTATGGTTCGGCAAAAAACACGAGAATACCGAGCAAAACAAGCAATGTGTTGGTGAGAGAACCGCAAACACCTGCAACCGCAGCCGCTTTGCCCACACTTCCTGTTTTATCGTAAATCTTCTGGTACAGTTTTGAAGATACAATGCCAATCAAAATTCTAGGTACAAAGCAGATAATCAAGCTGCACATCGCAAACCAAACTGCTTTGAGGGCATCGCCCTGGGCAAGGTTTACACTGTAAAACGGGCTAAAAACGAATGCTACCGGCGGAGCATACATTGTAAACCATAAAAAGCTTACAAACCCGAATACCGCGCCTAAAAATGCACCCGCACCTGTTCCCATTAAAATTGCGCCGATTACTACGGGGATTTGTGCTAACGTTGCCACAATTGGTCCTCCAAACGGGATGGACCCCAGCGGCGTAAACCCCATGATGAACAGGATTGCCGACAGCAGCGCAAGCTGCGTCAGCTTTTTGATTTTTGCAGAGTTTGTTGACATAAAATTTTCCTCCTCGCTACTGCTCCCTATGGGATGCAGTGCAGATAAATTTATATCATCAGACCGCTAAGCCATAATACCGAGCATAGTTATGGTACATCGTTAGTATACCCAAACCGTTACATATGTAACCTACACAGGCATTATTGCTCACACTCTGAAAATATTAACTTTTTAATTGATGTTTTTTTTGTAAAGTGCATATAAACCGTCTAACAACAGGTTATCATCCCGGATGATTTCGCAGGTGCAGTACGGTAAAATAGCATTTACCAAACCGCCGCATGCAATTACTGTGGCTTCTTCGCCAAGGGCAGCCTTGTAACGCTGTATCATGCCATCAATCATACTGGCAGCCCCAAGAACAACACCCGATTTCATACAGTCGATGGTATTCGTACCGATGGGGTGTTTCACTTCATCATCCAAACTTATCTGCGGCAACTGGGCTGTTTTGCTGCTAAGTGCATCCAGTGCAATCATCACACCCGGCATAATCGCGCCGCCGCGAAAGCCCTTTTCCTTATCCACTACCGAAAGTTTTGTGGCTGTACCAAGGTCGATAATAATGGCGGGCAAGGGGTATTTTTCCATAGCACCCACGGCGGTAGAAAGCAAATCTGCCCCCAGTTGCCCAGGGTTATCTATTTTAATGTTGATTCCTGTTTTAATACCCGGCCCCACCGATAAAATGTGCACCGGTTTTACTAAACGAACTGCATTTTTAAGCACAGATGACAGCATAGGTACCACCGATGAAATAATGGCACCTTCGATTTTATCCTTATTATAGTTGTAAAGCTCCAAAATATCTTTGATAACCACGGCATATTCAAACTCGGTACGAGTAGTATCGGTGCTGATGCGGGATACAAACAACAGTTTATTTTTTTCGTATCCGCCGATTACTATGTTCGAGTTGCCGATATCAATGGCTAAAATCATAATATATCTCTACCCTTTCGGAAAATCTGCCAAACTATCAACAATAGTTTATAGCATTTTACCTAGGTTGTCAACTTTCGGTTTGGCTCTCTATTGCGATGATGCTTCGTTGTACATCCATTTACGCAAGCATAAAAAAAGGAACGCAGCAGCGTTCCTTTTGCTAATTCAATATATCGATTGTTCTGTTATTCTACTGCAATAATGAAATAGTAAACAGGCTGCCCTCCGCAAAGCATGGTCAGTTCAACATCTTCAGGCAGTTTTGCGCGAATGGCTTGCTCTACCTCTGCCGCCTGCTCTTCGGTAACATCGCTGCCATAGTATACGCTCACAAAAGCGGTATCTTTTTTCAGCATGCCTTTTGTCAGCTTTACGGTTGCTTTGATAAGATCATTGCTTACAAATGCAAGTTTGCCGTTTTCAAGCGCTAAAATCTCACCTTTTTTGATATCGTGTCCATCAAAATCGGAATCACGCGCAGCAAAGGTAACCGAACCGGTTGTCACTTTTTCATACGCATCCGTCATGGTCATTTGGTTTTGGTTTGAATCCGCTTCAGGGTCAAAGTTAAGCATAGCCGTCATACCCTGCGGTACGGTGCGTGTTTGCAGAACACAAACTTTTCTGTCTGCAAGCTTGATGGCTTGTTCCGCAGCCATAATAATATTTTTATTGTTCGGCAATACAAATACCGTTTTTGCAGGAGTAGCATGAATTGCTGTAAGAATGTCTTCGGTAGATGGGTTCATTGTTTGCCCGCCGCTGACGATATTGTCTGCACCCAACTCTTTAAAGATATTTTGAATGCCCTCGCCTGCAGCTACCGCAACAAATCCGTATTTACGGTCGGGGTCAACAGGAACATACTCGGGTGCCAGCTCTTTTTTCTGCTTCGCTTGTTTTTTCTTTTCAAACTGCTCGCGCATGTTATCAATTTTCATGTTGATAAGGTAGCCGAATTTTAACCCCTCCTGCATCGCGGTACCGGGGTTATCGGTATGGACATGACATTTGATGATTTCATCATCGTCAACAACTACCGCACTGTCACCAATCGATTCCAGAAAAGCACGCAGTTTTAAAGCATCTTCAGCGTCCTCTTTTTTAACCACGATAAATTCGGTGCAGTATGTAAAGGTGATATCCTCGCCTTCATACTCTGCAGCCGCATCTCTGCTGCTTTCGTCCCATGAAACGGCAATCTTCTGCTCTGCAGCAGTGTTTTGAATGATGACATTATCACGGAAAACGCTCATCATGCCTTCAAAGATCACAAGCAAACCTTTTCCGCCTGCATCTACCACACCGGCTTTTTTCAGCACCGGCAGCATCTCGGGGGTTTTATCGAGCGCGTCTTTTGCAGCATCAATAATTTCACTCCATACAAACACAGGGTCGTTGTCTTTTTTGCAAACTACTTTTGCACGTTCGGCTGCATAACGCGCAACCGTGAGGATGGTACCCTCGGTTGGCTTCATAACTGCTTTATAAGCAGCCTCCACACCCTTTGTAAGGGCATTGGCAAAGTCGCTTCCGTCGGCACTTTGCTTGCCTGCAAGCCCCTTGGAAAAGCCGCGGAACAGCAGCGACAATATAACACCCGAGTTACCGCGTGCACCGCGCAGCAAAGCAGATGCTGCTGTCTGCGAAGCCTCGGCAACCGTGGTGTTGTTTTCTAATGTACTAAGTTCACGGGCGGCCGCCGTAATGGTCATTGACATATTCGTACCGGTGTCTCCATCCGGCACCGGAAAAACGTTCAGAGCATCAACAGCCTGTTTTTGGTTTTCTATATTATGCGCCGCAGATATAAACGCATCACGCAATTGTGATCCTTCTATCACGAATTAACACTCCTTTTAAGGTTAAATTGCCTTACTCTGTCTTCATAGAATCGACAAATACGTTGACACGTGCAACCTCCATACCGGTTGCCTCCTCTACCGTATAGCGTACTTTATTGACGATACTTTTGACAATAACGGCGATGTTCACGCCATAAGTAACCATAATGTGCAAATCGACTACCAACTTACCGTTCGAAATACGCACACGCACGCCTTGGTCCAGCGCTTGCTTTTTAGTGATAACCGACTTAAGGCTCTGTTTTGCATCGGTTACCGCCATACCTGAAACGCCAAAGCATTCCGATGCAGCATGACCGACAAGGTTTGAAAAATATTCTTGCGAAATATTTGTTTCTCCCAGATGAGTTTCAAGCTTAACCAAAATTAACTCCTCCTTTGTGGCAAATACCGTTTACCATTGTTCTATGTTGTAAAATATATCCTGCTCTGTTGCAGGGGCTTCAAAAAATGTATCGCGCGAGAATGATACCATACCGCTGCGGTACATCAGCGGTACAAACGGCGTAAACTTATCAAATACGCCCATAAATTGTTTTACATCCATTGTGCCCGCCATCATTGCATTGTTGGCGGTAATCAATTCTCCATTCTCGATATTACCGAAACCAAGCTTTGATTTTGGAGTAAGCAGGGCAGTAAGGTTCATGTTATTGTACAATTTAACCTCCCCCAAATAGAGGTCAAAATTCCATTGTGCCAGTGCCGTTTTATACTCTTCAAATGCTTTGGTTTCAATTACAAGTTCAATCCCAAGTTCCGAAAAGTTTTTTTGTAAAACCTTTGCCACCTGCATTTTACTTGCATTTTCTGAATTCACTAAAATCCGCAAGCGCAGCCTGCCTTGCCTTGTGGTGTAATAGCCCTCACTGTCCTTGCTTTCGGGCTTATATCCGAGTTCTTCCATCAGTGCAGCCGCCGCCGTATAATCCTGCTCCTGTTTGTAATTCAACTTGGTAACCTCATCCCATTTGGGATTAAAGGGTGTGTGCGCCTCTGCAGCGCGCAATGCATAAGTTCCGCCAACCAATTCTGCACGGTTGATGCAAAGATTAAGCGCTTTACGCATGCGTGCATCTGAAATAAGCTTTTTCGTACTGTTGATTCCAAGGTAAATCAAATGGTTTAGTGGTACCGATTGTGTGCTAATCCCAAGAGATAACACCTCGCTGCTGGATAGATCGGAATAGACATAATTTATTGTACCAAGTTTCAGGCTATAAATCAATGTATCTTTATCTAATTGATTCACCAATTCGATTGTCTTGATTTGGCTTTTATTCCCGTCAAACCAGTTTGGATTCAACGTTAATTTTACGTCTTCTCCGCTACCCTGAAGGATATAACGACCGCTGCCGATGGTTGGATTTTTTTCGCTGACGATAGGGAACGTAAGCAGGTTGGCAAACAGGCGGTCGGGCGCACGCAACGTAAATACCACTGTGCGGCTATCTGCAGCCGTTACCTCACTGACACCGCTGAGCAGCCCAAAGTAGCTGTTACCCTCGGTAAGCACCTGATGCGCCGAATACACTACATCGTTCGCCGTAACAGGCAAACCATTGCTGAAATGAACTCCTTGTTTGATTGTCACGGTACATTGCTGCGGTGTAAGCTGTATATCCTCTGCAATGATGTTATGCGGTTTGTACTGCTGATCTAGTTTAACAAGCGGATCGTAAAGCAACGAAATTACATTTAAGTTCATCGTGCTGACAGCAAGATAAGGATTTAAAGAATCCGTATTATTATATGCAATTTTCAGCGTATCAACAGCACGCTGCACCGATTGATTTTCTGTTTTGCCCTCATTTTGCAAGGACGCCCCAATAAAACCACCCGTTTCGGCTAATTTAAGCTTGCACCCTGAAAGCAAGGTGAGTAATAAGACAAACGATATTGTAATCGCTGTAATTCGTTTGGTCATAGGTTCCTCCAATAAGCAAACATCTTTAGTACCCTTTATTTTACCCCATTTTGCAACTTAGAACAAGTACCAAATGTTCTTATTTACTGTTTACATGGAAAAGCGGCAAAGCCTATTTTGGGCTTTGCCGCAATGCTGTGCTGTTTTCAGCTAGTTTTTGGTAATTACCGGGGCTCTACAATCAGTTTAATTGCTGTACGCTCTTCCGAATCGATTACCACATTGACAAAAGCGGGGATACAGATGAGATCAATGCCGGCGGGAGCAAGATAACCTCTTGCAATCGCCACAGCTTTTATCGCCTGATTGGATGCACCAGCACCCACAGCTTGAACCTCTACCGCACCCTTTTCTCGGATTACACCCGCTATTGCACCTGCTACAGAGTTTGGAACAGATCTTGCCGAAACTTTTAGCACTTCCATGTTGAATCCCTCCTGCTAATACCGCACGATGTAAGATAATACCACACTTTCAGACAATTTGCTTATTCCTATCATATAGCATTTTGGAAAAAGTTGCAAGTAAAATATAGGAAATTTTCATTATTCTTTTATGGAAACTCTATAAATTTTAGTCGTTTTGCCAGTCTTCTCATTTATTTCGGCAACAATTCCGTTGATTTGGCATGCTCCATCGGCATTATCAAAGCGGGTGGGCAGGTGTGTCTTCAGCCTACGGATGGCAAGTTCCGGCTTCACCCCCAGAACCGACACACTGGGGCCGCACATACCTAAATCGGTAATGTAACCCATCCCCTGCGGGTAAATTTGCTCATCTGCTGTTTGCACATGCGTGTGCGTACCAAAAAGCAAGCTGACTCTGCCGTCGAGATAATAGCCCATTGCCAGTTTTTCACTGGTGGCTTCTGCATGAAAATCTACAATTTTTACTGTAGCATCAATCTCAGACAACAGCCTGTCCATGCATTCAAACGGATTTTCGAGATTTTCCATATACACTACGCCTTGCAGATTGATGATTGCCACACGGTAGGACAGCATATCGTAGATGTAATAGCCAAAGCCATGCGCGGTAGGGTGATAGTTTGCAGGGCGAATCACCCCAATATTTTGATCAAGCAGGTCATTAATTTCGCGGCGACGCAGACCATGGTTACCGGTAGTGATAACATCTACCCCTGCTTCAAACAAAGCACTTGCAGAGCTCGGCAGAATACCATTGCCCTCTGCAGAATTCTCACCGTTTGCAATACACAAGTCGATTTTATGTTCACTTTTTATTTTATAGAGATGCTGCCGTACCATATCACAGCCCGCCTGCCCTACAACATCCCCGATAGCCAAAACTTTCATGTATCTGCCCTCTCAATCTTACTATTTCATACATTTATTATAGCGCGAAACTTAATATTAGGAAAGAGCGGTTTACCTTATATTGCAAAAAGGGCCCACCGCAGCACGGTGAACCCTCTTTTCTACTACTGCTCTTTCATCATTCGCTTGTATTCTTCAAATTCTGCATAAATCTCTTTGCTTGGCTCAGCGGTTACTTTGCTTACAATATAAATGCACAAGCAAGAAACAATAAACGCAGGCAGCAGTTCATATACAGAAAAAATACCGCCCAGTTTTGATATCAGTACCTTCCATAATACGACCGTTACACCGCCGCCTACCATACCGGCAATTGCGCCTGCAAGGTTGATGCGTTTCCAGTAGAGCGAAAAGATGATAAGCGGCCCAAATGTTGCACCAAAACCCGCCCACGCAAACGATACGATTCGGAATACCGAGCTGTTAGGGTTAAGTGCAAACAATGCCGCAACCACTGCAACCGAAACCAACGTGATGCGGGATACCTTCATAATTTCTTTTTCGGTTGCTTTTGGCTTAACTAAGCCCTTAAAAAAGTTTTGTGCCACCGCAGAAGATGCAAGAAGCAGCTGAGAATCGGATGAACTGATTTGTGCTGCAAGGATGCCGCACAGCATCACTCCGGCTAGAATCGGCAGTAATCCCGTATCCAGCAGGCGTTTGCACATTTCGATAAAAATATTCTCTACTGCGGCACCTGCTAGCAAAGTAGGATACAATGCCCTACCAATAATACCGATTAATACTGCCATTATAAGCGAAATCACGCACCAGGTGGAACCAATGCGACGGGATTTTTTCAACTCGCGGGCATCTCGGATTGCCATAAATCGTAGCAAGACGTGCGGCATACCAAAATAGCCCAATCCCCATGCCAAGCCAGACAGTATTTTAATAATATCAAAGTTCAATGCAGCCCCTGTTTCTAAACTGTTGATTTGGAACAGGCTGAGGTAGCCTTCGCGCGCACTGCCATCTGCAATCACCTGTGCAAAACCGCCCGCAGCGTTTGCGCCAATGGTAACAATTGTAATGAGCACCACAAACATGAGTGTACCCTGCACAAAGTCAACAACACTTTCTGCCAAAAAGCCCCCCACAACTGTGTACACCACAACAATAATTGCCGATACAACCATAGAAGCTGCATAATTAAAGCCAAAAAGCGATGCAAACAGCTTACCGCATGCCACAAAGCCCGATGCTGTATACACGACGAAAAATAGTAAAATGAACAATGCCGCTATGTTCATTAATATCTTTTTACTGTCATGAAAACGGTTCGAGAAATAATCCGGTACGGTAATTGAGTTTTTTGCAACTTGCGTATAAATACGCAAAGGGCGTGCGGTAAATACCCAGTTTAGATAGGTACCCAATGCCAAACCAACCGCAGTCCATGCAGCATCGGCAAGGCCTGTGGCGTAAGCAAGCCCAGGCAGACCCATCAAAAGCCATCCGCTCATATCGCTCGCCTCTGCGCTCATCGCAGTTACCCAAGGGCCAAGCCCGCGCCCCCCTATGTAAAACTCTTCACTTGTTTTATTATGCTTGCCAAATAGTATACCAATCGCCACAATCAGCAACAAATAGCCGATCATGGAAATAAGCATCATAACCTCCTTAGTACTCATACAGCCCCTCCTAGACAAATATTATTCTTGACATTATATCACATTTTACCGCATTAAAGCGATGACTTGTCTTTTTTGTTTACAATTTATTTACAATATGACGGTATCTATCTTTTAGAAACACATACATAACAAAATATAATACACACAATGCCTGATAAATATAAATTTATAAGAAAAAGGCGAGTACAAAAGTACTCGCCTTAAAAAGACAATATAAAACCGAATTATTTCAGTTCTACGGTTGCGCCAGCCTCTTCCAGCTTTGCTTTCATCTCGTCAGCATCAGCTTTGGAAACGCCCTCTTTAATTGTTTTGGGAGCACCGTCAACAATCTCTTTTGCCTCTTTCAAGCCCAAACCGGTCATATCTTTAACCAGTTTGATTACGCCCATTTTAGAGCCGCCAGCACTGGTGAGGATAACGTCGAATTCGGTTTTTTCTTCAGCAGCTGCAGCAGCAGGAGCAGCACCACCAGCCATCATAACAGGAGCAGCAGCAGAAACGCCGAATTCCTCCTCGATTGCTTTTACGAGCTCAGAAAGTTCGAGAACAGTCAGAGTTTTGATTTCTTCAACAAATTTTAAAATTTTCTCAGAAGCCATGTTAGCTTACCTCCTAATATTATTTCGCATTCAACGATGCGATGCGCTTATTGCGCTTATGTTGCATAACCGATTGTTATGCGGGTTCTTTTTCTGCGATTGCGTTAAGAGCAACAGCCAAACCACGGATGTTACCGTTAAGCGCGCTAAGCAGCATGCAGAGGAGCTGCTCTTTGCTTGGCAGTTTGGACAGAGCCATAACTTCCTCAACGGAAATTGCTTGACCATCCATAAAGCCAGCTTTAATAGTGAATTTACCTTTCGATTCTTCTGCATATTTACCCAGAATTTTTGCAGGTGCAACCGCATCATCTGTGGATACAGCAAGAGCGGTTGTTCCCTCTAATACAGAGCAGATATCAGCCAAACCTGTATCTTGTGCAGCAAATCTCAGCAATGTGTTTTTTACTACTTTGTACTCAACACCAGCCTCACGCAGCTCTTTACGAAGCTTTGTATCGTTGGTAACAGAAATACCTTTATAGTCAACCACAACGCCTGCAGCAGCGCCATTTAGTTTTTCTTTCAGTGCCGCTACAATTTCCTTTTTGTCTTGTAATACTTTCTCACTTGGCAAAATCGTTCACCTCCTGATATAACGAAATATATCTATCAAAATCACTTAGTAAAACAAAATGATTTTAAACGCATTTTTGGGCAATAAAAAAACTCCTTCCGCATCCACCGCAGAAAGAGCACAATCAATCAACACAAACCTTGTTTTGTTCGATCATTCTTTCCTCGGCAGGCGGTTACCCATTATGTCTTACGACACCTGCTGTCTATGGAACTATGACAGCTTTATTAGTATAAGCTGTTTTAGGGGTTTTGTCAAGCATTATTTTTAAAAATAAGAAAAGCGCCCCCCAACTTGCGATGGAGAGCACTCGAAAGCTTTATGCGCCGTACTTAGAAGTATTAATCTTAACGCCGGGGCCCATTGTTGGAGATACCGCACAGGATTTGATGTACTGGCCTTTTGTAGCAGCCGGTTTGGCTTTTACAAGAGCGCCCATCAAAGCATCAAAGTTCTGCTGAAGTTTCTCAACACCAAAGCTTGCTTTGCCGATCGGGCAGTGAACAATGTTTGTTTTGTCCAAACGATACTCAATCTTACCTGCTTTTGCCTCAGTAATTGCTCTCGCAACATCGGGTGTAACAGTACCGGCTTTGGGGTTTGGCATCAGTTTACGGGGGCCAAGGATTTTACCGAGACGACCAACAATACCCATCATGTCAGGTGTTGCGATAACCAAGTCAAAATCCAAGAAGTTCTCGTTCTGAATGCGTGCCATCAAATCTTCGGCACCTACAATTTCTGCACCTGCTGCCTCAGCAGCTTTTGCAGCATCACCTTTTGCAAAAACGCAAACGCGAACATGCTTACCTGTTCCGTGGGGCAGTACAACCGCGCCTCTAACCTGCTGGTCAGCCTGACGGGAATCTACGCCCAGTCTAACGTGCATTTCAATGGTTTCGTCAAACTTTGCTTTCGCTGTTTTTGTGCAAAGATCAAGAGCCTCAGAAGCCTCATACAGCTTAGAGCGATCTATCAGCTTAGCACTGTCAATATATTTTTTTCCATGTTTCATACTAGTTCTCCTCCCTCAGAAGTGGTATTTACGGATTGGTTTCCTCCCACCTGAGAACATTAGTCTTCTACTACAATACCCATGCTGCGGCATGTACCGGCAATCATGCTCATTGCTGTTTCAACAGATGCAGCATTGAGGTCGGGCATTTTCATTTCAGCAATTTTTCTGACCTGCTCCTTGGTGATTTTAGCTACCTTTGTCTTGTTTGGTACACCGGAAGCTGTCTCGATTTTGCACTCTTTTTTAATGAGAACCGCAGCCGGCGGTGTTTTGGTTACAAAGGTGAAGGAGCGATCTGCATACACAGTGATAACGACAGGGATAATAAGACCGATGTCGTTCTTTGTACGCTCGTTAAATTCCTTTGTGAAAGACATAATGTTTACACCATGCTGACCCAGCGCCGGGCCTACCGGTGGTGCCGGTGTTGCTTTACCGGCTGGTATCTGTAGCTTAATATAGCCTGTTACCTTTTGAGCCATAGTTTTGCACCTCCATAGATTACGTGGTAAATGGCGGAATGAACCTCTACTCATTCCTCCCACAGACTGTACAAAATAGTACAATCTACGTTTGTGCATTTATCATGCACGGCCGACGCTTCGATTAAAGCCCCGACTCCTACTAAAAGATTAATTTTCCAGTTGCGCCTGGTCAAGTTCGAGCTCCACGGGGGTTTCGCGTCCAAACATAGATACAACAACTTTTACCTTGTTCTTGTCCAAATCCAGTTCTTCCACTACACCGGTAAAGCCTTCCAGCGGTCCATCCACAATGGCAACAATGTTGCCTACTGCGTAATTCACCTCTATCTGCTTTACTTCTACACCCAAAGCCTCAACCTCTTCGTCGGTTAAGGGTACGGGCTTGGAAGCAGGCCCTACAAAGCCTGTTACGCCGCGTGTATTACGCACAACATACCAGCTGTCGTCTGTCAGAACCATTTTTACAAGCACATAGCCAGGAAAGATTTTGCGTTCCACTTCACGCTTTTTGTTGTCTTTAATCTCCGTTACAGTTTCCGTCGGTACACGCACCTCGGGTATCAAATCCTGCAACGAGCGATTTTCGACACTCTTTTCAATATTTGTCGCCACCTTGTTCTCGTAACCCGAGTAAGTGTGGATGACATACCATTTTGCGTTTTCAGCCATTCTTAAAATCCCTCCACGCTGTTAAATCTTTGTACTATGATTTAAGCGTTATTTAGGACTAATCGGACCAACCCTGTAAGAACAGCGTCAAGTCCCCAGATGAATGCGCCAAAAATTAAGCAAACCACAATAACAACAATGGTGTTGTTGATAATGGAGCTTTTGCTTGGCCACACAATCTTTTTGACTTCACCCTTCATGTCCTTAAATGATTTGCCCATTTTCTTAAAGAAACCCGGCTTGGATTTTTTCTCACTAGACGCTTGTTCAGCCATAATTAAATCCTTCCTTTCGCCTACTTGGTTTCTTTGTGAGCTGTGTGTTTCCTGCAGAATCTACAATACTTATTCATTTCGAGCCTGTCAGGATCATTTTTCTTGTTTTTCTTTGTGTTGTAATTACGCTGTTTGCATTCTGTGCAAGCTAATGTAATTTTAACCCTCATATCGGCACCTCCTGATTGACGGAATTTTTTGCCTCCCTCGTAAAGGAAACGCTACTAAAAGTGAACATAAAAAAATAAACCTTTTAGAGGTACTTAACAGTTTAGCACACACTGTGCAAGCCGTCAATCATTATTTACAAATTTGCCATTTTAAACAAAGAATATGCCGCTGCAGCGCACACAGTTGTACAAGCCATGACATATCGGAATAAAATGTGTAAAAAAACTGCTTAACATGCGGTTTTAAAGGCAAAAATATTGATTTTTTGCATATTCTTATGTTAGAATAGAATATCGTATGATATACATTATCATGAAACATTGAACATAAACAATTATAAAGGTGTGACCGAACCATGTCAAAGCTTTCTGTCGCTATTATTTTCGGCGGCGTTTCCAGCGAACATGAGGTTTCGCTCGTCTCCGGTTCCTCGGTAATCCGCAACACTCCTACTGACAAATACGATATTACTATGCTCGGCATCACCCGCGACGGGCGCTGGCTGCGCTACAGCGGGCCTGTTGAGCTGATTGAAGAAGATAAATGGGCAGACAGTGCCTTTGTTACCCCCGCGTTCATCTCGCCCGACCGCAGCCACCATGGGCTTGTTGTACTGCATGAATCTTCATACGAAATTGTCCGCCTTGACGCAGTATTCCCTGTTCTGCACGGCAAAAACGGAGAAGACGGCACCATTCAGGGGCTTTTTGAAATTGCAGGCATCCCCTATGTAGGCTGCGACCCTCTTGCCAGCGCTATGTGCATGGATAAAGCCGTAACTCATACTATTTTAGAAGATGCGGACATTCCGCAGGCAAAGTGGAGTGCGGTACTGCAACAAGATTTTAAAGACTTTCACACAATCGAGGCAAACCTTGCCTATAAACTGGGGTACCCCATGTTTGTAAAGCCTGCTAACGCAGGTTCATCTGTGGGTATCTCGAAGGCAAAAGATAAGGCTTCGCTCAAAGCAGCGCTGGAGCTGGCGTTTCAGCACGATAAAAAAGCCGTTGTCGAAGAGTTTATCGACGGTGCCGAGGTAGAATCTGCCGTATTGGGCAACGATGACACCATTGTTTCGGTTTTAGGCGAAATTGTACCCTGCAACGAGTTCTACGATTACGAGGCGAAATACCAAAATGCCGCGTCAGAGCTGCATATTCCAGCGCGCATTGATGAAAAAACAACCGCACAAATCCGTGAGACAGCGGCAAAAGCTTACCGTGCACTGGGTTGTTCGGGGCTTACGCGCATTGACTTTTTTGTAAAACGCGATGGCAGCGGAATTATTTTGAATGAGCCAAACACCATCCCGGGCTTTACCTCCATCAGCATGTATCCCAAACTGATGGATGCAACCGGTATCCCTTACTCCGAGCTGATCGATAGGCTCTTTACATTGGCAATTCAAAAAGCTTAGCCGCATCCCGTAATAATTTACAATGACCGGTGAATATGTTTTTTAAGAGTATGTTCACCGTTGCACATACAGAACGAACACATCGTGTTGCAAAAAAGCATCTCACTTTGTGGTATTAGTTGTTGCGCATTTTTCATTGTAAATTATTGTTTAGGGGGCTGATTATTTTGAACAGCAAACCAATTGGTGTATTCGATTCTGGCATAGGCGGGCTTGCGACTGTACGTGAACTGAAACGGCTGATGCCGAATGAAAATATTATTTATTTGGGCGATACTGCCCGAGCACCTTATGGCTGCCACAGTAAAGAACTGGTATCTGCACATGCTTTGCAAGGCTTGGAGTTTCTTCAAAAGCAGGATGTAAAACTGCTTGTATCTTCAAGCGGTACTGTGAGCACGGTGCTTAGCGATAGCGCAATAAAAAAGCTGGCTGTTCCATATATCAGCATTCTTTTGCCCTGTGCGCAAGAGGCTTGCGCAATGAGTGTACACGGCATCATCGGCATCATCGGTGCAACAGCCGCAGTTCGCAGCTCGACATTCGGCAAAGCGATCCGCAACATCCGTACCGATGCAAGAATCATCGGCAAAGCTTGCCCGCTGTTTTTAACATTTGCAGAAAACGGCATCGTGCAACCGGACAACCATCTGCTGCGGCTTGCTATCAAGCAATACCTTGAGCCACTGCTGCTGGAAGGCATTGATACCCTGATTTTGGGCAGCCCTCACTATTCCCTGCTGTTTGGGGCTATCTCTGAGGTTCTTGATTACAGCATTACTCTGGTGGACTGTGCAAGCGTTACCGCACGCTACGTGCAAAGTTACCTGTTGCAGAACAATGAGCAGAACGAGGGTGAAGTAAAGCCAACTGTTTGGCAGGTTACAGATGCACCCCAAGATTTTATAGATGTATCCAAATTGTATTATGGAGAAGAAATACAACAAAATGTTAAAAAAGTTAAATTGTAATTTGCGGGCCGAAAAAATTGTTTCAAGTGCAAAACAAAAGCGATTTTTATCTGCCCTGCAAGGGAAGGATAAATCCAATTGAAGAAGGATGTATTAATCAATATTCGCGGTATTCAGTACCACGATAGTGATAAAGAAGTTGTAGAGCTGATGACCGTGGGGCGTTTTTACCGCAGAAACGGCAGCTACTACATTAGCTATGATGAGTCGGAGGCTACCGGATTTGAAGGCAGCAAAACCACGCTAAAGGTAGATGGCGGTGACAGCAAAGTAACCATGCTGCGCAGCGGCGCAAACAAGTCTCAGCTTATTATTGAAAAAGGCATGCGCCACCAATGCCATTACGATACCGGCTACGGCCCGCTGATTATGGGGGTTTCCGGCGGCCACATTGTATCTTCGCTCAATGACGAAGGCGGCGATTTGAATTTTAAATATACCCTTGATTTCAATGCCAGTATGGCGAGCGAGAACGAGGTTTTTATAAACGTAAAAGAACAAAAACATGCACAGGAATAAAAAATTGTATTTGCAAAGGTTTGTACCGATAAAATCAAACTGTTATTTACCGTTTCAATATTCTATCAGTTTGGCAGATACAGTACAAAATTCGTTTGCAAATCTGGAGGTTAAAAATTAAATGGCAAACTACGTAAAACTGGCAAGTGAAGAAATCAAGGAAATTATGATGAGCGCACTGGGTAAGCTGGTTGCAGATAAAGAAATTCCGGCAATCCCGCTGCCCCCGTTCTCGGTTGAGATACCAAACGACACAACCCACGGCGATTTTGCAACCAATCTTGCTATGGTGTCGGGCAAGGCTTTTAAAGAAGCTGGCATTAAGTTTAATCCGCGCGAATTTGCAGGCAAGCTGTGTGCGGCGGCTATTTTGGACGGCACACTGTTTGACCGCTGTGAGGTAGCAGGCCCCGGTTTTATCAATTTTTTTCTTTCACCAAAATGGTTCGCCTCTGTTGTTAAAGATGTGGTGGACTGTGGTGCAGATTTCGGACGCAGCGACTACGGCAAGGGCGAAAAGGTCATGATTGAATTTGTGTCGGCAAATCCCACCGGGCCAATGCATATGGGTAACGCACGCGGCGGTGCACTGGGCGATTGCCTTGCCGCTGCAATGGATATGGCAGGTTTTGATGTTACCCGCGAGTTTTACATCAACGATGCAGGCAACCAGATAGAAAAATTCGGTATCTCGCTGGAAGCAAGATATTTACAAATTTATCTCGGTGAAGACGCCGTTGCCTTCCCTGAAGACGCCTATCACGGAGAGGATATCAAGGAACGTGCACAGCTTTTTGCCGATGTATACGGTGACCGTTTTGTAAAAGCAGACCCAAAAGAAAGGCAAAATGCTCTGATTGAATTTGCTTTGCCTAAGAATATTGAAAAACTACAAAACGACCTGGGATTGTACCGTATCAAATACGATGTGTGGTTCCGTGAAAGCAGCCTGCACAACAGCGGTGCTGTAAAAAAAGCATTGGATGAACTAACTGCAAAAGGCATGACTTACGAAAAAGAGGGTGCTCTTTGGTACAAAAACAGCGATGTTATGAAAGAGCAGCTGCTCAAACAGGGTAAAACACCCGAGCAGATTGAAGAACTCGGGTTAAAAGATGATGTTTTAGTGCGTGCAAACGGCCACCCAACCTATTTTGCCGCGGATATCGCTTACCATTACAATAAATTCGTTGTACGCGGGTTTGACCGTGTCATCAATGTTTGGGGTGCCGACCATCACGGGCATGTAGCACGTTTAAAAGGCGCAATGGACGCAATCGGATTAAACGGCGACAAACTGGACATTGTATTGATGCAGCTTGTACGTTTGATGAAAGACGGACAGCCCTATAAGATGAGCAAGCGCAGCGGCAAAGCGGTTTCGCTCACCGATCTGATTGAAGATATCCCCATTGATGCAGCACGTTTCTTCTTTAACCTCAGCTCACCCAACTCCACATTGGATTTTGACCTTGACCTTGCAGTGGAACAGAGCAGCCAAAACCCTGTTTATTACGTACAATATGCGCATGCCCGTATCTGCAGTATTCTTAAAAAGCTAGAAGCAGACGGCGTAACCCCGCGCGGATGCACTTTGGATGAGCTTTGCCTGCTTACTCTGCCCGAAGAAATTGAACTGATACGTGCACTTGCAGAATACCCCAACATGCTTGTTGAAGTAGCCAAAAACTACGACCCCGCACGTATGACCCGCTATTCTATGGATTTGGCTACCGTATTCCATAAATTCTATAACTCCTGCCGTGTAGCAGATGACAATGAAGCATTGATGTATGCACGATTGACCTTGTGCATTGCAGTAAAAAATACCATTGCCAACGTTTTGGGATTAATGAAAGTATCTGCACCCAAAAGCATGTAAACGATAAATTGGCGTTAAAAGAATAAACGCAATGATTTAAGGAGTGACCTGAAAACTATGGATTTCCCTTTTCAGCAACCTCTGCCGGATTTTAGCAGTCCGTATTGCGGAAAGCTGATTATTCCCAAAGGGACTCTATGTGAGCCGTTTGGCGAAACCGCGTTTCTGGATTTAATCACTCTGTTTGCTGAGCAGGGGCTTAAACAGAAAGCTGCGGGCGCAAAATACCTGTTTTGTGATAATTTCTCCAGCCTTGCAGGCATTCGCGCTGCTATGTTCAGCAGTTGGCAGGTTAAACTGCCTGTGTTCTTTTTTATTGCTGTGGATGAGCAGGAAAAACTGCGTTCGGGCGGTGACCCGCTCTGTGCACTTCTCGTGGCGCAGGTACTGGGCGCTGCAGGGGTGCGGCTTTATACCGAAGTAGATGAAGATGACCTTACCAACCTGCGCGACGGCTTAAACAGCGATGATACTTTTGTGCTGTGCAGTGAACATAATGTGTTTTACCTGAATGAGGATTTTGAACTTTCTGACCCGCTTACCTGCTCGCTGGATATGACCGATACCCTGCGAGATGCAGAGGACGCAGGCTGTGACGTAATTTCGATTCACCTTACTTGCCCTGAGGATGCGCACTGTTTTGTACAAAGTGCGCATATGGCAAAACTGCCCGTTTCATTCCTCGCCGAAACCGAAGAAGCCCTTGAAGCCGGGCTGATTTTGTATAACGGCAGAGCCATGATTGATTCGCGCAGCGAAGTAACAGACGAACAGATGGCATCGCTTGCCGCCGGCTACGGCGCGGTGGTACGGTAAAAAAACCCCGCTTGAAACAATTAGTGAACAGGTCCAGTAAAAATGGACAATGACAAAAACCCCCTGATGTAGGAAAATAGAACTACATTAGGGGGTATTACTATGTCTAAAAGAAAATACACACATATTCAGGAGCTTTTGCCTGAAATCAAAGAGATGATAGCAACAGGGAAAACGCAGCGAGAAATAGCAGAACATTCCGGTTTCAAGGATAAGTACGTAGTAAAAGGGCTGTTGAAGCGCGAACGCAGAAAAGAAGCAAAAATCGCTGCCGGAATTGTGCCGAGACCTAAAGGAAAACCGAGAAAAGATGTTTCATTAAGAGATGTATTGGCCGAACAGGCATATGAGATTGAACGCCTGAAAATGGAGAACAGGCTGCTGCGGGATTTTCTGCAATTCACAGGAAGGAAGTGAGGCCGGTCGTCAAATATCACGTCATTTACCGCCACAAAGATGAATATCCGGTGTCATCCATGTGTCGTTTCTTTGGAGTATCGCGAAGCGGTTACTACAGCTTTGTACAACGTTTGGATATATCAAAAAAGGAGACGGAGCTGGCAGAAGTAATCTCGGCGCAACAGAAACGCTGCGGCTGCACCTACGGTTACCGGAGGATGTGGCTGGAAAAGCACAGTATTCATCACAATCCTAAAACAGTGCTGAGAATTATGAGAAAATATAACTTGCAGGCTGAGATTCGTCGCCGCAGGAAGTGGGTTCAGATGGGTCAGCAGATACATAAATATGAAAATTTACTAAATAGAAACTTCCATGCAGACAGACCGAATCATAAGTGGGTAACGGACATTTCCTACATCCATACCAAACAAGGTGTACTCTATTTATCCATGATTCGTGATTTATATGACAACAGTATTATTGCATACAAAACTGGAACCCAGCAGACGGTAAACCTTGTTCTGGATACCATTCACCTCGCAATGAAAAAGGAGAAAAAGAAGGTCACTGAAGAGTTGCAGCTCCACAGCGACCAAGGATTTCAGTACACGTCACAGGCATACTTTAACCTAACAAAAGCATACGGCATAACGCCGTCTATGTCAAGGCGAGGAAACTGCTATGACAATGCAATGGCTGAAAACTTTTTCTCAATTCTCAAAACAGAGTGTATCTACAGACACAAACCGGCCACATTTGCACAGGCTAATGAAATGATTGACCGCTACATTCACTTCTACAATTACGAGCGCATCCAACTAAAAACAGGAGTGGCACCACTTGCGCTACGACACTTCGTTTAAAACTAAACATTTCCTCACCGGGGACTTTTTGTGCTGTCCGCACAATCTGGGGCGGTTCACAGTTCATAGTTTGAAGCGGGGTTTTTGTTGTACAGCATAAGCAGCTATTCTATTTCATCAACAAATCAGATTCTCTGTATTGCTTTCCGCTGAAATCTTTATAAGCATTGTTATCAACAGATAAAAAAGCGTAGTCGGAGCCTACCGCGGTTCGTTCGCCGTTCTCTTCACAAGAAAGGAAAAGCACATTTTTCTTTCCTATTTCTAATTCAAGTCTTTTGGTATATTTCATATGGACAAAACCGTTTTGAATTTCCTCATCGGAGAAAGTTTTTTTAAAATCTTTGGCTGTTTTCGTTTGCTGTTCAAAGTATTTTAATGCAGGCACATATCCCCCGCGAACGAAAATTGTACTATACCGTCTGCTTCGCCTTTCAAAACTGTTTCGCATACTACTTCGGTCAGTGAATAAGGCAGTACTCTATCGTCGCGGTATTGACTGACACCAATTGACTGAATCTCCCCTACTATCACAAGGTCTGCGTAATCAAATACCTTCTCCACAGAAGAAAGATCAACCGAAGAAAGATCAACCGCAGTATCACCTATAGCCACTTCTGTCTCCATAATTACATTTGCCTTGGCATTCGTATAGTCATCATCCTTTGTTGTTTCTGCTTCTGTAGTAACGTTTTTGGGCGAATTAATGTATTCATCATTTTTAACCGTTTCTTTTGCTTTGCAGCCGGCAAAAACAAGTAACCCACAGCCTAAAAACAAAATCAATTTATAATAAATTCTATTCATAAAAATCTCCTTATTTCATAACCAAAATTACAGAAACGATACAATTTTCGAACTGACAAAATACAGGTTATTACTGATTTTGATTGTATTTGCTTGTTTATCTAATATCAAATTCAGTCATTATTAGTGCTTCTCTTAATTTGTATTGGCTCACTTTGCAGCCGCTTATTTGTACTTATAGTTTAAATAAGTTATAAAAATACAATCAGCAATTCCAAACCAAAATAGCAAATGAGATAGCCCGCCCGATAGAAAACAGGCTGATGTAATTAGTAAAAGCGCCAGTAGATTTAATACTGTTATAAATTTGATGCAGTTTGATGATATTGACAGCCACTCTTCCATTTTCAGTTTTATAAAAACAAAATGCATTTATATTTCTCTCCGTTCCAAAAAGCTTTCTGAATTAACGCTTGTTCATATTAGTAACTGCTATAGCCGCAAAAGCATTACACAGTTTATAATGAAGATATCATTTTTGTGTGACTCGCTAGATTTTTAAGATGATTTCAGTTAATAATGACTAATTTCAGCATGCAGAAGCTACAATAAAAAGTAAGTTTAATGTGTCCATGCACAAAATCACCTCTCTGAACATAAGATAGCAGAGAGGTGATTTACGATGTTTTCCGCATTGATAACACTTGCCCTTGGGGGGCTTTTGTATTTTGCTTTACACGTTACAAACAACGGTGCTTTTCCTCGCCCCCTATCGCCTACGGAGGAACGCGAATGTCTTGAAAAAATAAGAGAGGGTGACAATGAAGCTAAAAACAAACTGATTGAACACAATCTGCGTCTTGTAGCACACATTATAAAAAAATACTATTCCAGCTTTAAAGACCAAGATGATTTGATATCGATCGGCACGATTGGGCTTATCAAGGCAGCCTCTACCTTCGATTATGAAAAGGGCGCCCGTTTTGCAACTTACGCTTCACGTTGTATAGAAAATGCAATCCTTACCGTGTTGACACATCCCACAACATATTCATCTTCTTTTTGCTATTCACCGTGCATTCTTTAAATAGATATGCACTTCTTGTTCATCTTTTTGATTTGCTGTCACTACTATTTTATCTGTTGCTAATCGAATTAGTTCCATTTTTTCTTGGTAAGATAAAACTTCGGCTAACTTAGAAAAAGATGTGATCACTTTTCTAACCTCAGTTAAATTAAAATTGCCCTGTGCCGATGAAGTTGGCTCTGTTTTTTTATCCTCGAGTTTTTTTACTAACTCTCCCTGTTCGGCGGAGAGCTTTTCTATATCAGCCAATAGAATATCGCTAATTGTACTTGATGCCGTTCGCAAGTGGATTGTTTGCGCAGAAATTTCTTTTTTTACATCAGCCAATCGCTTTTCAACCAGTTTTATGTCATTTTCACGGTTGCCGTAATTTATATAAAAAGAGTTGCGTAATTCATATAAATAGTTAAAGTAATCTTCATACGGTTCTTGCATCAAACAAATGCTTTGCAACACAAATTCATCCAGCTTATTTCCGTTTATATCTTTGCAGCTGCAGGCTTTTCTGTTGTGGAATTTTGTTTTGCACACATAATTGTAACGTGGAAGTTCCTCTTTCGTGTACCTGCCACTTAATTTGCGGGTATACATCGCAGCACCGCAAACAGGACATACAATCAGCCCTGAAAGAAGTGAACGGCTTTGCTCATTCGGCTGTGCATAGCGGTTTTGGTTGCTTTGCAAAATATCCTGTGCTTTTACCCAATCTCTGCCTGCCACAATTCCGCAGTGTTTCCCAACTGAAATAATCCAATCTTCAACATCTCTGCTTTGTCTTTTTTTTACATATTCAGGTCGGGCAGCTGTACTATTATCTTTTAGTTCTTTTGTCTGCTCTGTTTTATTATAAATCATCAGCCCTCGCTTGTTATCAAAATCTTCTTTATCTGCGTAAATAGGTACCCCAAATGCCTTGAAGTAATCGTAAGTATCCTCGTCTGCAACCGCATAAACAGGGTTTTTGATGATGTTCTTGATACTTAAGTTGCTGTGTTGCTTGCCGTTTTTGGTAATGATTTTTTGTTCCTTTGTCCATTGTGTTACCCTACTCAAACTACGGTGTTGCAAAAATTGCCCAAAAAGCTCTTTTACGATCTGCTGTTCTTCGGGGATGGGTTCGAGGTGGTTGATGGTGGTTTTTTTACCGCCTAAAATCAAATACTCTTTTTTAGAGTAAAAGCCCGTGGGCGTGGTGCCACCCAGCCATCTACCCTCTTTTGCAAGTTCATAAAGGTTATCGGCAATCCGTTCTGCGATGATATCCCGTTCAAACTCGGATATGGATGCGAGCAGCGACATCACAATTTTTCCTGTTCTGCTGCCGGTATCCACTTCATCGGTACACGAAACAAAGGCGATTCGTTTGTGTTTTAACTGTTCTACAAGGTTGAGCAAATCAAGTGTTCGCCTGCTGATACGGTCAAATTTATAACAGATGACCGCTTTTATTTTATTTTCGCTGATATCTTGCAGCATTTGCATATAAGCCGGGCGGTCGGAGTAATAACCGGACAATCCCTCATCACGATAAACCAGAATATCATCATCTTTTGCGTCAAACTTTAAATCTGCGTAGCTGCGGCACTTGCTGATTTGATTTTCTATACTTTTGCCGCTTTCGGTAATTTTTGATTTTCGGGCATAAATTGCTACCTTACGGCAATCGCATCGTTCTTGTATTTTGGTTTTTGCCAAAAATACTCCCCCTTTTAAGCGAATACGCCAAAACTAAATACAGTTTATATAAGAAGCGCTTATAAACATTTATGCCGTTTATACAGGATGTATTACTTTGCTATATAATACTGGATTTATCTCTTGAATCTGCTAATAAAATTGGAGGAACCATCCTTACCAAAACTTAACTTTGAAATTTGCAAATGATAGGCGTATACTTTCAATAAATCTTGAAAGTGAGGTAAAAACTATGAAACCATTTAAGAAAACCGCGGTAACACTATCATGTGCTATCATCGCAATTTCCTCAATGTCTGTGTCCGCCAGTGCGAAAGCACCCTGTGATACAAACAAAAAGGTGGGCAATTTCTTTACATGTTCAAATGTACTTAGCCAAACGACACAAGATAAGAATTGTGATTGGAATGTTATCTTTAAGCAACTGACAAAAGGGTTTTGCATCAATATTCCCAATTTCAATAAACAAAACGCTGCTGATGCTGCAAAAAACTGCGTTTTACAAAGTAACGGAAATACTGGCACTGTAAAACCAGATTGTTCTAAGACCGATTGTTCCAAGACCGATTGTTCTAAGACCGATTGTTCCAAGACCGATTGTTCTAAGACCGATTGTTCCAAGACCGATTGTTCTAAGACCGATTGTTCTAAACCCGAGACTTCGAAACCTGAGACTTCGAAACCCGAGACTTCGAAACCCGAAACTTCGAAACCCGAAACTTCGAAACCCGAAACTTCGAAACCTGAGACTTCGAAACCTGAGACTTCGAAACCCGATGACAATCAGGTTGCAATGTCTGAATACGCACAAGAAGTTGTACGCCTTGTAAACGAAGAGCGCGCTGCTGCAGGGCTCTCTGCTTTGAAAGTAGATGTAAAAGTACTGGAAGCTGCACAGGTTCGTGCAGAAGAGCAGCCGATATTGTTCTCACACACACGTCCCAACGGCACCAGCTGCTTTACCGCCTTGGATGAAGCCGGTGCAACCTACAGAGGTGCAGGCGAGAACATCGCTTACGGTCAGAGATCGCCCGAGCAGGTAATGGACGGTTGGATGAACTCCAGCGGACACAGAGCCAACATCTTAAACCCTAACTATAAATACATTGGTGTAGGTTTCTACAAAGGCAGCAACGGCACCCTTTATTGGTCTCAAATGTTTACATACTAAATCACTTTAACCGCGCCTACATAGGCGCGGTTCTTTTTATTCAACAATAAAACACACCTGCTGCAAATCACTCCGATTTACAACAGGTGTGTTTTTTATTTGAGGTTTACTACTTGTCGGTTGCAGTGGCTAAATAAAGCCTTGCAGAAAAATCGGGCTGCAACCTTACCTGAGAATTGTACCCCGAGCCCATAAAAATCTGTTTGGGTCTAATCCCCGCGTTGCACAGCAAGCTACCGTATGCGGTATACTCTTCTTGCTCCGACGGAAGCACACAAACGCTGTCTCCCAAAGTACACCCCACCCCCTCAGTAATCTGGCCTGCCAAACTGCCAAAACAATGAATATCAAGATACTGCTGCCTTGCCTCCACTTGGTAGAGTGCATCTGCATCAAGCTGTGCAAAACGGAAAATCGGCTGCATGCCGTTTGGCTCAATCAAATGCATAAAATCGGCTGCAACACAGCTCTTTTTGTCATCACTGATAATCTGCCATGCTGTACCTTTGGTATTTTTACTAATGCCTTTAAGCCTTACAAAGTTGCCGAACTGCAACAGCTTTCGATGTTGTTTATACCATGCAATTTGCGCTTTTACTGCCTTGCGTTCACCCTCGGTCAGCTTAGTAGAGTCCATTTGATAACCCAAAATACCAAATGCAGCTACATCAAAGCGGCTTTCAAGCTGGCTTGTACGCCCTGTTTGATGATTCGGTACTGCCGATACGTGGCAGCACATCACACTTTGCGGATAACCATAGCTGCAGCCCGCCTGAATAAATTGGCGTTCGTAAGCATCCGTATCATCACTAATCCATATTTGCGGTACATAACACAGCATACCCAAATCAAAGCGGTTGCCGCCGGAGGAACAGCCCTCGAACAGCACTTGGGGGAAGCGCTCCATCAGTACCTGTGTTACTCGATAGAACCCCAAAATATATGAGTGTGCAAATTGCCCCTGATTCAGCAAACACGGGCTGAAATTATCGCTGATGTGGCGGTTCATATCCCATTTTACATAGCTGATATTGGCACTTTCAAGGGTGGCGGACATTTGCTCGATGATATAATCCTGCACTTCGGTACGGCACAAATCCAAAACATATTGATTGCGCCCCTTGCTTGGGGTGCAACCGGGTGTGGAAATAATCCAATCGGGATGACTTCTGTACAGGTCACTGTCTTCATTCACCATTTCAGGTTCAAACCATAAGCCAAACTTCAAACCGAGTTTTTCAATTTTATCTGAAAGACCGGAAAGCTCATCCGGCAGCTTATCACGGTTTACGTTATAATCGCCCAAGCCTGCATTGTCGCCGTTACGGTCACCAAACCATCCGTCATCCAATACAAAAAGCTCTACCCCAAGTTCCGCTGCATTTTCGGCAAGATGAAGCAGCTTATCCTCGTTAAAATCAAAATAAGTGCCTTCCCAGTTGTTGAGCAATACCGGGCGCTCTTTGTTTGCCCAATAACCGCGAACAATATGGTTGCTTACAAAATGATGCATATTTTGAGACAGGCCGTTTTTGCCCAAAGTACTGAACGACAATACCGATTCGGGTGTACTAAACGTTTCGTTGGGTGAGAGCGGCCAACAAAACTGCTGGCTTTGCAAACCGTTCATCACCCTTGTCAGCCCATGGGGGCTGACTTCAACCAAGCCCTCCCAACTGCCGGAGTAGATGAGGTTAAAACCATATATATTGCCTGAAAACTCGTTGGCCGAATCAGCACACAACGTAAAAAACGGGTTGCAACGATTGCTTGAGGCACCTGTAGTCGAACCAAATCTAAATTCACCTACGGTAAGCAAACGCTCAGTGATATGGCATTCTCTCGCCCAACTTCCTGTAAGGTTATGCAGTGTATATTGGCTGTCGGGTAAATCCAACTGCATACTCATCAGTTTTCTAATCTCGATTGGTTTATCCGCTGTATTTTTCACCTTAACCCGTCGGGTGATTACATTGGATTTTTCATAAACCGTATAGTATAACTCTGCTTCAATACCCTGTCCATCTGAAAGGGTGATAATCAAAGTTTCATTTCCGTGATAGGCTCCCGGCATCCCCTCCGGTGGTATACTCCCCTTTTCAATACGGTATCCAATGTAACGCATATCCGACGTATATCCGTTTGGTCCAAACACTTCCACCGCCTGCGCACGGTAATCACCTTTATTTACGGGTGTCCAGTCAAGGCATGTTGTATCCAACGAAAGTGGTGAAGTTTCTTTTTGATACACCACCTCAACCCCATAACTTACAGCTTGTTTGTGTTCTAGTGGCATTGGGTTTGCCATTGTAATTTGGGAACCATAATATAATTGAATCAATAGCCCATTATTTTGCCGTATAATATAGGATGTATTGTCTGTTTCAAGGATAAAACAGTTTTCTCTAAAAGTAATCATGTGGTCTCCACCGCCTCTAGTTAATATTTTTACTTAAATCCTCCAGTTTCATATCATGATAGCTACACATTTAAAAAAGGTCAATGGACAAATCACCCTACCTACTGTGCAAATTCATTCTTGACATATGCTCATAATAATTTTATAATGGTCATATGTCAATAATAAGTTAGCTTTTATCCGCTAGACGAAAGGATTGGTACTATTAATGAAAATTGCAGTCACTTATGAAAACGGCGAGGTTTTTCAACATTTTGGGCATACCGAACAGTTTAAGATTTACGAAACAAACGGCGGCGAAATTATTTCATCCGAAGTTATATCCACCAACGGCAGCGGGCACAGTGCTCTCGCTGAATTTTTAAAAGCAAAAAATGTTTCTGTTCTGATCTGCGGGGGAATTGGCGCAGGGGCAAAAACCGCACTTTCCGAAGCAAATATTAAGCTTTATGGCGGCGTTGCGGGCAATGCCGATGCAAAAGTAAAAGATTTTTTATGCGGAACGCTTTGTTATAACCCCAATACAGAATGCAATCACCACGAGCACCATGGCGACGATTGCGAAAACCACGACCACAACTGCGGTCATCATTGCGGTACCACCAAATAAAACGGAAACGAAGATTTGGTACCGTTTTTCTTTTTTAAAAATTAGTTAACAATACACCTAAACTAAAAAAGGAACGAGACAAATTGTCTCGTTCCTTTTTTACTATTATAAAATAGCTCAAAACCATTTTTTTCGTTTGAAAAACGCAATACAAAATACCAAAACAGCAATGCTTAGTATAATAACATAAGGATAGCCGTAATTCCAAGAGTATTCGGGAATTTGCAAATTCATACCATACCAGCCTACAATCAGGGTTAACGGCAAAAATACAGCGGTAACTACCGTAAAAATCTTCATCAAGCTGTTTTGCTCTATATCAATTTGTGCCTGATAAGCTTCGCGTACCTGAGTAACATAATCGCGCAAGTTCAGCACATGGGCAAATAGCCGGTCAATTCTGCTGTCTAAAATACGAAAATAACGCAAATCTTCCGATGGAATCAGCCCGTTTTCGTTTTCGGTAAGCCCTTCAAAAATCTGGTTCAGCTGTTCGTAGTATTTTTTCAACCTCAAAAGTTCCCGACGAAAAGCAATAATCTCTCTGGAGCATTCACGTTTGGATGCTGTGAGCAAATCGTCTTCCGTTTCGGTAATGCGTTCTTCCAATGCCTCCAAATGGTCGATGTCGTTTTTAATAAGTTCCAAAAAAAACGTATACAGTATTCTTTCGTTTGTTGGTTGCTCTTCACTAACCAATTTGCCGACATGTTGCAGGCATCTTTCTCCCTCACAAAGAAAAAAGATGTTTTCTTGCGTAAAGTATATTACTATTTGTGCCGGCTCAGCATTCTCATCCGTAATATCATACCAGTCAAACGATATTAAGTTGAGCTGAGGATAACATTCAAATTTGTTAACCTGCCCATAGCGAATGTTGCTAACTAACCGCGTACCGATATACTCTGACAGTTGGTCGAGCTGATTGTTTAACAAAAGTTTAATCATAGTAATTCCTTTTCTCCATACCTGCAAAAAGTTGTACTTGGTAACTTGATTAATATTTATCGGCAGAAGATTTTTTCACCTTGTAAAACTCATTCATGCTGTTTTCGTCGATATTTTCGTCTTCCTCTTTGCTATAATCAACAATACTGTTGTTTTTTATTTTAAATTTGCTTACCAGTTGCTTAAGCACTTGCGCCTGGCTGCTTAATTCTTCGCTTGCCGCAGCGCTTTCTTCGGCAGTTGCAGAGTTGGTTTGCACTACGTTGGATATCTGCTCGACACCCTGTGTTACCTGAGTAATCGAGGTAGCCTGCTCATTCGTTGCATTCGAAATTTTATCCAGCGCATCGATTACGCCAACGGCACCGTCTACCACCAACATCAACGATTGTGCCGCGCCGTCTGCGAGCTTCTTGCCGTTTTCTACCGCTGCAATCGAGTTTTCTATCATAACAGTAGTTTCTTTCGCAGCTTCAGCACTCTTGGATGCGAGGTTGCGCACCTCATCGGCTACCACCGCAAAACCTTTCCCTGCGGCGCCCGCACGTGCTGCCTCTACCGCAGCATTGAGTGCAAGAATGTTTGTCTGGAACGCAATATCGTCGATTGTTTTGATGACCTTGCTTATTTCTCTTGACGAAGAACTGATTTCAGACATCGCCTGAATCATATCCTGCATCTTTTGGTTGCTCTGCATCATCTCGTTGGCAACCACACTTGCTTTACTGCTTGCGCTAGAAGTGTTTTCTGCATTCGCTTTTATCTGAACAGATATATTATTGATTGTGGCGGATAACTCTTCAATCGAGCTTGCCTGTTCGGTTGCACCCTGCGACAATGCCTGTGCACCATTGGATACCTGCTCGGACCCGCTTGAAACCTGTTCGGAAGAAATATTTATTTGAGACATGGTGGTGTTAAGCGATTCGATAATATTGTTCATGGATGATTTAATAGATGCAAAATCTCCGATATAATCGATATCCACCGATGCATTTAAATCGCCTTGCGCCAGTAGTTGCATCGTTTCTGATATATTTTTGATATAGACATTAATAGTATCCACGGTATGCTGAATGGTGCTCGCAAGCAAGCCCAGTTCATTTTTTGAGCTGTATTCGATCCTACTGTTTAAATTACCGTTGGCAACTTCTTTGGATGCCTTCAGCACAACCGATATAGGGGTTTCAATGCTCTTTTTAAGCATTGTCATTATTATAATAATAATGGCTGCAGAAATTACCCACACTGCCATCATTACCAAAAAAACTATCTTAGATACGCTCTGCGATTTTGTATAAAAATTTTGCGCGCTATCATGCATTGCTTCACTAAGAATATCAGTTTTCTCTGTGAGTGTTATGGTTGTAGCACTATACTCATTTTCCATTGAATTAAGTGCCTGAGCATACTTGGCAAATTTTAAGTTTTCAAGTACCAAATCAATGGAATTGGACCAAGCCAAATACGCAGTTTTGAACTCATCGAAATCTTCGTTTAATTCTGCCCGTCCACTTAAACTTTCTATAATGCCTTCAATAACTTTTTTTGAATTATTAATTTTCGTTTCTGCTATATAGGTTCCATCCAGAGATTTATAAAGCATTCCGTCTTTTAAAGTGCTGCCGACCATTGCCATTTCGCTGCGCATAAGCAAAACAGATACAAGATTGGTATGGGGTTGCTCATAAAGTGTTTGCGTTTGGTTTGCTAACGTATAGATACCATACAAAGCAGTACCCCCGATGCACATTATAAGAAAATTTATAATGACAATGACGGCTACGATTAATGTTTTAATTTTAATGTTTTTCATGATGTCGTTCCCTTCAGGATTTTAATAAAATACCCATAGCATCTTCGATTATCTTTCGTATCAATAGTACTTTACATTGTTTGTCTTACTGAACCTCATATATTCAGCAAACATATACCTAGTTCATTCGTTTTATTCATACACCTCGCTTATCATCTTTATCCAACACAAAAGCAAAATTTTGCTTTCTCAATATGGTTACACAACAATTTTATTGTACCACAATTTTACAAAACATTCTATAAATCCAGATATTTTATAGAAACATTTCATCGCCATTCGGCAAACTTCTTGTGGAAACTAGACTATAAAAAATGTTGCCAACTTTTTTATAAGATATTGCCTCATCTTTTGGTTATAGCGGATAAGCCCCCTAAAATACAATATACAACCGGGGGTGCTGACAATGGCTTTTAAAGCAATAATACATGAACCTGAAGACGCTATTTGCAAGACCAAGCTGATGAATTCTCTAGCCCGTTTTTGGGCGGAAGCTACCGTAAAATATTTGCGGACACTTAAACTGCCGGATGACACACTGGATGCCCTGGCAGCAGATATTGAACAGAAAACAAAGAAGCATTCTGTACGGTAAGCCAAAGGGTTACTACAGCCCATCTGCCGTTTACTTTAAATTTGTGTCAATAGCAGATGGATAGCAAATGAGGTACTCATGTTCTTCCGCAGCAAGCGTAAAACCGCACAAGACATCTACATATCCGACCCAATTGATACCGACAAAGAGGGAAACTCGCTTACCTTAATGGATATTGTCGCAGATGAGGACAATATTTTGGATAACCTTGATCTTAAAATCAAAAGCGAAAAACTGCACAAATTTATTGAAACGCATTTGGATGAACGAGAAAAAACCATCGTATTAATGCGTTACGGGCTTTGCGGATATTTACCTATGACACAGCGCGAAGTTGCAAAAAAATTAGGCATTTCACGCTCGTATGTCTCACGTATCGAAAAGAAGGCACTGTGTACATTAAAAAAACAGTTTGTTCGCGAGGGCATATAGCTCACCCATCAGGATCATGTAGAAAAGAAAAACGGAACACGACGTCGTGTTCCGTTCTTCTTTGTGGGGATTGGTAATAATCAAGTTTATATCCGGATTACTTATGAATTTCGTTGGTGTAAAACTCGAATGCTTCTTTATCGGTAGCCTTTTCGTGAACAATCATGCGGATTGCTTTTGCCATCTCAACAGGATGCTCACTTTGGAAAATGTTACGGCCCATATCCAAACCGCGCGCACCGCCTTGCATGCTGCGGTAAGCCAAGGTAAGTGCCTCGTTTTCGGGGAGCTTTTTGCCGCCTGCAACAACAATCGGAACAGGGCATGCCGCTACAACCTCTTCAAAATCATCGCAGTAATAGGTTTTAATAATGTTAGCACCCAGTTCTGCAAGAATTCGGGTAGCCAGTTTAAAGAAGCGCGGAGTGCGGTCCATATCTTTACCAACTGCAACTATGCCCATAGTAGGAATGCTGTAGCGCATACCCATATCTACGGTTTTGCATAAGTTTTCAAGGCTCGATTTCTGCCCGTCTGCACCGACGAATGTCTGAACTGCCATACAGTCTGCGTTCATACGGATTGCATCCTCAATGTTGACAGCAATAACCTCATGGCTCAAATCTTCATCAATCATAGATGAGCCGCCGGTGCAACGCAGAGCAATACCTTTTTGGTTCTCGGGAGCAACACAGGTACGCAGAGCACCGCGGGTACCCATCAGTACATCCACATGATCCAACAGCGGAGGAATAACGAGATCCAGTCTCTCCAAGCCTGCGGTAGAGCCCATAAAATAACCATGGTCAAACGCAAACATAACAGTATTACCTGTTTTGGGATCGAACATGTTGGAAAGATGCTTTTTCATACCCCAATCGAGGTCTTGTGCGCCTTTTACATAGAAACCACCCTGTCTGCTAAATTCAACATTGGTGTGGTAATCTTTTGCTACTTTGAGTCCGTCTTTATCTGCCATTATAAAGGCCTCCTTTAGAGTATTAATATAACCATGTATCGCTGAAGTTCAAATTAGAACACAGCGATACATCAGTTGTTAAAATAATATACTGTTTATTTTATTAGAAATCGTAGTTATCAACGTTATCGATGGTAAATACGGTTCTTTCCGGAAGAAGAACGATGCCGGAGTCATCTGCGGTGTAAGCTTTTGGGTCCAAAATGGTGTTGGGCTCTACTTTAACGGTACCAATGTCGGGGATATCAATGCTGTCGCCCACTTTAAAGGTGTTGCCTGCTGCAACCCAGTAAGCAAGGTAAGCACCCATAGCGCCTTGAATTTTGCAATCCCACAGGCCAAACTTAGGGACGGTGCCGTCTTTGCAGAAATCTCTCATCGAGTTGGGAGAAGCAAAACCGGTAACAATCACTTTGCCGGAAAGACCGAGGTTTTTCGCAGCTTGAGCCTGACCGGGAAGTGCAGTGGAGTCGTTGCAGATGATAGCGTCGATATCCGGGTGAGCTTTGAGAATGGATTCACCTACAGATACCGCTTTTTCAGCATCCTGCTCGGAATAGTAGTTTTCAGGGGCAACATTTTGCCAGCCCGGGTATTTTAATTTAATGTAAGCCTCGCCTGCTACCTGCCAAGAGTTTTGGTCTGTAACAGTGGAGGAAGAATAGTGCCATACATATTTTGCATCTTTTTTCTGCTCATCGCTCATCTGAGAAGCAGCCATTTCAACCAGCATTTCGCCAAGCTGCTCGGGTGTACCCTGCGAAACCATCAAAGAACGCATGTCGGGCTGAACGTCAGAGTCCCAAGTCACAACTTTAACGCCTGCATCTCTGGCAGCTTTTAAAGCTTGGTTCAAACCGTCGGGAGTAACAGAAGAAATTGCAATTGCATCTGCACCCTGCTGTACAGCTGAGTTGATAACCTGCACCTGATTTGCAACAGAAGCTTCGGGGTTACCTGTGTAATCGCAGGTAAATCCAACTTTTTTAGCAAGATCCTGTGCACCAATATTAGCAGACTCGAAAAAAGCATTACCGGTAAGTTTTGGGATGAAAGCTACGGTGACGTCTTTGGCATCTTTGATATTGCCTGCAGCAGAAGAATCTGCAGAAGCTGCGCCGGACTCTGCGGGAGCAGCAGGCTCTGCACCTTTGCCGCAACCTGCAAACATAGAAACAACCAGAACCAATGCAAGAACTACTGAAAGAACTTTACGCATGGAAAAATGCCTCCTTAAATTTTGTTTTTATCAAATATGATCGGACAATCATATTATCGAAAAAATTGTGTTGTGCTTATGCCGCTGCTTTTTCTTTAGAGAATTTACGATTCAAAAAAGACGGCTTTCGAACTTGCCCCATCACACCTCTTACCGCAACCGCTACCACCAACAGCAGGCCAACAGGGATGTCGAGATATTGTGTGGGAACCTTTGCCATTTGCAAGCCGAAACGTAAAATACCAACCACAATACTGGCAATTGCTGTGCCGACCACGCCGCCTTTACCGCCTGTAATTGCAGTACCGCCCAGCACAACTGCCGTGATGACGGGCATGGTGAGCTCTTTACCCAAATCGGCGCGAGAAGAACCGAGATAGCTGGTAAGCACTACGCCCGCAACCGATGCAGACATACCCGAAAGAATATAGGTGCTCAGTGTAACCAGCTTGTGGTTGATGCCGGAATACTGCGCTGCATTTTGATTTACGCCAACCAAAAATACATATCTGCCGTAATTGGTTTTGTGCAGCAAAACATACGCAATCACTGCAAGCCCTATAAAAATGAGAAACGGGTTGGGGATACCAAAGGTTTTGCCGTTTGCAATCTGCACAAATGCATCGGGGAAACCGCCGATGCCCTCAAACGCACTGGAAACAGAGAGGCTGCCCAATACAACCGCAAGCCCTGAGTAAAGAAACATACCGCCCAGTGTAACAACCATTGCCTGTACGCGAGTATAAGCAACCAAAAAGCCGTTGAGTGCACCGCACAAACCACCAACCAAAATCGCCATTGGGATTGCTACCCAAATGTTCAGTCCGGCATCCTGCCACAACAAACCCAATACCATTGAGGTAAGCCCTACAATCGAGCCGCCGGAAATATCCATACCGCCTGTAATGATAACAAAGGTTACAAACAGCGAGATAATACAGGTAGAAACAAAATCGTTGATGCTGCCGAGCAACACATTGATTTTCAAGAATCTGGGGTTAATTGCACCGAAAACAATAATCTCAAGGGCAAGTATCAGAATCAGCGCCGTTTCCCAACGGAAAAGTATTTTCTTCAGCTTATTCATGCAACTTCCCTCTTTTCATTCAATGCTTTAGCGGAGAGACGCTCTTTGCGTGCTTTTTCCGACAAATGATGCTGCAACAAGGAGTCAGCAACAACAATAACAATCAGCAAAATGCCAGTAATGGTGTTGTCCCAGTCGGACGGGAACTTCATAAATACGAGAATACGGCTGATGGATGACATGATGATTGCACCAATGGATGCACCAAACACCGAGCCCATACCGCCCGAAAGGCTTACACCGCCGAGCACACAAGCTGCAATTGCCTTCATCTCGTATCCGTTACCTGCCATAGGGGATACAAAACCGACCTTGCTGACAAATACAAGACCTGCCAATGCAGCAAAAGTGCCGCTGAGAATAAAAGCGAGTATTCTTGTTTTTGCAACAGGGATACCAATGAGTTCCGCACCGCCGATATTGTCGCCGATTGCTGCAAAATACTTACCTTTTTTTGCTCTGGAAAGATACAGGTAAATGGCAACCACAGCGATTACGGTTGCTAAAAGGAACACATTGACAAAACCCAAAATGTTTTTTTGGGAATAAAGTTTGAATTGGTCCGGCAGGTTTTCAACCCATTTGCCTTTGGTATAAATGTAAACCGAACCGCGGATAATGCCGTTTGTACCCAACGTCATGATAATTGCGGGAACATGCAGCTTGGTAACACCCAATCCATTTATCAAACCAATCAACGCACCGATGAGCAATGTTACGGGAATCACCGCCCACAGGGTTACATCGTCACGAATCATGCTTGCAGACACCGCTGCGGTAATCCCCAGCGTACCGCCGATAGAAACATCAATATCGCTGGTTACAATTACAAACGAGATTCCTACCGCAAGCAATATGTACATTACACTGCCGTTAAAGCACAGCAACAGGTTGTCGGGTGAGAGAAAGTCGGGGTTGATAATACCTGCTGCCGCAAACAAAACCACCATAAATGCCAAAGCTGAAAATTCTCTTACCTTGGTGAGTTTTTGAATTACTTTTTTCATTCGGCTTTTACCCCCTTCTCATACACGCCGAAAGAGGCGGCCATAAGGTTATCTACGGTGATGTCGCAGCGCTCGAAAGTATGATTAATGGAGCCCTGGAACATCGTCATAACACGGTCGGAAAGCTGTACAACCTCTTCTATATCCGAAGATATTAATACAACCGCAACCCCTTGCTCTTTCAGCTGATTGATGATTTTATATACATCTCCGCGCGCACCCGCATCAATACCTCTGGTAGGCTCATCTAAGATAACCACTTTGGGTTTGGTTGCAAGTGTTTTTGCAATGACCACCTTTTGCTGGTTGCCGCCCGAAAGCGAGCCGATGAGCTGGTCGCGCCCTGTTACTTTGATTCTGAAGTCTTTAATATACTGGTCCGCCAACTCTTTTTCTGCTTTTGAATTGATGAACACCTTACTCATCTTGCGCAAAACGCCGGATGATACATTTTCTGTAACGCCTCTGATGCCGTAAATTGCATTGAGATGGCGGTCTTCCGGCACATAATTAAGCCCCTTGTCAATAATCTGCCTTGTTTTTTTACCGGTGATGTCCTCACCGTCCAGCAGAACTTTACCGCTTTTAATTTCGTCAATGCCAAAAATGCCTACCGCAAGCTCGGTACGGCCTGCACCAACTACACCTGCAATACCCAGTATTTCTCCGGGGTAAACATTCATATTAATATGGTCAAAACCGTAGCCGCAAAAATCTTGCACCTCAAGCATCGGTTTTGTTTTTGTATAATCTACACCGGCACCGATTGTGCAGGCTTGCGAGGTAATGTCTTGCGCATTGGGGGGCAGCAAGCCCTTGATTAAATCATCTTGGGTAAATTCTTTTACAGAACCCTCAATCGTAATGATGCCATCGCGCAAAATAACCACACGGGTTGCAATTTGGAAGACCTCTGTCAAACGGTGGGTGATGTAGAAAATGCAAATACCGCTCTTTTTAAGATCCTCCACAATTTTAAACAGTGATTCAATTTCGTTAAAGGTAAGTGCAGAGGTAGGCTCATCAAGAATTAATATCTGAGAGTTTCTTAATAAACCTCTCATAATTTCAACAAGCTGCTGCTCTGCAATCGAAAGGCTGTCCGCCTTTTGGTCAAGCTTCAAGTCCCAGCCAAGTTTGCGGTTCAGCTCTACCAAACGGGTATGTAAATCGCTTCGCTTTTCATCAAAGCCAAGCACAATGTTCTCTTCAACTGTCATATTAGGGAACAGCATCGGCTCTTGCGGCACGAGATAAATCCCTTTTGCCAAAGCAGCCGAAGGCGAATTTAGGTTTGCCTTTTCTCCGTTTATAAAGATTTCACCAGCATCCTGCTGATAAATACCCATAATTATCTTCATTAAAGTACTCTTGCCTGCACCGTTTCCGCCAATAATAGCCACTACATCACCGCTGTTTACATTCAGGTTAATCCCTTTTAAAACATTGTTGAGTGCAAATGACTTACAGACGCCGCGGATAGAAATCATGGGCACTTGAGAAGATTTGCTTTCGGTTGTACTCATATTCAATCCTCCGATTATACTGATGAAACATTTGTAACGCCACGAAATTTTTATCTGATATGTGCATCATAATGTATTTTTTTATATTTGTCAATAATCGAAATTTTTGTTTTCTTTACAAATCAAACCAAATAGCCCTATAAACTAGGTAAAAATTGTAATATCCCTATCTAAAAAATCTTTTTATTGTATATAATGCTTATATTTTTAAGTATATTTTTGTTGAACATATAATTTTTTAACATCATTTTTACCCGAATAAATTTAGTTGACACTTCTCTGAGATACTGCTATACTTTACTTAAACTCAAACATTTTATTTGTTGTAAAACATTTGTATGCAAAAAATTGGGTTTCTTGCAAATTTAACGCCTCGTCAATTATACTATTAAGGATAACAAACAGGAGGACTGCTACTTATGGATTATGAAGAAACCCTCATGATAAAAACAACTTGGTGCTATTACATCGAAAACATGACGCAGCAGGCTATAGCTGAACAACTTGGTATTTCCAGAATGCGCGTGATTAAGCTTTTGGAAAAAGCCCGCATGAAAAAGTTAATACAGTTTAAGATACGCTCGGATGCCGAAAACCGTATGGAGTTGGAAAAGAAATTGCTCGACCGTTATGGCTTACAGGACATCTATATCGTACCTTCTGTTTCCGATAATATTAACGAAACGGTGGCGCGCGCCGCAGCACTTTATATCGGCGACCACGTTGAAAACAAATCGTTTATCAACATCGGGTTTGGCGACACCACTTCTCGCACACTGAACAACCTCACCCTCGCCAGCGATTCTGAAATTTCTCTCGTATCGCTTACAGGCGGCGTAAGTTACTATACATCCTCTGCAAACTGCGGGGTGGCTTCGGCTACGCGGTACATAATACCCGCGCCGTTTATCGCATCAAGCGCTGAAATGGCAAGCGCAATCTGCCAAGAAAGTTCGGTAAGCGAAATTTTACGCCTTGCCAACCTAGCCAGCCTTACCGTGGTGGGAATTGGCGGCGTAACCGAACGAGCAACCGTTGTAAAAGATGGTAAGCTTACTGCAAACGACCTGCTCATTTTGCAAATGAAAGGCGCAGTGGGCGATATTCTTGGGCATTTTATTGACAAAAACGGAGAACCCATTGATTGCCCCATTCATAATCGTTTAATCAGCACCTCGCTTGAGGCATTAAAAACCTTCCAAAACGTTGTAGGCGTTGCAGGCGGTTTAGAAAAAACACAGGCAATTAACGCTGCGCTGAAAAGCGGCTGCTTGGATGTACTGATTACCGACGAAGAAACAGCCGAAAGCCTGTTGGCACTGTAATTTTTCACAGCAACCCATCGAGCAGATCGTTAAACAATAAACGGGTTTCTATCCCGTTACCACATATAAACAGGAGGCAGCGACTATGAGTAAGTATTTAATGGCGATTGATGCCGGTACCGGCAGCGTGCGCGCCGTATTGTTTGATACCCTTGGAAACCAGCTTTTTGTTTCTCAGCAGGAGTGGGAGCATAAAGAAGACCCTCTCTACCCCGGGTCGATGGATTTTGACTGGATTCGCAACTGGGAGCTTGCTTCGGGCTGTGTGCGAGATGTGATAAACGAAAGCAAAATCAACCCTTCTGAAATAGCAGGCATTGCTACCACCAGTATGCGTGAGGGTATTGTTCTCTATGACAAAAACGGCAAAGAAATTTGGGCTTGCGCAAATGTAGATGCTCGCGCGGGCAAAGAAGTCAGCGAGCTGAAGGCGATTTCAGAAAGCCTTGAAAAAGAAGTTTATCTCCCCTCGGGGCAAACCTATGCACTGGGCGCACTGCCCAGAATTTTATGGGTAAAAAACCATCTGCCTGAAGTTTACAATAATACCGCCACCGTTACCATGTTTAACGATTGGCTGATTGCAAGGCTCACCGATGTACTCACCGCAGAACCCTCCAACGGCTGCACTACCGGCATCTTTGACCTTTCAAAGCGTGCATGGCTGCCCGAAATTTCAGAAAAATGCGGGCTGAAAACAGATATTTTCCCACCTGTATTTGAAAGCGGCACTATAGTAGGTAAGGTTACCGCAGAGGTTGCGGCGCTCACAGGGCTTGCGGAGGGAACACCTGTTGTTACCGGCGGAGGAGATGCACAGCTTGGATGTGTAGGCGTTGGCGTAGTTGATAATAATGAGGCAGCTGTATTCGGCGGCAGCTTTTGGCAATATGAATTTAACACCAATGTACCTAAAACCGATGAACATTGCCGCGTAAGAGTAAATTGCCATGCAGTACCCGGTTTGTGGCAATACGAAGCACTTGCATTCTACCCCGGGCTGATTATGCGCTGGTACCGTGACGCATTTTGCCAGTTAGAAAAAGCAGAGAGCGAAAAAACAGGCAAAGACCCTTACTATTTGATGGATAAGGAAGCCGCAAAAATACCCGCGGGCAGCTACGGGATGATGTGCACCTTCTCGGATGTGATGAACTACATCTCATGGCGCCACGCAGCGCCCTCGTTTATTAACTTTGCACTCGACCCGCAAAAATTTAACCGCTATACTTTCTACCGCGCAATTATGGAAAACGCCTGTATGGTTACCAAAGGCAATATGGAGCTTGTCTATGAGGTAACCGGCAACCTGCCAAAAGAAATTGTGTTTGCCGGCGGAGCATCGAAAAGCCCAATCTGGTGCCAGATACTGGCAGATGTTTTGGGGCTTAAAGTACGTGTGCCAAAAATAAAAGAGGCAACCGCGCTTGGTGCGGCAATTGCAGCAGGCGTTGGTACCGGTATTTATTCAAGCATGCCCGAGGCAGCAAAAAAAATTGTAAAATGGGATGCAGAATATACACCCAACACTGAAAACCATGCTACATACAACAAGCTTTACGATACATGGCGCCAAGTTTACGACGCAAGCCTTTTACTTAGCGACCAAAAACTCACGAACTATATGTGGGTTGCCCCAGGCTTATAATTTTTTTATGATCAATCATCTGTAGCACAACTTTTTATCTGATTGCTTTGCCCTAGTTTTTGAATCTGCAGTGGGTAAAGTAAGTTAAAGTAATCCGTACTGCAGCGGAGATAGGATTATTTTTTATGTTTATTGTAGATGAAAAAGATAGTGAGTATCGTTTTGGCGATAATGGGCCGAAATACCTTATGAAAGGTCCTCGTATGAACTTTGCAATCGTTCAATTCACCCCGGGTAAAGATTTCCCTGCACATTACCACAATGTTATGGAAGAAAACTTCTATATCCTTGAAGGAACCGCAGAAATTACCGTTGACGGAAAAGTTTACAACCTTACCCCCGGGCAGATGATTCATATTGAACCAAAAGAAGTTCACTATGTACGCAACACTTCTGATAAAGTAATGAGAATGGTATCTACCCTTGCACCATATCAAGAAGTTGACAAGGTTGACGTTGAATAAAGAACAGATTGGCTTTTTAGGCAGATATGATTTCAGCAGTTGGGTAAGCTTTTAAAGCAATCCCGTTTCCTTTGTTTTTCTCTCCAATCGTTCTATTCCAATAAAAAAACCGATGCGATGTGCATCGGTTTTTTTCTGTTTACATTATCGTTTATTATTCTTCCATTTGTCTGCCCAAAAACATTGCTGCAGCATTAATAAGTTTAATTTCAGATTCTTCTGCCATCGTACCGGTATCACCTGCAAGGAACATGACAGAGCCGCACACATCGCCCGCAGCAATGATTGGCGCCGCTACCAACGCATAACGGTCTACACCCTCTACAGGTTGGAGTTTGCCTTGCTCTTTTGATATCATGGCATAATTTCGGCGCTGCTCCATAATTTCTTCAAGCGCAGGCGAAACGCGGCGCTCTAAAAGCTCTTTTTTCGGAATGCCCGACACCGCAATAACATGGTCGCGGTCGCATATCACAGCAGGGAACCCGCCTGCTTTGTGCAGTACTTCTGCATATTGGCTTGCAAAGTTTGATAACTCGCCAATTGGAGAGTACTTTTTAAAAATGACTTCTCCGTCATTATCTGTATAGATTTCGAGAGGGTCACCCTCGCGAATTCTCATTGTTCTTCTAATCTCTTTGGGAATTACGACACGGCCTAAGTCGTCAATTCTTCTCACGATTCCTGTGGCTTTCATATCCTTAAACCCCTTACTTATAAATAATGTACAAATTCTATGCTACATTGCTTGTAATACATGTTTGCCGTTTACGTAACGCATAAATCAAGAAAGCAAACATTTTTGTCGGTCTACCTGTGAGTAATTTCATTGGGCTTATTGCTATTATCTGCTTAATTAGAAAAAATATGCTGATATAAACAACAAAAATTCAACTGTTTTTTTGCAATACTTTTCTGCTTATGGTTACATGTTGGCAGCGTTGACAAAATAATAAAGGAAGATTATAATCTAAATTGTACCAAATGAGACAACATAAGTGAAAGGATGGTTGCATGGCTCTCACCGCAAAACAAAAAAAGATTGTAAGCTCCTGTTTTTTGTTTAAAGGGCTGGAGCTGCAACAGCTGGATACTTTTTTTAACAACCTTTCATCAGTAAGTTTTCTCACAGGTGAGCCAATTTATACCACAGAAAATTTTAAAAAATCAATCGGTATTATTACGGCAGGTACCATCAATGCCTACAAAGGCAAAGATATTGTGCTTAACACCTTTGGTGTGGGCGATTGCTTCGGCGTTGCAAGCCTATTTCATCCTACCGAGGAATATGTCGCTGTTATACAGGCAAAAATCAAGGCAGAACTTGTTTTTATTTCAGATACTCAATTGAACAGTCTGTTTCGTGAATATCCTGAAACGGCAATCAATTACATCACCTTTCTCTCTGAACGCATCCATTTTCTTAATCAAAAAATAGATAGTTTTACGGTGCCCAGTACGGCTGCTGCATTAAATTACTACCTGCTGGATAATCAGCAGAACGGTGTGGTTACTGTTGCAAACGGGTATTCACACCTTGCACGGCAGCTTCATATCGGGCGTGCATCGCTTTACCGCAGCCTGGAGCAATTAGAAAAACAGGGCATTATTAAAAGAGAAGACCGTAAAATTACAATATTAAATATCGATTCTCTTCAGACATCCTAATCTCGTTTTTCATTAAAGTAAAATACAATATCTATGCCATTAAAAAGGAGAACTATCTTATGAAAAAAATTTTAGCCATTGCAATTGCTCTGGTGTTGGTTCTATCAATTACCGCCTGCGGGCAGAAATCATCGAGCTCAGAGGCGTCCTCTGTACCTCCGTCTCAGCCTGCACCGTCTTCCGAACCGGCATCGGCTGAAAAAATTGATGTGAAAATAGCAGCACTCAAAGGCCCAACCGCAATGGGCATGGTAAAATTGATGGACGACACAGCGAATGGTAAAACCGCAAACAATTACGTGTTCACCCTTGCGGGTGCACCCGATGAACTCGTGGGCAGCATTATCAAAGGGGAATACGACATCGCTGCTGTACCAACCAACCTTTCCGCCACCTTGTATAATAAAACGCAAGGCAAGGTAAAGTTGGCTGCACTAAACACCATGGGCGTGCTGTACGTGGTTGAAAACGGAAATACTATCCAGTCTATTGCTGACCTCAAAGGCAAAACCATTTATTCAACGGGCAAAGGGGCAACCCCTGAGTTTGCTCTGAATTATGTGCTTGAGAAAAACGGGCTGAAGGTTGGCACCGACGTAACCGTAGAATACAAAACCGAGCACACCGAGCTTGCAAATATGCTTGCCGCAGGTCAGGCAGAAATTGCTCTTTTGCCCCAGCCTTTTGTCACCAGCGTTTTGATGCAGAATGAAAAAGTGCGCATCGCACTTGACCTTACCAAAGAGTGGGATACCGCAACCAAAGGTGAAAGCGGGCTCACCATGGGTTGCATTGTAGTTCAGCAAAAATTTATGGATGAACACCCGGACGCGCTAAAAGCATTTCTCGAAGAATATAAAACCTCAGCCGCTTTTATCACCGACAGTGCAAACCTTGATGCCGCCGCAGAACTGGTTGTTAAGCAAAATATTATCCCAAAATTGCCAATGGCAAAAAAGGCTATTCCGCAGTGCAGCATTGTTTATGTGGAAGGCGATGAGATGAAAAAAATTGCAAGCGGTTTTTTAAAGGTACTCTTTGACGCCAACCCTCAATCGGTAGGAGGAAAATTGCCCGATGAAAACTTCTACTACATCGCACAATAAAAAGTGGATTCAAATACTAGTAATCGCCCTTTGGTTGTTGCTGTGGCAGGGCGCGTATTACGCTGTGGGGGAAGATCTTTTGCTGGTCTCCCCCTTTTCTGCGTTGCGCAGAGTGATTGAACTTGCCGTAAGCGGTGCGTTTTGGCATATTGTTTTTGGCAGTGTGGCAAGGATTCTGCTCGGGTTTTTCTTAGGGTTGCTGCTCGGCACGGTTATTGCCGCGGCAACTGCCCGCTCGCAGGCTTTGTATGCATTCTTTTCGCTGCCGATGAGCATAATCAAAGCAACCCCCGTTGCCTCGTTTGTAATACTTGCTTTGGTGTGGATTCGCGGTGCTAATCTGTCGGTGTTCATCGCATTTTTAATGGTGCTACCGCTGATTTGGTCGAATGTTCATGAGGGCATTATGCAAATCGATGAAAAACTGCTTGAGATGGCAACTGTGTACCGCTTGCCTCGTTCGGCGATACTGAAAAACATCACCGTCCCGTCTGTACTGCCGTATTTTCTGTCTGCCGCAAAGGTTGGTTTAGGTTTTTCGTGGAAGGCGGGGATTGCAGGCGAAGTAATTGCCATCCCCGCTGCAGCGATCGGCACACAGCTGTACAATGCCAAAGTATACCTTGAAACGACCGACCTGTTTGCCTGGACGGCTGTCATTATTCTGCTTTCTGTCCTGCTTGAAAAACTGATGATACACGGCATCAACACACTGGCAAAACGTCTCAACCGCCTTGCAGAACAGGAGGTGCGCAAATGAAACTAAGCCTTCACAATGTCAGCTTCGCCTACGGCGAAAAACAAATTTTATATAATGTAAATTTGTCCCTCGCAGCAGGCGATAAAATTGCATTGATGGGTGCTTCGGGTACAGGCAAAACCACTTTGCTGCGTTTGATGGCGGGGCTGAACAAGCCCGATTCGGGTACGGTGGAGGGCATCCCCCCGCAAGGTGTTTCGATGGTGTTTCAAGAAAACCGCCTGCTGCCGCACCTTACCGTACTGGATAACCTCGCGCTTGTTGCACCCCATAAATCCACCGTAGAGTTGGTAACATTGCTTGCCGATGTAGGGCTTGGCGGTGAAGAAAAAAGTTACCCCAAAGCATTGAGCGGCGGTATGAAACGGCGTGTGGCAATTGCCCGTGCCATTGCGTTTGGCAGCCCGCTTGTTTTGCTGGATGAACCGTTTTCAGGGCTTGACGAAGGAACCCGCCGCCAAACTGCTGCGTTTTTAATACGGCACACCGCCGAAAGCATTGTTGTTGCAGTAACGCACGACCCGCAGGAGGCACAACTGCTCGGCGCACGCATCGTTACACTGGATTCTCTGCGAAAATAAGCATAAAAAAGCAACGCCGTCTTCTCATCAGACAGCGTTCCTTTTTTGGTTTTGTATTATTAGGCTTTGTCAGCCTCAAAAACAATGCCCGCACTTTTGCGCGCCTTACATAAAATATCCATCACCGTTTCGCTTTGGTTGAGCGCCTGCATTACATAGTTCCAATCATCGTTTTGTATCGCCTTTACAAATGCCGCCGCCTCATATTCCATGGGGTTGTCGCTTTGCTCAAGCGAGATATCCTGTTCATCTTCACCCACAAGCGCAAGCCCGATACAATCGCAGCGCCCTGTAGAACCGCGTACGGTAAGGTAACCTTTTTCTCCCTGAAATTCGGTGATTGTTGTGGAGTGTGTATCCTTGCTAAAGGTGATGTTGCACACTTTATCGGGGTACTTTAGCAACAGCATGCCCGAAATATCTACGCCGTACTGTTTATTATTGCAAAAACAAACTACGTCCTGAGGTGCTCCGAACAGCCCCACCGCAAGGTGAACGCCGTACACGCCAAGGTCATACAATGCCCCGCCAGAAAAGGCAGGGTCAAAAATATTGGTGCGCTCCCCCGCCTGCAACTGTGGGTAACGTGACGAAAATTGGCTGAAATCCACTTTTGCTATGTGTACAGGTGCTATTTTTTGAAGATTCTCTTTTATGCTAGTGTAATTGGGCATAGAAAGGGTAGTAATTGCTTCAAAAACAAACGCGCGTTTTTCCACAACCTTGCGCTTAATTTGTTGAAACTCTTTCATGGTAGAAACAAACGGCTTTTCGCAAATCACAGCTTTCCCTGCATCAATTGCACGGTCCATATAGCTAAAGTGCAGTGAATTGGGCGCACCGATGTATACAATCTCAACGTTTGGGTCATCCAAAAGCTGCTGATAATCATTATAAAAAACAGAGGCACCGTATGGCGCACCAAATGCCTTTGCCTTATCTATGTTGCGCGAAAATACACCGTATGGCTCTAACCCCTGCGTGACAACCGCCGCTTTTAAAAAACGTTCGGTAATCCAGCTCGTCCCAACTGTTGCTAGTTTCATGATGTCTCAACCTTTCTATTCTTTGTTGTCTCTATTTTCTAATGAGTGTGAACCCAGTTTGCAATATCATCAATTACCTTTTGCTCGACATGACCGGGTACATTGTAGTCTGTAATATCTTTTGCACCGGCTGTGGGCATAAACAAGTGGTTCAGCCCGCCATATACCCAGTAGGTTACATTCTCTTTATTTTTCAGCGCATCACGCCATGATTGAAAATCTTTGCCCACCAAGATTTGAAAATCCGCATCCCCTTGCAGTACCAACATAGGTATGGTAAGGTCGTGCACAAACAAAAGCCCTTTTGCATTGTTCAGGCTCACCCAGTACGAAGCCGGCTGTCCAAATAACTTTGCAGATTTTTTGGCATCTGCATTGGTAAGCTCTTTAATTCTTTCCAATTCTCTTTGCAATTGCTTTGTTTGTTTCAGCTTTTCACTTTCGCTACTATCACTTGCTTGTATCACAGCAAGGTTTTGGTCGAATAAAATATCCTCCATCCCGCGCAGGCTGCCCGCCAAAGAAATAATTCCGTCAACCGTTTGGTTATCGTAGGCAAGCTTTGGTGCAAGCATTCCGCCTATGCTGTGCCCTAAAAGATAAATACGGCTGTTATCCACTCTTGTATCGGTTTCTGCAAGCTCAATTGCGCCGGTCGCATCTTTCATGATTTCATCTTCAACGGTAAGTGAATTTACATGATTCTCCGCTTCTTCTGGATAGGTAAAATAACGTTTATTGAAGCGGATTGTTGCAATCCCCTGCTCAGCCAGCCCATGGGCAATATCGCGAAACGGTTTATTCGCAGCCTTGCCAACCGTTTCGTCCATGTCGGTAGAACCGCTTCCCTGCACCATAACCACAACCGGCGGCTTTTCTATCCCCTTGGGCAGCGTTAATTTTCCGCTTAGTTTGTTTGCAGTATGCCCTACCTCAACCCTGATTTCTTCAAACTTTTCGGTATTGGCAAGCGGCTGTTCAACAACCTTGCCGTACGAGAGCCATATATTCTCAATCTGTTTATGGGTGTTAAATGTAAGTTTGGCAACCACTTCTTTTGAAGTATACTCACTGGTGACGGTAACAACCGCTTTGCCGTCCTTGGGCTCTGCCTCAACCCCTTTCTGCTGTGCATAAGCGCCCGCTGTAAAGGTTACCAAGTCCCATGCTTGTTTTAAATTTTCGGCAGGCATTTTCGCGGCATAGCTCGGGCTCATCCTATCATGTACCTTGTCGTATTCACCCGCTGCCATCTCACTTACACTCTGTACTGCAATTTGCTTGATTGCCTTTTCGTTAAAACTTGCTTTACCGCCGCAAGCAGTCAAACTTATCGCCAATATCCCCACTGTTAGGGTCAGCCAAAGTCTTTGCATCGCTTACCTCCAAGGTTTTATTAAAATCTATGTCGTATCACTTTAAAAGTTTTATCCATGTAACTGGTATATCTATAATTTTACCATATTATGTGTTGATTTTCTGTAAACATTAAAAAAGAACTGCCTTTCGGCAGTTCTTTTTAAGCATAATAACCGTATTATTTATTTTCTTGTTCCAGTAACGGGTTTTTGGTAGCAATTTTTTCGGCTGCTTCGTTCTGGAAGCTTTTTACGGCAGCCATTGCTTTATTCAGCGGCATCAGTGTACCTGCACCGCCCACACAGCCACCCGGGCAAGCCATACCTTCCATCAGGTAGCCATCGCGTTTGCCCGCTTTTGCAAGCATCAACATTTTAGCACAGTTTTTCAGCCCTTCGGCACGGTCTACTTGCATCTCCACATCGGGGTACATCTCTTTTACACATGCGGCAATGGCATCTGCAACACCACCTGCAACGCTGTAACCGCGTCCGGCAGCGGTGGCATCATCGAATTTTTCGACTTTCTCCATTTCGCCAAATTCAATGCCTTTTGCAACAAACATGCCCATCAGTTCTTCAAAAGTGATGACAAAATCCACATCACTGCGCACAGTCCTTCTCGAAGCTTCGAGCTTCTTTGCTGCACATGGGCCGATAAAAACAATTTTTGCATTGGGGCGGTCTTTTTTAATGATACGCGCAGTGGCAACCATTGGGGTAAGCGCATCCGATACATAAGGTGCAATTTCGGGGAATTTGTTCTTCGCCATCACCGACCACGAAGGGCAGCAAGAGGTTGCAAGAAACGGCTCTTCACCGCTGACAACCTTGTGCACATAATGCTTGGCCTCTTCTACCGCACCGATGTCTGCACCGATTGCAACTTCAACCACATCGGCGAAGCCAAGGCGTTTAATTGCCTCTTTTACCTTATCGGGGGTAGCAAGCGGGCCAAACTGCCCTACAAATGCAGGTGCAATGGCACCGATTACTTCGTCGCCTTCTTTGATTGCATGAATCAACTGGAATATTTGTGATTTATCTGCAATGGCACCAAACGGGCAGCTCACCAAACACATACCGCAAGATACGCATTTTTCGTAGTTGATTTTTGCTCTGCCAAGATGGTCACTTTCTATTGCATCCACACCGCAGGCGGCAGAACACGGGCGGTCATATCTTACAATCGCCTCGTAAGGGCAGGTTTCTTTGCATCGGCCGCATTTTACACATTTGGTTTTGTCGATAACCGATCTTCCGTTCACCATAGAAATTGCCTTGACAGGGCAAACCGAAATACACGGATGTGCAAGGCATCCGCGGCAGTTATTGGTGACAAGATAAGATGTTTCTTCGCATTTATTGCAGGCAAACGGTATTACGTTAATCAGTGGCGGGTCGTATACTTTTTTTGCAATGGCACTTTCTTCAACACCGCGTGAAATAGGCGCCGGATTATCGGCTGGGTACAGCGGTAAACCAATGGCAAGACGCAGGCGTTCTCCTACAATTGCACGTTCCACAAACACACTGTCACGGTAGGTGGGCACTTCTCCCGGTATAATTTTAAAAGGGATCTCGACAATTCTCGAATAGTCCCCACCTTCGTACGCCATTCGCGCAACCTCAGCAAAAACCTGTCTGCGTATTTTTGTAACAGGTGTATAAATTCCCCTCATATTGGTCTATCGTCCTTTCGCCGCAACCGGCCTAAAATTGGTTTTTTTTGCAGGGGCTTTGCTAATGCAATGCCCCTGCCTGAAAAAAAAATCAATCTTCCACAGCTAGATTGATTTTATGTCCTGCGATGCGAGTGCGATAATTTTTGCCATTACCGTTTCGCTGTCCGCTTTTTCAACCAACTCATCGTTTATTTTTACAAGCGGAGATTGCAACCCATGTTTTGCTTCGCCCAGACATTTGTTCATTTCGATTTGGATTTGCGTGTTAAACCGAAGCTGTACCTTGAGTTTTTTGAGGCTCTCAATCGACTCAATCAGGTCCATTGCGCCTTTCATTACACACTCGGTGCACACACACACTTCCACGTTCAGCTTTTTCATGGTAACAAGCTGTCCCCTTTCACACATATTAAGTTACGATACATAGACAACTATTCGTCATAAATTTAACAACACTAATGTTATTATAGTAAATTGCACAAAACAAGTCAACCTTTCACAGAAAAAACTCTGGTCTCAAAATTAGATAAAATTCTGCTAAAAACCACTTGAAAAAGCTTTTGAAACTATCGTTTTCCTATTGAAATAAAGCAGTTGGTGGTGTATAATAACATTGATATTTTTTTAACAATTCAGTGTTCCTTTATACTACTTGCAATTAAAAATACAGTATGTTTTAATTAGTTTGTGTAAAATACGGCTAAAAGCAAATGTTGTACAATACTACGCGCTGCTGCTTTCGCGGCACACTGTGACAGCAGTGTTTTAAAAAAGATTTAGAAGCTTTTTTAAATGCGAAATAGTATTCATTGCTTTAATTTGAAAGGATGCAGGCTTTATGGTTGAAGTAAGTGTATGCGTAGGCAGCTCGTGCCATATGCGCGGCTCATATCAGGTAATTAAAACTTTTACCGAACTTATCAAACGCAATCATCTTGAAGAAACTGTCAAACTGAAAGCTGCGTTTTGCATGGGGCACTGCCTAAACGGCATTGCCATTACAGTGGCAGGTGAACCTGTGGATAATGTAGGATTTGCCAATGCAGAACAGGTATTTTACGAAAAAATATACCCCTTGGTAAAAACCTCGGAGGAATACAATAAGTGATAACCGTAAAACGGCAGCTCGTATTATGCCGCCGTTTTTACAGTTAAATGGAGGTTGCTATGAGCGTCATCGAACTGAACCCCACGAACTGCCAAAATTGCTATAAATGCATCCGAGAGTGCCCCATCAAGGCAATTGCTTTTAAAGACGGACGCGCCAAAATAATAGATAAAGAGTGTATTTTGTGCGGTATTTGTGTACAGTGCTGCCCGCAAAATGCAAAATATATCCGCAACGACGTAGATGCTGTGAAAGCGTTGATTGAATCGGGCAAGCCGGTATACGCTTCGATTGCGCCTTCGTGGCAAGGCTGGTACGATACCGATGAGTTCGGTGCCATCAGCGATGCACTGAAAAAGCTGGGGTTTGCGGGTGTGGAAGAAACCGCAATTGGTGCAGCCGAAACATCGCGCGAATACGCTGAACTGATGAAAACAGGCTCGATGAAAAACATCATTGGTACGGCATGCTCTTCTGTGGTGATGCTGATTGAACGCAAATATCCGGAGCTGATTAAGGCGCTGTCACCTGTCTCTTCGCCTATGATGGCACATGCCCGCTTGATGCGCGAAACCTACGGCGATATTAAAGTGGTGTTTGTCGGGCCCTGCCTCTCTAAAAAAGATGAAGCTGCCGATCCGCTTGCAGGCGGCTTGGTAAATCAAGCGCTTACTTTTTCATCACTCGACCGCTGGCTCAGAGAAGAAAACATCACCCTCGGCACGATAGACCAAGATGCACTTGGTGTTAAAAACAGAAAGTCACGTCTGTATCCCAAACCGCGAGGCATCCTCGCTACCATCCCATCGGAGCAATTCGGCAAGTACCGGCCTATGGCAGTAGACGGTATTTTTCGTTGTATTGAGTTGTTTGATGCCATGAAAAACGGCGAGTTGGAAAACGTATTTGTCGAGGCAAATATTTGTGCGGGCAGCTGCCTCGGCGGCCCGATTATGAGGATGGGCGGAAAGCGCTCTATGCTGCTGGAAGAACGTATTACCGACCGCCCCCTCAGCCATGATGACATCTGTGCGCCCACTGCGGCAACACAGTTTCCTCATCCGCGTGTGTTCGCAAACCGTGCAGACAAAGCTCCCATTCCCAGCGAGGAGGACATCAAAAAAATTCTTGCCCGCATCGGCAAATATACCCCCGAGCAAGAACTCAACTGCGGCAGCTGCGGATACCCCAACTGCCGTGCCAAGGCAATTGCGGTGTATCAGGGCAAAGCGGATATTAATATGTGCTTGCCTTTCTTCCGTGAGCGAGCCGAAAATATGAGCAACATGGTAATGGAACATTCCCCCAACGCAATCATTGCTTTTGACCACGAACTGCTAGTGCAAGAGCTCAACCCCAATGCCGAGGAAATGTTCCGCGTTTCACGTGCAGAGATTATGAATATGCCCATACCGGAGTTTTACGGCGAAACTGCTTTTGATGAAGCCAAAAAAACCGGCAAGGCGGTAAGCAAAAAGGCGCGGTTATTCAGTAACAACCACTCTGTGGAAGAAACTTATATTTATATACGAGAACATAATATGTATTTGGCATTTGTAAAGGATATTTCGGATGAAGAGAAGCGGCAGAATGAGCTTGCGCAATTGCGCGCCCATACCATTGATACCGCACAGCAGGTAATCGATAAGCAGATGCGTGTGGCACAAGAGATTGCAAGCCTGTTGGGTGAAACCACCGCCGAAACCAAAGTTGCCCTCACCAACTTAAAACGTTCCATGAGCGGCGAAGCAGGCAATACCCCCAGATAATATCTGTAAAACCTGCCTGTATATTGGTTAAATTACAGTCTTTATGAAATTGGAGAAGCGATACATGGATTTATTTATAGACGCTGCTTATGAAAGTTTAAACCATTACGGCGAAGAACTATGCGGCGATAAGGTGGAGTTTATACGCAACGACCATGGTTTTATCGTTGTGCTGGCAGACGGGTTGGGCAGCGGCGTAAAAGCAAATATTTTGTCTACCCTTACCAGCAAGATTATTGCCACCATGCTGGGCAGCGGTGCCCGTTTAAAAGATGCAGTAGAAACCATTGCCAGTACCTTGCCTGTATGCAGCGAGCGCGGCATTGCATACTCCACTTTTACTATCATTAACATCAGCAATAACGGACATGTTCGTATTGCAGAGTTCGATAACCCCAGCCTGGTTTATTTTAAGGGAGATACAATGACTCATATCAGCCGTACCGAGCAAGAAATCGGCGGCAAAATTGTATACATCAGCGATTTTTATGCCAATATCGGCGATACGCTGATTACCTTTTCGGACGGTGTCGTGCATGCGGGAGTAGGCGCACTGCTCGATCTCGGCTGGCAGTACGATAATATCGTAAAATACATTGAAGAAAATTTCACCCCCGATATGGCTCCCATCGTTGTATGCCGCAAGCTGCTCAGCGCGGTAAACACACTGTACATGGGCAAACCGGGCGACGACTCTACTGTATGCACCCTTCGCTTTAAACCAAGCCGCCCTGCTTATGTAATGGTAGGGCCCCCAATGAACCCCGAATTGGATAAAGTGGTTGTTGACAAGCTGATGTTTTCGGGCGGTTTAAAGGTAGTATGCGGTGGTACCACCTCTCAAATCGTCAGCCGTGTAACAGGCAGAGAACTGGAGGTGATGCTGGACTACGAAAACCCCGCTATTCCCCCCACTGCGCACATTCCCGGCATCGACCTTGTTACCGAAGGGGTGCTTACACTCGGTAAATGTCTGGACATCATTAAAAATATGAACGAAGCGGACAGCGAAAGTTGGGATATGTACTCGCTTAACAAAAAAGACGGTGCATCTGAACTGACAAAGCTGCTGCTGCAAGACAGCACCGAGGTGCACTTTTTGGTGGGGCGTGCGCTCAACCCCGCACACCAAAACCCCGGAATGCCTGTTTCGCTCGGGTTAAAGCTCAACCTCATCAAAGAGCTTGCCGCAGAGCTTGAAAAAACAGGCAAAAAAACCGTAGTGGAGTATTTTTAAAGAACACTTTGCACAAAAGGCTTCGTTAACAGGCAGCACCTGTAAAATACCATTTGTTATTTTTTTATATATAACTACCATTGGTTGTATCGTTTTGCAACAAAATGCGAGCGTTGCCCTACTAGGACAACGCTCGCATTTTTTCATAGGACGATACGTTGGTTTTAGTACCCTCGCCTGTAGTTTATGGTTCAACATAAGGCGGTTTTTATCCTATAATACCCGCTCACGGTTGTTCTTCGCCCGTGGGCAAACCTTCATACAAATGCCGCACACCGCACCGCGCCCAATGTGCTTGTACTTATCCTTCATGTGCCGGCTGCATTTTTCGGGGTTAAAAATCTCTTTGCGCTCGGTACCCACGTGCCATTCTCCGCCGAGTATTGCGCCCGAAGGGCACGCATCCACACACAACCTGCATGCGCCACACAACGACACCGGTTCAGCCTGCTCTGTTTCAAACACACAATCGGTAAAGATGGTGCCCAAGCGGACACGCGCACCGTACTGCCTGTGTAAAAACAACGAGCTTTTACCGATGGTGCCAAGCCCCGCCAAACATGCCGCTTTTTTATGAGAGTATCGTCCATCGTAGTTCCACCCGTCTTTATTGATGGATTGTGAAGCGGCAACCGTGATGTAGCGATATCCCGCATGGTCAAGAAACAACCCTGTTTTTAAAAGCATTTGGTCAAGAAAAGCATTGACGCTGCGGTAATGGTTAAAGTAGGTGTGGGTGGGCTCTGTGGTAATTTCCTCCACAATCGCATCCGAAAGCTTTACCACCAGGCTAACAAAATACCCGCACCCGCCCATAAAATCACAAGGCTCATCGGCAGCATGCCCAAAGCCCACATCGGATACTCCCTGTTCCAGTAAATATTGTTTTAACTCCTTTTGTAAGCTCATAGTGCCAAGCCCCCCTTTTTATTTGACTAGAATAGCACAATTTGATTTTGAATACAAGAAAGGAGCCTCAAACCGATTGAGACTCCTTTTTCTATTATGATTTCGCGTTGCCCTGTCACCTGCGGAAATAATCCACCGCACCACGGAACATGCCGTTGTCTTTTTCACCATCCACGTTGAGGTATAAACTGTCTGCCCAACGCTCGGAATGTGCCATCTTGCCAAACACTCTGCCATCGGGCGAGGTAATGCCCTCTATCGCAGCCGCAGAGCCGTTGGGGTTAAAGCGAATATCCATGGTGGGGTTACCGCCCAGGTCGACATACTGCGTTGCAATCTGCCCGTTCACCGCAAGCTGTTCAATCAACTCGGCTCCTGCTACAAACCGCCCCTCGCCGTGCGAAACAGCCGTTGTATGCACGTCGCCCACCTTGCTGTACATCAGCCACGGCGATTTATTGCTGGCAATACGGGTACGCACCAACATACTTTGGTGGCGACCGATGACATTATAGGTAAGTGTGGGGCTGTCGGCGGCAGCATCTACAATTTCGCCGTAGGGCACCAACCCAAGCTTGATCAGTGCCTGAAAGCCATTGCAGATACCGCACATCAAGCCATCGCGTACTTTCAGCAGTTCGTGAACATTTTCGGTAATGCGCGGGTTGCGGAAAAATGCAGTGATAAACTTGCCCGAACCATCCGGCTCGTCGCCGCCACTGAATCCGCCCGGAATGGCAATGATGTTTGATTGCGTAATCTTTTCTGCAAACGCCGCGACCGAGGCTTCAATCTCTGCGGAGGATAAGTTGCGGATAATAAAGATATCAGCTTTCGCACCCGCCTTTTCAAAGGCTTTGGCAGTGTCGTACTCGCAGTTGGTACCGGGGAACACAGGGATAAGCACACGCGGAACTGCTGTTTTGACAGCGGGTGACCTGTGCTCTTTGGCTTGATACGCATAGGCAGGTACCGTTATTTTAGGGGTGGGTATATCGTTGCAGGGGAAAACACGCTCCAGTTTTTGCTCCCACTTGTGCTGCAATTCAAACAAATCGAGCGTTTCTTCTTCCAGTTTTATTTCATAGCCTTCTATAGTAGTGCCAAGCAGCGTTGCATCATCCAGTGGTTCCTCGGCTTCGAGCACAAACGAACCGTAGCAGGGTGTAAACAAAATATCCGCAGGTGCATTTGTTAGGTCTGCCCCGATGCGGTTACCCAACGCCATTTTGAAAATGCCTTCTGCAACCGCACCATAGCCGCTTGCCCATGCAGAGAGCACTTTTTTCTCTTTAATGAGGCTCTCAACGCGGTCAAACACGGCTTTTACACTTTCAAAGTCAGGCAGGCCGTTTTCATCGTACTGTGGTGCGAGATAATAAAGTTTGCTGCCCGCTTTTTTAAACTCGGGGCTGATGACATTGGCTGTTTTACTCGCGCTCACCGCAAACGATACAAGCGTAGGCGGAACGTCGAGGTTTTCAAAACTGCCGGACATCGAATCTTTGCCGCCAATTGCCGCACAGTGCAGTTGTAACTGCGCCTCCAGCGCGCCGAGCAACGCCGCAAAGGGTTTCCCCCATCTTATCCGGTCGTTACCGGTTCGACCAAAATATTCTTGAAAAGTCAGCCAGCATTTGTGGTAAGAGCCGCCTGCCGCTACCAGTTTTGCTATACTTTCCACCACGGCAAGCAGTGCGCCATGGTAGGGGCTTTGCTCACTGAGGTAAGGGTTGTAACCCCACGCCATCATCGAGCAAGTGGTGGTTTCGCCTTGCAGCAGCGGTATCTTGGCAGCCATCACCTGTGTGGGCGTGAGCTGATAACGTCCGCCATAGGGCATCAGCACCGTGTTAGCACCTATGGTGGAGTCAAAGCGCTCTACCAAACCTTTTTGTGACGCAATGTTTAGGTTGCAAACCGCCTGTTCAAAGCGTCGAGCAAGGCTTTTATCGGTAGAACGTTCGCCACATAAAGCGGTTAAAACGGGTGACTTCCGTTCGTCTATTTTTACATTGGTGAATTTTTTCGCACCGTTCGAGTTTAAAAACTCACGCGACACATCGACAATGGTTTTACCGTTCCAGTTCATAATCAGGCGCGGTTCGGCAGTTACCTTTGCAACCACGACCGCATCAAGGTTTTCTTTGCGTGCTTCGTCGATAAAAGTTTCGGCATCGCTTGCCTCTACCACAACCGCCATGCGCTCCTGCGATTCGCTGATGGCAAGCTCGGTGCCGTCCAGTCCATCATACTTTTTTGGTACCGCATCGAGGTTGATTATCAAACCATCTGCCAGCTCGCCCACTGCAACCGAAACACCGCCCGCACCAAAGTCGTTGCAGCGTTTGATCAGTTTTGTCACGTCGGGGTTGCGGAACAACCTTTGCAATTTGCGTTCTTCGGGTGCATTGCCCTTTTGCACCTCAGCACCGCATGTCTCCAAAGAATCGAGTGTGTGCGTTTTGGAAGAACCCGTTGCGCCGCCGCAGCCGTCGCGCCCCGTTTTGCCGCCCAGCAGAATAACCACATCCCCTGCCTGCGGACGCTCACGCCGTATATTTTTGGCAGGTGCAGCGCCTACCACAGCACCAATTTCCATACGCTTTGCCGCATAACCGGGGTGGTATATTTCTGCCACATGCCCTGTCGCCAACCCAATTTGGTTGCCGTAGCTGCTGTAGCCCGCAGCCGCCGTGGTGGTAAGCTTGCGCTGCGGCAGCTTGCCCTGCATGGTTTGCGAAATAGGTACGGTAGGGTCTGCAGCACCGGTAACGCGCATTGCCTGGTACACATAGCTACGCCCCGATAGCGGATCGCGTATCGCGCCGCCCAAACAGGTAGCCGCACCGCCGAACGGCTCAATTTCGGTGGGGTGGTTGTGGGTTTCGTTCTTGAACATCAAGAGCCACGGTTCGTTTACTCCGTCCACATCCACATCAATCCGAACCGAGCAGGCGTTAATTTCCTCGCTTTCATCAAGGTCATTCAAATACCCCTGCTGTTTCAGTGCCTTGGCGCCAATCACCGCTAAATCCATGAGTGTAACGGGCTTGTCTTTGCCTGCGTACAAAGTTTCGCGGCATTTCAGATATTTTTTAAAGGTTGAGAGAATGTATTCTGGTTCAATTTCAACACAGCGGATATTGGTAGAAAATGTGGTGTGTCGGCAGTGGTCAGACCAATAGGTATCGATCATACGGATTTCTGTGATAGTAGGGTCACGGCGCTCGGTATCTCGAAAGTACCCCTGCAAAAACTTGATGTCGTCCAAATCCATCGCCAAACCATAATCGTCAACAAAACAATTTAGTTCATGCTCATTGTAAGCAATAAAACCACCCAGTGTCTGTACATCGGTTGGGATTTTACAGGTAGTTTCCAGCGTTGCTTCTTCTGCGAGCGACGCCTCGCGGCTTTCAACAGGGTTAATCACGAACGCTTTTATACGTGCAAAATCTTCATCCGAAATCTTGCCTGCCAAAATAAAAACCCGGGCAGTTTTTACAATCGGCCGTTCCCCCTGTGTCATAATCTGGATACACTGGGCACAGGAATCGGCTCGTTGGTCAAACTGTCCGGGCAAATATTGCACTGCAAAAATACGGTTTGGTGCGTTCGTTTCAGGTATGAAGTCATACAATAGATCAACCTGCGGTTCGGCAAAGATGGTGTTTTTGGCGCGCTCAAACTGCTGATGTTCCAAGTGCTCTACATCGTAGCGGTTGAGCAGCCGCACACCGGTTACACTTTCAACCCCCAACACGGTACGGATATCGGATCGTACCGATTGGGCTTCCACGGCAAACTCACTTTTTTTCTCGACATAAACTCGATAGACTGCCATAATGACCTCCTAATTTTATACTCTTTGTATATTATGGGGATCCCCCGTCGGTTAAGCTAGGGTATTCAGGGGTTAATCTGCCAGTTTTCCAATGCAACAGTCTCCGCTGACTGAGACAAGTTTTACATTGTGCAGCTGCCCGCGGATGTCTGTATCGGCAAGCACGCGCACAGGGATGTAATTTTTGGTATAGCCCTCGGTACCAAGCGCTGTCTCGGTGGTTTCAAAAAGCACTTGCTCTGTTTTGCCAACTTGTGTTTGCAAAAATGCACGGCGCACCTCTTCCATCTCGCGCGAAAGTGCGGCACAGCGTACTTCTTTTACCGCTTTGGTAACTTGATTTGGCATGGTTGCGGCACGGGTACCCTCGCGTACCGAATACGGGAACACGTGTACTTTGGCAAAACCAACGTCCTTTGCAAATTGGATGCACTGTGCAAATTCTTCGTCTGTTTCGCCGGGGAAGCCCACAACAATATCCGTAGTCATAGCAGCATTATCAAAAGCAGCACGCAGCTTTTGTACAATTTCTTTGTATTCTGCACCGGTATAGTGGCGGTTCATGCGTTTTAAGGTTGCGTCGCAGCCGCTTTGCAGCGACAGATGAAACTGTGGGCAAAACTTGGGCTGTGCCGCCATTCGGGCAATATCATCGTCGGTAAGCAGCTCGGGCTCAAGCGAACCAAGGCGAACCCGTTCTATACCGTTCACCGCGCAGGCAAGCTCAATGGCGTCAATCAGGCGCAGCTTGCCGCCAGTCTCTTTGCCGTAAGACGGCAAGTTGATGCCCACAAGAACAACCTCTTTGTAGCCCGATTTTGCCAGCCCCGCCAGTTCTTCTTCCAGTTCTGCCAACGGTTTGCTGCGCACAGGGCCGCGCGCCATAGGGATGATGCAATATGAGCAGTAGCGGTCGCATCCGTCTTGTATCTTTATAAAAGCGCGAGTGCGGTCGAGGAATTTGCTTGCTTTCATGCTCTCAAACTTTTCGCCGCGCTCATGCGCGGTAATATCAATCACACGCTCGCCTGTTGCCAAATATTTTTGGATATTGGTAAGCAGACTGGCGCGGTTATAAGAGCCGGTAATCACATCGGCCTCGGGTATTTTTTCTGCCGCATCGGGGAACGCTTGCGGAAAGCAACCGGTAAGTGCCGCAACCGCCTGCGGGTTTGCACGTTTAAAACGGCGCAGTGCCTGCCTTGTTTTTTTGTCGCCCGACGAGGTGACCGTGCAGGAGTTGATGACGAATACATCCGCCGCAGTATCGGGCGATACTATATCAAACCCGTTGTCATAAAAAATTTGCTCTAAAATTTGTGTTTCGTACTGGTTTACCTTGCAGCCCAGCGTATAAAAAGCGGCTCTCATATTCGCCCTCCGTAATTTGTTCTGTTAAAGGCTGCCGCACCGTTTGATATCATTCGACACAACTTGCACAACGAAATTAAAAATTTGTACAAAAAAGCCTTTTTCTCATCTACTATTATAATAAATTTCTAGGATTATTACAATTAGCAGTTGACTTAAAAACCCCTGACTGATATATTGTAATTATGGTAATTATCCTTATAAATCATACATAGAAATGGAGGATTGCTGTTATGAAAGAAGTTACAATTCTTCTGAACACAATCAACGACGTCAAAATTTTTGTAAACACGGTTTCCAAGTACGATTTCGATGTAGACTTGGTTTCGGGCAGATATGCAATCGACGCGAAGTCAATCATGGGTATTTTTAGCCTTGATTTATCGAAGCCGATTAAAATGCAGGTTTACAGCGACAACTGCGATGCATTTATGGACGAGATTAAACCTTTCATTGCCAAGTAACCGAATAAACAAAAACAAATAGCTGGGTGGCATTTTTTATAATGCTGTCCAGCTATCCTGCATGAAAGCACATTTTTTGCTCCCTTGTCTGCATACACTAGTAGCAACATGTGAACGAATGGGAGTGCTTTTATGTCTATAATCGGTAAACGTACCCTTGCACTGTTTTTGGCATTTTTGCTGTGCATTTTAGGCGCACAGCCTGTATTCGCCGAAGAGGCGAAGCTGGACGTTTCGCTCCCTGTGGAGCCAAGCAACCTAGCGATGAATGTAAAATCGGCCATTTTGGTCGAACAGACTACCGGGCAGGTGTTGTACGAAAAAAATCCCGACGAACTGATGCCCCCCGCATCCATTACAAAAATAATGACGCTCTTGCTTGTGATGGAAGCGCTGGAAGCGGGCAAACTAAAGATGGAAGATATGGTAAGCTGCTCGGAGCATGCTGCTTCTATGGGCGGCAGCCAAATCTGGCTGGAACCGAATGAACAAATGAGCGTACATGAACTGCTCAAAGCGGCAGCAATATCTTCGGCAAACGATGCTTCGGTACTGCTGGGTGAGGCAGTTGCAGGCAGCGAAGAAGGCTTCGTTGGCATGATGAACAACCGCGCCAAAGAACTCGGGATGAAAAATACCACATTTCACAACGCTTGCGGGTTAGATAACAAAGGGCATTTGACTACCGCCCGCGACATTGCTATTATGTCTGCAGAGCTGTTGAAACATGAAAAAATTAAAGAATATTCTACCGTTTGGATGGATTCGCTGCGCGGCGGTAAAACGCAGTTGGTAAACACCAACAAGCTTGTTCGCTTTTATGATGGCGCAACGGGATTAAAAACCGGTACAACCGACGGTGCAGGCAGCTGCCTTTCTGCCTCGGCACAGCGGGGCGGGCTTTCGCTGGTTGCAGTAGTATTGGGTGCACCTACGAGCAACGACCGTTTTGCAGGTGCCCGTAAATTGCTCGATTACGGCTTTGCCAACTATGCTATGGCAACCCCACCGAGCATTGATGAGCAACTTACCCCGGTAAAGGTTTTACATGGTACCAAACCCGAGGTTGCCGTGCAGTATGACCCGCCTAAGGCGATCGTGGTGAAGCAGGGCGATGAACAAAAGCTGGAACAGCGCGTGAGCATGGTGCCGGATGTAGTTGCTCCGATTGAGAAGGGGCAGATACTGGGTAAAGTAGTAATTTCGCTCGACAGCAACCCGATTACAGAATACCCGCTAAAAGCTGCCCATGCGGTTGAAAAGATGACTTTCCGTAACGGCGTGAAAACATTGTTTGGTTCTTTGATAAAATTAAAATAAAATGAACTTTTTGTGAAAACTGCATAAATTGACAAGATATTCGAACAAGATACTTGCAAATAATGCTGTAATATTGTAGAATAAAGACATAGAAAACTGGAGGAATTTTAAATGCCATTAAAATTAAACGCCAACTATATTAAGGGCTTTTTAACAGAGGCTGAAATCAATGCAATTTACCCCGAGATTAAGGCTGCACATAAAACCTTGCATGAAGGTACCGGCAAGGGGAACGACTTTTTGGGTTGGCTCAACCTCCCTACCGACTACGATAAAGAAGAGTTTTGCAGAATTAAAGCTGCTGCTGCAAAAATTAAAAAAGACAGCGACATTTTAATCGTCATCGGTATTGGCGGAAGCTACCTCGGTGCAAGAGCTGCCATCGAATTGCTCCGTTCTCCTTTCTATAACAACCTCAAAAAAGATACACCAGATATCTTCTTTGCGGGCAACAACATCAATCCTACTTATTTAAACGAAATCCTCTCGATTTGCGAGGGCAAAGATATTTCTATCAACGTTATTTCAAAATCGGGCACCACGACAGAACCCGCTTTGGCATTCCGTATCTTCCGTGAACTGCTTGAGAAAAAATACGGTGTTGACGGTGCAAAAGGCAGAATTTACTGTACCACCGACAAAGCCCGCGGAACACTCAAACAGCTTTGCAATGAACAAGGGTACGAAACCTTTGGCATCCCCGATGATGTAGGCGGAAGATTCTCGGTACTTACTGCGGTTGGTTTATTACCCATTGCTGTTGCAGGCATTGACATTGACGCCATTATGAATGGTGCGGCAACGGCCCAGAAAGAACTTGACAACGATGATGTTTCTTCCAACGATTGCTACCGCTACGCGGCCATTCGCAACTGTTTGTATCGCAAAGGCAAAGCCATAGAAATGCTGGTGAGCTACGAACCTGCTTTTACTATGATGGCAGAATGGTTCAAACAACTGTTTGGCGAGAGCGAGGGCAAAGAAAATAAAGGTTTGTTCCCCTCCTCTGCAACTTTTTCTACCGACCTCCACTCCATGGGTCAATACATCCAACAGGGTGAGCGTATTTTAATCGAAACCGTGATGGATATTAAAAAACCAAAATCCGATTTATACATTGATAATGATGCAGCCAACGCAGACGGGCTCAACTTCCTTTCTGGGCAGAATATGTCCGTTGTAAACAGAAAGGCGCTGGAAGGCACCATCTTAGCACACACAGAGGGCGGTGTTCCCAACATCGTGCTTGAGCTTCCCGAAATCAACGAACACGAGTTTGGCTATATGGTTTACTTCTTTGAAAAAGCATGTGCCATCTCGGGTTACACATTGAACGTAAACCCATTCGATCAGCCGGGCGTTGAGAGTTACAAAAAGAATATGTTTGCTTTGCTTGGCAAACCGGGTTATGAGGATATGAAGGCTGAATTGGAAGCAAAATTAAAATAGGCAACACACAACATTCGCCGCAGGGCGATACCAAATATAATAAAAACTGGGAGGAATAAAACATGATTAAGCTCATCGTGGGTAACAAAGGCTCCGGCAAAACAAAAACACTCATCAATCAGATTAATGCCGCCGTTAAAACAACCACCGGTAATATCGTATGCGTTGAGAAAGGTCTTAAAATGACATACAATATCGATCATGCTGTCAGATTGATTGATATCGAAGATTATAAGGTTGAGGGCTACAAGGCGTTTTATGGTTTCCTCGCAGGTATTTTTGCAGGCAACTATGATATTTCTGAAATCTTTGTAGATGGCACGCTGAAAATAGGCGGCAAAAATTACGAAGAGTTTGCTGCTTTTATAGAAGATTTGAATGCACTTGTTGAGGTAAGCAAAGCATCGATCATCTTTACAGTATCTTGCGACGCTGCAGAACTTCCCGAAAGCGTTAAAAAGTATATCGTATAATAAAGCAAATCACTAAAACAACTTACAAATGATAGCGTAAAAACGAGGATGGCTAGCCATCCTCGTTTTTGTTTGCCTGTTCACCTGAGGCAACATAAATTTCCTCGGTAATCTGCTGTGCGGTTTGCAACTGTTCAATTGCATCTGTCACCCTATTGAACAATACGGTATACATTTTTTCATAATCCGGCATCTTTTTCCCTCCAATTTAAATGTTATACATGCAATTTTACATAATATATTATGTAAAGTCAATACATCATATATGTTGTACGTATAATTTTATTGGAGTGATATATTTATGAAAACATATATAGAAATAATTAGGGAATTGCGTGAGGATAATGATTTAAAGCAGGAAGCTATTGCAAAAATATTGGGAACATCGCAACAGATGTATTCCCGTTACGAAAAGGGACTAAACGAAATGCCTATTCGCCATCTCATTATGCTTTGTAAGTTTTATAATGTGAGCGCTGATTATATTCTTGGGCTAAAACAGGATAAGAACTAAAACGAAGGTGTTTGGATGTATAAAAATAAAGCCGTCGACGGTAGAAATAATATCTGTGGTAAAAATGTAGCGCGAATACGTAAGAGTTTAAACCCAAAAGTGTCACAGCGAATGCTTGCTGATCAACTGCAAATTCAAGGGCTTGATGTTGACAAAAATGCAATTCAAAGAATCGAAAACGGAGAACGCTTTGTCACCGATATTGAATTGGTAGCACTTGCAAATATACTAAATGTTTCTCTTGAGCTACTTACAAATGCAAAGCATTGACCTTTGGCTGCAATAATGATTTACAGTAAAGCGTGGTGTAAAGCATGAAAATGTATTTTGAGGTGCTCAGAGAATTACGCGAAGATAACGACTTAAAACAAGAAGCAATAGCTAAAGTTCTAGGAACCACACAGGAAGTTTATTCGCGGTACGAAAATGGAATTAACGAATTGCCAATTTGCCATTTGGTTACCCTTTGCAAATTTTATAATGTGAGTGCTGATTATATTCTTGGACTAAAACAGGATAAGAACTAAAAACGGCTGTGATTGATTCATCACAGCCGTTTTGCATTTATATATTTTTGTTCCCTTCGGCAGGGCCGTCTGGGCTATCCAGGTCTTTTACCTTATAGCACAATGTCATCAGGCTATCGCCGAGGTGAACATTTTCTACCGCTACATGTGGATGATTCATATTGATATCATAATGCGAATAATTCCAAAAGCCACGCACGCCAAGTTCTACCAGCTTATCGGCAATGCGCTGTGCCGCTTCTCGGGGAGTACATAAAATAGCAACATCGGGTTTATTTTTTATGCAGAAATCTTCCATCTCGTCCATATCCATAACGGCTATATCACGAACAACGTCACCAACGACCTTCTCGTTGCTGTCAAACAAACCAATCAGTTCATAGCCTCTGCCATCAAACGTCATATGGTTTGCAACTGCTCTGCCAAGGTTACCCACACCGATAAGGATGGTTTTATAATTCTGATCCAACCCAAGAATATGGCCGATTTCGCCGTACAGTGCCTCGACGTTGTAACCATAGCCCTGTTGGCCAAATCCGCCAAAGCAGTTTAAATCCTGCCTGATCTGCGACGCGGTAAGCCCCATGCGGGAAGAAAGCTCGCGCGAGGAGATTCTATGTATGCCATTTTTCAAAAGTTCGCCAAGAAAACGGTAATATCTCGGCAGTCGCCTGATAACTGAGATAGATACCTGTTTGCTCATTGCATTCACCTTTTCCAACTTATTTACAGAGTCTCAATCGTGCTCATAACATAATTACCGAATTCTTCGCAGGTAGCCCCGGTATCGCGCCCGGTAATGGCCAGTTTTTTCTCCTCATACATGCAAATATCCAAAGCTCTTTCCAGTTTGTTTGCCTCGGTTTGGTGATCGATGTGCGAAAGCAGCATAACCGCCGCGCGCAGCATTGAACAAGGGTCTGCAAAGCAGCCTCTTCCCTCGTCCATCATTCTGGGTGCCGAACCGTGAATTGCTTCAAACATTGCATAACGCTTGCCAAGGTTTGCACTGCCCGCGGTACCTACACCACCCTGCATCTCTGCGGCTTCATCTGTAATAATATCGCCGTACAGGTTTGGCAGTACCATAACCTGAAAATCTTTTCTGCGCTTGGGGTCAATCAATTTGGCAGTCATAATATCAATGTACCAGTCATCGGTTGTGATGTCGGGGTACTCTTTTGCTATATTTTGGCACAGTTTTAAAAATTTGCCGTCGGTTGTTTTTACAATGTTTGCTTTTGTTACGATAGAAACACGTTTTTTGCCGTTTTTCTTTGCGTAATCGTAAGCAAGGCGAGCTATTCTTTCGGTGCCTTCGGTGGTGGTTACCGTAAAGTCAAACGCAAGCTCATCATCCACATTGGTACCGCAAGAGCCAAGTGTATAGGCACCCTCGGTGTTTTCGCGGAAGAATGTCCAATCAATGCCCTCCGAAGGCACTTTTACCGGACGCACGTTTGCAAATAAATCAAGCTCTTTTCGCATTGCAACGTTGGCACTCTCAATATTCGGCCATGGGTCGCCCGCACGCGGTGTGGTTGTAGGGCCTTTTAGGATAACATGGCACTCTTTGAGTTCTGCCAGCACATCATCGGGGATTGCCTTCATGCATGCAACACGGTTCTCGATGGTGAGGCCATCGATTTCGCGGAACTCTATTTTGCCTGCTTTTACTTCATCTGCCAGCAGATAACGCAAAACACGCTCCGCCTCGTGGGTAATAACCGGCCCAATACCGTCGCCGCCACATACGCCAATGATAATCTTATCCAGTTTTGAGTAATCCACAAAATCTTTTACTGCTTTCATGCGCTCAACTCTGGCAAGCTGCGCTTCAACCAAAGCGGCAAAGTGTGCCGCCGCAGCCTGTACTTTTTGTTCCATACTGACACCCCTGTTCTGTGTTGGTTATTCTGTATTACAATCAGTTCTTATATTAAACTATTGTTAAATCATTGTCAACGAAAAAACGCATTACACAATAATGCTATCGTGCAGTTTACGCTACAAGTGCTGCAAGATAACCTGCCACTACAGAAAGCACTACAAGCACAACAACATATGCGGCAATTGTTTTGGGTTTAAAAACACGGCTGAGCAGTACCACTTCGGGTATCGATATTGCCATTGCCCCCAGTGCAAACGCCAAGGTTGCCGAACGATTGATGGGCAGCAAAAGTTGTAGCAAAGGCAATATGGCAAACACATCTGCATGAATGGGTGCACCCACGATGCCTGCAAGCAACGGGGATAACACATTGTTTTGGCCGATCACTGTATTGAGTGTTTCTATGGGTACAAAGCTGATGACAGCACTGGACAGCGCAACACTCAGCACCATATAAACCCATGTTTGGCGCAAGATATGTGTGACATTATCTACACAATAGCCCACCCGTGTTTTTGGCTCATGATGGCAGCACTCGGTATGAATATGGCAGTTTTCATCATGGCAATGGTGGCCATGATGGTGACCTGCTTCGTAGCTTATGATATTTTCTTTACCGGCAAACGGACGAATAAGAATAGAAGTAAGCACTGCGATTAACAGCGATACGGCGATATAGATTCCACCAAACTGCACACCCATAGTGGAAAACATAGCAACTACCGTGCCCACATTGAGCAAAGCTGCGGATGTTAAATAGCAAAGAGCTACTTGAACCGGTACCCCCATCGAAATCAGCCCCATCACCACAGGGATGATGGTACAGCTGCAAAACGGAGAAACCACACCCAGAGCCAATGCAAGCAGATAACCCCATACACTGCCCAATGCCGAGAGCTTTTTTTGCAAGCGGTCAAAAGGGATATAGGTTTGCAGTAACGACACTGCAAACATGACTACGATCAAAATCAAAAACAAGTTGATGGTATCAGCCATAAAGTGCAGCAAAAATTCTGTCCACTCATGCGGTAAGCCCATCGATTCAAAAAATGCTTCCAGCATGCTGTCCAAAGCGGATTCATGCTGATGTAAAAGGGTTAATTCAAGTTTCATACAATATCTTCCTTCTTGCGGCAATGCCGCGGGCTTTTCGGGCAATGGCCACCCCGTTACACTGCATTTGCGCGCCGGAGAAAACTGCCTTACGTACAATATTTTTTTGTATTGATGATACGGCGAAGTTTATGCTTTAATGGTAAACAATTCATCCTGCCCAATACCAATTTTTCGCAGCATATCCAATGCGTAGTCCAAATCACACGTATCTTCTGGTTGGTGGCAATCGCTGCCCAAAGAAAATTTCACTCCGGCAACGTGTGCCTTTCGTATCAAATCCTCATCCGGGCAATGCCACAGGCCGCTAATTTCTATTGCAACTGTATATTTTTTGCAAAGTTTTACAACTTCATCCTGCCAGTCCGAGAGGTACTTTTGCCCCATCAAGGTATCGTAAAAGGGGTGCACCGTGCAATGCCCCAAAATATCCACTCTTTGGCATCTAAAATCAAATTCCAGTATCTGCAAAATTTGTTCGAGATAATGTTTTGCTTCATCGGCTGTAAAACTGCGGTTATAAGGCGGCGCACCCGCATCGCCTGCGCGGGCACAAAAATAGGGCCCCAGTTCCAACTTCTCTCCATTTAAGTCTTGCACAGAATGCACGCTTGCAATCACATAGTCCACACGTTCATCCAGTTTGTGCGGCAAAGTAAAATTTTCACCGAGGTTTGCCTCTACACCATGCAGTACGTTATAGCGGTCAAGCTCATCCAAATAGTGTTCTACATCGCGTAAAGTCAGCATTTTACAGCAGAAGATATGGTCTGAAATGCCCAGCCCATAGCCTTTTTTCTCTGCCGCATCCAGCAACTGCTGTGGGGTTTTTGTCCCGTCCGACAGCACGGTATGTGTATGTAGGTCGAAATACTTCATTGTATCATCCTTTGTGGGAAATCCCGTTTGTATTTATTTGCATATCCTACAAATTCAATAGATTTGATTGATAAATGCTTTAAATTTTATTATAGCACAAAATTGCAAAGAGCAAAATAAAGATCAGAGCATAAATATGTTCTGATCTTAAAAATTACTGTTTCGGAGGCTCTTCTTTGTTAGGCGCTGCTTTTTTCTCTGCATCCAAGAATTTTTTCAGCAACTCGGTTCTGCCGGACACTGCCTGCTCTATATTATAATCAATAAAATTAATATCCTTTTTCTCGGTCAACCCATCGGGGTCAGAAAGATCGGTGCGTACCGTACGCAGCCCAAACTGCTGTACCAGCGTTTTTTGAAAATCTTCGCCGCTTACATAATCCACAAACTGCTGTGCCATCTCTTTGTGTGCTGCTCCTTCTACAATCGCACTTACCTCCAGTGCAGCGGTGGTTCCCTCTTTGGGGTAGGCAATGCCAATCAAATTCTCATACCCGGCATCAAGATATTTTTTTACACTGCTCTCAAGCGTTATACCAGCAGCGAACTCACCCTCGGCTACTTTTGCGTAAACATCCGAAATACCATCGAGCATCTTGCCGTCAAGATTCAGCGCAAGCTTTTCGATATATTCAGGTCCTGTCTCTTTTGTCTGCGCCATAACACACAGTGCGGTGTAGGAGGTGCCCGATTTTTCGGGGTTTGCAAAAGCCACCCAGCCGTTGTAGCTGCTGTTTATCAGTGTTGCCCAACCCTCGGGTGCTCTTGTGGTCTGTTCTTTGTTGTACATCAGCACAATGGGCATGGGAGTAAGCGGTGTAAAAAGCTTGTTTTTGCTTGCAAATTTACTGTCAATAAAACTGCTCTCGGTTGATTCATAGGCAGAAAACAGCGTTTTAAACTGATGCACAACCTCTGCTCCTGCACCAAACAGTACATCTGCCTTGGGTGTATCTTTTTCTGTGTTCAGCTGCTGAATTAGGGCATCGGCGCTGTCACACACCACTTCGGTTTTTATGCCTGTTTTCTCCTCAAATCCTGCAACGGCAGCATCCAGCAGCTCTTGCGGCAACGGCGAATAAATAGTAAGCACATCGTTTATCGGTGCTTTTTCGGGCATATCTACCGGTACTTCTTCTTCCTTATTCTTTCCGCAGCTTGAAAGCCCCAGTACCAGCAACATCGCCAAAGCGGCGCACAACAATTTTTTCACGTTATAAGCTCCCCGTTTCAAATAAGTTGGTGCATATTCGGTAAGTATGTTACCTTAAATCACCAAATATTTTAGCATATAACGGGACAAAAAACCACTTATATTTCCAACATTTTTACAAAAGCAGCAGTTTACTTGTATTCAATGCAAAATTAATATAGAATTGTATGAAATATATGCTGCGCTGAAAAGGGGGTGCACTTTTCTGAGTTACGCTATCACGGTAGGTACACAGGTTTTCATCATGTTTTTGCTGATGGTTGTGGGGTATGTTGTATATAAGGGGCATTTATTTGATGATGAGGGCGCACGGCAGATTTCGGTTTTTCTGCTAAAAATCGTCACTCCTGTTACCATTGTTGTATCTTATCAGCGCGAGTTTGATTCAAATCTCGCGGGAATGCTTGCGATTTCTTTTCCTCTGGCAGTTTTGTGCCATCTTCTGCCCATTGGCGCAGGGCACTTGCTGTATCGCAGCCATGTTGCCGATTACCGCGATAAAAGGATGAGCCTTGTATTTTCGAACAACGGTTTTATGGCTCTGCCTTTGCTGCAAACTTTGCTGGGCAGTGTCGGTGTGTTCTTGGGTTCGGCACATATCGTGGTTGCCACTATTTTGATTTGGACATACGGGCAGTATACTCTCACGGGCGATAAACGCAGCATTTCGCTTAAAATGATTTTTTTGAACCCGGGCACCCTTGCCGTTATCGTTGGGGTTGTTCTGTTTGTATCTCCGGTCAAACTTCCCCTCCCTGTTTTTGAAACGCTCAAATATATTTCTGCACTCAACACACCGCTGGCTATGATACTCTGCGGCATTTTTGTAGCGCAAGCAAATATTTTGTCTGTTTTTAAGGACCGCTCTGTATATGCAATGGCTCTACTAAAGCTTGTAGTGGTACCCATTGCTGTGCTGTTACTGCTGCGCTTTATCCCTGTTGCCACTGAAATACGCGTTGCACTTATGATTGCAGTTTCATGCCCCTCTGCCACTTCTGTTGTGATGTTTGCAAACAACTATAAAACCAACTACATCTACTGTGCAAAAGTTGTTTCGGCAACCACCTTGCTTTCGGTTCTTACTCTGCCGTTCATACTGGCTCTTACTCAAATAGCTTGGTAGGATTTTCTACCAATTGTACAGTTACGCAGCAAAGTTTGGCTCTTGTTTTATGCATGTTTTTATTTTACAGTTTACAACACACTCTTACCCTCTCACCATATTGCGCGTTATTTACACTAATCATTGATAATTATTCTGTTTAATTGGATAGGTTGAACAAAATCAGGTGAAAATATGCCCAAAAACCATGTTTTGCATCTTCTCCTGTCCTCGCAGTAAGATAATGTTACAGAATAATTGAGGGGGTACACAAGTGAATACAAGCAGTAAATCTAAAATTACGGTGTATGATATTGTTTCAATCGCACTGATGGCGGCAATCGTTTATGTAGTAACCAATTTTCGAATTTCAATTCCCACACCAATCGGTAAAGCGATGATTCATTTCGGCAACGTCTTCTGCCTATTGTCCGGTCTGCTTTTAGGCGGCAAACGTGGCGGCTTGGCGGCAGGGCTTGGCTCGATGTTTTTTGATTTGTTCAGCGAGTGGGCAACCTCTGCGCCCTTTACCTTGGTGTTTAAATTTGTAATGGCATTTGTATGCGGTACCATTGCATACGGCAACGGTGCAATGGCGAAAAACACCAAGCGCAATACAGTAGCGGCAATCTTGGGTGCAATTTCGTATACCATACTGTATACGAGCAAAAACATCATCAGTGGTTTCTTCTTTTTGAGAAACCCATGGCAAACTGTTATGGTGGATGCAGCCTACAAGGGCGGTATTTCACTCACCAATGCCATTATTGCAGTGGTGGTAGCGGTAATACTTGCACCGCTCTTCCGTGAAGCCCTTACAAAAGCAGGCATTTATGAAAAGTTATGGCGCCCCAAAGAAGCATAGCAAAAAAGGAGATGGCAAAAGCCATCTCCTTTTTATTTGCATTTTACAACATGCCTGCTGCTGCAAACAAAATGCCAAGCAGCCAATTGCCCACTGTAAACACTATGGATAGAATGCTGAGCACCAAACCGGCAGTTGCTTTGCCCTTACTGCTTGATTTTCTGCCAACAACACCGCTGGTGATACCAACAATGCCGCAGATAAACCCTGCTAAAGGGATCAGCCATGCAACCAAACCCACAAGCCCCATGACCAAAGACAAAGTCGCCTTGCCTTTTGGGTCGTGCACCGCTACGGGTATGGTAACAGGTGCAGTTTGCACTGCCTGTGCAGCAGCCTGCCCCCCCTGCGCACCCTGAACAGCCGGAGCATTGTAGCCGGGGATATTTACATCTTGATTGAGCAAACCGATTAAGGTATCCACTCTGTTTTTAAGGGCACTTTTCACTGCCCATCCATAAGCACCGGTAATGCCTGTTTCGCCAAAATAAATGCCGGGCAGTGCAAATTTAGGCATCCATGCCTCTAAATGCACATTGCCGTTTTGATAAGCCAATTTCATAAACTGCGGGCTTGTCATCAACCCCATGCCTTTTCGCCACACTACTTCATTGCCCTTGTACTTGTCAAGTTCAAAGCCTTCTTTTGCGAAGAAGTCCTCAGAAACAAATTTAATAAAATCATCGGGTTTATTCACTTTAAAGTCTGTCACAAATCTTGAAATTGCAAACCTCTCCTCTTGTCTTATATGATGTAATGAACTACTTCCACCTCTTTGCCGTCCTGTACATAGACGCGCGGTATCCGTTTTGACAGCATGCAAGTAATTTCGTAATTGACAGTTCCTAATTTTTCTGCCAGTTCGTCAACCGAAAGATACTCGCCGCCTTGTCCGCCGAAAATCACTACCGGGTCGCCGCGCTTTACAGCGGGCAAGTCAGTCACATCCACCATAAGCTGGTCCATGCATACTCTGCCGATTACGGGTGCAAAATGCCCGTTTACCAGCATCCGCGCCTTGCCGGAAAGATTTCGCCCGTAACCGTCTGCATAACCGATGGGCACCACCGCAATCAGCGCATCTTGTTTTGCAGTGTAAATTCTGCCGTAACTCACCTGTGTGCCTGCATCAATGCGTTTAACCGATGCGATAACCGATTTCAGCGACATAACAGGTTTTAAGCTGATTTTGCCTGCACACTGGTCGGATGGGTCTAATCCGTACAAAATAATACCGGGGCGCACCATATCCAGATGCATTTCGGGGTAACTGAGTGTAGCCGCACTGTTGCAACAATGGCGAATGGGTACTTCTACGCCATGTTCCCGAAGAATATCAACCATATGCGTAAAGCGTGCAAACTGTGCTTTGGTGTATTCCACCGCATCACCAAGGTAATCATCTGCACTTGCAAAATGTGTAAAGATGCCGCCCAACGTAAGGTTGTGAAACCCCGCAACCTCTTCAATTTCTTGCAAAGAAGTTTCAAAATGGCTGTCATCCGCCAAAAAACCAAGTCTAGTCATACCAGTATCCACTTTAATGTGGCAGTTAACGGTTACGCCCTGTGCATGTGCCTGCTGCTGCAATGCTTTGGCATACTCCAAACCATACACGGTTTGTGTAATGTTCTGCTTTGCAAGTGTTTCGGCAAGTTCGGGCGGGGTTGTACCGAAAATTAAAATAGGTTGCGTAAAGCCATGCGTGCGCAAAGCCAGCCCCTCTTCAATATTCGAAACACCAAACCAGTCAACTCCGCACTCTGCCAGTTTGCGGGCAACCTGTGTTGCGCCATGCCCGTAAGCATCCGCCTTTACCACCCCAAGCAGCATGCAGTTGGGCTCTAGTATATTTTTAATTTGCTGTACATTGTATTGTAAGGCATCAAGGTTCACTTCTGCCCAGCTTCGTTTCAGGTAATCTATCATTGGTAAACCAGCTTTCTGTAATAACAATTTCTTTCATTATATGCCCTGGCAGGTTAACAATCAATATCAAAAATCGCCATCACATTGACCTCCACAGTTATTTTCGTCCAAATATGTATTTACTTTAACAAATATGCTATTTGATTTTTTGTAAAGAATCGTTTATGATAATGAGCGGACAAATTTTAATAATAAGGGGCTCTGTGATTGAAACTCAATAATAAAACCGATATGAGCGAGAAACTCGCCCATGCTGAAATTCTTCCGCTTTTACTAAGACTTACCATACCGGTCACAGTAGCACAGTTGGTGAACGCTGCATACAGCATTGTAGACCGTATGTACATCGGGCGTATGCCGGGTGTAGGCACAACGGCTCTCAGCGGGCTTGGGCTTACCTTCCCCATTATCATGATGATTACCGCGTTCAGCTCGCTGATTGGAATGGGCGGCGCGCCTCTTGCTTCCATCCGCCTAGGTGCAGGCGATAAAAAAGAGGCGCAGCTTTATTTGGGCAACGCCTTTTCGATGCTTCTGATCATCGGCGCGGTACTCACGGTGGTGTGTATTATTTGGAAAGACCCTATGCTCATGGCATTTGGTGCAAGCGAAGCAACCTTGCCGTATGCCTCGGATTACCTAGGGGTTTATTTGGTTGGCACGGTATTTGTTCAGCTTGCACTGGGGCTGAATTCTTTTATCAATGCGCAGGGTTACGCAGGTATGGGCATGGCTACTGTAGTAATTGGCGCGGTGCTCAATGTGGTGCTCGACCCTATTTTCATCTATGTGTTTGATATGGGTATCGTCGGTGCCGCTGTGGCAACCGTCATCTCGCAGTTTGTGTCTGCAATCTGGGTGGTGGGGTTCCTGTGCTCCAAAAAATCCAAATTGAATATCACCCTGCGCGATATGCGCCTTGATTGGAATATCGTTAAATCCAGCTGTGCATTGGGTGTATCTATGTTTACTTTTTTGATTAACGAAAGTATTGTGGTAATTGCCTTAAACCGTCTTCTGCGGCAGTACGGGGGTACAGCGGGCGACCTGCACATCGCCTCTATGGCAATTTTATCAAGTGTGGGGCAAATCTTTTTTATGCCGCTCAAAGGCATTGTACAGGGTGCCCAACCCATTATAAGCTACAACATGGGGGCGCGCAATTATCCGCGTATCCGCCAAACCATCCACTATGCCCGTATATGCAGTATTACCTGTGCCGTAGTGATGTGGGCTGCAATGGTGTTTTTACCAAAGTACATTGCTTTGGCATTTACAACCGACCAAGAACTTATCCGCATGACAGTGGTAACTATGCGCCTGATGTACTCTACCGTTTTTGTTTTGGGGATGCAGATGGTCAATCAAAACTCGTTTATTGCTATGGGCAACACACGTTATTCGTTTTTCTTTGGTATTTTGCGCAAAGTGCTGTTGCTTTTGCCGCTTGCATTTATTTTGCCCATCTTCACCGGAGTATGGGGTATCTACGCAGCAGAGGCAATCTCCAATCTTATATCGGTTGTAGTAACACACATTGTGTTTACAAAATATCTTAACAGGCTCAAGCTTGAATTCGCATGATGCAATTAGCACCTCACTCTTAAACATACTGAATGCCTATCATGTTTTAAACATGATAGGCATTTCTCTATGCATCTTATCAAAACAAACTATTTTACACTTGCAGACGAACATCGTATAATAAAAACAGTTTGCGTCAGTTGTGTATCACCTCGTCTATAAAACAGTTTATGGCTTGGGACAAAAATTTATTCTTATGGTAAATTAAATTAAAAGTGCGGTCAAATCGTGCATCCTCCAGGTGTATGATATGCAGCTTGCCTTGATGAACCAATTCATCTACCAATAGCTTTGAAATCACTGTAAGCCCTTGCCCGCCCATAACCGCGCTTAAAACAGCATCCGAGCTGTGGCAACTCCACTTGGTATAAATGTTTATGCCTGCGCTCTCAAGGCATTTTTCAAACTGCTCGCGCGTACCGCTGCCTTTTTCGCGCAAAACAAAAGGCTGCCCGTCCAAGTCCTTAAGCAAAAGCATGTCTTTGCCGTTAAACGGATGGTTGATGCCGCATACAAGCACCAATTCATCGTTAATTGCGGGCTTTACAATAATATCTTTGCTTTTGATGGTACCCTCCACAACCGCAACATCCAGTTCGCTGTTTAAAATCATATGTTCAATCACAGCAGTGTTATCAATCACCACCTGTACACCCATGCGGGGCTGCTTGGCTTCAACACGGTTTACAATCTCGGTTAATACACAGCTCCCCACGGTAATGGTGGCACCCACCTTTATGGTTTTTTGCTCTGCCGCATCGTTCATGCTGTGCTGCATTTCATCAAACAAAGCAACCATGCTACGTGCATACCCAAGCAGCTGCTTGCCTGCATCGGTGATGTAAAGCTTTTTGGCAAGGCGTTCAAACAATTTTATACCGTAATTCTCTTCAATTTCGGCAATCACCTGGCTTACGGTTGGCTGCGATATGTATAGCTTTTTGGCTGCTACGCTCATGTTATTATATTTTGCAACTGCAATAAAAATCTGCATATGGCGGATTGTCATATTTTCACAACCTTTGTTATAGGTATTTTACTATTATAATACAACCTTATTATTAAAAATTTAAATAGATGGAGGAAATATAAAATGGCAATCAACCCTCAAGATATGAAGCGCGTAAAAGGAATGGGTTTTTTACTAAACCGAAACACCGAGCAATTCTCCGGCAGAGTGATTACCGAAAACGGTGTATTAAATGCAAAACAATTAAAAAATTTAAGCGAGGCGGCAGAAAAATTCGGCAACGGAACAGTAGCGTTTACCTCTCGCCTGACAGTAGAATTGCCCGGAATAGATTATTCGAATATCGAGAACTTTCAAGATTATATTGCTCAAGAAAATATGGTAACGGGCGGCACCGGTGCCAAAGTGCGCCCCATTGTTTCTTGCAAAGGCACCACCTGTGTTTTTGGCTTGTACGATACGCAAGCGTTGGCAAAAGAAATTCATATGCGTTTTTACGAAGGGTACAGGGATGTAGCCCTGCCGCACAAATTTAAAATTGGGGTGGGGGGCTGCCCCAACAACTGCATTAAGCCGGATTTAAACGACCTTGGGATTGTTGGCCAACGCGTACCCAAGATACAGGCAGAGCTGTGCAGACATTGCAAAAAATGCCTGGTTGCTGAGGCATGCCCTATGCACGCTGCTGAACTTACCGACGATGTGATTGCGATTGACCGCAATGTTTGCAACAACTGCGGAAGATGCCAAAAAAAATGCCCATTCAACGCAGTTAGCCAGAATGAAACCATGTACAAAGTTTATATCGGCGGGCGTTGGGGCAAACAAATTCGCATTGGCACCCCATTAAATAAGCTATTTTCAACAGATGAGGTACTGAACATGACCGAAAAAGCAATTTTATTTTATAAAAGCAGGGGTATTATGGGCGAACGGTTTGGCACTACCATTGAGCGAATGGGTATGGAAGAAGCCGTAAAGATTTTATTATCCGATGAATTAATGATACAGAAAAACGAAATTCTAAAAATAAAATAACCAAACATACATAAACAGGCGGTACAAAATTGTACCGCCTGTTTTTATTATAGATGAAAAAAGTAAACTGCACTTTTATTAAATTTACCTGTTGTAATATTACATTTGCGCGCCGTTGCATTGCGAAATGTTTTTGAGTGCTTCTTCTGCATTATCCTGAAGATTGGGTGCTACAGAAATATCGCCCAACGCAACCATACCCACTAAGCTGTTGTTTTCAACGATCGGCAAGCGGCGTATCTGCTTTTCGCCCATAATTCTGGCAACATCATGCACATCCATTTCGGGGGTGCCAACTACAGGGTTGCTGCTCATCACTTCGCTAACTTTTTGGTTTTTTGAGTTGATACCAAGTGCTGTAGACCGCAGCGTAATGTCTCGGTCGGTAACAATACCGATTACCTTATTTTCGCTACATACCGGCACAGAACCCACATCGTATTGTTTCATCATTTGGGCTGCTCTTTCAATCGTATCATTTGCATTGACGCAGGCTATATCTTTCGACATAATCTCTCTTACTTTCATTCCATTCACCTCAAGAATAGGTTTTCCATTTCATTTCGTATTATCCTCTTCCCAGGGTAAAACAATATTTTCATATCTTAACAAGTTCTTGATATTTAAGATTTTTTCTTGACACTGCCTTGCCATTGATTCTGCTATGATGGTTTATGAAAGAACAAACGTCGCAGAAGCCGAAAACCCCTTTATACTCATTTATAAATGGCATAAAAATATACAGTTACAGGAGCTGACGAAAAATGGGAATTGTTTTGGCGCTATCGGGCTTAATCGCCCTGGCTTTATTAATCTATTTATTTTACGTTTTGTTTCGAGGTGAAGATTTATGAGCATTATCATCCTTCAAGATTTATTTTACATTGTACTTTTGGTTGGGCTGTCCGTCCCTTTGGGAAACTATATTTACAAAATAATGAACGGGCAAAAAGTATTTTTAACACGCCTGCTTGCACCCGTTGAAAACGGTATCTATAAACTAATGGGGATTCAAAGCAATGAAGAAATGAATGCAAAAAAATATACTTTATCTGTTCTTTTGTTCAGTGCTGTGGGGTTTGTATTTATTTGGCTGCTGCAAATGCTTCATGGTTTTCTGCCATTTAACCCCCAAGCAATCGAGGGCACAAGCTGGCACTTAGCCTTTAACACTTCTGCAAGCTTTGTATCCAACACAAACTGGCAGGCATACGCGGGCGAATCAGCTATGTCGTATCTAACGCAGTTTTTAGGGCTTACTGTACAAAATTTTGTTTCGGCTGCAACGGGTATTGCCGTTTTATTTGCCCTGATGAGAGGGTTTGTTCTTAAAAAAAGCACAACCATCGGCAATTTTTGGGTAGACCTTACCAAAACAACACTTTATGTTTTGATTCCGCTTTCGTTTATAACAGCACTGCTGATTGCCTCACAGGGCGTTGTGCAAACATTTATCCCCTACAAAGAGGTTGCGGTGCTGGAAAGCGGTGCGGTGCAAACCGTGCCGTTGGGCCCTGCAGCAAGCCAAATCGCTATCAAGCAACTTGGCACAAACGGCGGTGGCTTTTTTGGTGCAAACTCTGCGTTTCCTTTCGAAAACCCAACGGCATTTTCAAATTTAATTGAATCGTTATGCCTTATTCTTATCCCCGCTGCACTTTGCGTCACCTTTGGCAAAGCAGTAAAAAACAGCAAACAAGGCAGGGTGCTTTATGCGGTAATGCTGATTTTGTTTATTGCAGCACTTTCTGTAACCACTGTCAGTGAACAATTTGCCGCACCCATATTTCAGGGGGCAGCTGCTTCGGGCAGCATGGAGGGCAAAGAGATTATACACGGTGTGGGGGCATCGTCGCTTTGGGCAACCGCTACCACCGCTGTATCCAACGGCTCGGTTAACTCTATGCACGACAGTTTCACCCCTTTGGGCGGAATGATGCCGATGTTTTTAATGCAGTTGGGCGAAATTGTATTTGGCGGAGTGGGCAGCGGCTTGTACGGTATGCTTGCATTTGTACTGCTGACCGTATTTATTGCGGGGTTGATGGTTGGGCGTACACCCGAATATCTGGGCAAAAAGGTAGAGCCTTACGATATGAAGATGGTTTGTCTTATTGTGCTTACGCCTCCCCTGCTTACCCTTCTGGGTACCGCCGCCGCGGTTATTATGCCCGCTGCCGAAACATGGCTTAATAATTCGGGCGCACATGGCTTTTCAGAGATACTTTACGCATTCTCGTCCATGGGCAACAACAACGGCAGTGCTTTTGCCGGTTTTCAAGCAAACACCGTATTCACCAATGTTACGGGAGGGATTATCATGCTGCTCGCACGTTTTATCCCTATGGGTGCGGCTGTTTATTTGGCAGGTAACATGGCACAAAAAAAATCCGTTGCCGCTGGTGAGGGAACATTGTCTACCAGCAATGCCACATTTGCGGGGCTGCTAATTGGTGTTATCATCATCATTGCGGCACTAAGCTTTTTACCTGCGCTTGCGCTGGGGCCGATTGCCGATTACTTTACTACACGATGAAAATGAGGTTATAAAAATGAAAGAAAAAAGCGTAAATGGTGGCATTTTTGCAGATGCGATACGCCAGTCTTTTGTAAAGCTTGACCCACGCATACAGGTTAAAAATCCTGTTATGCTGGTGGTATATATTGGTGCTGTGTTCACAACGATACTTTATTTTTTATCTTTTGTGGGTATTAAGGACGAAAGCAGCGGATATATTCTGACGATCGCATTGATTTTATGGTTTACAGTATTGTTTGCAAACTTTGCCGAGGCAATTGCAGAGGGGCGCGGGCGGGCACAGGCACAGAGCCTGCGCAGTGCCAGAAAAGACGTAAAAGCAAAAAAGTTAAAATCACCCGCCAACCCCGATGACTACACCGAGGTATTGTCTAACACACTGAAAAAAGGCGATATCGTCATTGTAAAAGCGGGGGAACAAATCCCTATGGACGGCGAAGTAATTGACGGTGCCGCCTCGGTGGATGAGAGCGCGATTACAGGCGAATCCGCCCCTGTCATCCGCGAATCGGGCGGCGACCGCAGCGCTGTTACGGGCGGAACCACTTTGGTATCCGACTGGTTGATTATAGCGGTAACCGCAGAAGCAGGAGAAAGCTTTTTGGATAAAATGATTGCCATGGTAGAGGGCGCATCCAGAAAGAAAACCCCTAACGAAGTTGCCCTGCAAATTCTACTGGTAACGCTAACAATTATTTTTCTTGTTGTTACAGCTACTTTGCTGCCCTTTACCAGTTTTGTAAGCAAGCAGGCAGGCTCAGGGGCCGCTATTTCGGTCACCAATGTCATTGCACTTTTGGTTTGTTTGGCACCTACCACCATTGGTGCGTTGCTTTCATCCATCGGCATTGCAGGCATGAGCCGCCTCAACCAAGCCAACGTGCTTGCAATGAGCGGGCGCGCGATTGAAGCCGCAGGCGATGTAGATGTTCTTTTACTCGATAAAACGGGAACAATCACCTTAGGCAACCGCCAAGCAAGTGAGTTTTTGCCTGTAAACGGGGTAACGGAACAAGAGCTTGCCGATGCTGCCCAGCTTTCGTCCATTGCAGATGAAACCGCCGAAGGGCGCAGCATTGTTATCTTGGCGAAAGAGAAATTTGGTATACGCGGGCGCGATATGTCAAAACTTCAAGCAACGTTTGTGGAGTTTACGGCAAAAACCCGTATGAGCGGCATCGATTTTCAAGGCAACGAAATAAGAAAAGGTGCGGCAGATACCGTAAAGCAATATGTTTTACAACGAAACGGCGATTATCCGGATGAATGCGACCGTATTGTTAAGCATGTAGCCGCAGCAGGCGGCACACCGCTTGTGGTGGCAAAAAACCAACAGGTGCTGGGGGTAATCAACCTAAAAGATATTGTAAAAAACGGCGTAAAAGAGCGGTTTGAAGATTTGCGTAAAATGGGCATTAAAACCATTATGATTACCGGTGATAACCCGATGACCGCTGCTGCCATTGCAGCAGAAGCCGGTGTGGATGACTTTTTAGCCGAAGCAACCCCCGAGGCAAAACTGGCACTAATCCGCGATTACCAAACAAAAGGGCATCTGGTTGCTATGACGGGCGACGGCACCAACGATGCGCCCGCTTTGGCTCAGGCAGATGTTGCTGTTGCGATGAATACAGGTACACAGGCAGCCAAAGAGGCCGGCAATATGGTGGATTTGGACTCCAGCCCTACAAAACTCATCGACATTGTAAGAATCGGCAAGCAGCTGCTAATGACAAGGGGCTCACTTACAACATTTAGTGTAGCAAACGACGTAGCAAAGTATTTTGCTATCATTCCTGTGCTGTTTTTCGGCATCTTCCCCCAGCTTACCGCACTGAATATCATGGGGCTAACCAGTTCAAAAAGTGCTATCTTATCCGCAATTATTTACAATGCCTTGATTATTATTGCATTGATTCCGTTGGCACTGAAAGGTGTAAAATACCGCGAACTGCCTGCCGGCAAACTACTGGAAAGAAACTTGCTTATCTACGGTTTGGGCGGCTTGGCAGCACCCTTTGCAGCCATCAAATTAATTGATATGATTTTGACCGCATGCGGTCTTGTGTGAGGCGAACAACTATGAAAAAAACTATAAAATTAATCCGTCCCGCTCTGATGTGCTTTGCAGTTATGACGGTTCTCTGCGGCGTACTTTATACCGCAGCAGTAACCGGTATTTCGCAGCTGTTATTCCCAAAACAGGCAAACGGCAGTATAATAACCGTACTTTTAAAAGACGGCACCCAAAAAGAATACGGCTCTGCTTTGATTGCACAGGAGTTTACAAAGCCGGAATATCTCATCGGCAGGCCATCAGGCGTCAGCAACCTCTCCCCCGTAAGCGAAGAGCAGAAACAACTTGTACAAAAGCGCATCGAGTGGTGGAAAGCCTTTAACCCTCAAAACACGGCAGATATCCCAATGGATTTGGTTACTGCCTCGGGCAGCGGTGCAGACCCGCATATCTCGCCTGAAGCAGCGGAATATCAAGTGAACAGAATTGCACAGACCAGAGGAATACCCCAAGATGAGGTACGAAACATCATTCAAAAATATACAACGGGGCGATTCCTTGGTTTTATCGGTGAGCCCGCCGTCAATGTGCTGCAAGTAAATTTAGCGCTGGACGGCTTGCTATAAACAGCTGTTGTGCTATATGATATGTAAAAAGGTGGTGATGAATCGGTGGACAACTTTGATAATCGCCCCGACCCGGATAGCATTCTCGAATCTCTGCATGAGAAAGAGGACAGCAAACAGGGCCGGCTGAAAATATTTTTTGGGTATGCGGCAGGCGTAGGCAAAACCTATGCTATGCTGGACGATGCCCACGAGCAACTGAAATGCGGCGTAGACGTTTTAGTGGGATATATCGAACCGCACACACGGCCCGAAACCATGCAGCTGCTGCAAGGTTTGCCGGTGCTAAAGCCGCAGACGGTATTATACCGCAACATTGAACTAAAAGAATTTGATCTGGATGAAGTGCTCAGACGCAAGCCGCAATTGGTTTTGGTCGATGAGCTTGCGCATACCAATGCGGTTGGCGTACGCAATCGCAAACGCTACCAGGATATTGAAGAATTGCTTAACGCAGGCATCGATGTGTATACCACAATCAATGTACAGCATATCGAAAGCCTCAACGATGTTGTGGAGGATATTACAAAAATCCGCGTGCAAGAAACTATACCCGATTATATCTTTGACCGCGCTGATAATATCAAACTGATTGATATTGAACCGGATGAGCTGCTGCACCGCTTTACAGAGGGTAAAATCTATCGCCCCGAGCGGGCAAAAACAGCAATGTCTAATTTTTTTACGCATGAAAACTTAAGGCTGCTGCGAGAAATTGCCATGCGTAAAGCAACCGACCGTATCAGTTTCAAAAACCAAAACGAGCGCAAATTTTCAGACAAAATGGCAAATACCAAACTTTTGGTTTGTATCGGGCCATCCCCTTCCACCGCAAAATGCATTCGGTGGACAGCCAGAGCCGCCGATGCTTTCCACGCACCGTGGACAGCTGTATTCGTTGAAAATATGGAAAGCGAATGTCTCACCGAAGAACAGCAAAAATCTATACGCGCTAATATGGATTTGGCTGTAAAGCTTGGTGCAGACCTTGTTACCCTGAACGGACATGATATTGCCGCCGTAGTTGCCGAATATGCAAAGCTTTCGGGTATCACCAACATCGTTATAGGCAAAAGCAGAAAGATGAAGACAATCAAAAGTTTGTTTGAAGTCGACTTTGAAGATAAACTAATTTCTCTGTTGCCGAATATCGAAGTTCACATCATCCCGGGCAATGTTGGGCGCCGCCCATATCGGAAACCCAGAAAAGCAGAACAAAAATTTAACTTTTGTTTTTCTTGGCAGGATACCATAAAAACAATTAGCATGCTGATTGCAACTACGCTGTTGTCACTGGCACTTCGTGTATTCGATATAGGCGACCAAAATATGATTATGGTTTATATCTTATGCGTTTTGGTGATTTCAAGGGCAACCGTAGGGTATGCGTATGGTATTATTGCATCGGTAATCAGCGTACTAACATTCAACTTCTTTTTTACAGAACCCTATTTCACGTTCAACGCCATACAGGCGGGTTACCCCATTACATTTGTGATTATGCTGCTGGTTGCACTGATTACCAGTGCCTTGACAGTGCGTGTAAAAACGCAGGCAAAACTTGCTGTAGAACGCGAACGGCGTACCGACGTGCTTTACGAAATTAATAAAAAGCTTCTTGCCACAAGAGGGCTTGAAAAAATTGTTGCGCTGGCAAATGACTATATTGTTAACTTGTTTGGGCGTTCTGTGGTATTTTATACCGCCGACCCTGAACAAGGGCCGGCAGGGAATTTTGCACAAGCACCAGAGGATGAAGATGCGTCTTTTCTGCTGACAGAAGATGAAAAAGCCGTTGCGCATTGGGTGTTTATCAATCAAAAACGTGCGGGTGCCGGCACAGACACCTTGATGGGCGCAGGTGCATTTTATATGCCGATTATTGCACAGGGCAGAGTTCTCGCCGTCATGGGTATATCCTGTTCAAAAGGCATTTTAAACCACAACAACCGCCTGTTTTTGCGTATGATTGGTTCACAGGTGGCAATGGCACTGGAGCGCCAGCGCCTGTCGGACGAACAGCGCAGCATTTTGGTGGAATCGGAAAAAGAAAAGATGCGGAGCAACCTGCTGCGCGCCATTTCTCACGACCTACGCACCCCGCTCACCGGCATTTTAGGTGCCAGCTCTGCAATTTTAGAAAATGATGATTATTTGGATAAGCCAACCCGCAACAAACTGATTTCGAATATTAAAGAAGATTCGCAGTGGCTTATACGCATTGTGGAAAATCTCCTTTCTGTAACCCGCATCAACGAGGGAACTATGAATGTTGCAAAAGTACCCGAAGCTGCCGAAGAAATTATCGCAGAAGCAGTTACACGGATACGAAGCAGGTTTCCGCAGCGCAGAATATCCGTACAAGTGCCAGACGAATTGCTGATGGTACCAGTGGATGGTACATTGATTGCGCAGGTACTCATCAACTTGCTTGAAAATGCCATCAAGCATTCGCCGAATGAATCGCTGATTGAGGTTTACCTCAAAAAAAACGGAGCATATGCAATATTTGAAGTTTTAGACGAGGGCAGCGGAATTTCAAAAGAAGACTTCCCATATTTATTTGAAAGCTATATGCCAAACAGCACCAAATCTCCCGATTCGTCCAGAGGGATGGGAATTGGGCTTTCTATTTGTATGTCAATTATAAAAGCGCACAGCGGTAAAATGGAAGCCGAAAATCGAAAAGAAGGCGGAGCCATATTTCAGTTTACACTGCCTTTGGAAAAGAGTGATGAATTATGAGCCTAAAGCCTTTGGTTTTGGTAGTTGAAGATGATGAAACCATCTGCAACTTTATTTCAGCGGTTCTCACCTCGAACAACTACAGCGTTGTTAAAACAGCAAAAGGCAAAGAAGCCATTGCTATGACTACGTCTCATGTTCCCGATGCCATCCTGTTGGATTTGGGGTTGCCCGACCTGGATGGTATTGAGGTGCTAAAAAACATTCGTCAATGGTCGAAAATACCCGTAGTGGTGGTCTCTGCCCGCGGCCACGAGCGCGAAAAAGTTGAGGCTCTCGATTTGGGAGCGGATGATTATATTGTCAAGCCGTTCGGAACATCCGAATTGCTTGCACGCATACGTACCGCCATACGCCACAGCCCCAAAGATGTGGACGGCAGATTGGATAACAATAGTATAAAGATTGGCGAACTTGAAATTGACTATGATAAGCGCATTGTATCCGTTGCGGGAGAAAGAATTCACCTTACGCCGATAGAATACAAAATCATCGTATTGTTATCCAAAAACCGCGGTAAAGTGCTGACTCATGATTTTATTATCCGAGAGGTGTGGGGGCCATACACCAACGAAAGCCATGCGCTCCGTGTGAATATGGCAAATATCCGCAGAAAAATTGAAAATAACCCCGGGGAGCCCATTTACATTTTAACCGAAATGGGCGTGGGGTACCGCATGGTAGAGGAAATTTAAATTGTAAAGCCTCTGAACATACGCTGGAAATCAGCGTTGATTGTAAGTTTCAGGTTTTGCCGAATGAACAGTAATAAACAGTTGATGCAAAAGGATAGGCAGTGCTAAACGGCATTGCCTATCCTTTTGTTTTACAAGCGCAACACATATCCTAGAATATATCTCATATTTTACATGACAAAATCATAGGCATTCAAAATACATTTTCCATCCTTTTATAGAAATATGTGGAATTTTATTGTATAATGCTAACATAGAAGTGTTAACCAAAAATGTAACGATTACATCGAATTGGAAGTAACAAGAATGATAGGAGATTCCTGTTTGCTAAAGATATAATAACATTAACGCAATATTGAATTTTAGAGCGACACTATATTTATCATGAAAACAATTATGAGAAGGAGAGGGTACTTTTGTATGTAGGCCATACAAGTGAAGATGGGCGAGAGCAATCAGTTATAGATCACCTAAAAAAAACGGCACAACTTGCGGGAGACTATGCACAAGCTTTTGGCGCAGGTGAGTTGGGTTACCAAATTGGGCTGACGCATGATATCGGCAAATACTCGGCCGAGTTTCAGCGGCATATTTTGCACAATGCCCCCTCGGCAGACCACTCTACCTGCGGCGCCAAAGAGCTTAAAAACCTCAACATGCTGTGCGCGGCTATTTGCGTGGCAGGGCATCACACAGGGCTGCCCGATTTCGGCAATCCCAGAGATACTGCCGAAAACAGCACCTTGTGTGGTAGGTTAAAACGCGAGCCGCCTACCCTGCCCGATTACAGCGAATACCTCAACGAAATCTCATTAAAGTATGCGCCTTCTCCCCGTTTTGGCAATAATTTTGATAATTCGTTTTTTACCCGTATGCTGTATTCTTGCTTGGTGGATGCAGATTTTTTAGATACTGAGGCATTTATGTCTAATGGTGTTGTCCAACGCGGCGGATATGACCACCTTGACCAGTTAGCCAGCCGCTTAGAAGTTTATATTCAGCCTTGGTGGGATGCAAAAAGCGAGCTGAACAAAAAGCGTTGTGAAATTTTAAAATCCTGTCTGAATGCAGGCAAGAACGCCAAAGGGCTGTATTCATTAACCGTTCCTACCGGCGGCGGAAAGACCGTCTCATCTCTTGCTTTTGCATTACTCCATGCGGTAGAACACAAAATGTCCCGCATAATCTATGTCATACCATACACTAGTATTATAGAACAAACCGCAGACGTTTTTCGCAAAATTGTGGGGGCAGAAAATGTACTTGAACATCATTCCAATATCAGTTTTGACCCAAAGGACGATACGGAAAAAAGCAGAAATAACCTATCAAAACTTCGCCTTTCTGCCGAAAACTGGGATGCGCCTGTAATTGTAACCACCAATGTACAATTTTTCGAGTCTTTGTTCGCCAACAAGTCCTCAAAATGCCGCAAGCTGCACAACTTGGCAAACAGCGTGATTATTTTTGACGAAGCACAAATGCTGCCTTTGCCTTATTTAAAGCCCTGTGTGCGGGCAATTGCAAATTTGGTGCAGTATTATGGGGCAACTGCAGTACTGTGTACCGCCACCCAGCCCTCGCTGGAAAAACTGTTCCCTGCGGATATGACGGTAACAGAAATTTGCCCCAATACCTCCGAAATGTACGAATTTTTTAGGCGTACAAGCCTAAGACATATTGGTAAACAAAGCAACGGTAAACTTGCCGAACATATGGCACAGCAGGAACAGGCGTTAACGATTGTGAATTCGCGTAAACAAGCACACGAGCTGTTCGAGCTTTTGCCGAAAGAGGGCAGGTTTCACCTGTCAACGCTTATGACGCCCCTACATAGGAGAAAAATTCTTCTTGAAATTCGGCAACGGCTGAAAAACGGCTTACCTTGCCGGTTGGTTGCAACCTCTTTAGTGGAGGCAGGTGTAGATGTCGATTTTCCCGCCGTATTCCGCGCGGAGGCGGGGCTGGATTCTATTATTCAAGCGGCGGGGCGCTGCAACCGCGAAGGCAAAAGAACCGCCGAAGAAAGTGTGGTTTACATATTTGAGTCGGAGGACAAGCCCCCGCGCTTGATTGAACAGAATATTAAAATGATGAGAGAAGTGGCACGTAGGTTTTCGGACCTCGCCTCACCGCAAACCATCCACAATTATTTTGATACACTGCATAGTTTTCAAGATGAAAACTTAGATAAAAAGCGAATTATTGATGCGTTTGAGCATGGGCGCAGCGGTTGCTTGCTGCCGTTTGCACAGGTTGCGTCAGACTTCCGTCTGATTGAAACCGAAACCAAATCTGTTTTGATTGCCATTGAAGAGGATGCCGTAAAGTTGGCTGACGAAATGCAATGGGGCAACTGGTCGCGCCAACTGACGCGCAAAGCAACGCAGTACATAGTAAATGTATACCCCCAGCATTTTAAAGCACTGGTTAATACAGGCGCTGTCTCGGCTTTGACCGAAGATATGGGAATACTCAAAGATTTAACTCTTTACAGTGAGCATACTGGTTTATCCCTAAACTGCGACGAAGGGCAATCGTTGTTTGTATAATCTGCTTATAAATTTCATTGATAGAATCAGAAAGGAGCGAGCTTTATGTCTGTAAAAATCGAGGTGTGGGGCGACTACGCCTGCTTTACACGGCCTGAGATGAAAGTGGAACGCGTATCTTACGATGTAATGACCCCGTCTGCAGCGCGCGGATTGGTGGAAGCGATCTATTGGCACCCGGGGCTTGCGTGGCGTATCGACCGCATTTATGTTCTAAACCCCATCCGGTTCACCAACATCCGCCGCAACGAAGTAAAATCAAAAATATCTGCACAAAATGTTCGGTCGGTAATGAACGGTGCTCAAAAACCGCTTTATATCAGCACATCGGAGGATATTCAGCAGCGTGCAGCAATGGTTTTAAAGGATGTGCGTTATGTTATCGAGGCGCATTTTACTCTTACCGACAAGGCAAATGAAACGGATAACGCGGGTAAATTCCAGGATATTATTAAACGCCGCCTTGTACGGGGGCAGTGCTATCATCAGCCGTATTTTGGGTGCCGCGAGTTCCCTGCCAACTTTAAGCTGTTTGAAGGCATCACCATTGATACCGCCTACCCCAACGAGCAGCGGGATTTGGGCTATATGCTGTACGACATGGATTACAGCAACCAGGAAGACATTCAGGCTATGTTTTTTCGCGGTACACTGAAAGACGGTGTAGTGGATTTGACAAACTGTGAGGTGATTCGATGATTTTGCAGGCATTGTACAGCTATTATCATGCTTTGGCTCAAAAAGGTGAAATCTCCAAAGAAGGCTGGTGTGTGGCAAAAGTATCGTTTGCACTGGTGCTGGACCAAAACGGTGCTCTGCTGGACATTATGCCGCTTAAGGTGAGCAAAGAATTTGGTAAAAAAACAGTGGATGTACCGCGAGAAATGAACCTCCCCAACCAATTAAAACGCTCTGGTTCAAAGGCACCTCCGTATTTTTTGTGCGACAACACGCAGTACATACTGGGGCTGGAAAAAGGCGAAGTCACCGAGAAATCGCTGCGCTGTTTTAAAGCTTTTTCCGAGTACCATATTCAAATGCTTTCCCCGCTGCAATGCCCCGAAGCGCAGGCAATCGTCCGCTTTTTACGTTCTTGGCAGCCCATCGAAGCACTCAAACATCCGGTTATCATTGCAAACCAACCGCATTTGCTTGAGGGGGGCAACTTTGTTTTTCGCCTGAGCGAAACCTCTAGCTACGCAATGAGCGGAATTGAGCAAACCTTTCCGCCTCATCTAAATTTGGACGAGCAGGGAACGTTTATACTGGGCTACTATCATCAAACTCAAAAACAATATGAAAAACAGAACAAGGAGGACTAGAACATGTCAGAGCCAATTAAAAACCGCTACGAATTTACAATCCTGTTTGAGGTAGAGAACGGCAACCCCAACGGTGACCCCGATGCCGGAAATATGCCAAGAATTGACCCAGAAACCAGTTATGGTCTGGTAACGGATGTTTGTTTAAAACGTAAAATCCGCAACTATATTGAAATAGCAAAAGAAAATCAGCCGGGGTACCGCATCTATATCAAAGACGGTGTGCCGCTGAACCGCAGCGATGCGGAAGCCTATGCCTATTTGAACACAGACGAAAAATCAATCAAAGACGCTAAGAAAAAAGACAATAAAATTGATGAAAAAATCCGTAACTTTATGTGTCAGAACTTTTATGATATCCGTGCTTTCGGGGCGGTAATGACGACATTTGTGAAAGCGGCACTCAACTGCGGGCAGGTGCGAGGGCCCGTGCAACTGGGCTTTGCGCGCTCTATCGACCCCATTGTACCTCAAGAAGTTACCATTACCCGTGTTGCAATTACCACCGAGGCGGATGCCGAAAAGAAAGGAACTGAAATGGGACGCAAATATATTGTCCCCTATGCACTGTACCGTGCCGAAGGTTATATCTCGGCAAATCTTGCCCGCACTGTCACAGGGTTTTCTGAGGACGACCTTACTTTGCTGTGGCAGGCAGTGATTAACATGTTCGAAACAGACCATTCGGCGGCACGTGGCAAAATGGCAGTACGCGAGCTGATTGTATTTAAGCACGATTCCGAGCTAGGCAACTGCCCGGCATACAAATTGTTTGATACCATTCATGTGGAGCGTAAGGACAGATCTTTGCCCGCACGCTGCTACCAAGACTACGATGTTACCATTGACACAGCTGCAATACCCGACGGGATAACTTGCACACGGATGATATGATGGGTTATTCAGAAGATGAATTTCTGCTTCTTTCAGGGCTTCAGCACTTTGCTTTTTGCAAAAGGCAGTGGGCGCTCATCCATATAGAGCAGCAATGGACAGAAAATTTGCATACCGTGGAAGGCAATTTTATGCATGAGCGTGCACACGACAGCAGTTTAACCGAATTTCGTGACGGTATATTGATTTGCCGAGGCATACAGGTGTTTTCGCGGGAGTTAGGCATTACCGGTGCTTGCGATGTGGTGGAGTTTCACCCATCACCCGACGGCGTTCCTATCGTGGGCAGAGAGGGGCTGTGGCGTCCGGTACCCATCGAATATAAAAAAGGGCGACCTAAAGAGCACGATGCCGATGCCCTGCAGCTCTGTGCTCAGGCAATGTGTCTTGAAAAAATGCTAGTCTGCACCATCCCCGGCGGGTACCTATTTTACGGCGAAACAAAGCGAAGGCAGCCTGTGGAATTTACACCGGAACTAAGGCATACTGTAACCGATATGCTTAATGAAATGCATATGCTCTATCACCGCGGCTATACACCAAAGGTAAAGCCGTCCAAATCTTGCAATGCCTGTTCACTCATCGAAACATGTTTGCCCAAATTATGCAAAAACTTATCTGCGGTACAGTATGTGAACAAGCATTTAAAGGAGGAGGACTTATGAGACATTTGCTGAACACATTGTTCGTTCTAACAGAAGATAGTTATCTCACGCTTGAAGGCGAAAATGTTGTGGTTCTATGCGAAAGTGAAGTTCGTGCAAGGTTCCCTTTGCATACTTTGCAGGCAATTTTGTATTTTGGCTACAAAGGTGCAAGCCCTGCTTTAATGGGTGCATGTGCCAGCCGCGGCGTAACGCTGAGTTTTCTTACATCGTTTGGTAAGTTTTTAGCACAAGCATGCGGCAAAATGCAGGGGAACGTGTTGTTGCGAAAACAGCAATACCGATTGTCGGACAGCGAACATGACAGCTGCCAAATTGCGCGGCATTTTATTATTGGAAAGGTTTATAACTGCCGTTGGATTTTAGAGCGTGCGACCCGCGACCATGCGATGCGGGTTGATGTGGCAAGGCTGAAGAAAAACTCTTTACAGATGGCGGAAATTTTATCTCAATTAGCTCCCTGCTCTGATTTAGATACATTGCGTGGGTTAGAGGGTAAAGCTGCTAATTTTTATTTTGATGTGTTTGATGAATTGATACTGCAAAATAAAGAGCACTTTTATTTTCAAAACAGATCGCGCCGGCCGCCGCGAGACAATGTCAACGCTTTGCTGTCTTTCGCTTATACGCTTTTGGCGAATGACTGCGCAGCTGCATTGGAAAGCGTGGGTTTAGATTCTTACGTAGGCTTTTTGCACCGAGACCGCCCCGGCAGAGCATCTCTTACGCTTGATTTAATGGAGGAATTTCGCGGAGTTTATGCAGACCGTTTCGTAATCTCTTTAATAAACAACAGAGAAATACTGCCAAAGCAATTCGAGCAAAAAGAAAACGGTGCGGTTTGGCTGAATGATGAAGGCAGAAAAGCGGTGCTATCCGCGTGGCAGGCAAGAAAAAAAGCAACCATTACACACCCGTTTTTAAATGAAAAACTGCCATGGGGATTGGTGCCATATGTTCAGGCATTGCTGCTATCCCGCTATCTACGGGGCGATTTGGATGCGTATCCGCCATTTTTTTGGAAGTGAGGTTTACGCCATGCTGGTACTAATTACATATGATGTCAACACACAGGATGCTGCAGGAAGAAAACGGCTTAGGCAGGTAGCAAAACAATGTGTTAATTACGGTCAACGCGTTCAGAACTCTGTTTTTGAATGTATTGTAGATGCCGCACAATGTAAAATTGTACAACATGAACTGGAAGCCATAATCAATAAAGAAAAAGACAGTTTGCGGTTTTACTATTTGGGTAATAACTATCACACAAAAGTAGAACACATAGGTGTCAAAACATCTTATGATGCAGAAGGAGTGTTAATTGTATAGGCAAGAGGGAGTGCGAACTATAAGCAAACAGTTTTCTCCCGGAACGTTCGCACCCTAAAATAAGAGAATTTTATGCTTAATCATCATTGTAGGTTGTTGTAATATGTAGTTTTGATAGTGAAATATATCAAAACAGCACAATAAATTTATTGTTTTCTGTTTATTTTTGCCGTCGCACCCTACGCGGGTGCGTGGATTGAAATGTTTATACTTGCAGACTTAGCACCACTAAAGAATGTCGCACCCTACGCGGGTGCGTGGATTGAAATTACAGTAATGTTTTTTTCCTTGACTTCTGAAATGGTCGCACCCTACGCGGGTGCGTGGATTGAAATTATCAGAACATGTATATGATAAAGAGCAAAATAGTCGCACCCTACGCGGGTGCGTGGATTGAAATTATGTGTGTATTGTCGTATTTTTTGTGTTGTAAAGTCGCACCCTACGCGGGTGCGTGGATTGAAATACCCGCGGAGCTTAATATCTTTAATCTTGTATGGTCGCACCCTACGCGGGTGCGTGGATTGAAATCGTTGAGGACATGCTAAACAAAGTTAAAGGCGATAAGTCGCACCCTACGCGGGTGCGTGGATTGAAATTACATATCGTAACCGTTTCAGCTTGTTCCCTTAAGTCGCACCCTACGCGGGTGCGTGGATTGAAATTGATAATCTTCATAGGCTGCTTTCGCACCCTGTGTCGCACCCTACGCGGGTGCGTGGATTGAAATACCCTCGTCATAAAGTAGCTGAATGAACTCAATGGTGTCGCACCCTACGCGGGTGCGTGGATTGAAATTACCAAGTTTAGTTACAGTATAGCTTATCCTACGTCGCACCCTACGCGGGTGCGTGGATTGAAATAGTTGTACGGCAGCTTTCGTGCCGCATCAGTTCTCGGTCGCACCCTACGCGGGTGCGTGGATTGAAATATCGCAGGGGTTGCAGTATAGCTATGTTTTGGCGTCGCACCCTACGCGGGTGCGTGGATTGAAATTTGACAGTGGCGTTCAAAGCCCCGAAGCGCAGAGCGCGTCGCACCCTACGCGGGTGCGTGGATTGAAATCTTGCATTGTTTACAGTATGGCTTTATCTCTCCTGTCGCACCCTACGCGGGTGCGTGGATTGAAATATTGAATAGGATGGTTAAATCTATTGATTTTGACCGGTCGCACCCTACGCGGGTGCGTGGATTGAAATGTGTCCAATAAATTAAAATGTTTTTTGCAATACGTCGCACCCTACGCGGGTGCGTGGATTGAAATAATATTGGCAAGCTTGATTTGCTTGTAGTGCTCGGTCGCACCCTACGCGGGTGCGCGGATTGAAATGTATTGATATTTGTTGGCATATGCTCCGCTTACGGTCGCACCCTACGCGGGTGCGTGGACTAAAAGCAAACGAACTGGCTCTGAAACAAAACTTATATCTTTCATCAGCACCCTATATTATCTTAATCCAGTTTAGTATATAATGTAAATAATGGACATCAATAAACAAATAGGGGGATTTTATGAAGACGGTATTGATAAGTGAATGCAGTGACTATAACATACCTCATACTGCGCTGCTTGACCTTTCGACTATCAAGGTAAAAGGCTGTACTGGCTGCTGGACTTGTTGGTGGAAAACACCCGGCAAATGTATTCAGCATGATTTGGATGATTTTTACCGAAGTTATCTTAACTCTGATAAAGCTATATTTATTGCAAAGCTTGAAAATGGATTTATCAGCGGCAACATGAAGTCGTTATTTGATAGAATGATACCACACTTTTTACCTTACTGCGCTTTTGCCAACGGCGGAACAATGCACATGCCCAGATATAAAAAATACCCCGATATTGAATTTTACTATGACTATCAATTTGAAAATCAAGATGTATACAACATATTCTTCGATTATATTAATAAGGTCTTCACACAATTTTACTCTAAAAATATACTTATCAAAAATGTATCGGATTTTAATACAAGGAGGGAGCGCGATGAAAACAATAATCTTGAACGGCTCGCCCAAAGGTAATGTAAATAACAGCGGAAGCTACTTCTTAGCAAGGGCATTTGTTAGTAAAATGGAAAATCCCTGTGAAATACATTCAATAGCAAAAGAAAACCAGCAAGACCTTTATAATTACATCGAACATTTTGATAACATTATAATTATTACACCGAATTATGTACATTCTGTGCCAGGTGTAGTTCTTGATTTTCTACACAAGTTTCCCTCTGCAACATGCAATAAATCCATTGGATTTATTATTCAATCAGGGTATCCTGAAACATCCGAAAGCGAAATTATATGTCGATATTTTAAAAAGACAGCGGAAAGATTAGGATATCATTATTTGGGAACCATTGCTAAAGGTGAATGTGCCGGCATTGCAATTATGCCGAATATGTTTAAAAAGCTTGCAGAACAATTTGCAGAGCTTGGTAAAACTTTTGAACAGACAAATTCATTTGATAAAAAATACATTGATTTATTTTCTCAACCTTATTTACTTCCAAAAGGGATTGTTGTGTTTCTAAATTTACTTAATACGATAGGCATTGGAAAACTTGGTTGGATAAAAATGATAAAGAAGAATAATGCATATCAACAAAGGCTTGATATGCCGTTTTTAGATCAACCGAGATAGATACTTTGATGAAATAATGAAAAGTGCTAATCAAACACAAGTACTAAAAGAGATTATGAAAAAATATAATTTAAAATTTCAAGAGGTTAGCAGCGATTAAAGAAAATTTGTATCATAGTTAAGGATTATAATTCTTACCTTTCCAAACTATATGACCAGTCATTATCTCCGTTCTATACAAAGCTTCTTTTCATCCGGCTCCTAATGATATTCAAGTATCAAAAACACACACAAAATAGGCACTCGATTCTATTATCGGGTGCCTATTTCTTGTCTGCGTTTAGAATTACGTACTGTAAGACAGTACATCTCTCGATTTTTATCTGCCGTCGTTCCAGCTAATACATATATTTGCGGAGGTTCTTTAAATTATTGCAGTAAGTAGTCACTATTTAAATCAGATACACGCTTTTCCAGAAGACTCCAACTATGTTCACCTAAGGTACCATCCGCTTTAATTTGTTCATCAATTTGGAATTGGCGCAGAGCTTTGTACGTATCAGTACCAAATCGTCCATCTGGTACTCCATCGTAATAGCCAAGTTGTTTTAACATCACCTGCAGTTCGAGTACATCGCTTCCCACTTTGCCATCCATAAGAACACGGAATGGTGCGGTATCATGCTTTATGTACACAAGCACACCAATGGATATATACTTTTTCAACTCCGACACATCTTGATTTTTCATTCGGATACACCCGTGTGAGATGTTATGATTGCCCACCACCCAAGGATTTACCGTACCATGAATACCATATTTGCCCCAAGGAACATTAAGGGCAATCCAACTACCGCCAAAGCCTTGACCCCAATTTCCAATATCGGTAACAATCCATAAACCGGTGGGGGACGGATTTTCTTTGCTTCCTCCGGAAACTGGCCATGACTTGATTTCTTTTTCACTCTCATAGAGAATTAGTATTTGCCGATCCAAATCAACAAGGATAGAATAGCCTTCCAACGCAGGTGTAAAATGGCCAAAGATAGATTGGTAGTGCCAATTACCAACAGCTGGATTAGGCTCTGGCATCTGGTAATGAATTACCCATTGGTCCCATGGTCCATGAGTAGCAACTAACACAATTGAAGTAAAAATTATTAAGGACAATGCAAATTTTATAATTTTTCTCTTTGTAAAAATAACAAACACGGCATCCCCTCTTAAAAACAGATACTATATATAACTATATGCAAAACATATATACTATATAATTCGTATTATTAATTTACTATTTACTGGCAGGCACACTAAGCTGCCCGCCACTATTCATGCCTACAAACTCCCTAATAGCGTTTTTATAGTTTATGTGTAATTTACTTACTCAAATGCAAATGCAGCAAGAGCCTTGAGGCTGTACCCAGCCTGTTACATTAGAAGACACACGTGCAAATACGATTGCATGGTGGCTTTCCTCCGAACGCGCGATCGCAGTTTTAAACTATTTTGTGGATGAGTGTCATCTTCCCGAAAACCAAATGTCTGTAGCAGGATATGCTCATTTCCTTCCTGTCAGCAATAGCGATTGGGCAAAATCCCGTTCACTAAACCGTAGGGTGGAAATAAAAATTAGCGGAAGAGATTTTTAGAATCGATTCTGTACATTGTATCAATAATAATGCCCGTAGGCATAAAAACATTGAAAAAATGCTTGTCCATCCTCTGCTCTGATGATAAATTAAAAAAGCAAAAAAGCCTATGAAACCATAGACTTTTTTGCTTTTTAGTAATATAAATGGTGGGAGAGGATGGATTCGAACCATCGAAGCGATTCGCAACAGATTTACAGTCTGCCCCCTTTGGCCACTCGGGAACTCTCCCCTATTCACTTTTACAATGCGAAAAAAATGGAGCTGGTGGACGGATTCGAACCCCCGACCTGCTGATTACAAATCAGCTGCTCTACCAGCTGAGCTACACCAGCATATTTTCGACGCTCTAATATATTATCACATTTAAAACCAGTTGTCAACAAGTTTTTCATGTCTTTTTATAACAGAGCAATCCGCCCATAATTTGTATTGCTTTTTTGTCAAACCCCTCGCTTTAATTAAAAAGCTATAAAGGTATTGGTGGTCGAGGCGACAGGACTTGAACCTGCGGCATCTTGGTCCCAAACCAAGCACTCTACCAAACTGAGCTACGCCTCGTTGTTGCACCGGGGAACTAAGTTGTACCTGCCTGTGTCAATATATTTACCTTAAAACAGGAAGTTTGCGCAACCGACACAAGCAACATAATTAACAGTGCAAAAAATATTATAGTATAGTTTTGCATTTCTGTCAACCTACAATTATAATAATTTTATAAAAACCGCCTGCATATGGGGGTTTTTGCTTGACTTATAGGTATAACACATTTAAAATAGAACGGTAAGACAGATTTTATTTGTACTACCCACAATCTGTGAATTTTGTGCCTTGAAATGGCAGAACGGAGGACCCCCCAATGCTGAAGAATTCAGAAAAAACTATGGATAAAATCGTTGCCCTTTGCAAAGGCCGAGGTTTTGTATATTCCGGTTCCGAAATCTATGGCGGACTTTCAAATACATGGGATTACGGCCCGCTCGGCGTTGAATTTAAAAATAACGTGAAAAGAGCATGGTGGAAAAAATTTGTGCAGGAAAGCCCTTACAACGTAGGCTTGGATTCTGCTATTCTTATGAATCCTCAGGTATGGGTGGCATCCGGCCATGTGGGCGGATTTTCGGACCCATTGATGGATTGCAAAGACTGTAAAACACGCCATCGCGCCGATAAACTGATAGAAGACCAGACCGGTGTTTCGCCCGAAGGCTGGGAATTTGATAAAATGAAGCAATTCGTTGTAGATAACAACGTGAAATGCCCCGATTGCGGCAGCCAAAACTTTACCGACATCCGCAAATTCAACCTGATGTTTAAAACATTTCAAGGCATTACCGAGGACAGCAAAAACGAAATTTACCTGCGCCCCGAAACTGCACAGGGTATTTTTGTTAACTTTAACAACGTACAGCGCACCACTCGCCGCAAACTGCCGTTTGGTGTCGCACAGGTTGGCAAAAGCTTCCGTAACGAAATTACCCCCGGTAACTTTACTTTTAGAACCCGCGAGTTTGAACAGATGGAGCTGGAGTTTTTCTGCAAACCAGATACCGACCTTGACTGGTTCTACTACTGGAAAGACTACTGCCACAACTGGCTGCTGAGCCTTGGCATCAAAGAAGAGAACCTTCGCCTGCGCGACCATGCACCCGAGGAGCTTTCGTTCTATTCAAAAGCAACAACCGACATCGAGTTTGTGTTCCCCTTTGGCTGGGGCGAGCTGTGGGGCATTGCAGACAGAACCAACTACGATTTGTCGCAGCATCAAAATCATTCGGGCAAAAGCATGGAGTACTTTGACCAAGAAACCAACGAAAAATATGTACCCTATGTGGTTGAGCCGTCTTTGGGCGCAGACCGTGTAGTACTTGCATTTCTTTGCGAAGCGTATGATGAAGAACAGATTGATGAGAAAGATACCCGCGTAGTGATGCGCCTGCATCCTGCACTGGCACCTATTAAAGCATGTATTCTGCCGCTTTCGAAAAAACTAAACGAAAATGCAACCAAGGTGTTCCACGACCTTTCGAAAAAATTTATGGTGGATTACGACGATGCCGGTTCCATCGGCAAACGTTACCGCAGACAGGACGAAATCGGAACACCGTTCTGCATCACCTACGATTTCGATTCGGAAAATGACGGCTGCGTAACCGTACGTGACCGCGACACAATGGAGCAGCAGCGTCTGCCCATCAGCGAACTTGTTTCGTTCATTGAATCTAAACTTGAATTTTAGTGACGGTATCGCCACAAAAACGGGTGTAACCCCTTTGCACATTTACAACAAGCCGTCGAGCCTCTCGGCGGCTTTATTTTATTGGAGGATTAGATGGCACTTTTAAAAAAATATCTTTACAGCGACATGGATGGCACACTGATCGGCAATAACAAAACCGTATCTCAGCGTAACATTGATGCCATAAAAGAGTTTGTTGCACATGGCGGTGAATTTTCGGTAGCAACCGGGCGTTCGGCAGAACTTGCACTGCCCTATCTTGCAGGCATCCCGCTTACGATGCCTGGTATCATTTACAACGGCGCTGCGGTGTACGATTTTGATAAGTGTACTTACCTGCACAAGTGGTGCATACCCGAAGATATTATGCGCAAACTCGTTACCACAGCCATACAGGTTTACCCTACCGTATGTGCCGAAGTGTGCGACGGCAGACCGATGCAGCTTGTAAACCCAAACAGTGAAATGGATGTTTACATCATTGCAGAAAACCAGGCTTATGAGTTTGCCTCTCTCGACAGCTGCGGTGATTGCCTCAAGGTTTTATTCTACGGTGAGCATGAGCGATTGCTCGAGGTGCAGGCAGCCATAGAAAGCGCAGGCATCCGCGGTGTTACCTCTTGCTTTTCTGCTCCGTTTTACCTCGAATACTTGCCCGAGGATGCATCAAAAGGGCATGCTTTGCAATGGATTAGCGAAAACCTCGGCGGAGACCTTGCACAAACCGCTGCCATCGGCGATTTTGATAACGACATCACGATGATTGAGGAGGTTGGTTTCGGCGCAGCGCCCTCCAACGCACAGCAGGTGATTAAAGACCGTGCCGACGTAATTGTTGCACACCATACCGAAAGTGCAGTGGCAGATTTGATTTATTCGCATTTGCTCCTTGATGAGCACGCTGTTTTATAAAAAATGTTTCAAGGGCGGGCGCAGTTGTTATGCTGTGCCCGCCCTTTTTCTTTGGTTATCTTGTTATAAATAAGGTGAATCGGGCATTACTACCGCAGCAATGATATATGCCAAAATACCAACACCACAAAATATAAATACCAACCGAACAATGGTCGGGTCCCAATTAAAATATTCGGCAATACCGCCGCAAACACCTGCAATAATACGGTCATTACGGCTTTTGCAAAGCCTTTTATTCTCCATTGTATTTTCACCCCTTTACAAAATGCAATAAAAATTCTATCTTAACATACTTTCGTTTTCAGCAATCGCTCATTTAGAATAGTTGATGATATCATTGATATCTTGTAGGTTTTTAACAAAAAACACCTTGCCTTTATAAGGTTCTAAAAATTCTATGATTTTTGGGATATTGTATTTCTGATATTTATTTGTCCAAATCAGTAAATCTTTTAATGATTTTAATGTTTCTTTTTTCGATTTTTCGATACCAAACTTTCTTCGGATAAATCGACGGATGATTCTATAGTGAAATACAATGGGTTTGGTTGTTAAAATAAATATATAGTCAGCCTTCGAAAAGCTATCTTGTAACCAATCGTAAAACACGCCTTCTATAATCCAATCATTATTTTTCAAGATGTCATTTAACTTTTGGGTACGATTTTTAACCGACATCTTTGTACCATATGTATTTGACATATGATCCCAATAAATATTGTCTAAATCAAAATGACGAATGTTATACTGCTCGGCAATCTTATTGGCAATATAAGTTTTGCCTGTGCCGCTGCCTCCGAGAATATGTATTTTCAAAATAGCGCCACCCAGTTTAAATCAAAATTTTTTCCTCTTTTATTTTCCGCTTATCAATAGCCCATTTTACAAGCAGTAAAATAGCTACATAGCCAAAAAACACCGCCCCTAACAAGTTGCTTGTGTTATCAACTACTTTGCCGTTTTCAACCAACGCTTTGTATACGCCCACTCTTGTTGATAGGCTTGTAAAGCTGAGAAAGTTAAGTATGCTAAATATAGAAAAACATACAATCTCTGAAGCAAAGCTATCTCCTTCTCTAAGAGATGCATTTTTAATAATCGTACAAGTGGAAAAGTATACCGCCGGCATAAACAGCAAAATACATGCTTTCGCTATGGGTTGTGCCCAATCATAATTGCACTCAATCCAACTATTTATAATGATTAGTGCAACGGTTATGCCAAGCGTTTGATGACCAATTTTTTGTCTGATTATTTTTTGTGTTTCATCGTAACAATAGCGTGACATGTCTTCTTCCCCCTTATATTATTGTTGCTATAAGCGCAGATGTTGTTCGATTTGCGTTTCACCAATTACTTTTATACCGTTTTTCAGCAGCAGCTCTGCGGTGAACCCATTGCCGTTTATTAATTTGCCTGTAAAACTGCCGTCATAAATTTTACCGCACCCGCACGATGGGCTTCTCTCTTTTAATATAGCAAGGCTGCATTCGTAAAACTCTGCCAGTTTTAAAACCTCTTGGGCACCTTTTATATAGCATTCGGTAACATCTTCGCCCGCTGTGTTTACCACCCTGTTATTTAGTATTTCCGCAGGCTCACGCGGTGTTTTCATTCCGCCGAATATCTCTGGGCAAACGGGTATAAAGTGGTATTTCTCCTTGTAATTTTGCAATCCGTCATAAAGTACACCGCTTGCATTGTATCTGCAATTTACGCCCACCAAACATGCACTAATCAAAACGTTCATATTAAAACAGCATCCTCCATCGTTTGCAAAACGCAAATATTTCAATAAAAATTTAGGCAGCCGTTTCAAACACAAACCGCTGCCTTTCTTTTTTATAATGTTTTTTCAGTAACAGCAAAAAGAATATCAATGGCAGGCAGCCTGCCATTACTCGCTTGCGTGTGGTGCTCATATTCCAAATTCAGCGCCTTATAGTCGCTTGTCGGCAGCCATTGTGTATAAAAAAACCGCTTTGCCTCGCCAATGGCGAGTCCCCACAAAAAACCGAATTTTGGCTTTACCGTAATTTTAGCATACAAACCTTGGGGTAAAACAGCGCTTTCAAGGCAATTGCTGTTTGCAACGCTGCCCACAAACAATGCAAAGTCTTGTGTGCTTGGGTTATAGTCTTTGGATAAAACAAAAAACGGCAATACGTTTCCTTTTTCTTTTTTCGTGATTTGATAATACTGTTGCGAAATATGTGCTATATCTTTCGCTATCGTCTTATCGTTCGATTTACCCCAAACGCCATAGAGATTGCGCGCCTCAAGCTGATGCAGCGTCACTTCGAGTTTTGCCATATCAAATACCTCCGCACAGTATATCAGAGTATCATTTTTATTTTAACACTAATATTTTCCATTTGCAACAACACTTTTATTATAAAAGCGGCTGCATACTAGCGCGCGCAACAAAAAAAGCAGCTATTTCTATTAAGAAATAACTGCCCTGTTTTTTGCTTATATTATTTAGCGGATGGTTCATTATCTAATCCCGAAATCTCTTTTTGTACTTTTTTTGTAAGAGTTTGCAGCACTGCCATGTAAGCCTTATCCGCCATATCGCGTACCACATCATCGGGTACATTACCGTCAAGATACAGTGAGTTCCAGTGTTGTTTGTTCATATAGTAGCCGGGCACAATATCTTTGTATTGCTTGCGCAGATAGTCGCCAAACAGCGGTTCTAACTTCATTGTAAAAATAGGTTTGCCGTTTTTATCGCCGCCCTGCATAGCAAACATTTTGCCGCCGATGAAGTATCTTGTTGCCTGCCACTCGGGTTGGTAATCTTTTATAACGCCTTGCTTATTCAAACAATACTCATCCAGCCATTCGTATGCCATATTAAGCCAACTTTCTGTACAAATATTCTTTTTTGCAAACTTCAGTAAAGTCTTACGCCAAAACGCTTGATTTTTTCCAACATTCACCATATAATAGGTTTAGAGGCACATTAAGTGCAAAGCAGGCACAGAGTGATAGAAGCACCCTGTACCCTGTATACGGAGCACAACCTCCATAAACAACGGCATAAAAGCCGCACTTTGCATATCTATTATAAGCCGAACAAACCCGTTTTGTAAAGCATAATATGCAAATTGCACTTGAATTCTGGTGTTGTATGGGTTAACTCCATGCAGCACTTTTTTGTTGCCTCGCGGATAAGCGATGGGGGTTAATAGCCTGCTCCTCCAAGCAGTATATTTCCGTCACCCCCCATCTTGCTTATTCCGTCGAGGAAGAGCAAACCCCGCCGCGCACAATGCGGACGGGGTTTTTTGTTTTAAAATTTTACATGAAAAGCGTTTGTACCTGCGTATTCGGAGGTTGTGCGCAAGTGTTCTTCAATCCGGAGCAAACGGTTGTACTTGGCAACACGGTCGGTACGGCAAGGTGCGCCTGTTTTAATTTGCCCCACACCGGTAGCCACTGCAAGGTCTGCAATGGTGGTATCTTCGGTTTCGCCCGAGCGGTGCGAGATAATGGCGGTGTAGCCTGCCTTTTTGGCAGTTTCGATTGCCTGTAAAGTTTCGGTAAGGGTACCGATTTGGTTTACCTTAATCAAAATAGAGTTTGCGGCGCCAAGCGAAATGCCCTCTTGCAAACGCTTGGTATTGGTAACAAACAGGTCGTCACCCACCAACTGCACACGGCTGCCCAAGCGTTCTGTAAGCTGCACCCAGCCGTCCCAGTCCTCTTCGCCTACGCCGTCTTCAATCGTAATAATGGGGTATTTCGAGATAAGGCTCTCCCAATGGGCGACGAGTTCTTCGCGCTGCAAGGTTTTTTGTGCTTTGGGCAGGGTGTAAACACCGTTTTGGTACCATTCGCTGCTTGCGGCATCTAAGCCGATTTTAATTTGATTGTCTGTATTATATCCTGCTTTTACTACAGCCTGTATAATGTAATCAATTGCTTCCTCATCGCTTTCAAGGTCGGGTGCAAAACCGCCCTCATCACCGACAGCAGTTGCAAGCCCTTTGCTTTTTAAAATGCCGCCCAGTGTGTGGTAAATCTCTACACACCAACGCAAAGCTTCGGTAAAGCAGCAAGCACCCACAGGCAAAATCATAAATTCTTGTATATCAATGTTATTGGTTGCATGTGCGCCGCCGTTTAAAATGTTCATCATTGGTACGGGCAGTGTACGCGCACTTGCGCCGCCAATATAACGGTAAAGCGGAAGATTTACCGCCGATGCCGCCGCCTTTGCCGTTGCCAGCGACACTGCCAGCATGGCATTTGCGCCAAGGTTTTGTTTGTTTTCGGTACCGTCTAACGAGTTGAGCGTATTATCGATGAGTGTTTGGTTTGCGCCGTCCAAGCCCACCAGCTCTTGCGCAATCGTTGTATTGATGTTGGACACTGCCTGCTGCACGCCTTTGCCGTTATAACGGCTATTATCGCCGTCACGCAGCTCATGCGCCTCAAAAATGCCGGTAGATGCACCGGACGGCACACTTGCAACGCCCTTTGCACCACATTGTAACCGAACCTGAGCCTCTACCGTAGGGTTGCCTCTTGAATCTAAAATCTCTCTGCCGCGAACATCTGCAATGCGAAACGGATAATCCATAATGAAACCTCCTAAATTTTATATTGTTATTTTTTTATTTTATTTCTAAAATATACCTAATTGTTTTTTTGATTAAATTTGCATTCCTGCACATACTAGTTGTGAAATAAGGTTGAAATTTTATGATTTCTTCATTTATTTCGTCGAAGAAGGTGGTAAACTATACTTATAAACATATTTATAATAATAGTTTGCCCAAATTCCGACAGGAATTATACTTGGAGGTATATTTTCAATGAAGTTTTTAAAAACAGCACTGATTCTGGCAGCAATGACGGCGATGGTTACACTTTCTGGTTGTACCGCATGTAACAACCTTAAAGGTACTACTACATCTTCGGTTCCACCCGTAACATCGTCTGTTCCGCCGGCAACATCATCTGCACCTGCTATAACCAGCAGCGAAGGCAGCGTGTTGCCATCAGAGCCTAAAACAAGTTCCAGCACACCCTCTCCTTCTGGCACTATGGTACCGACCTTGAGCACCGATTTCTCTGAAATCGGTGCCCTTGACGGTAAACAAGTTACCTGGGGCCCCGGCAGGCAAAAGGATGAAGTAAACCGCCCTACCGCGTGCCTTCAGCTACAAAAAAAATACGGTAAATACAACGCTTATTTTATCGGCAGCGAAAAAGGTAAACTATACTTAACTTTTGATGAGGGCTATGAAAACGGTTACACCTCAAAAATTCTTGATGTACTTAAAGATAAAAAGGTGCCTGCCGTATTCTTTGTTACCATGCACTATGTTAAAACCAACCCCGAACTGATACAGCGAATGATTGATGAGGGGCATGTTGTGGGCAACCACAGCGATAAGCACCCCAACTTTACCACACTTCCGCTTGATGCAGCACAAACCGATATTATGAGCCTGCACAATTACATGAAAGACAATTACAATTATAATATGAGCCTGTTCCGTTACCCCGAGGGGGCATTTAGCGAGCAAACATTGGCTCTTGTAAATAAAATTGGCTACAAACAGCTTTTTTGGAGTTTTGCTTACAACGACTGGAACCCCGATAAACAGCCCCCTGTAGAAGATGCAACAAACCGAATGGTTGATGCTGCCCATGACGGTGCAATTTACTTGCTGCATGCGGTTTCCAGCGCAAATACCGCCGCATTGCCCAAAGCGATTGATACTCTGCGCAATCAAGGTTACGAGTTTGTCCTGTTTAACGAGGACAGCCCAACAACAATCAGCTAGTTTCTGTAAATATCATAACTTATAATTGTGTACAAATTTTGTATTATAAGAAAAATTTGCTAAAAATTTAATTCCGTCCGAAAAAATCCGTCTCTGACGGATTTTTTTTGCTTAAATGACCGTTCAATAAAAATAAGTGCAACATGTTTACAGTTATTCGGTTAAATTATCCATATGCTTTTTCATGTAACACTCTGTACAAATTTGTCGAAAAAATGTTATACTATTTTTAAGCGTAAAATTTGTATAAGACGAAAAAAGAAAGTTTCGTTTAGGAGGAAAAAAATGGCGTTTGGTTTTTTTGAGGTTGTAAATTTATTAGGTGGCTTGGCGTTGTTCTTGTACGGCATGAATTTACTGGGCGGCGGGCTTGAAAAGCTCTCTGGCGGACGTATGGAAAAAACCCTTGAAAAATTGACAAGCAACGTGTTTAAAAGCGTTTTGCTGGGTGCTTTGGTAACTGCGGCAGTACAAAGTTCATCGGCAACAACAGTGATTGTAGTTGGCCTTGTAAACGCAGGCATTTTAAAATTGCGGCAAGCAATCGGCGTTATTATGGGTGCCAACATTGGTACTACCATTACCGCGCATATCCTTCGCCTGTCCGATATTGACAGCAGCAATTTTTTTATACAGCTGTTAAAACCCACCAGCCTTGCCCCCATGATTGCAATTGTGGGCATTCTGCTGCTGATGACTTCGAAAAAAGCAAGCAAACGTGATTGGGGGCAAATCCTAATTGGGTTTGGTATTTTGTTCACCGGTATGTTTAATATGGAGGCGGCTGTTCGCCCCTTAAAAGATTTGCCGCAGTTTGCCGAGATGTTCGCATCACTCTCCAACCCTATTCTCGGGGTAATTGTTGGTACTTTGGTAACTGCAATCATCCAGTCGTCTTCGGCATCGGTTGGTATTTTGCAGGCTCTCAGCTCTACCGGTATTATCTCCTATTCTGCGGCGTTCCCCATTATTATGGGGCAAAACATCGGCACTTGCATCACACCCATGCTTGCAAGTATCGGCGCCAATAAAAACGCAAAACGTACCGCTATGGTTCATCTTTACTTCAATCTTATCGGTACTGCAATCTTTTTGATCGCTACCTATACCATTCAGTACACCATTGGTTTTCCGTTTTGGGATTCACCCATCGGGCGTGGTGGTATTGCTAATTTCCATACCATCTTTAACGTAACCATAACACTGCTGTTTATGCCGTTTACCCGTATACTCGAACGGCTTGCCTGCTGGACAGTGCGCAGCAAAGAGGGGGATGCCCCCGATGAAGAAGTTAATATTTTGGATGAACGCTTTATGGTATCCCCCGGTCTTGCAATCAACCAGGCACGCAACACCGTCATTCATATGGCAAAGCTTGCCCACAAAAATTTTCTTGAATGCACAGGGTTATTTCATAAATTCGATTTAAAGGCTGTCGAGCGCATTAAAGAAAACGAAAACCTCATCGATAAAATGGAGGATTTACTCTATCCTTATCTGCTCAAGCTAGCCGAGCATGAATTAACAGAGCTGGAAAGCCGCCAGGTTAGCGAATTGCTGCAGCTTGAGAGTGAGTTCGAGCGCATCGGCGACTACTCCATTAATGTGCTGGAATGCGCACAGTCGCTTTACGAAAAAAGCATCAGCTTTTCTGATACTGCTTTGGCAGAACTTGATGTAATCAACCGTGCGGTAAGCGAAATCATCGGCATCGCCGTAGAAACAACCGAAGGGCACGACTTGAAAAAGGTACTGAACATTGAGCCGCTGGAAGAAAACATTGATTTGATGGAAGAAACCCTTAAGGCACGCCATATCGACCGGCTTAAACAAGGGCTTTGCTCGGTGGATGCAGCCTTCCCCTTTGTGGAAACTCTCGCAAATTTAGAGCGTATTTCCGACCATTGCTCCAACATCGGGGTATACCTCATTGGGCACGAGGGCGAAAAACGCAACCTCGACCGTCACGAATACATCCGAAAAATCCACAAGGGAGAAACCGAACACTATAATGAAAAGTTTGCATTTTACGAAAACAAATATTACAGCAAAATAAAATAACAGCCTGTTCTGTAAAAGCTATCCAAAATTACGGGTAGCTTTTTTAATTGAGATGCAACAATTCACCCCATTATCGGCACTATATGATTACTGGAACAAAAAATTCAAGCATCATTTAACGCTCAATTCTGTGTACAAAATGTAAAATGCTTGGCATCGCACTTGCCATCTATTTATAAATAGTGTATCATAAAAAATGTTAATTCATGCGTTTTGATGTTGTTGTATGGCAAAAGAGAGGAGTATTTTTCTTATGGGAATGGATCCATCGGTAGGTATGGCAGGCGCTGCAGGTGCCGCAGGCATTGTGACGGTGCTCAAATATATTATTATCACGTTGGTCGGTGGGGTTGCCCTTGGGGCAATCGGTGGTTTGATTTTTGCAGGTATTAAATATCCCAATCCAAACAAAAAGGCTATATTTACTACCAAACAAAAAATCATTGTGCTAATTGTTATTGCTATCAGCATTTCGCTGATTGTATTTGCATTTGTTAAAAAGCCCAAATCGGGTGGAGACATGATGGTAAACGGTGATGGAATTGAAGCAAGCATGGCTCTGGATGAAAATGGCAACCCCATTGAAAACGGCGATGCCGCTTTAGATTCAGAGGCATCACACCCTGCTGAGGGCGATGGCGAAACAGAAGCTAGCGGTGAAGCCGATGCAGAAAGCTCTGAAAAAACAGACGAAAAAAGCGAAACAGAAAGTTCGTCCAGTGAAGATGCATCGTCTGAATCCGAAAGCAGTACGGCATCTAAATCCAGTGGCACTGTTAAAAGTGGCGGCAGCAAGGTAATTGCTGGCGGCGGTGTAACCATTGCCCGCCCAATGATGTAATTTTTTCTATGTAAAGAACATAATTTGAACAGCCTGTAAAGATTTTTTCTTTGCAGGCTGTTTTATTTGCAATATGCTACAGACATGCTGTATAATTAAAACCTGTCAGACATTACATTTTATAATAAAACCAATTGGAGGGTATTATGAATTTAATTAAAAAATCTGCTGCTTTGGTGCTTGCGCTTGCAATCTCTGCTGCAGCACTTACCGGTTGCGGTGCTGCATCAAAAAAACAGAGTTACCTTACCGACAGCGAGGGCAAACCCGTTCAAGTAGAAAATATTGCAAAGATTGACGGCGAGGATATTTCTCTTGAAGAATACCGCTATTATTTCTTGTCATCAAAAGCATATTTTGAGCAGATGTTTGCAGGTGCGGCAAGTTCTTCGGCATCGGGTGAAGAAACCGACATTTGGGCAAATGAAGAAATGCTGAATTCTGCCAAAGACCAAGCCCTGGAAGCCATAAAATTTGACCGGATTCTGCGCAAATACGCAAAAGACAATAAAATTGAGCTGACTGCCGAAGATAAAAAGAAAGTTGACGACAACATCAAAAGCGCCATCGAACAAGCAGGCGGATTAGAACAATACAAAAAAACACTGGAAGAAATGTTCCTTAACGAGAACCTCTACCGCAGTGTTGTTGAGTCACAAATACTTCAATCCAAAGTGCAAGAGGCTATGACCTCTGCCGGCAGCCGTCTTGCGCCGTCTGAGGATGAAGTGAAAACCTATTTTAACGAGAATTATTTGCATGCAAAACACATCCTCATTTCAACACAGGACATCACCGATGAAGCAGAAATAGCAAAGAAAAAAGAAACTGCCGAAAAAGCACTGAGCCGTGCCAAAGCAGGTGAAAATTTTGATGCTTTGATAAAAGAATACGGTGAAGACCCCGGGATGACCAGCACCCCCGACGGCTACTATTTCCCTGAAGGGCAAATGGTTACCGAGTTTTACGAGGGTACAAAAGCACTGAAAGATAACGAAATTAGTGGTTTGGTCGAATCCAGCTTCGGTTATCACATCATTCAGCGCCTGCCCATTGCAGCCGATTACTTTGACAAAAACAAAGATACGGTTGCCCCGCAAATTGTTGCTGAAAAAGCCGGCGCAAAGTTGAATGAAGAAATTTCTGCTTTAATGGAAGCCAGTGTTGTGGAAAAAACCCCGGAGTTTGAAATGATTAATTCTAAAAACCTAAAATAATAAATACAGCCGAAGGAGCGATGCTTAAAGCATCGCTCCGTTTTTGTTATGCTTCTATCCACTTTTCGCCGTCAGCATATTTACCGTTCACGCGTACTTCAAAGTGGCAATGGTAGCCTGTAGCAGTGCCCGTTTTACCTACAACTGCAATCACATCGCCTTGCTGCACCACGTCACCCGGCTCTACCAAAAGTTCTTTGCAGTGTGCATAAAGCGTAGTTATTCCATCGCCATGGTCAAGAATAATATGTTTGCCATAACCATATTCCGTATCTTTCGCAAATGCAACGGTTCCGCTTGCAGCCGCAAGAATGTCCGTACCTTCAGGCGCTGTATAATCTGTACCCATGTGCTTTTCATAGCTCCAAAAGGATGCGGAAACCCAACCATCCGTCACCGGCTTAATCAGCGAGATTTTAGGCTCTCCTAAATATTTAGAGTCATCAATCACAGTAGCCAAATCTTCGGCAGAATCTTCAAATTCTTGTTCGGGCTCAAGCAAAATTTCACTGCTGCCATAATCGGTTGCCTCGTTGCTCATAGCCATCTGTTGGGGCTTTGGTGTTTTAGGGTTGAACGCACTTGCTGTAAATACGCCCACTGTGCTTAAACCGATGACCGCACAGATACCAACAAACAACAACAGCTTTTTTGTTTTTTGAACACTCATAATTAAATGCAATCTCCTTTTCATAAGTTTCTTTCCTCCTATGAAACCAGACACTACATCGGGAACTCTCCACCGTTTACCGTTCATTTGGTTGAGAATCGCAAAACCATATGCCCTGCGCTGCTCCTTATCCATATACTGTACCAGTGTTTCATCACACGAAAGTTCGCACAGCTCATTTATCTGCCTGCTTAAAAGATACATCAGCGGGTTAAACCAATGCAGTGCATTTACAAACAGTGCCGCAAGCTTATAAACTAAGTCTCTGCGCTTGCAGTGAGTTAGTTCGTGTAAAAAAATCAATTCGCATTCTTGCTTGCAAATCTTGGGGTTGGGCAGGATAATAGCAGGTTGAAAAATGCCCATCAGCATGGGGCTGCCCACCTGTTCACACACTCTAACCCCCACGTTGCGCTTTATATGCAGGTTCCCTTTGCACCAATCCAACTGTTGTGTTAATGTGCTGTCGGTAACCGTGGCACTGCAATGACGTACACTTTGGTAAAACCGCGCCCAAACAAACAGCTTGTACATTGCAAACAGCAACGCACCAACTGCCCATACCCCAGCCACCACATGCAACGGTGTTACCGTGTTACTCGGTGTAGGCAAAGGCGGTTGTACAACGGCTTCAAACAATTGGTTTACCGCCGTTATATGAACATGTGCATCAGCGGGCATTTCGTGCGGGCGCTGCTGAAAAGGCAACACATGAAACGGCACAATAAATACCACAAGCGGGATTAGCCGCGCATAGTACTGCCATGTACTGTTCCAAACTTGTTTTACAAGTGGAGTAAGAACGAGCAAAACGAGCATGGTTGCTGAACCTGCCATCGTAAGCGGCAATATTGTGCGATAAAAAAAGTTTAGCATGTTACTTACCTCTTCGACAGCCAATCTTTCAGCTCATCGATTTCTTGTTGCGTCAGTTCGTTGGAGTCAACCAGCGATGCCATAAAACTTTTTACAGAACCGCCGTGTACATCTTCCAAAAAGCTGACTGTTTCTTTCCCCCGATAGCTCTTCTCACTCACCAAAGCTTTGTAAACATTTGCCTTGCCTTGTTTTTCTACCTGCACCATGCCTTTTTCTGCAAGGCGCGATAAAAAGGTGAGTACTGTGGTGTTTTTCCAGTCCCTGCCCAAAGGCAGACGCTCCAGAATCTCGCCACTGGTAATTGGTGCGGCATGTTCCCAAATAATTTGCATCAGTTCCATCTCGGATTTAGAAATTTTCGTCATGATCATGTGGCTCCTTTTATCTTCTACACTGTGTAGTAACATCATTCTACATTATGTAGAATTTAAAGTCAAGCATAAAAAAGAGAAACTTTTCCAAGTCTCCCTTTAAAAATCCAGTATTAAAAATTTATCCGAGTTACTTTCTATTTCTTTTTTTATAGCGGTTATATAAAACAGTGGATGCAAGCGAAATAATAATCATAACAGCAAAAGGCAAAATAAACTGCATCGAGGTGGGGTTTTCAAGGTTTTTGCCAACCAAAACCGCGGGTATCATCACAGGCAAAAGCCCTAAAATGGAGCCTACCACATAGGTGCGAAAATCCATGCCCGAAGCACCCAGCAACATGCTTATAATATCGCCTGGCAGAATGTTTACCACTCTAAGCAGATAAGAGAGAAACACACCGTTTTTCTCAGAATAATCCGATAGCTGTTGTGCTTTGGGGTATTTTTTTACCAGTTTGCCTACCGCCTCACTACCCGAAAATCGCCCGATATAATATGGAATTGCAATGCAGATGAACAACCCTGCTGCACTGAGCAAGATTGCATACAGCGTAGGGAACATTGCCCCCGCAGCAATATACAAAACCAACAGAGGGAAAACAACCGATACCGATTTAACTGCATACAGCCCTAAAATTGTTAACGAAGCCAACACGTAGTTGTGGGGCGCTATGCTTAAAATATCGTTAATTGAAATACGCTTAAGGGCAGCACCAAAAAATACAACGATAGCTGCCATTGCCACAAGTGGCAGATATTTAAGCAGTTTTTCTCGGTTCATGCCTTATCCCTCCCTTTACATAACAGTGTAATGTGCATTGGCATTTTTGTAAATATATTCGTCAACGTGTAAGAAAAATCGACATGCAATTCGTAGTTTTATGGGGTAAAGGTGCAAGATTTTTGTTGAATATTGATATTATTCCCTATATGAAGTAAACTATAAAGTATTGCGTTTATCGATCTAAGAGAAAAGGAGTACACTTATGTCCCAATCACCAAAACACAACCGAGGTCAGTTCACCTCATCACTCGGGTTTATTCTTGCAGCCGCAGGCTCTGCAATCGGGCTTGGCAACCTGTGGAAGTTCCCCTACATCGCCGGTAACAGCGGCGGTGGATTTTTTATTGTATTTTATATTTTATTCGCACTGATTCTCGGTGTTCCTATAATGCTCGCTGAAATGAGTATAGGCAGAAAAACAGAGCTTAATCCCATTGGTGCATTTCAAAAGTTGAACAAAAAATGGACGTTTGTCGGCGTTCTGTGCTGTGTTTGTTCTTTTATCATTCTCTCGTACTACAGCGTAGTTGGTGGGTGGGTGATGAAATATATTTTTGCTTACTTGACCGGCGGCAAATTCGGCTCGGATACCTCAGCTTATTTCGGAAAATTTGTATCCAGCACGTTTGAACCTGCCATTTGGCATATATTTTTTATGGCATTTTGTGCGGTAGTTGTTATAGGGGGCGTTGCCAAAGGCATTGAAAAGGCAAGCAAGTTTATGTTGCCCTGCCTTTTTGTTTTGATTGTAGTTGTGGCAGCGCGTTCAGTCACTTTACCGGGCGGTATGGCAGGTGTAAAATTTCTTCTTGTACCAAGATTTGATGCACTGGGCTCGCTGCGCGAACTCAGTAACGTTATGGTTCTTGCTATGGGGCAGATTTTCTTTAGCCTCAGCCTTGGCCTTGGTATTGCAATCACCTACGGCAGCTATTTAAAGAAAGATTCCAACCTGCAAAAAAATGCATTTTACATCGTAGGCCTCGATACATTAATGGCTGTTTTGTCCGGTCTTGCCATTCTTCCCGCCGTATTTGCATTTGGGTTTAAACCCACCGCGGGCCCCGGCCTTATTTTTGAAACACTTCCTTCTGTTTTCAGCTCCATGCCTTTCGGCGGGCTGTTCGGCCTTTTGTTCTTTATCCTGGTGTTCTTTGCAGCTGCTACCTCAGCTATTGCCTTGTTGGAGGTTGTTGCCGCTTACTTTATCGACCATTATCACTGGAGCCGTATTAAGGCAACGGTGCTAATGGCAATCATTATGGGCATTATCGGTATATTTGCATCGCTCTCGATGGGGCCGCTTGCAGACTTTACTATAGCCGGTATGAACTTGTTTGATGCAATGGGCTTTCTAACCGATAAGATCTTTATGCCGATTGGTGCATTTTGTACTTGTCTGTTTGTGGGCTACGTATGGGGTGTGGACAATGTTGCTGCAGAAGTACAGCAGCATGGCGTAAAATTCCATATTAGCCGCATATTCAATATATGCATAAAATATATTGCTCCGGCACTAATTCTTGTAATCTTTGTAATGGGGCTTATCCCTGCATAACCAATAACACAAAAAGCCGCCTGATTGCGAATCAGGCGGCTTTTATAATGTAGATTCATTTAATTAGTAATTAGTAGTTTTTCACTCTTTGTGCAAAGTAAGCCTTGGGGTGGTCACACACCGGGCATTTTTCAGGCGCAGTTTTACCGCGATGAATATGTCCGCAGTTTAAGCAAATCCAAACGATCTCTTCGTCTTTTTTAAATACAGTATCGTTTTCAACATTTGCAAGAAGTGCACAGTATCTCTCTTCGTGCTCTTTTTCAATTTTTGCAACAGCTTCGAATAAAAATGCAATTTTATCAAAGCCTTCTTCTTTGGCGGTTTCGGCAAAGCCTTTGTACATATCTGTCCATTCATAATTCTCGCCCGCAGCAGCGTCCTTCAGATTCTCAGAGGTTGTTCCGATCCCGTGAGCCAGTTTAAACCATATTTCGGCATGTTCTTTTTCATTGTTTGCCGTTTCGGTAAACAGCGCTGCAATCTGCTCAAAGCCTTCTTTTTTTGCTTTGGATGCATAATAGGTGTATTTGTTTCTTGCTTGAGATTCGCCTGCAAACGCAGCCAGTAAATTCGCTTCGGTTTTCGATCCTTTTAATTCCATAATCTTACCTCTTTCTGTCTTATATTATTTATGTTTGCATTTATTACATAAACCATTGATAATGAGATCATGATGCCTGACAACAAACCCTGTGCTTTTTTCAATTTCAGAATCCAGCTCTTTCAAACTATCCAGTTCTACATCAAAAACCTCTCCGCAGCAGTCGCAAATCATATGATAATGTTCATCCGTACGAAAATCGAAACGGTCGCTGCCGTTGGGGATCGCTATTTTATGAATGAGACCATGATCGGCAAGCAGATTCAAATTGCGATATACAGTACCAAGGCTGATGTTTGGGTTTGCGCTTCGGAGATGGCTGTACACAAAATCGGCAGTAGGATGTACTGGATTTTCTATGACAGTGTTCAGTACAAGTTCTCTCTGCTTTGAATATTTCATTACAGTTTTCTCTCTTATTTCTTTATTCAATCAGCGATAATAGTAATTGTTATCGTTTACTGTGTCTATACTATACCACATTGGTGTATTCTTGTCAACCATATCTTTTTGCTGATTATTACCTAAAAATTGCACTTTCACTACATTTTTCTTGCTTTCATTTTCATATCGTGTATAATTAAATTAGGAAAATATCTCCAATATTTTCAACTTGAGATATGCATTCATTACCTTTTATGAGTAGGAGGGACAACCCCATGAAGAAAAGTATGCGCGGTACGCTAACCTACATCGTCACATTTTGTTTGGTATTTGCATTACTGCCGGTAAGTGCTTTGCAACTGATAAACTCTGTGTCTCCGGCAATAGGCAATAGTGAACAGGTTTACGACAGCAGTGAAATTGTTGACAGTGGTCATAGAAGAACATCGCGCAAAAGTACCAACGACGCAGATCGTTTGGCTTATGACTACTGGATGGGTATACGAGAGGACATTACGTATGCATCCGATGAAGCAATCATCTATGTCGAAGCCAAAGACTATAAAATTATTCCTGTTCAAGTGTTGGAAGAACTCAAAGACAAAGATGTCACATTAGAAATTGATTACCGAGGCGACAGCATCATTATTTATGGTAAAAAGATGCATCCCATCGAAGATTACCGTATCTATTATAACTTAAACGATTTGCAGGAATTGTACGAAACACCTGTAGAAGAGCCAGAAGTACCTGAAGAACCCGAGCAGACTTCTGCCCCGCCCGTCAAAGAGGCGCCCCCCAAGGTTGTGGGTACAATTACACCTCCCCCATCATCTTCTTCCCAATCGGAAGCTTCTTCTTCCTCTTCTGCATCTGAGTCAGAGCCCGATCAGCCTGCTGAAGCAATCACACAGCCTGCTGTAGTACAGCCGCCCAAGCCAGAAAGCAGTGTTCGGCTATGGATGGTAATTACCATTGCATCGGGCGCCATTGCGGTAATTTCTGTAATTGTTTGTATTCTCTCGATACAAAGGCAAAAACGCAGATTCTAATTAACTAACAGGGAGACGCGAGATGCATCTCCCTGTTTCAATCATTTTTTCAGAAACATCTTGACAAAATAATTGGGAAATGATAATATAGTAAAGCAACATGCGGATATGATGGACTTTGTGCACTAGATTTAGGTTGTGCACTTCTGTATACATATTCAATTATTCGATAAATTCGAGATTTTTCTCGTTTTTATATTTGTGGGTTAAGCTAAGTGCTCCACCTCGGTTTTAAGTTTTCTTCACCGTGTAAAAATTAAAAGGGAACGTTATATATGCGGATATGGCGGAATTGGCAGACGCGCTAGATTCAGGTTCTAGTGAGTTCACGCTCATGCAGGTTCAAGTCCTGTTATCCGCACCAAACAAAAACCTCGCTACGCAAACTGCGTCGCGAGGTTTTTTTGTTTAAAATAAAAGCTGCACTGCAAAAACTGTGGTAATATGCTTGTTATGTGTAGCTTTGACAACAACGGGGAGAATGACAATGGGATTATTCAATAAAAAGCAAAAACAGCAAGATTATATTGCTTTGGTAAGAAAAACTGCAGAAGAAGCCATGCCCGAATTAAAAGGCTGGGATATGACATTAACAGCTTCTAAAAGCAGCGCCATGTCTACATTTAAAAAGGCAGGAGGCTACTTATTAAAAAATGTTGCTGCTAATGTTGCGGCAAGCGTAGTTGGACTTAGGGTTCATTTTAACGAAAACCCTTTTGAAGAAATTATGTTTATTACTTGCTTTAAAGGCACTGACATTTACTTTTTATCCATCGGCGATGGACTAAGCAAAGAAAACTTAACCATAGATAATGATATGTGCTTTCACTTTACCGGTGCTGAAATACAAAGCCTTAAAAAAGGTTTTGGAAAAAAAGTCACGCTGAATTTGCGTGACGACGGAAAATTTATGTTTACATATGGCGTTGGCGCAGGAACGATATACTCTATACCAGAGGGCGATAAGCAACTGGAAAGTTTTATAAAGTTGTTTTAGTAACTTTGATAAAAACCATGTGATGAGATTCATATCCTTGCATATTTTTTCCTATCCTTATTTATATTCCATTCTGAATCCATTCAGTTATATGTTGCCTCAATTATAATATATCATGGTATCTTCTAATTCTTTAAGATGTGCATATAGCCCCTTGGTACAAAAAACCTTCTATCGTAGTTTTTACTCTTCGATAGAAGGTTTTTTCCGTCACTTTTTCATTTCTTCTGCATAATGTGGATTGCAAAACCCGCAAACTCACCTGCAAGATAGACATTCGTTATTCTGCCGTCAGTGTCGTAGGCGGCGGTATCCATGTTGAAGCTGAAGCCCTTAGACTTAAGCTCCTCCATTGCACCTGCAAGGTCATCGGTACACATAGCGATATGACCGTGTGTACCGAGAAACGGTGATTTCATACACTCGAAGTACTGCCCGCCAAAGATATTCTTTTGCCCTTGGCGCACCTCAAGATTAAAAAGCAAGGATTTGCCTTGTTGGAGGTGAAGCACTCAATGGCATGTGCAAGTGCATCCACACCTGTGGCCGCCGCTATGTTGCGAGGCAGATTCTTGATCATTGACGCATCAAGTATCACATAATCGGCAATCATTTCAGGGTTAACTATGCCCACCTTTCAACAAAAAGACATGGGATTTTCTTCTCAACAGCCCAAATTGTCCGCTAAGCGACACCGTCAACACACTGCACCTTCGCAATGTCGATGCACTTGACGGGGAGATGGCTCGTGAGCTTATCGCTGCACTGCAGGTAATGGAGGTATGCAGGCGCAACCGCGTGCTTTTCAGCAGCGTGCGTACTGCCAACGAGTGGATCTCACCCATTGGGCAGGAGTTTGTGCGAGAGATTGATTGTGTGGTAGTGCCTCTGCCGCCACTGAGAGCGCGCTCCGACACCGTTCCATCACTTGTGAGCATCTATCTCAATCGCATCAACCCTGCGCTAGACCGACAGATTGCGGGCATCACCCCCGATGGTATGCAGATGCTGCAAGAGTATCGCTGGCCCCACAACTACACCCAATTCAAAGGTTGCTGCAAGAGCTTGCGGTTATGGCAAAGGGGCCAATCATCAGCACAGACGAGGTAGCATGCGCCCTATTCACCAGAAGCTGCCATTGCAGTAATGCGTTCAGGGTAAGCGTATCATCATTTTATTGTAGATTATGGTAAGATTGTGGGCTGCTTTGGTGAGTAATTTTCAACACAAAAGGCAGTAGATAGACTATCTACTGCCTTTTTATTATGCTGTTTTAAGAGAGATTATTGTAAGTAAAATAAGCGCTGATATTGTCATAGAGTTTGCTGTGCAAAGCGCAATTGAATTTATATCTAGGATAATTATTTGAAGTTACATCACTCTAATCAATTGGGATATAATCATGCTGCACCCTCATTTTCAAAGTTTATTACCGTTCTGGTCTCACCGCTGTCGAAGTATTTTGGGATAGATGAATCTAGATACTGCTCTTTTGCCAAATCAGGCATTGGAGTAATTCCTTCTATAGAAGTAGGTTCTGTTGTAAAGGTGGTGGTTAACGGAGTGCTTTCTTTCCCAAAAGATTCAATTGCCGCTATTTCCACACGATACTTTGTTCCTTTGCTTAACCCGCTGACAGTAAAGGTTTGAGTTGGTGCCATTTGAGGAATACCTAAATAAAAATCTGAAAACCACAACTGATTGGAAGTTACTTGGTTTGTAGTTTGATTGATTACTTTAACACGGTATGAATGAACAAAATCATCATGAACACCTTGCGGAACAGTGAACGATGCAGTGTTTTGAGTAACATTAGTTACGGTAATGCTGCTGCCTTCAGCAAATTCTGGGGCACTTCTTGAATCTGCCCTGGTATTGCCGTAAATAAAATCCGTTTTTGATATTGGCAGATCAATCATCCAATCGTCTTTTATTTGCTCATCGTTATGAAAGTCCCATTTTTTAATGTCTACTGTCGAATCGGTAACATCAACAATCAGCCCTTGGGCAACTTCGTCTGCACGCGGAGGAACACTGCCATTTACTTTGCCGTTTTCAAGTTCGGTATAACTTAATGTGCATGTAGCTACGGAGGTAAAATCTGTCTGGTCAATGGAACGTTCATCTTCTAAAGGGCAATGAGTATGCCCCGCAAACAGGATTACTTGAGGATAACTGTTTAAAAAATTTCTGAGTTCAGAATTTCCCCAACCATCACTCATATAATTTGTGTTAATTGCAGGGATATGCGAAAAAACAAAGATAGGCTTGTTGGGGTCAGATGCAATGGCATTATCAATCTGCTGTTTTAGCCAATTTAATGTACTTGATGGAAAATCACCTTCTGTAGACCTGTCATTGGTGCTTACGCCAATAAAACTGTAACCATTCATCACAATTGTTCTATTGATATCCGCCCCGAAAGCCGATTTAAAACGAGACCGGCATAAAGACGGGAATATGCTTCCATAGTAATCGTGATTCCCCATTACCATTAACTTTTGCGGTCTGGTAGCGGGGTCATCAAATACTTGATTGAAAATGCTATTGAACTTTTCATATGATCCCTTTTTCCCGCTGTTTGCAATATCTCCCGCAACCATTAGTGCATCAATATTTTCTTGCTTAAATTTCGTAAGTGCTTTGATTAAATTTTTATCTTCTTTGTAATCTTGTGAGGATTTATCATTGAGGTGAACATCGCTTATTACACCAAACCGTACACTTGGTGAAGCCGGCTCCTGTGCCAATACAGGTACACAGGTTACTACTTGAGTTATAATGAATAAAATATTTGCTGCTACAAACAGAATTGCTCTTTTAAGTTTACTCATTTTTATCCACCTTTCAAAATTTTACTTCACTATGGCGGCTCTGCTGTTTTGCCTTACGCATATTCTGCATCATTAAGAACAGGCTTATAAAGTCTGAGCTGAAAAATGCCGTTGCAAGCACACCTTTAAGTGTCAAGAACTTGTACATCATGCAAGTTTATAAAATTTTGTGCTGTTTACACTTAACACCGGAACATTACCAATAGGATAGCTTGACGGATTACACACCTCCTTATTTTAATACTATTTAAAAATATCAATAATTATATCAATATGCGGTAAAAAATTAACATCCGGTGCTTTGGGCGTACTCGGTTTGATGGAATAGGAGGAATTGTGTAAAAGCAACAAAAGGCAGACAGCTTACGAAAAACTGTCTGCCTTTTGCACACCATTAAATATTATATAAAAATATTTCGCTGCCATACGTTGGCGAAGCCGCTTGGCTTTGCTAAATTAATTCAAGCAAGTGCTAACCCAAATAACAATTAAGCATTGTATTCTCCCAAAAAAACATTGTTTTTCTTGAGTCTGTTACGCAGATAGTTTATATCAATACAATTTACAGCAATGTTGTTTTGTGCACTATGGGCAGCGGCTGTTCCTGCCGCCTGGGCAATTGCCATTAAGATAGGCGTAACGCGAACAGCGGCGCATGCTTCGTGCGTAGCACTGATACATCTGCCTGCAACAACTAGGTTGCTGATTTGATTTGTAATAAGGCAGCGGTAAGGAATAGAATACCAACTGCCCGGTTTTAAAAAGCAATGCTTGGTGCTTTCGCCATCAGGCGAGTGTATATCAATGGGATAGCCTCCCATCGCAATTGCATCTTCAAACATCCGGTTACTCAGCAAATCTTCTGCTGTTAACTTATAAACGCCTTCTATTTTTCGGCTTTCACGAACACCAATATGAGGCCCTGTCATAACAATATGGCAATTTTCAAACCCGGGTATATACTTCTTCATAAAAGCAACTATTTGGTGAGCCTGCCGTCTGCCTTCAATTTCAGCATCCGTTAAATCAAACGCATCAACAGCCGATTTATTGGCAATGCGGCTCATGTTGAGGATAAACTCGCCTTTATTATTTGTTTCGAAGCACAGAACCATATCACGGTCTATGTTAAACTTGCCATTTTGCTTTGCAAGCTTGATTACGGAATACGCACCCTGCATGCCGGTACGTGCTAGTTGCTGCAAACGGTCAAAAGGGATGGTATGAAGCATATCGTTTTTGTTTTGAACAATATATTTCATAACCATATCGCGGTTTACGTTTGCAACCTTTACATTCATGGTCATTGGCTGCGCAAGGTTGTCGCTTTCTCGCCCATAAATACTGGGAATACCGGCGTGTGTTGCAAGGTCTGCATCGGCGGAACAATCTATAAACACTTTTGCAGTAACATTAAAAAAACCATTTTTCGCAAAAAGGCGCACCTGCTGAATGCTCCCTTTTTCCACGGTACAACCTGTATAAACTGTATGGTAAAGCAGTGTTACGCCTGCCTCTTGCGCCATCGTTTCAAGCACCAGCTTCATGCCCTCAGCGTCAAATGGGGTAATGCTGCTTGCATAACCCACAAAATCCTCCATATGCCCGGGCGACATCCCAAGTTGCTTTAAGCGTTCTACTATTTCATCCGGTATGCCTTTTACAACCTGTGTACTGCCTGCATGAAAAGTCATTTGCGGCCCTGTACCTGCCATTGTAAGCATACCGCCAAGGTATCCGTTTTGTTCAACCAACAGCGTTTTTGCGCCTTCTCTCGCTGCAGCTATCGCCGCAGTTGCTCCCGCAGGTCCTCCGCCTATCACAACAACATCATAGTTTAAACAATTATTCATATTATGCCTCCCAATTTTGCAAAAGTTCAAAATAGGTTCTTACAAAGGCATGTGCGCCTATTTCACTCAAAGCCCGAACCCCTGTTTTACCAAACTTGAAAGAACCAATTGAAACGGCAGGTACCATATATTCGCGGCTTGTAAGACCGATTTTTGTATATTCTAAAAAATGAAAGAACTCATGGCCTAAAATCATATTTTTCGCCGTAGAGATAGCAAGGTTGTTTTGCTCTGCCCACAGAGCTATGGATTTTAAATGGAGAATTATTTTGTTTTGACCTGAAAGATAATCGCTGAAATACCTGCGGTTGCCGATGACACAATCCCTATCCTGTTCTTCACATTGCAGCCCACACTCTACCGCAAGCTTAAAAAAGCTGGTTTCGCCGTTATGCTTTTTCAATATAGATTCCGCTGCCTTTTTGCCTTTTTGCCATGCGGAATGTACAATTTTTTCTCTGTCCTCTACGGGGATTTTTGCAAAGCACAAATCATAGCTGAGTTCTTTGTAGGCAAGTTCTATTTTTGGGAAAGGAAAAGCATCCTGCGGCATCGTTATTCTCCTTTTTCTTATGCGTCCACACGCTTTGTGCAGGCAATAATTATGGGTTCATCTTCTCCGCAACCTGAAAGCTCAACATCGCCAAGGCTGTAAATCTGGTCATCATTTTGCAAACCGGATAAATCAATAATGCGTTTTCCAATCACAATATAAATATTCGGCAGGTTTGCACCGCCATCGTTGTATACTGTGAGCTCTTCAATTAAAAAGCCTGCATCGTTTCGCCATTGTTTAACTGCTGATTGTTTCACCCATGCATTGTTTTTCTGCAAACGGATAACGCCTTCATCATCAATAAGGCGCAGGGGATGAGTTTTTTTCTTTCTTAAACCGAAGAGCTTTTTTTCTATTTTATCGTATTGAACTGCATAAACAGTCTTGTTTTCGGCGGTTATTTTTAAATGAGACTGCGCAACGCCCAAATTTTCAGCCACTGTTTTCAACAGTTCATCCTTGCTGAGTTGACGGTTTAGCAAGTTTTTACTTCTTAATTCGGTAGCACCAACTGCGATTGCCCTTATTACATTGCGCTGTGTATCTACCTCTACCGAAACTTCAATCGTTCCGGGGGCTGCACCGTTTTGGATTGCCTTGAGTTCAGCCTCTCTTCGTACACTGATGATGTCTTGGTCTGTGGGATTGGCTACCGTACGTTCTACCATATCGCGTACCATAGCAAGTGCAACACCTATGGTGGATATGACCGGTGCGTTTTTAGCAATCCGATAGCTGAGTTCCATAGTTTTTGCAAGATGAGGTACTACAACAGCCCCGCCACCTCCGCCGCCCACAAACATAGTTGTACGAGGGTCCATATTATAATCCTTCATAAGTTGTGCCGTTGTTTGGGCATTTTTGGCTGCGGCAAAGGTAAGAACCTGTTCAGCTGCTTTTTCTACTGTACACCCCATATTATCTGCAAGTGGCTTCCATGCTTTTTTGGCGGCTTCAACATCACCGTAAGCATAATCTCCTTCACGCACATATCCGGCAATATTAGCGGCACCTGCCATGGTAAGCGCCACTTTTATGCCGTTGTCGCATTCTATGCACGCATATTCGGGGTCTGTTGGGGTTGGCCGTATGGTTGTGAGGCGAGGATTTACGATTTGTTCTGCTTTTGTATAAACCTCGTATTTTAAATTGGCAATATGTGCACTGCGGGGGCCGGTTTCTACCGCCTTGCCGCCTTTTACCTGAACCATACTTCCTCCGCCTATACCGACGGTACGCACATCAAGGCTGTTTAGATAGGTTTTGTGTCCGCCTACCTCGGCATATTTAATCATTACCTTACCGTCTTTAACACAGGAAATATCAGTTGAAGTGCCGCCCACCTCAAAGAAGATTCCATCCGTAAGCTTTTCATACATCAATGCACCTGCAACACCCGCCGCAGGGCCCGAAAGTATGGTAAGGATAGGGCGGTTGCGTACTTCTTCAACCGTCATAACCCCTCCATCGCAGCGCATAACCATAAGCGGACTTTTAATGTCTGCGTTGAAAATACTCTGCTCTGTCATAGTGGCAGCCTCAAGCATTTTCGGCATGATACTTGCATTGACAACAGCGGTTCTTGTACGCGTTTTCAAGCCATATAACTTAGAAACATCATTGGTGGCGGTGCTTGGTACGCCAAGTCCTGTACATAGATGTACCGCTGTGTTTTCGTTTGTTGGGTCATCAACGCTGAATGCTTCTGCCGCCACTATGCTATTGGCTCCGTTTTTAACAAGCTCTTCTACACCTTTTTTAATAGCTTGTTTTAAATCGCCTGCCGCCCCAGTATCAATATAAGCATTTTGAGATTTTAAAAATTTACCGGGCGCGAGTTCAATACTTCCCATTGTTGTGTCACTTTTGCTTTTTGCACCTTCCAAACCCGTACCAAGGGTTATAATCCCCACTTCGGCAACATCGCCCTCCAACAATGCATTGGTTGCTTGAGTTGTACCGTGTGCAATAAAAATAACATCCTCGGGTTTTATGTTGCATTGTTCCATAAGCTTATGTAACACTTCTATAATGCCTGCGGCTACACCCTCTTGGGCTGTATGAGTGGTTGGAACCTTTACCGTACCTATCAATTCATATGTATCGTTGTTTATGGCGGCAGCATCGGTAAATGTACCGCCAACGTCAATCCCTATGCGAACTTTCATATAGCGTCCTCCAAAAATGTAAATGGCTTTGCAGCTGAGAGCAGCATATTTAAAAATCAAATATACTGCTCTCAGCTGCAGAAGAAATAATTTCTTCCACAGCTTGGCAAGTTTTGTGTTAATAATACAATACGGCTGACAGAATAACACCAAATATCGAAATAACCCACAGATAAGGCAGCAGTTTTTTGGTGATGCCGTTTACATCAACCTCCGCAAAGTTTGCTGTCCAAACGTTTTGTGTATTGGTGGGGTCTCCACAGCCTTGAATACGCTCTGCAGCAAGAAAAGCACCCATAACGGCAAGCGGTGACAATGTACCAAGCCCTATAATAAGTGCAGCTATTCCGGAGCCCAAACCAAACAGGTTCATCGGGCCTCTGTAAAGCGACAACGGCGCGAGTACACAGAAGAAAATAATATAGCCCAGCTTGTTTGAAGGTACTACCGCAAGTAAAAACGGGCTGAGAACGTCCTTCACCATTGTATGTGTAACGGCGAGGTACAAAACACCAATGCCAATCATCAAGATTACGGCAGGTGCAGAGTCTGCGATGCCGTCAAAACAAGTTTTAACTAAAAGGTTCATCGCTTTTGAAAAGCCCTTCGAGGTAAACACAAGTATCCAGATAATGCCTGCTATAAAAGACGGTATAACCGGTATTTTAAAACCAGCAACCAAAACTATCGGGATTAATGGGGTTAACATTGCCATAATACTCGAAAATCCTCTTAGCTGTTTTGTTGCTGCTTCTTCTTTTACCGGTGCAGAAAAGCTAAATTTGATGCCGTTCTTTTTAAACTCAATAAATACGAATATAAGTGTTGCTACAAATGTAGCTATTGCTAAGTACATTTCAAAACCTTTTATCTGTTCTATATCAATGCTGAATATGCTGGAAAATGTTTTCCAGTTTGCAATGTTAAAGGTAATTCCGGTGGTAAAAGCCATTAAAAAAATACATGCCGCAGTCAGAGCCGGTACCCCTACCGAAATTAAGATTGGCAATACGATGGAGCCAACCATAATGATTGAACCCAAACCGGAAAGTGTAGTAAATAATACAGAACAAGCTACTACCATTATAATTGTAACTACCAATGGGCGGTCACCGCCCAGCTCGGCGCTTTTTTTGATAATGCTTTCGGTAACGCCGGTTTTATTCATCAGCTGGCCAAGCCATGCACCAAAAATAACAGCCATAATGGCGCTGCCCATGCGAACCGTACCTGCTTCGATGACAGTTTGCAGCCAACCGATTGCTTTACCCTCTGCATCAGTCCCCACAGCGGGTACTCCGGCAATGATACAAATCAAAACAGCCATCAAAGGCAATGCTACCAAAGTAGGCAGTTTTTTTGTCATCATTAAACTTGCAATAACAAGGAACGCTACGATAATTAAACTCCCCTGTAACATAACTGTGCTCCTTTTTTTAGGGCCGGCAGCCCTTATTTTTACGCGTTATCATATTTTTAAATAGCATCTATTGCATTGCGAAAGGCTGCGGTAACCGATTTTACTTGCTCGGCGTCGGGTTCTTTCCCCATGACTATGGCGCCTATCATAACCGCTTTGCAACCTGCGTCTGCAAGGTGTTTCACCTCTTGCGGCTTAATATTTCTTTGCGTGGGGATAAGACAGTTTTTTCCGCTTTTGCCAGCAATGTCTGAATAGCGCAAAATATCCGCATAGTTAAGCGGTGTACCGTAGTTTTCGCCCGGCTGCACACTGCACTCTAATACATCAATAGCAGAGTTTTTAACCGCATCAAGCGTATTCTGGTTGTATGTATAATCAATCGCCGCCATTTTTACAAGCTTTTCGCTTTCCATCATGTGGCAAGGTAAATGGTGGATATAGGACGAAAAAAAACCAAGCCCCATAGATTCAAGTTCCAAACGATCTTCAACCGTAATAAAAGCCTCTTCTGCGCCCGGCACCAGGCCAACAGGTACATCCCCACAAAGAGAAATAAGCTCTTTTAGAAAAGGTTTGTTCTCCTGATACGTACCAAACGTATGCCCGCTTGCCCTGTGCCATACATTACAGTGTACTTTAACCGCCTGTGCACCTCCTTCAAGGGCAGCCTTTGCCAAATCCAAGTTGTTGGATGGTAAACTGACCACCAACGAGAATTTGTTGTCCGCAATCATTTGTTTAAAATTCATTCACGTCTCCCTCTTCCTATAAAATAATTTATAACGAACAAAGTACATTCTTTCTCAAGTTCTCTGCCAAAACAGTTGCCAAATTGGCGGGTTCAGAACTTGAAATATCAAACTTGGGTGCAATCAAAGGATAGATTGCATTTTGAACGCGCTTGAAAACAGCTTCTACAAATCCGTTTATTTTGGTTATCTTCCCGGATAAAAAGATTGTTTCAAGCGGGAACAATGTACATAGGGCTGAAATAGAAACTGCAAGCTGGTCTACCAAAATTGTTATGAAACCGGTTTGGTTTGCAAGCATATCGGCAGAGTTTTCAGTTTGGCCAATTTTATCTTCAAGCAACATTGGTATTTCTTGATTGGCGTTGGATAGCAACGGCGTAATATCCGAAAAACGTCCGTCCCGCAGTTGCAGGTGCTCTCCTGCTAAAGTAATACTGACAAGCACCTTACTACCTATTGCAATATGAGCACTGTTTTTAAGCGTTTCATTCTGATGTAAGGCATTGGTTAAGGTGTAAACCTGAGAATACTCCTCCAGTACCGGCAAATGAAACTGAGTTATCAGTGCCTCACGCAGAGAAATATTCGCAGATGAAAATCCGGTGGAATACATTACGTTAAACTCCCCCGACTGCATATCGTCTTGAAACAAAAGCCCAAACCCCAGCATGCTGCCTTCGCGCAACTGCTCATGATTAAAGCACTGAAACACTGCCGATGTTATGGCTATCAGTAAATCGTTGCCCGAAATATAATTATCTGAAAGGACAATGACACATTTCTGATTAAGAGCCATATCAAATAATATAAATTTGGCGCCGTTTCTGGCAATCTCGACAATTCCAATATTGCTATACCGATTGTTGATTGAAAGTTCTATTCGGCTGCGCCCTCCTGTTGAGGCCTGTGCACCTGTTTCTGCCAAAAGGTTTTCCTGTATCATTTCGCCTACAAGGCCGGATACGGTGCTTGGCGAAAGCTCTGTTGCCTGTGCAAGCTCAATGCGCGACATAGAACCTTTTTTTAAAATATTTTCTATAATAATTGTTCGGTTAATTTTTTTCATATCTTTTAATCCGCTTTTTTTCACACTATCACCCACCTAAACGCATTGTTATTTCGGAGTCCGAAATAACTAACATCAATATAGCATCGAACCTGCTTATTTGCAACCCCTCCAACCTATTTTTAGTAGTATCTCATTCTTTCTCTCTTAAAATATTGTGCATTTCACACAACAGCTGGGTTGGCATAGTTGTATATAAACATAAAAGGGATAGGCTGTTGCCTATCCCTTTTTCTTTTATAGTACCCAATTGCATGCTGTTGTTATATTTTACATCTGGCGATTTTCATGACAATAGCATACAGAATATTCCTCAAAACCTACCACAAGGTAATAGATGCACCATCTGCACTTATTTTTGCGCAATATGTTTTATTTTCCCATATAAAGTTAAATTTAAGCGAAGTCCACGAATCGGGTAAATGTGGGTGGAGCTTAGGCGAACCATCTGCAAAAGACAGCCCTGCAAAGCCGAATACAACTGCCTGCCATGTTTCACCCAGGCAAGCAAGGTGCAGCCCTTCTTTACCTGTATTACCCATAACCTCTTTTAAATCCAAATACAGCGCCTGCTCAAAATAATGCTCCGCAGGCTCTACCAATCCGTTTTGCGCGGCAAACAGTGCATGAGAGGCAAAACTGAGGGTGGAATCATGCAAGCACAGAGGCTCAAAGTCCTCCCAAGCGTTTAATTTCTCCTGCGCTGTAAATTTTTCGGGGAGACGGCTCATCAATAAAAGAACGTCCGCTTGTTTTATCACTTTGTAACGCTGTAAACGGTCAAAACAAACATGGTGATAACTGGCACCTGCGTCCGGCTTGATTGTGCTGAGGTCAACCGGCTCCAAAAGGTGAAAGGTATCGTCTGTACGCCAATGTTTGGTTACAGGGTCTTGAGGCAGCTTGATTGCGTGGTGCAGGCATTCCCAGGTCTGTATTTCATCCTCACTTATACCAAGCTTTTGGTATTGTCCAAAATTGTTTTGTCTTAAATATTCTGCCGCACGGATTGCCAATTTTAAATTGTGCTGCACCATTACATTTGTAAACAGATTATTGCTTGTAATGCCGCAGTATTCATCCGGGCCTTTGCAGAACAAAAGATTTACTTTGTCTGTATTGGGCTCGGGAGTATAACGGCTCAGCCAAAAACGGGCGGTTTCAATGTAAACCTCTGCTGCGCCGTTTTTATAAAATTCTTCATCCAAAGTGGCAGTGACATACTGGTTCATCGCATAAACTATGTCTGCGGTTATATGTACCTCACTTGCACCAATATCCCAGCTTTCGCATTGCTCGGTTCCGTCGTAAGATACCATCCAGGGGTAACGAGCACCGGCATTGTTCATTTTAGCGGCATGCGCTTTTGCCTGAGGCAACGTATTCACCCTAAATTGCATTAAGCTTTTTGCGGCGCAAGGGTCGGTTAAAAGGTAAAACGGCATCATGAACAAATCGGTATCCCAAAAATAGCAGCCTTTATAGCGTGTATGTGTCAAGCCGCGAGCACCGATGTTCACAGTATCGTCTCTGGCAGAACAGTTGACAATCAGTTGATAAATACAATAATGCAAGGCGGCTTGTGTTTGTGCATCTCCTTGTATTTCAATGCCGCAAAGCTGCCACTTATTTTGCCACCATACTTTTTCTTGCTCTAACAGTCCATCAAAGCTCCATCCCGACGATAAAGGAGTGATGAGTGGGTCTTTGTCGCGGCTTGTGAATAGAGCAGCAGCTTTTTCAATAAAAAGAGTTTGGTTTTTGGCAGCGTCAACGTCAAAACTCATCCCCACAGCGTCCCCTGCCCGATGGAACGAAACCCCTTTGCCAAAGCCTTGTGTACGAAAGCTTATCTGCTGTTCTAAAGAGATATTGGTAACATGGGTTGCAAAATTGCTGGTAAACCCATTGTCGTAAAAATGGGTATTCTTTTCCATAGTCAATTGAATGGTTTCGCTGTTTTCCTTCACCTGGTCATCGGGGATGGGGCAGTTGCAGCAGGCGGTGTGTATCCCGCTCTCAATATGAACGTGCATTTCTGTTTGAGGGATGCAAATAGTGCGTTGCAGCAGAAGTGATGTCTGTGACATCGAAAAAAAGCGTTGATGCAAAACATTTAAATGCTTTTCTCCCACAGTCAACACATATTCAAAACTTAACACACCGCATGAAAAATCAAGAGTACGTTTGATGGGAGCAGCAAGAGTGGGGGATTTGCCGTCCATTTTAATTTGTTCCCAGATAGGGGTAGGGAGATTTACAAAATCAGTAATTCCGGGTTTTATTTCGTCATAAACACCTGCGATAAAAAGTCCCGTTTGTATCGGACGGGCGGAAGGCTCAAACGGTATGTAACCGCGTGCCCCCATGCGCCCATTGCCCGTAAAAAAGGTGCTTTCGTAAAAATCATCTGCAAAACAGTTGCTTTCTGCTGTGATGCTTTTTTCAAAAAGAGTGATATCATTTCTCATTTGGTTTACCTCCGCCGAACGCAAGCTTGATTGCGTGACATAAAAATCCGGCACAAGTGGCAAACGCTTCTCCGGTTGTGCATTCTCCTGTTGTCTCATCTACGCTTTCACAGGCAATCATGTTATCCATCTTTACTTTCAGCAAAATATCTTTGCAGTGGTCGATACGTCCGCAAATAAGGCTGTTGGCAACGCTGAGCATCCATGGATGGGGTGCATGCGGACAGCCGATTTCTACAATATTGCAGCCCGCAAAGCTGTAAGCATAATCGGGTGAGCGGATCATGTCCACCGTGTTTTGGTAAACCTCATCATCATAGCTGCAAAAGCCAAAGTGCGGCAGCAGCTGCAAGCTGCCCGGGGGTTCATCGTAAATGTCATGGTGCCCTTCTAAATTCACAGACCATGCATAGTAATGCTTCCCATCTTTTACTTTAACGCAATGCTCGGCAATTGCAGTTTTCACTTTGTCTGCCTGCGCTGCTGCTGCGGTATGGGATGGAAAAAGCTTTGAAACAGCACACAATGCTTTCCAGACAAGAACGTTGTTATAGGTTAAATAGGGGTATACATGCTCATCATCGGTAGGCTGTAAAAAAGTGGAATACAATGCAACTGTGTGGTGTTTGCGGCTTTCAAGCTTATCCAGTATTTCGTCCATTGCTTTTTGTACGTTTGGTTCGCCTAAAATAGATAAATCCTGCGTTGCGCGTATGTAGCTTTCCAGTGCAAGCACGGGAGCCATCAGTTCATCCAGCTCAAAACCTGGTTCAAGCACAGTACCGTCAATAAAGCGCGAATGTATACCAATGTTTCTGCGCTGCCTGCCAAACACATACTCAAGCATTTGTCTTGCAAGCTTGGCATCCGCGTCTAAAATGGCAGGGAAACTCCACAAAAGGCTGTCTCTGTCCCAATAAGCGGCACTAACATAATACCGTGGGCTGCGGCTTGTTACAAGCACCAGTTCCTCCGTATCTAAGGTGATACCCGTGGAATAAAATATGCAAAAAAACAGGTTCGTATTGTAAAGCTCGGTAAGCTTTTCGTCATCCAGTTTTGTGCTGCGCTTTACAAGGTAGGCTTTGGTGCGCTCCAGCTCATACGCAAAACCCTGCCGTACCATCTCTTTGGCACTGGTGGTAGCCGCAACCTCTTCAAAACCCAGCCCCCAATAAATCGTCATGCAGCATGTGCTGTTTGGGGCAATGGTTTCTTCGCGGAACAGCTGATACTGCACACCATCGTCTTTCCTTTCAAAGGAAGAAGTGCAGGGAACATCGGACATGGGCGCAAAGCAAAACATAGGAACACCCGAGCGCACGTCAAAAACAAGGCTGTTGTTCCATGCGCTTTCATAGCAATGCATGGTTCCTTCAATTGGTTTATCCTCATTAACACAGTGCCAAGAAGACTGCCATTTGCCGTGCATGCCATACTTGATGGTGTGCGCCTGATTGCTTTTATTGTGTAATTCCAAGCCGACAGCAAACCCGCGTTCTTCTACCGGCGTAAGGATGATCCCTTTTACGCTGATATCATCAACGGTTGCCGTGAATTGTGGTATCCAATAGTATAAACGGCTCCATTGCAGATTTTGCAGAGATGCCTCTTTTCCATCCACCGAGACAAAAGGCTGAATCAGTGCAAGGTCATCCGAGCCGCGTACGTCAATCAGCCCTTTATAGCCCATGTGTAAAAAGGTGAAATCTTCAATGCCTGCTGTTTGTTCGTTTATTTTGGGGAGAGAAATCATTTCGTTGCCGGTTGGCAGGTAGTTTTGAATCATATGTGTATCCTCAAAATCATATAATTGTTTAAGCGCTTAAACTACTTAACAAATCAAATATACCATAATAACGAAAACTGTCAACTATTTGTTCGTAAAAATTTAAAAAAGTATTGACAAATCGCCATTGTACTGGTTATTATATGAAATGAAGTGGTTAACCGATTAAACAATTTTGCGAATAATAAAACAAAGGGATGAGCGAATGAGCAATCGAGTTACTTTAAAAGACGTTGCAAAAAAAGCCGACGTGTCATCCGCAACGGTTTCTTATGTTCTTAACGAAAAAAAGAGCATTTCAGCAGAAACAAAAAAGCGTGTTTGGGATGCGATTGAAAGCTTGGATTATGTACCCGATTTGAGTGCCCGTAGCCTTACTATGCGAGATTCAAAACTGATTGGTGTGGTTGTTCCTCAAACAGAGCCGGGCAGCAAACTGATGTTTCAAAACAACTTTTACAGTGAAATTTTGGGCAGCATCGAATACCACGCGCGTTTGCATGGTTATCATGTCATTATTTCGGCAACAGATGCCAACGAAAGCTATATGACGCTTGCAAAAGAACGTAATCTTGATGGAATTATTGTGATTGGTATGTATCCGGATGAGTTTTATCAGCAAATGAAAAAAACGCGTATCCCCATTGTACTGATAGACAGCTACTGTGACGACCACTATTACCATAATATCCGAATTGATGATGCTTATGGCAGCTATTTGGCTACAAAATATGTGTTGGAGCAAGGACACAGAAAAATAGCGTTTTTCTCAGGGCAGCTAAAAGAAAATGGCGTGATGAAAAAACGCCTTATTGGTTATCAGCAAGCACTTGCAGAAAAACAGGTGCCTTTTTGCCCCGAATATGTGTTTGAGGGAAAAATAGATTACGATAGCGGCATACAGCTTGCCGAGAACCTGCTTGGTGCCAAACTACCCGCAACGGCAGTTGTTGCAGCTGCGGATATCTTGGCGATGGGTGCAATGAAAGGTTTTTACGAACGGGGAGTAAAAGTTCCGGATGATTTATCGGTTATGGGGTTTGATGATTTGGAAATTTCTAAATATCTCACACCCGGGCTGACAACAATCAAACAGGAAATTTCACAGAAGGGCGAACGCGCTGTTGAAATGCTGTTTAAGAATATTCAGGAGCCAAACTTGACAAAGCAGGAGCAAATATTGCCGGTAAGCATTGTCGAACGAAGTTCGGTCAAATCTATAAAACAGAAGGGGGAATAAAAAAAGCGGTTTACACCCACCTGCAACAGTATGTGTAAACCGCAGCAAAAAACGACCTCAAAAAGCCTTTTTGCTTATACCAGTGTAAGCGAAAAGAACCTGAAAATCAATTGTTTATCATCAAATTTTAGGAGGAAAACAAATGAAAAAATTATTGTCCGTAGTCGCCGCTGCAATGGCGCTTACACTTACCTTTACTGCTTGTGGCGGAGCATCAACCAAAAACTCATCTGCAAATGCAGAAAAAACCGGCAGCGAGCCTATCACCATTACTTTTGAACAGTTTTCGGGCGCTGGTGACAATGAAGTGTATTTGAAAAAAATGATTGATGTATACACCGCGCAAAACCCAAATGTTACAATCAAGCTGCAATCTTTTGGCTACGATGACTATTTTACACAGCTTACAGCAAAAATTTCGGGCGGCAAAGCTCCGGATGTTTTTGAACTGAACTATGAAAACTTTGTGTCCTATGCTCAAAAAGGTGCACTGACGCCACTTGATGATATTATAAAAGAAAAGAATATCGATACCTCTATCTACAACGAAAAGGCGCTGAACGCATTTAATCTGGACGGTAAACAATATGGCGTTCCCAATAGCTTTTCGAATGTTGTTCTCATCTATAACAAAGATTTGTTTGACAAGGCAAACGTAGCATACCCTACCGATGACTGGAAGTGGGCAGACGCTATGGCTGCCGCAGAAAAAATACGCGCTTTGGGCAAAGATATTTACGGCTATTATCACCCCATCACCTACCACGAGTTTTTTAAAACGGTGCAGCAAAACGGCGGTAACCTTTTAAGCAAAGATGCAACAGCGTTTACCATTAACTCAAAAGAAAATGTTGAAACCTTGCAGTATCTGGTGGATATGCAGCGTAAAAGCAATGTAATGCCTACCTCAGAACAAATGGGTGGTATGGGCGACTGGGATTTGTTTAAATCAGGACGCCTTGGCATGATTATAAACGGTATTTGGAGCTTTCCCGATTTTGCACGCGACTGCGATTTTGAATGGGATATTGCCGTTGAACCAAGCAATACCCAAAAGGCAACTCACTTTTTCTCTAACAGCTATGTTATCAGTAAAGACAGCAAGGTGGCAGAAGAAGCTGCCAAATTTATTGCTTTTATCTCTTCTGACAAAGCAGCAACTCAAATCCGTTTAGATGCCGCTTGGGAACTGCCACCGGTAAACGATGCCGATATTATTGACCAGTACATTCAAAAAACCCCGCCGGCAAACCGCAAAGCCGTGTTTAAAAGCCTCGACTACCTCATCACACCGCCGGTGGTTTCGCAGTTTACAGAGATGCAGGATATCGTCACCCGCCATCTGAAAGATGCCGCTGACGGCAACGTTACACCACAGCAGGCACTGGATGCTATGCAGGCGGAGTGCCAGGAGAAAATCCAACTCACCAAATAGCACAGCATGCAGAAAAGCATGCCCTTAAAAAAGGAGTTTCTACATGAAAAGTTCAAAAACGACTGGATGGAGAACTGCTGCGGCATTTCTGCTTCCAAGCATGATAGGTTTTATCGTTTTTAGTGTCCTGCCAATGATTACGTTGCTGTTCATCAGCGTTACAGAGTGGGATGGATTAAGTGAATTAACAGTTTTCTCTGATTTTGGCGGGTTTATGGATAAATTTTTTGTAGGGCTCGCGAATTACACAAATATATTGCAAAGCAAAGAGTTTTATCAGGTTGTTGGCAATACCGTTAAATATGTTGGGCTTTATATTCCGCTTATTTTGTTGCTTTCTTTAGCGGTGGCAACCGTACTTAACAGCAAAATAAAAGGTGTTGGCTTTTTCCGAGTGGTATATTATATCCCGGTTATCACCTCTTGGGTTGCCGGCTCGCTGATATGGAAATGGGTACTTAGCCCTGAGTTCGGAATTATCAATGAAATGCTGCGGGTCATTGGCATAGAAGGGCCAAAGTGGCTGCAAAGTTCTTTCTGGGCGATGCCGGCAATTGTGCTGGCATCTGTCTGGAAAGATATGGGCTATTTTGGATTGATGCTGCTTTCCGGCCTGCAGGGCATTAACAGGCAGTATTACGAGGCAGCCGAGATAGATGGTGCGGGTAGATGGAATAAGTTTTTGCATATTACCCTGCCTTTACTTTCGCCAACCCTTTTCTTTGTTATGATTATCAGCCTTATCACCTCGTTTCAAATCTTCCCGCAGGTTATGATTATGACACCGGACGGCGGCCCCGGCGGTTCTACCATGGTTATGGTTGAAAGAATTTACAAGTACGGCTTTAAATACTACGAAATGGGCTATGCTGCAGCATACAGCTGGATATTGTTTGCCATTATTCTGGTGCTTACTCTTATCCAAATGAAATTACAGAAAAAGTGGGTGACCTATGATGGCTGATTCAATAAAAACAAAACGCATAGTAAGCAAAATTTTGCTTTACATTTTTGCGTTGCTGATTGCAGTTGTAGTGTGTATCCCATTTTTTTGGATGATAATAACAAGCCTGAAGAGCCGCGGCGCACTTATGAGCATCCCTGTGGAGTGGTTCCCCAAAAGCCCTACACTGGATGCTTACAAAAAGCTGTTTACAATACCAAACTTTACTTCGTCTGTCTTTAACAGTTTTTATCTTTCTATCACCTGCACTGCCGTTCGTTTGCTTTGTGCTGCTATGGCGGCATTTGCGCTGACGAAAATTAAATTTAAAGGCCGCGAAACAATTTTTAAAGTTTACATTACGGCGTTGATGATTCCCATGCAAATTACGTTTATCCCTTTGTTTATTGTAATGACAAAAATGAACCTCACCAACAGTTTGAATGCATTTATGTTTATACAGCTGTTCAATGGGTTTTCTATTTTTATGCTGCGCCAAAGAATGATGTCAATCAACGATGCTTATATTGAAGCTGCTGTAATTGACGGGGCGTCTATGGGCAGGATTTTCTTTAAAATTTTTCTGCCGTTGTCATCGGGTACATTAGCGGTTCTTTCCATTATTGTGTTTATGGATTTATGGAACGATTATTTGCTGCCGCTTGTGCTTTTAACCGAACGCAGCAAATACACTTTGCCCTTAGTACTGAGTACGCTTTCAGGGGAATATAAAAATCAATACAACTTAATGATGGCAGGCAGTTTGCTTTCCATTATTCCAATTCTGATTGTATATATTGCTATGCAAAAATATTTTAAAGAAGGATTAACGGTTGGCGGAGTAAAGGGCTAATCGGTTGGGTAGTATGATGGAGCGAATTCTTTTTGATAAAAACAAAACAGAACACAGCATGGTACTTGGCAACAGTGCGGCACAGCTGCGATGGAAAGAACAGGACGACTGTGCAGAGCTGACAATTGAGCTGGCTTACAGCCATGTTTACGGCATGGGTGAAAAATACAATGCAGTGAGCCAAAAGGGCTTGACCGTGGTAAATGAGGTAGAAGAAAAATTTTGCTATCAAGATGAAAAAACCTATTGCCCGGCACCGTTTTTCTTTACCGATACAGGCTTCGGGCTTTATGCAGATACCGCCTGCAAGACGGTGTTTGATTTTACGGGCAAGCATATAAAAGTAACTTTACCGTCAAACACACCTATAGTTGTATTCAAAGGTGAGCCGAAAGACATCATTTCAGAATACATGAACCTGTTGGGCGTTGCGAAGCTGCCCCCCAAATGGGCTTTTGGCCCGTGGATCTCCGCTAACTCTTGGAATACGCAAGAGCAAGTGGAGCAGCAGATAGAAAATCTAAAGAAATATCAGTTCCCTGCAACGGTTCTTGTAGTAGAGGCATGGAGTGACGAAGCAACTTTCTATATCTTTAACGGTGCAAGCTATCAACCAGTGGAAAAAGGCGGCGCGCTGAAATATGATGATTTTGATTTTTCTCACAGCGATTACTGGAAGAACCCCAAAGCGATGATTGAGCGTTTGCATCAAGCGGGGATTCATCTTGTGTTGTGGCAAATTCCTGTTTACAAAAAGCAAGGAAATGATGAAATCCTCAATGAGCAAAATGAACTTGACCGCGCAGATGCCGTGGAACGTAAACTATGCGTACATAACAGTGACGGTACCCCTTATACCATTCCTGAAGGGCATTGGTTTGCAGGCTCAATGATTCCCGATTTTACAAATCAGGATACATGTGCTGCATGGTTTAATAAAAGACAATATTTGTTTGATATTGGAGTAGATGGCTTTAAGACGGACGGGGGAGAATTTATATACCGCCCCGATGTAGGCTTCAAGAACGGGATGACGGGAAAAGAGGCCAAAAACCGTTACGCGCAAAGCTATACCGAGGCATATACATCCTTTATAGGTGAAGACCATGTGCTCTTCAGCCGTGCAGGTTTTACCGGCCAGCATACCACGCCCATTCTTTGGGGCGGCGATCAGCAATCCACAAACGACGAATTGAACAGTGTGCTCAGAGCAGGGCTTTCGGCTGCGCTGACAGGCATCCCATTTTGGGGCTTTGATATTGCAGGTTTTGCGGGCGCACTGCCTACTCTTGATTTATACCGCCGCGCAACACAAACTGCTTGTTTCTGCCCTGTTATGCAGTGGCATTCCGAACCAAATGGCGGGCAATTTAAGGAGCTGATGCCCGGTTATGACGGGAACAACGAGCGCAGCCCATGGAACCTTGCAGCGGTTTATAACGAGCCCCAATTTATAGATGAAATGCGATTTTGGCACAATCTGCGCATGAATCTACTGCCCTACCTTTATAGTGAGGCACTTAAATGCGTAAAACAGGCAAAGCCCATGATGCGCCCGTTGGTATACGATTGGTGCAATGACAGAATAGCAGCTGCTGTAGAAGATGAGTTTATGTTGGGAGACAGCCTGCTGATTGCTCCGTTTTTAGAGGAAAATTCGCATCAGCGTAAGGTGTATCTGCCACAGGGCGAATGGGTTTGTTTGTTTACCCTTGAGGTGCTCGCAAGTGGAGAACATAATGTTGCCTGCAATAAAAAGCAGCTTCCGGTTTATATCAAATCTGGTTGCGGAATAGCACTTAACCTTAATGAGAACAAAATGCTTGGCAGCAGCGTTGGTAACAGAACCGATTCCTATCATCACCTGCACATTTTATTGGCAGGCAGTAAGGGCAGCTACACCTTCCAAGATGATTTGGGCAACGACTTTACTCTAAACTGGGATAACGGCAGAATCGAAAAATCAGGTAAATCCGCAATGAATTACACTTATGAGTTGATAGGCTAAACCGTCGGATTTCGGTAGTTTCTAATAGCCAAATTAAAAACGATAAATCTGAGTACGGCATGATTGAGCGGTACTTTAGATTTATCGTTGTTTTTTAGGAGAGAGTTTATGAAATATAAAGCGATTATTTTCGACTTGGATGGCGTTATCTGCCATACGGATCAGTACCATTATCAAGCATGGAAAGCTTTGACCGAGCGCTTACATATCCCCTTTGATGAAACCATTAATAATCGTTTGCGCGGTGTCAGCCGTATGCAAAGCTTAAACATTATTTTAGAAAAAAGTAAAAAGCAATATACAGCTCTAGAAAAAGAGGCATTTGCGGAGGGAAAAAATAAGATCTATCGCAACCTTCTTGCAGGTATGACGCCAGATGATTTAAGCGACGAGGTGCGCAAAACATTGAAAGCATTAAAAAGCAAAGGGCTTAAACTGGCAATTGGTTCTTCCAGTAAAAATACACCGATTATTTTGCATCAGATAGGGCTTGGTGATTTTTTTGACGCAGTCAGTGACGGGAACAACATCACGAACTCTAAGCCCGACCCGGAAGTCTTTCTCAAAGCTTCCGCTATGCTGAAGCTTGCCCCGCAGGAATGCCTTGTGGTGGAGGATGCTGTCGTAGGTATTGAGGCGGCTAGCCGGGGTGGATTTTTCAGCGCGGCAATCGGAGACGCTCAAACTTGTAAATCGGCAACTTATGTGTTGCATCATTTTGGCGATTTGCTTAATATATAACAACATAGCCCTCCTTCAGCATAATCGGGGACAACGCCGTTGATTAGTATAGAGCAGAAGCCCTCTCCGTCCACGCCGACAATATTGCAAAAATCTCTGTCGGGAAATACTTGCAATAGCTTGATCTGCTCGGAACTCTGATTCTCATCTATATCCCAGTAAAATAAACCACAGTATGCCTCCCCGGCATCCGTATAGTTTTCAGCCATAATATAGACATGATGGTCACTAATTGCTGCCTCAAACGGCACAAATTCACCGGAATAATTTTTGTCAACAAAGTTATGCGGCAATTCCTGAACTGTGGCACTCTCCCTGCCATCAAAATGCAGGAGTGCCGACTGTCTGCGGTTGCTTTCATAATTTGAGGCAACAGCGAAGGCAGTTTTGCCATCGGCAGATAAGCAAAGCGCGTCGCCGTAGGGTAATTCTTGGATGCTTTGATCCTTCGGAGACAAAACAAGTAACAACAGGTCTCTATTTCCTCCTGCCTTTTGCGCAGTTAGCAAGATGTGACCATCCTCTGTTACCATAGGATTATTAGAGTACAAAGCCAATATGTTTCTTGAATACGGGGACTGGTATTCCTTCGGTATTGGGATTTCGTGAACCAATACACCTTGAGAATTAAACACGGAAAGAATTAACTGGTTGGCTGCAAAGGGGTCAGCACCCAATGATTTGTTTATCGCGTGCGTAAGAGTGTATTGTTTTTTAGTTCTGTTGTATCCAATCCCAACAACCGTGTCGTCTTTATTTGTAGAAAGCTGAAAGGAAGTGTTTATGGGGGTGTATCGGCTATCAAACAGCTGAATAGATTTCCATGTACCTTCCTGACCGCCTATTACATCGGAATCGGCAAAACCAATTAGGTTGTCATCCAGCCAGATATGATCTTGATAACCCCATTGTATACCGTTATAGTCGTGGATTCCGGCAGGATTTGTAATCAGGCTTACAACAGAATAACCGCACCATCGGGATTCCCCCGCGCCACCAGAATTGGTTTTACACAAGAGATGATTGCCGTCCGGGGACATCTGCGCATCTGAGTAATTGACCCGTGGAAAAAGCAACTCTCTATGCTCACCCGCTTTGTTAAAAAATAACAGAGCGCTGCCATCCAAACCCATTTTTAAGTACTTCGCGGCCTGTTCTGGGTAACAACTACCTTCATTACCAGCCTTATTTACAGTACCACATCCAGTCAGTGCAAAGAGCATAAAAATTAGCACACACGCTGTTACAATTTTTTTCATATTCTTTCTCCTTGAACTTCAATAATATCGTACGATTAATTTAGACATCTTGGTTTGCCCCTGCAACTGAAACATCACAAGTTTTTTCATACAAATATCTATAGATACGGCGTCCCGCGAGCAATCTTTCTGGTATTTCAATTCTAATCCATACCGCAAACAAGCTGGGAAGTTTATTAAGTTATTTGGATTTCGCAGTTTTTCTCATAATCTCCATGAGGTCATTATAAGAAATAGAGCCACAATAACAGACATATCGGTCACTGTGCTTTTCCTTTTAAGAACCAATTTTCCATATTTTAGGCAACCGTTAGTCCTCCATGATGTAATAGCGTGGTCTACCTTTGGATTTGTTTTTGTATTCAATTGCTTCTGTCGGGCAGCCGCCTATGCAGGCCATGCAGTGGGTACATTTACCATGCCATTTCGGTTTTTTATTCTCCATAGTGATGTTTCCCAGCGGACAGCGTCGAGCACAAAGACCGCAGGAAACGCAGGTATCCGACGCTGCAAAACCCTTGTTGCTAACTGAAAAGCGGTAGAACAGAGGATTGACCGGACCGCTTTCCAGCTTTCCAATCACCGAGACCTTCATTTCAGGAAAAGGTTTACCTTCCGAAATTTGTGCAGCTAAAGCAGTAATCCGAGGTTTTGCACGCTCCAGAATGACCTGCGCCTCAGCCTGCTCGGGCGTGGGGAACATTGCAAGGTAGTTTTCCGGCATCACCACAGGCGCTAATCCACAAAAGCGAAATCCATTCTCTGCACACAGTTTTTTTGTATAGGCAGCGGCATTGCCACAACTGTCGCCGCAGGTCAGCACAAAATAGGTATCCCTGCTCCCGGTAAACTCCATCGCGCGAATCCACTGTGCCACCACCTTGGGTAGCCTCCATGCATAGGTGGGTGTAACGAATACCAGTGGGCGCTCTGAGTAGAATGTCTCTTTTTTGCGCTCTTTCAGGTGCTGGTTAATACAAATAATATTGTCACCGATAGCTGCTGCAATTTGTTTTGCTGCCAGCTGGCTGTTGCCGGTTCCGCTAAAATAAAAAACCATAAGATCACTCCTTCATAAAGTCTCGCAACCAAGTTTGATAACATTGCAACTGCTCTGGTGCGTGGAAAAAACGTTTGCCCCGTTCCAGTACCGTCAGGCGGCAACCGAAGCAATCCGCAAAATTGGTGACAGTCTCCCTCACGCAAAGGTCATCGGCGGATCCGTACAGAAATATCTGTGGTACAATTGGATGCTCTTTAACATAACAATAATAGTCCCAATAGAGAGTCTGTCCAATTGGTGTAGAGATTTCCCGCGCTGATTACCGGCGTTGCTCACTAACAGAAAACCAGTTCATCATGCTTTGGATGATGCGTTCCATATCTAACACCGGAGACAGGAAAAAGGTATGCTCCTGTGTTTCATCGTGATAGGCCAGTAAGCTGAAATAACCGCCCATACTACACCCAAATAAGCTACTATTTTTATCTCATAGATGGGCTCACTCACTTTCTATTTATGTTGTACAGTAACCTTATATTGTTCAGTGTAGGTGAGTTTTCTGCCAATACGTTCAGAGCACATCAGGTTCATAGTATTCACATCAGCACTAAAAGAATCACCCAACAGCGCTGTGCAGTCGGGTACCGCTTGCAGCTCAACCTCTCGTGCCAAGGTAATGTGGGGAGAAAATCGGCGACTCTCCAGTAAAAAACCTTGTGCAGCCAGATTACGAGAAAGGGTGCTTTGCAGGTCTGTCAGCAGCTTGTTTTCAGCAGCGCCAATCCACCAGATGTCGCCGCCATCTCGCTTAAAACGACCTACTCGATCAAAGGTCAATTTTATGGGATAGAAGGGTGTGTCGTTCATAGCGCGGCACAACACCGAAATTTGGTTTGGATGAACCTCGCCTAGAAATGCCAACGTCAAGTGAAGATTTTCGAGGCGAGAAAAGTTACCCCGACCCAGCTCGCGCAAGCGACTTTGCACTGTAAGAATCTTCTCTTTTGTCTTTTCATCAAAGTTGATGGAAACAAAAAGGCGCATCCTATTTCCTCCAATAATAAAGCTGTCAAAGCAACAAAGGCTTTGCCTTGTACAGCAATTTGTTTGCTAAATCTGTAATTGCAAGGAGCAATAATATGCAAACATTTATTTTCTTAATATTTTTTCCATTACTTTCCCTTTTGCTAGTTCATCGATTAATTTATCTAGATAACGAATTTTTTGCATTAACTCGTCCTTTATTTCTTCTACACGATATCCGCAAATAACCCCTTTTATAAGTGAAGCATTCGGATTAATATGCGGTGCTTGTCTAAAAAATGTTTCCAAATCCACTCCACTTATCATCTGTTGCTGTAAGGACGGTTCATCATAACCAGTAAGCCAAAAAATAATTTCATTCACTTCGCTTTTGGTTCTTCCCTTTTTCTCTGCTTTTTGTACATATAACGAATAAATACTGGCAAAGGGCATCATAAGAATACGTGCTTTTTCCATCAGAACATCTCCTTTGTTTTTTATAAAAAACACTATATTGGAAAAACAAGTACAAATGTCATATTATCTATTTATCTTGCTTGCCTATCATAAACATTATACGAAATTCAATCTGCTACAGCTAATGCTCATAATAACATGATCATATTGCGCAATGTTGACCAGTTCCTAGCCAGACAAGAGTTCATCAATAGGCACGGAAAAGAAACATACAATCACCTTCAGGGAATCGATGCTTGGGTAGCCGCGTCCAGACTCCCATTTCGATACAGCACTACGTGATACGAACAGCGCCACCCCAAGCTCCTCCTGCGTGAGACCTTTCCGCTTTTTGTGGTGGATATTGTTTCCTGTCTGAAGCAACATCTGTTACTGTGACATGTGGATTGTGATATTTTTTTCGTTCCCGCGTATATTTTGGAAAATTGATTGCTTGCTTTGGACAGAAAGAAATACAAGCCATACACTGGCTGCAATGATGATGGAAAGTTGGTTTGCCATTTTCAAAACTGATATTATGGCAGGTGCAGACCTTTGCGCACAGTCCGCAGGAAATGCAGTCATCCCAGACAGAAAAGTATTTGTCGTTTGACGGGCAATGCTCAATAAACTTCTGCATCTTTCGTGGTGCGAGCCATCGCGTTATTGAATTGGCGTGAGGATGATTCCGTAGCTTCTTTTCAGCAATTTCTTGAGCAATGTATTCAAGCTGTTTTTCAGTCTTTGGAACGCGCTTGTCAGGATTAGGAAACGCCGGATACATTGCCACATAATTGGCAACACTGTACACTTTCTCTCCATAGGAAAGTATACAGTGCTTTTTTTGCAGCAGTTCCGCCAGTTTATCCTGACATCCTCCGTTGATCAACCCTGGCGTGGAGACCGCAAAAATGTATGCCTTCGCATTCAGCTTTACCCGTTCAACAAAATGGATCGCATACGCTGGCATCGTCCAGTGATGCACCGGGAAAACAAAACCAATCCTTTCAGCACTCTCTGACAGAACATCCTTTGGGTCACATCGCATGGAGATAATTTCAGTATCGCCTAGGCGCTCGGCAATAACCTGCGCTGCGCGAAGACTATTTCCTGTCCCTGTAAAATAGTAGATCACATTTTTCATAATATCGCCTCACAATTGTAGATGTCTCACTTGTGACATTTGATTATTTCCATTATAATGAATATACAACAGTAATTCAAGATTTCAGGGACAAGTGCTACATCTGGTCATTTTTGAGACATTTAAAGGAGCCGATATGAAAGATACACAAAATCCAATTGCTTTACGTTCTAAGGAATGGTTAACGAATGCCCTTTTGGAATTGATGAAAAACAAACCATTCCGGAATATCAGTATTTCAGAGATTGCGGAGAAAGCCGATTTGTCCCGCCGAACTTTTTATCGTTCTTTTTCCTCGAAAGAAGAAGTAATTTGCTTTTATCTGCAGACGATTTGGCGCACAGGAGTGCTAAAGCTTTCCACTGATGAAGATTACAGCTATTATCATACGATTCGTTGGTATCTGGAGCTTTGGTATGAGCATCGGGAACAGGCTCTTTTGCTTTACCGTAACGATTTGCTATCGCTGTTATTGCAGGAATACAACCATCTGTTTCGTGAAGTTTACCTGATGCGTAAGGGTAATTATCCTTTAGCTAAGCAATCAGAGGCAATGAAATATGCTCTTTCATACAGTGCCGGGGGCCTCTTAAATGTCCTCTGGCAATGGGCAAGCGAAGGAATGCAGAAATCACCGGAAGAAGTTGCAAATCTGTTGATGGTTGCCATCCAGCTACCTGATAGAGAGTAACACTAAATTACAATCTCAAGTTTTCTTCTGTACTATTGCATTTCTTATTATCCTATGTACTCTGCTATCCACTTTTTAAACATAACTAGAAGTTGCATAACACTGCTGTTTTTATGAATAGCTATAATTTCATTTGCAATATCTTAATATCTGCGCACCTGAGAAGAGGGGATTAATTAACTTTATGGTCTTATAATCTTTTGTAAATACCGGTAACTATTTGTTCGCCTTTTGCCATGATTTTTTCTGCATCAAAGCACGTAAAGCACTTGTTTTTTAACAATACTTTGCCATTACACAATACTGTATCTACTTGTAATCCCGTTCCGGCGTAAATGATATTGCTTAATCGGCAATCCTTGTTTAGTAAAGAGATATCGTGCATATCCAGCAGCAAAATATCGGCTCGGTATCCTACCCTAGTTTTGCCTAAATCATCATACCCCAGTGCTCTTGCACTGTTAGCCGTCATCATTTGGTAGCAGGTAGATACCGGCATAACCTGTGCTTTACCCGAAACGACCTTTTGCAGATATGCTCCGCATCGTGCTTCTCGAATCATATCACGGTTGGAGCTGGACGCCTCTCCGTCACAACCAAAAGCAACATTCACTTTACGCTCTAACATTTTATAAATCGGTGGAATGCCGTCACTGATTTTCATATTCGTACTGGGGCAGTGTACTACAGTTGCACCGCTTTCCGCAATCAGATCCAACTCATAATCCTCAAGCCAAATACTATGCGCCAGCATCGTTTTGGCATCCAGTATTCCATAGCGGTACAATGCCTCGCCCTCACCGTATCCGGTTTGATGCTTTACCCATTCGGTTTCTTTTTTGCCCTCTGCCAAATGCGTGTGAAAAACAAGTCCCTTTTGCTTCGCAAAAGATTTCAGCCCCTGCATCAGCTCTTTAGTGCATGCGGGTAAGCCTTGCGGTGCAACACTTGTGCGCAGCAAACCATGATTGGTGTTGTGGTATTTATGATAAATGATTTCCGCCTGTTGTAAAGCATCCTCTACACTCGTAGTGAGTGTGCTTTGGTTTTCTGCAATGTCGGTTGCACCTAACCCAAAGGTAACACGCAAATCAGAATCTTTATAAGCTTGAACTACTGCATCAATGTATGAAAAATAGGTCATTTCATTAAAAGTTGTAACACCAAAGCGCAAGCCTTGCAGTAAACCAATCAGAACACCATAGTACCATTCTTCTTCGGTAAGCCTATGCTGAGTGGATAGCATTTTAATCAGCCAATCCGTTATGCATAAATCATCCAGACAACCCTTTTGCAGCGATTGCACCAAGTGGGTGTGTGCATCGGTAAATGCAGGGATACACAGCATCCCTTTAGCATTTAAAATTTCTTCGCCCTTGGGAACAAGATTGCTGCCTATTTCTGTGATAATTCCATCTTCAATGCGGATATCACAGCTTGTTATACTCATATTGGAAATATCTGCAAGATCACATCTTCGGATAATGATGTTGTTTTTCATATCAGTTCATCCTTTTCGCCGTATCAATTGCAATGCGGTAACAAATGTCGAGTCTTTGTTTTAGTGCATCTTCGGATAATAAGGTGCCGTCTGTATAATTTTCTCCTGAAACAGCTACGGATTATGCTTATAATTTCATTGTCTGGTTACTATGTCTGAATATCTCATTATATTGCACCTGAATTCTATCAAAACAGGCTTGTATCGTATCTTTTCTCAAACCCGATAATGCCGCTTCCATGTCATTTGCAAAATCTTTTGGGATATATGCTTCTTTTCGCCTTAGCAGTCGCCCCAGGCTGCCTTTTTCGTTGAGCATATACATCCTATTTATGGCATACAGTACATGTATTAAGCTAACCGTACACCTAAACAGTGAACCGGCAGCATATAGAATATCTTCTTTTCCGATTGCCTTCCTTCCGCACTGTTGGGAAAACTCACATTCCCATAGGAATTTTTCTATGGAAGCTTTCTGGTAGTTTTCAGGGAATTCTATAAGCCTTTTTTTCTGTTCTGAAATAATGTTGTTATTGCTGCTCAAAATTTTGCAATATGCGACTTCGCCCATGTAGATAGAGTTCACGAACCCAAACGGATGACCACATTGATAGTCAATCGAGATTTTTCCATTGATGCAGTCATCGATCACGGTAATGACTTTCCGGGTATCCCTGAAAAGAATATCCACAGCAATACCATCAATATTCAGCCATCCTCCGCCATTGATCCATGGTCCCCAGTCGTCGGGATCGGTTATTACATTTTTTCGATGCTCATCATCAAGTGAGACAGCTTTTTGTTTGAATGATGAAAGGTCGAATAACGCCTTATCATAATAGATTCCTATATCTATGTCGGAATCCTTGTTCGCCGTACCTGTTGCCCAAGAACCGCCCAAAACGATGGCGTTAATACCGGTAACTCCGTTAAAGACATGTGCAATTTGTGTTAATATATTTTCTGTATTATCTTTATCAGACATATAATTCTCTCCAACTCTATTACACCCCAAAGTGTAACAAAATATCCTCAACGGATTGTTCTGGGGACTGTTCCGAGGTATCCAGCCAAAAGCCGATTTTTGGAGTCTCCTTCATGAAATCCGCATACAGATCCTCTACTGTAAAACTGGTATAACCAACCTTTTCTCGCATTGTTTCACGCTTTTTTACTGTCTCCACATTTGGGTAGAGTACTATTACATGAACAGGACGACCCACATAATTCATCCCTTAATTTTAGCATCGAAGTTTATATTCTAAAAATTTCGAATATTTTTTGTCCAAAAACCACCGATAAAATTTTTAGGTTCGTATGAAATAACAAAAGCATTAGGGACTATTTCGCTTACTAATTTGATAAGCTTTTTCTCATTGCTCCGTTTCGCCAATACATGCAGGACAAGTCGCAACCCATTTTTTCCTTCTGCAGTCCATGAAGTCACCCCGAATCCTTTTTCTCTTAATATATCTGGTAGGTCGTGGACAACAGAATCAACAATAATTTGAACATCTACATATCCAAGCGCAAGATATTGTTCTATTAAGCTTCCAACATAAACCCCTACCCCATATCCAATACAGTAAGCAATAATATTAATTGGACTATCAAGGTTTTTCAGCACAATAGTGAGTCCATATAAATACACCCCTATTTCGAATACAGAGATAATAGAAGCTAAAAGACGTTGACCTTTTATAACAAGAATTGTCCGCAAGGTATTAATTGAAACGTATACAATATTAATACCAATTATTAAAAGTATAAGTATGATTATTTCCTCCTATTTTGTACAATAAATTTTGTTAGCTCTTATTTGGGTTGACAATTTTCTTATGATAAACATATTGGGGAGTCCAAGGTTTTGTGAAAAGCCTTCTAAATATAGAAAATTGGGAGCTCACGTCGTACACACTTTATAGATAATCTTATTAGCCCCTGGTATGGGCTTTTAGTGATAATCGAACTCCTTTTTTATGTAAATAAACAAAAGTAAAGATCACAGCCGCAACAGTATATAACACTGCTAATGAGGCGAGTAAATACACATCTTTTCCAATAAAGAATGTTAAAACAAAATTAAACAAAAAATGCATCCAAAATGATAAAAATAAGTTATTACATTTTTTCATACATACACCAATTATGATTGAAAATGCAGTTAATCCAATGATAAATGAAAGAATATATATTAATAAATGCAATCCGCTATAATTTGTAGAAACAAACCATAACGGTAAATGCCAGAATGCCCAGATTAAACCTAAAATCAGGTTGCCTTTCACAAAGCCATATTTGCCTTCCATCTCTGTCATCAAGAATCCTCTCCACCCGGATTCTTCACCGCTTGCACCCTGGATAGCAGTAAATAGAATGTTGCCCAATAATCCAGTAGCTGCAAATTGGAGCTGTGCAGTTTTTTCAAAGACGGATAAAACCCCTGTTGATATCAGAAACACGCCTACTATCACTAAGGATGCAATAAAAAAAACAGAAAAATTTAGTTTTTCTTTAAAAGCCTCTTTATAAAAGTTTTTTATGGAAGTACCTGGTTTTAGCTTTTTTAGCATAATCAGAAGCACTATTGTTGGCGCCCAACTGCATAAAGTTGTTACACAACTCATACCAAAAGGCGTAACATCAAAAACAAAAATTGCTATTCCGCCAAGGCCTAAAACCATAAACCAAAACAACAGATATGTAAACATTACATATTGCCACATTGTATCCATCTTTTTAATTTTCATATTATTCTTTTCCTCTCAATAAGTGGCCTATGATTGCATGCTCTTTGGGAAATGGCTTATATCCGTTAAATTTCAATCCGCGAGCAAACATGGATCCACTTCTTTCATTATTTGCATTGTGCCCAACTGCACATCATTGCGATTAGCAAGCCCAGGTGCCAAGACCTTGGGCGTGTCCACGGTTGAAACATAATGCGCAATTTAATTAACTACAGATAATACTCATTAGCTTTAGTGTTGTTTAAAAACAATATCAACACAATCTGCTTTTGCAGCAATTGTTACAGTTCCACCGATAGGGAAAGTAACAAATGGAAATACGTGACCAAAGTCTGTATTAAAAATTATCGGTATATTTTTTAACTGCCTTTTACTTTTTACAATTTGAGTGATTTTATCAACAGTTAAGTTACAATCATCTGAAAAGCGTCCAAAGACGACTCCGTTTATTTTGCATTTGTCAATTTGTAATAATGATTGCAAATTACGTTCAAATTCACCAATAAAGTATTTGCCCATAATATTATCATCTTCAATAAATAAAATTACATCTTTCATTTTCGGCATAAATTCTGTGCCTTGCAAAAGGTTTAATGTACAAAGATTTCCACCAATAACTGTCCCTTCACAATTGCCATCCTGTATCACCACATAACGATTTGCTTCAAAAGAGGGAGTTATTTTATATTCACTATCGCTATTAACACATTTTTCAAAATACTCATATGTATAATTCCTATTATTTCCAAATCCAAAAGAACAAAAATGCGGTCCATGATATGTAATAAGACCAGTTTTTGCATGAATCGCATTTAGTAAAGCGGTTATATCTGAATATCCACAAATAATTTTGGGATTGTTCATTATAATAGAATAGTCTATGTATTCAAGAATTTGATTTACATTAAAACCTCCTATCGAGGTTAAAATCGCTTTGACATTATTGTCTAGAAACGCATTATGCAAATCCTCTACTCGTGATTTAATACTTGCAGATTCATCGTATTCAATTTCTCGGCTATTATCAGAAAAAGTAATATTATATCCTTTTTCTTTTAAAAATTTATTAGCGTTATTGTAAACGTCTTCTCTAACAACACTTAAACTTCTTGATGGCGCAATTACTCGAATTTCGTCACCAATTTTTAATTTACTTGGATACATTATTTTAATCACCTTTCTGCACCTAATATAAATTTTCGTTAGTTGAACTCTGTTTAAACATTAGACGCAATTCAATATAATTTAAATAAAATATAAAACAAAATAGTGCTATTGCATTTTTGAAAGTTTATATTTGCATTCGTTACATATTACAAAAATGAAGCTATCGTTTCTTCTGATTTCTCTAATGTCTCCTTCGTCTATCGCTATAAAATTATTTGAATATTCAAATATGGTAATATCTGCTTTTACATTCGCAAACATAATCATTCTCGTTTTTCTCACATGATTTTCAGATAGAATGGGCATATCTGGGTATAATGGACCTCTTTCTATTTTATCGCTATTTAGAGTTGCATAAATAACAATTCTATTATCTCTGACATAATTCCACAAATCATCAAAATTCATAATACAATCTCCTTTTATAAACAGTTTTTTATTTTCCCGTTGGTACTATATAAGCACAGACATTTACCTTAAGCTGGTGGTGTTTGTGCTTATTTCTTATAATAAGGGGAAAACATGGTCTGGCGTACTTCCCATTGGATTTCGCATCCGAGCAATAATCTGCCAGCCATCCCCTTGTTATGAGAATTCGATTTAGCAGGTTGAAACCATACGGCTTTCGTGTCACTAACCAATCTGAATGGTAATAAGCAAGGATGGACGCCATGTGATTCTAAGGAGGAACTTTATGATTAGTGTTGGAGTTGATGTTTCCAAAGGAAAGAGTATGGTTTGTTTTATGAAGCCGTATGGTGAAGTTCTGATTTCTCCATACAATGTGCAGCATTGTGAGAATGATTTAATGCAGTTAGTTGAACAAATACATAGGCTGAACGACGAAGTTCGAGTGGTTATGGAATCAACCGGTGCATATCATTATCCAATACTGGCATTTCTGAAGCAACATGGTGTATTTGTCAGCGTCGTAAATGCCTATCTCATGAAAAAGTACGCCATGATCGCGATTCGCAAAGGAAAAACGGATCCGCTTGATGCAATAAAGATTGCAAGCTATGGAATCGACTACTGGTACAAGCTAGTAGACTTTGAACCGACATTGGATGTTTACCAGGAACTAACGGATCTTAACAGGCAGTATCTAGGCTACCTATCCATGCGTATAAAAGCAAAGGTCTCAATGACCAATCTGACAGATCGGACGATGCCTGGGATTAAGACCGTTCTATGGAATCGCTCTGATGTCCCTGACAGGGATAAACTTTGCGACTTCATACGCGAATACTGGCATTATGACAATATAACCTGTATGCCAGAGTGTGATTTCATCGCAAGCTACAATGCATGGGCTAAAGAGAAGGGATACCATGCCAGCACACAAAAGGCAAAGACGATTTATACCTTGGCTTTAGACGGTATCCCAACGATGTCATCCAAAACCCCGTCCACTAAAATGCTCGTTTTGGAATCTGTTTGGGTCTTGCAGATGATTGACAAGACTCTTGCGTCTATTCTAGCACAAATGCGTAACCTTGTAAGTGGATTAAAAGAATACGAAGTTGTTATGGCAATGCCAGGAGTAGGCAACATTCTTGGCCCACGGATTATTGCAGAGGTAGGGGATGTGCGACGTTTTCATAGCGGCAGTGCATTGGTCGCCTACGCTGGCTTAGACGCCCCTCCCTACCAATCTGGCACTTTTATCGGGACTAACAGGCACATTTCCAAGCGAGGATCGTCCTCTCTACGCAAAACTGGTTATGAAATAATCCGTTTTGTAAAGCAGGCCAAGCCAACGACAGATACTGCTGTATATGACTTTTTGTTGAAGAAAGAGGCGGAAGGGAAACCTTTGCGTGTAGCTAAGATAGCAGCATTAAATAAATTCCTGAGAATTTACTATGCCAGAGTAAAAGAGCTTTATTGTTGAGTCACAACTCAGATCTCTATCGGCCAGCTGCCGCCGATACGGCTGGTCATCTTTGCTATACTTATTTTCAGATTCATCACAAAGTATCACCGTACCGAAATTTGTGCTTGACTTTTATTAGCAGGATTATTGCTATGATACTTGTATGGATTACATAAATAAAAGAAGTTAAATTATTCACTAAAATCAATATGTTGTCTTGGACTAAATCCTCGTTTCTTGAACTCTGAACAAAGATAATCTATTCTGGTTGGTATTATTTTAATAAGATAAAGTGGATTTTCCTTCTTTTTTAATGCCTCAGCTGGTATTCTTTTGAATGATAACATATTCAAATATTCGTCAGACCACATTTCTACTACTTCTGCTTTACCGGTTACCTGCATTCCAGCTAAAGTGTCAAAACCTTTATAGGAATCATATATTGCAAGGCTTACATTGTTGTTTTCTGACAAGGCCTTAAATTTTAAGCCTCCTTCAGAAAATATCCAAAAAGAACTTGTCTATAGCTATATTCAATAGGTGTACAGCGTACAAATTCATCAAATCCGGTAGCTAATGCGCAGGTGTTGTGTGCTAATATAAATTTCTCCATTTCCAACAAAAGTGAAGAACATTCCATTTTAACACTCTGCTTTTCTCGACTTTCCCAATATTTTGATGCTTTTATCATACTACTTTTATCCATAGTTCTCCACCTTTCGCTTTTATGATAGCATTTTGCCATAAGCAAATTCCAAACTAATCCTTTATGTTCCATAAAGTTTTTAGCCGTTCCACCGTAAATTTCCACTTCTTTTCACGCGGACGGCATACAGTATTCTGATTACCAAAAAATCCAATTTCCTTTACAGCTTGTTTTTCAGTAGTTGTTTTAGTCCATTTAATTTTAACATTATATTCTGCTTTTTCTTCATCGTCGATAGAATATAAATAATTGCCTTCAGTTGTAATATCTTTAAACCCGAGTTTTTTTCCGTTAGTATCAAATAGGGCGTTTTTAGCGAGTTGGAACTCTTCTGTAACAATACCTACTCCTACATAGCCTGTTTGAGGGATGTTAGCCCATACTCTATCCCCGACACTTAACATTTTCAAGGTATTTGAATACCATGGTCCACCGCCTCCAGAAATAAACCCGTATTTACAGGCATCGTTCCATCTTCTCTCTCCCTCACCAAACGATACGTAGTACTCGTGGTTCCAAGTATTATTTGATATATTACAAGGCATTTGAGTTTCAACATCTTCTTCAAACCAAACACGACTAATAAACCGTTTTTCCTCATATCCAAAAACATTAAAAAACAGTATGTTTATGTCAACTACATATTTATTACGCAAATACCTTATAATACGTTCGGTACTAGCATCCATTTTTGACGCTACTACAACCATTTCCACATTTTGATTTACGGAATCAGAATCAAGTTTCGTACCATATTTCTTTTCGTAAGCTTGATTTAATGTATATGTATTATTAGTGAACTCTAAATATAGTTCTGCCAGCTCTTCTAATTTCATATCTGACACGCAAGATGCGTAATCAATTACTTGGGCTGTAACTTCACGAGGTGTTAAATCTTTTTTTAATTCGACAACTACTAAATCGCCGTCATGGTCCATACAAAGTAAATCTATGTATTTGCCTGCGCTTGTTTTGACTTGACGACCTATTATAATCCAATCACTATTTAATATTTCAATGTGCTGAGCAAGTAGATCTAATACCAACACGATAGGCATCTGATTCGATAGAATCATTTACAACAGGAGCTCCCCTTACTCCGAAATAAATATCAATGTCATGATTATTTTCTATTATTTTCTCGATCAGAATTTTATCCAAACATATTTCCCCGCAATTGTCACCAATATATAGCAATGTTTTGCTTTTGGTAATATCTCGAATAAGATTCTTCGTATGGTCGATTGTGAGAATCAGATTTTCTACGTTATCAAAATAATTCATAATATCATCAAGCTTGACGCCATGAATTGGATTAAAATCGATGATATTACCTATAATTGCATACTTAATGGCTGCTTCGAAAGAAAGATTTGATTGATTAATTCTCTGTTTGAGCATGTCAGTCATATTCAAAAACATATCGTTATAGTAATTCCTTACTTCTAAATATGGATCATCATTTTTAATGTGGTTTTTCAATAATCTGAAAGTGGAACCAATTATTTCTGGATTTGTTTCCGTATAATCTATTTTGCTTAGATATCGAAATACATCTTGAAATAATACTTCCTTATGATCTGCATTTGTCATGCCGGCTACTTTAACAACTTGATTTATCAAGCAAGGTAAACAACTATAATTTATTTTCATCTAAGTCTCCTAAAGCATTGGTGATGTAATGCAGCTATACAAAATTTATAGCTGTGTAAAGTAACTGGTCTACTGCGAAGTTCATAAGTACATCTGAATGTAATGGTCAAGCAATTTTGCAACACCACTGTCTTTCAAAAAATAATTGATAATTCTTTTTTCCCCACGAGTATTCTCTTTGAAAGCGTGGAATCACAAATTGTCTTTTGGAACCAAGAAGATCTCTAATTGTTTTATCATATGGCTTAATATTCATAACATTGTCTCCTTTGATAGGTCAATTTTTTTCTTCCGCCAGCCTCTGTTGTAATGGAAATACGCATTTCCTAAATTACGCAGGTTTGCTACAATAACACGATTCATTATGAACTTCCTCTAATGTTATTACCTACAGTTAAGCGAATTGTATATTATGGTACTAATATTGTCTTACAAAATCATTGCTGGAAGCTTCCAGCTTATAATATACACTATTATCATACCATCACCACAATTAGAAATCTATAACTAATGTTACAAAATAATACAGCACAATTCTACATGTTTTGATACGGCAAAGGGCTGAGGTATTAACCTCAGCCCTTTATCTTTACACTTGATAGAATAATGAATTAAACAAACTTGGAAGTTCGCCCTCTAAGCTATGTTTCTTTCTCAGCAAATTCAGTCGATATGTAAAATAGGTGTCCTCTGTCAAGATTGGATATCTGTTACCTCTTTTTCATATTCTTCCATTATAATTCTAACTTTTGCAGTAAATTTATTCGATATGTAAAAGATGACGGACACATCGCCTTGCCGTTTGTCTGTGCGAAAATGTATCCGTCATCTTTTCTTTAATTATGTTGTTGATATTCAATTATCTTAAATAAATACAATGGTGACCATTCTGTTATGGCAATTTCAGTTTAATCAGATAAGTACGATCTTTCTTTCCAACCTGTAAGAGTACGCATATTACAATTACTTAAATGTGCGTACCCCAACATTTTTTATAGAACCTTATTTGTCAGTCGATGACTGTGAGGTTTCATCGTCATCTCTTGTTTTATGGTGGTTGCGCAAGAACAAACAAATGATAATGGTAACCAAGCTCAACATCAAGAATAGTGAGCTCCATACATCCCAAAGCACCATGGGGGCACTAAAGGTTTGTGTACATATCAGTAAAATCACACTGCCGATGGCAATAACAGTTGCAGGAATAATGCCTAACAGAGTTCTTTTTTTGCGTAGCAGTATGATAACTTCCATTGCGATTGTAAGCAGTGTACATAGCAAGTCAATTAGGCTCCATTTGCCATACACTTTACCAACATCAACAGCCTGTACATCCTGTTCCTTATTGTACACTTTTTCCTCATCAACAGCCTGTGCATCCCCCTTGCCAGCTTCTTCACCGCCATTTGAAGGATTTGGTTGAGTGGACTGAATCGGTCGGTCGGCAGAAGAACTGGCAGTGTCTACTGTGTTTTCCTCGTATGGTTCCGGTGGTGTTTCAGGCTCAATCTCCCTATCCGAATTCTTTGACGACTTGTTCACAGCCGCAATCGCAAACAGCGAAAATCGGTCGCTGTAAAAGTTGATGACTTTGCTGTCAGTTGTGAATTGCAAGTTGGAAATTTCATCCCGGTGCATGCGAAGCACCCTATATCCGCGTGGATTCATAACCTCAGGCAAAATGTTAAGCGTAATCTTCAGGTTTTCCTGCAAATTGGTTAACTTTTGTATCGTCTTTTTACCTTCGCTTTCCGTGGTCATCAGCAGGCTTATATCCATCAGGACAGAACGTCTGCCTGCCGCATTCTTTAGCCTTGTAATTTCATCTGCGGTTGCATCCCCATGTTCCGCCTTTGCGATAATAAGCTCTATTAATATTTTTTCAGCATCCGTAGGTGGATCAATAAGGCTGACCAGCATGTTCTCATCCACTTGCGCATCGACATTTAATTCATCCCTAACAACTACCTTCATCTCGGGATTTAAGAAGTTGACGATAAACGTAAATGTGTTTGTGGATTTACCTAAAGTGATTTTAATTACTGCTCTACCCGTTTCTCCCTTGGGGAAGGTTGCCAGGATGGCTTCTTTTTTCTCATCCAGCTGGGTTTGTACATTGCCTTCTGCCACCGTTACCGTAAGGTCAGAGGGCTTGCTGTCAAATATAGGCTTGATACTCAACCGCACATCATTTGCCGAGCGCAGAAGCGTAAGACTTTGTGTTTTTTCCATATTCGGCACAATTGTGGAATACACGCGTTTTAAGGTGTTCTCATCAAAAATGCGATATACTTCAAATTCATGCAGACGAATATCTTCATCCGGAATGGGCTTTTCTTCTTCGGTACGAAAGTACCATTGCTTATCCTTTGCCATGCCAAATGGCGTTTCCAACGTGTTTTCTGCCCAGTCTACCGCAAAATCATCGTCAACTACCAAGTAGTAATCTGTGCTGTGTTCCAGCAGATAAGGCAGGGTAAAGGTCACGGTTTTGCAATCACTGGAAAGCTTGGCACGACGGTTACTCGAGGAAAAATCAGCTAACAGCTGCTTATTGCTCTTGCGGTACAGTTTGATAGAGCCACCGCCCATTTTCATGCGTTCGCTGTATTCTATCGTGAACACATCCGCTATGCCTACATCAACGCTTTCATTGGATGGTTTTATGCTCACAACGGTGGGACGGATTTGATCGACCGTAAAATAAGCTTCGTATACTGTAGATACATTGCCCGCGCAATCCTGAACCTTCACAAATAGCTTTCCACGGAAATTATCCGCAACGTTTACGGTGATGGACTGGGCTGCGTTTATCTTTGTAAATGGTTCCTTGCCGCTGAGCAGATAATTTGCATCCTCTGTTTCAACAAAGCAATAGGAAAACTCAACAACATCGTCATCCGACGTATGAACCGTTACCTTGGTTGGTTTGTTGTAGAATACGCCGTTTACAGTGTTATCCTTGACGCCGAGCGTTTCCTTGCTCTTGGAGCCGTCTGTCGTCAAAATGGAATCCACAGCTGGTGCAACTTTATCAAGTTTTACGTCATACGCTTTGCTTTCATCCGTAAGGCCTTTTTTTGTGATAATCTTAAAGCGATAGGTGTGCACATTGGTATCGTTAAGGGTGAGTGTGTTATTGGCGAAATCCCAGTTCGATAAACCGTCTAGTGACATATATTCTCCGCCGTCTATGCTAACATAATATGCGTATGGCACACGATTTGCAAATACCGCATCGTTACCAAGCGTAAACGTTATATCTTGATTTGTCCATGCTCCAATTACTCCGCTTGTTTTGATGCTGAGGATTGGCGTTACACGGTCAATCAAATAATCTACACGACGCGTTTGCTCATCATACAGATTACCGCCCATTTCCTCGCCTACCACAACCTCGCCTATTGCAAGTGGACCGCCGTCAGAATCAGAATCATTCTTGACAGTAACATCATAGTTGCCATCAGGAAGAAGAATTTGATATTCGCCATTGTCGTCAAGGGTGGTGGTATGCGTGTTTCCGCCCTTATCCTTAAACTGAATTTCCCAATCCTTCTTGGTCGAAATCGTGCCGTCGGCGTTCCGTTCCTCTACCTTGCCCATGATTACCGTAAGCGCAGGGGAGTCGATGTCCAGAGTGTTATCTGCGGCGTCTGTAATGGATTTCAGTTGAAAGCGTGTTGCGGCGGGATCGTCAAAGGGGATGGTAAACATATAAGCGTCCGCACCGCTGCCATTTGTAACGGCTGACGTAATCTTTGGTTCCATCTTTTTGCCAGTGCGGTTATACAACAGGTAATCCGCCTGCATAGCACCGCTGATGGTATCGGTTGTCAGCACCTCCAAACGCATCTGCGTATCTTTCTTCACAAGGCGCATGGTAGCGTCTTTGCCCGCAAGTACCTGCTTAAACAGCGGCAAGGTATTGTCGTAGCCAAAAAGGAAGAACTTGTCCGGATTTTCGCTTGTATTGCCGGCTTCGTCGCGCGCAAATGTGTTGATTTGATATGTACCGGGCTGTGTTACAATAGGTGCATTGCTACCATTGTACACCACAGGGGTTGTTTCTGTGCCCGTTGTACCAAAGCGATAATAGGTAGAAACAGGGCTTTGTGCACGCTCCGCTTCATCTGTGGGAGGGGTTACGGTGATGATGGGGGGTTCCTTTGCCCAAGCCCGGGCATTGAGGCTGCTTACTGCAACGGCAGACATCTCAGGTTTTTGTGCGTCTACCATGCAATGATAGGCAATGCTTTCATTACCCTCAATCCCCACCATAGATACGCTTCGGAACTTATGGTAGGCATTGGAATTTATCTGGTTATTGATTAAATGCTGCGCTTCCAGTGGCATATTGATTGGCGTCCACGCCGACCATTCCGTATTGTCTTGTGAAACGGAAACCTCAAAGCGCTCAATTCCGGATAAGGTTTGCAGTTTTGGATCATCTGCAATCAGGGTAGCAATGGACGTGTTGGTCCATGTGCCAACAGTGTAATTCGCACCATCTGCATTCCCCAGCTTATGGGTTACAATGGGTGTTGCGGGTATGCAGCCATCCACATAGACACAATACAGCGTACTTTCGCTGTTGCCGTTGTAATTGGTGGCTTGAATGGTGAATTCATATCGTCCGGTATCCGTAGGGGTATTATCGTTGTGCACGAAGTCCTTCACGCCGTCCGAAATCGTAATCACCTGCGTGCGTCCCTCGCCGTTTTGCACAACGCTGATCCCCAGTTGCTGTGCCGTCACAATTTCTGCCTCGTTCTGCGGTGTGGGATAGTCTTTTTGGTAGACGGGCACACCGTTATAAAGCACGGAGACCGACTTAAGCCCCGAATTCTCCTCCAGAATATCTGCCGTGAGAACAGATTGTGTTTTAAACCAATCACGATAAACAGGCGATGTATTGCCTGTTACAGTAATAATGGGCTTTTTCACACTGATATTGAGGTAGCCGCTTACCTGCTCTGCTGATGCATTGCCGGCTTTGTCATACACCACATAGTGCAGATAGCCTGCAAAGTTCTTGCGCTGGTAGATAGTTGAGGATGATTTAAGCCTCAAATCTTCAGTCATCCACGTCGGGTTTTCCGAAGGCTTTGCAGAATTAGAGAAGTAATATTTCATATTCATCAAGCCCGAACCGCTTACGTCGTCGTTTGCTTTAATAGTGATGCCAATCTCCTGCTGGTAGAAGCCAAGGCTATCCAAAAGTGGATTTAAGGATGTTTCGTCATCCGGCAGATGATAGGTGATGTCTTCCACTGTGGGAGGAATGCGGTCTACCTGTAAATTCAGGTATTTCACAGCACTCTCATTTTTTGCATCATCTACCGTTTTGTATGCGATAGTATGTGCGCCATCCACATTGGTAGGTATAGCAGGCAAACTGATGCCGTCATATTTCACCCAATCTGCTGTTTTATCCCCAATTAAATGGTAATAGGTAGAAATGGGGCTGCCGTTGTCCGCTTGGGGAGGATGTATGGAAATTACTGGCGTATCACTAAACCACGCATCATCACTTATCGTACCTTGCGCTGTAAACAAAGCGTTTAAGGGCGGTGTATTATCCAGCTTCACGTTTACGCTGCTGGCAGTACTGCTCTTGCCCGCCTCGTTCTTTGCAAAGACAAATACTTTGCCGTTGTAATCTTCCACAATGGATAACTTGAGAGTACCTACAGCATCCAGCTTCTGATAGCTTGCACCATCGTCTATACTGTAATAGTAGGTGACAGGCGATTTCACAATGTTTGTCGGTGTTGCCGTTACCTCTGCCGTTCCGTTAATCCAAGTTTCGGCATTGCTATGCAGCGTAAAACTTGGTACGGTTTTATCAATACGTAAATTTTGATAGGAAATTTGCCCTGCGACATGGGTATTGCTTACCACGCGGGCAGAAATACGGTTGAGCCCCTCTGTCGTAACGGTCACATTGCCATCCTCGGGCACTGGCAGCCATGTGCCATCCAGTGAATATTCTAAACGCTTTATACCGGCAGTGGGCACTGCCCCGTTGTACATAATGTGTACCGTAACATCCTGTGCGTACCACTGCTCCTCCGAAAGCGGCGGTGTGGGATTAACCACCGTAATGATTGGGGCTTCGGGTGCGGTGCTGTCCACAAGATAAGCGTAAGAAGCTATGGCAGATTGGTTCCCCGCCATGTCATACGCACGCGCGTAGAGCACGCCATTAAAAGACGAAGGAATGGTTACGCTGCTGCCGGTTACCCATGCATCTTGTGCAGGCTCTTCTGTGCCGTTGATGAGCTGATATTCATATCGTTCTACGCCACTGCCTGCGTCTGTTGCCTGAAGGTTTACGGTAAAGGGCTTGCTGAACAGTTTTTTCAGTCCCGCCGCAAAGCCTTCCATCGGTTCTTGCATAACAGGCACAATCGTATCTACCGCAACCGTATACGTCTTAATGCCGCCAATGTTACCCGCTTCATCTTTTGTACGCAGCAGCAGAGTGTAGCTGCCGTCTGATGAAATGGAAATTTTGTCCCCAACAAGTGGTGCAAGCGAGGTGCGCGTATCGGTAAACAGCGCATAGTCTGTGCTTTCGGGGCTTGTGTTTTCCACCCATGTGGGACGATGTACCGTAATAATGGGGAGCTCTTTATACCAGCCGTTGGTTAAGGCTTCTGTTGCACCTGCTGTCGTATCGCCTGGGGCTGTTTTATCAATATATGTGGTAGCTGATCTGGTTGTTGTCACACTGCCATCCTCTGTGCGTGCGCGCAGCGACCAATTCTCAATTCCTTCCTTGTCAGCCAGATAGCTGTTGCTTACCGGAACAGGTACCCAACTGCCATTTTCAAGCACCTCATAGACGATTTTTTGTGCGAACCCCACCGAATTTGCAGGGGTTATGACAATAGCACGGCTATGATTGGTCCATGCGGGGTTTGCGGTTGCTGTAAAGGCAATTTCTCCCGAGCGGTTTTCCAAGCTTATAACAATTTTAGAAGTGGGGCCGACGATATTCACATTGCTTACCGCACGTGCTTCCACCGTTGTATCGCCCACTTTATCCACCAATACCGTGTTGCCACTTATTTTCTGCCATGCGCCGCCATCCAAACGAACTTCGTAGTAATCAATGCCGGCGAGGGTGCTGTTGCCGTCCGCAATGGTAACCGTTACAGGTTTGGCGGTATCGCCATAAGTTCCCGGAATATATTGTTTCTGATCGCTGTCCTTTGCGGAAAGCTTCACGGCAGGCTGTATGTTATCCACTATAAGAGCAATTGTCTTATTCGTCACATTACCAACGCGGTCTGACGATCGAACAGTTACATTTCCATTAAAAGGTGCGTTGATTTGCGCCTGACCATTTGTTGTGATAAAGCTGCTGCCATCCATGGAATATTGCGTTACGGCTACGCCGCTGCCTGTGTCTGTGGCAATCATGCTGAGCATTGCGCTGTCACGATAAAGGTTGCCTGTTACTGCCGAACGCGCCGAAAGTGACAACTGAGGGCCTTCTGTATCCAGCAGCACCGACAGAGCAGCGGATGGTACCGAATAGGTGTTGTTGCTAAACCTTGCACGGAAGCTGAAGTCTCCGGATGCTGTGGGTGTATAGGTTGTGCCGCTGATGTTCTGCCATGCGCCGCCATTAACAGACACCTGATGGTTGGCAATTGCCAAACCACCCACAATTGATGTGTTGACAGAGATTGTAGGCGCATTTTTGTACCAACCGTTCACGCCCGATGCAACGGTTGCGCTGGTTATACCTGTACTGGTGGTTAGGCTCAGCCCGTTGGAGTTAATAGTGTGTACATTGCCTGCGTGGTCGGTGATTTGCACCAGCACAATGCCTTGAAAATTGGCAGGCGCAATGAAATGTACGTTATCCGATGCAACGGTTTTTTTGCTGATGCCCATGGTAAGGCTGGGAGTTTGACTGGTTGTAGATACTAAATCATAGATTATGCTTTCCACGCCGCTGGTGGCATCTATTGCCTGCACACTTGCCCGTACATAATCGTAAAAAGATGGATAGGTTACATTGGTAAGTGCGCTGCAATAGGAAGCAATTAATGCATCACTGCTGTCAAGCAGCGTGAGCGTGGAAGCCTTTGCCGAGGTGGTATCCACTTTAACAAACGTGCTTGCACTGTCACCTAAATTGGTGGCAGCATCCTGCACCCAATAGATGATTTCATAAACACCGTCAGAATTCAGTATAATATCTGTTTTGCCTCGATAATTTTCACCCGCAAAACCTCCGCGCACTCCACTGCCGCTGACAATGGGTGTGTCTGCCTGCGAAAAAGCAACGGTACCGTTTGAAATCAGCCCCGCAAATCCGCCCGACCTGTTTGCCGAAACAGAGCCGCTTACAAGGCTTGCACAGCTGCTTAGGCTGCCGTCTGTCATTTCACCAACAAAGCCGCCTGCGTTGTTTTGTGCGGATATATTGGATGCCGACACATTGGCAGATGAAATATAGCCTTGATTATTTCGACCGACGAAGCCGCCCGCCTGATTGGTGCTTGCCGTAACAGCACCGCTTATACGTGTGCTTGCATAAGCAATGGTACCCTGATTATTACCGACAAAGCCGCCCACATTACTGCCACCCGTTGTTTGTGTTATGTTTGCACCACAGCAATAGATGCTGCCGCCGGTGAGTGCACCAATAAAGCCACCGACATTGTTACCGCCGCTGACGCTGCCGGGTTTATAAATGGCATACTGTATGGCGGTATTTGCAACGGAACCAGCTACGCCGCCTGTATAATCGCCGCCGCTGACGCTGCCAGAAACCGTGATGTTCTGCAGTGTGCCTGTGGTGTCGCTTAGTCCAACTGCACCGCCAACATTTGCGCCCGTTGCGGTTACGCCGCTTCCGTTATAGATACAGTTGCCTAGGGAAGAAGTATTTGTGGCATTGCCAACCAGACCGCCGACATTCCCGGTGCCCGATACTGCCGCTGCCGTTGCCAGATTACTTAGAGAGGAACTGCCGGTTAGCTTGCCTACTAATCCGCCTGTATTTCCACCGCCTTTAACGGTATTGTTTTGTGCACTCATCTGGCTGAGGTTGGTGTTCGTCAGAATGCCCGCCAAACCGCCCACACTATCAGAACCCGTTACGTTGCCCGATGCACTGCATCGTGAGAGCGGAATGCAGTTGTCTGCGATACCCACAAATCCGCCGACGTTGCTTGAGCCATCAACGTTGCCGAGCGCCTGACAGTGAGTTGCGGCGGCAGTGGCAATCATGCTGCCTACAAATCCGCCAACAGAATCTTTACCTTTAACGTTGCCCAACGACTTGTTGACCGTGAATACATTTCTTATATTCAGCCGCCCCGCGAAGCCACCGACATGATTTGCCAAGGGCGCGTTGACGTTGGCGGAGGTGACGTTGCCGGTATATGTTCCTGTTCCGGTGAGAAATCCTGCAAAACCGCCTATGTAGCTGCCTCCGCCTGTGGCTATGACGTTCCCGTTTGTTACGGCGCAGTTGGTAATCCCACTTGTGGAAGAACCCGCCAAGCCGCCTACATAGTTCGAACCGCTGACGTTGGCGTTTGTTACGATGCAGCCGCTAATGTTGCCGGTGTTTATTCCGCCTACCAAGCCGCCCGCATAGTCTGAGCCGCTGATGTTGACGTCTTTCACCGTACAGTTCACAATGTTGTTCGAGGAATAACCAAAGGCTCCACCCGCATATACTGCGTTCGTAATGCCGCCGCCCTGCACAAGGCAGTTGCTCACTTGGGTGCTAGCGCTGCCCACAATCATGCCAACATAGCTGTTGCCGGCTGCGTTAATGGTGCTGTTTATCACCTCGCAATTACTGATTTCAGCACCGCTCCCACCCGCGATACCGCCGATATTGTTGCTGCCGCCGTTTTTATTTGAAGCGATAAGTGTGCTTCCACTAACCGTGCAGTTCGTAATCTTCGTGCCAGCTCCCGTAAGCCCCGATACAAACGCAAGGCTACTACGCGGTGTCAAGGTGCCCTGATCTGTGAAGGTTGCGCCATTGATTTTGCAGTTTACAATCTGGGAGGTACCTTCTAAGGTGCGGGTGATGATACCGTATACTATGCCATCCGCACTGAATTGATAAACATTATCAATCTTGGGGCTTTCCAAAACAATATCGCGCACCAGCGAATTGTAGCACAGATACCCAAACATGACCTGACTTAAGCCTGTAACGGTATGTCCGTTTCCGTAAAAATTAATATTACCTTTCCCTCCGGGATTGAGCGAAACGCCTGTTAAATTGATATCGGAAGTCAAATAGAAAGTTCCGCTTGAATAAGAGGTGTTGATGAAATTTTGCAGCTGCCAAGACGTTCCAATCGCTGTGCCGGGTCCTGTGTAAGTGATCTTAGCACTATCTTTGTAGCCAATACTGCCGCTGGCGCCCACGCCTGTTGCTACCGTATCTGTAATCACAGGCGCATTCACACTGCCTGCACCGGATTCATAGGCATTCATGTTACCTGTGAATTCTGCTTTGGGGATGATGTCGCAATTATCATTGTTGTCTTTGCCCAGAGCGGTAAGACTGTTTCCATCATAGCTGCTTCCGATGATAGTCGAACCCAAGCGCGTCGGTGCACCCTGTGTACCATCCTTATTTAACTGGTACCAAACGTTGACAGGGCTGCGTCCTTCGGTAATGCCGTCCACATCCACAATATTGGTATCAAAGCGGATTGTGGGGTTGGTCACATACCAGTTTTCTTTGCCGTTGGGGCTTTCCGGTGTGATGTGCATGGTGGTTTGTCTGGGCTTTACCTTGTCAATGCAAGTTACCGGATAATCATAGTTGACTTCGGTTCCCGCATTGTTGAGCACCGTAATACGGTAAACTCTATTTTCGTCTGCGAAAAAGGCGGAGGTGTAAGCGGTAAGCTGCCCCTGCGTTACGCCTTTTACCATACTGCTAGTCAAATCCAACGGTGCAAAGCCTGCTTCAGGCGTAAAAACACTATCCTTCACCGTACCACGCTGTACGGTAACCTTTGAAATTCCCGAAATACCCACCTGCGCCTGCAATTCCAGACGCAGCGCTTGATTTGTCCACATGCCGGGCGCAAGAGGGGATTGCACTGAAATTACAGGGCTGTCGAGATCGCAGCGCAGCATAAACACATCCGACGCGCTACTCGTGTTGCCCGCGTTGCTCAGCGCATAGGCTGTTATGTCCGTTTGCACAGAAGCTGCGTATTGCTTTTCTGTAGGGAATTTTGTTGAACGGGTGGGATTTTCGTTTGGCGTTTCATAGTAGTCATAAGCATACATTCCCGACAGCGCTGAGGAGTCTGCAATACGAATTGTTACCGGTTTGTTTACCCATTCGCCGGAGGTGTATGTACCATATTCGGTAGTTGCCGTAATGTTTGGCACGGTCGGAGGGGTCAGCTCTTCCAACATAGTTTTGGTGTACAGTGCGCTTACATGCCCCGCTTGGTCTACTGCTTTTACCATCACAGCGCCTTTATAATCCTTATGGATGTAAAAGGGCTTGGTGTGGCGTACCCAGCCGTTTTCATCTGCCGCCGCACCGTCTGGAATTGTATCGCCTACCGCATCCGCTAACTTCACCAGATAATAGGCAATTCCGCTGGTTCCGTCGCTTGCGTCAATCGTCACCTTCACCGTATCATTAAATAATGCGCCAAAGGAGATTTCGTTGAGTATTTTGCGTGTGGTATCAACGGCTAAATTTACCTTGTTCACCACAGGCGGGGCGGTATCGCGGTGCAGCTCCATGGTGAGCGGTGTATTAACGTTTCCTGCCTCATCCTTGGCTTGCACGCACAAGGAATAAACTCCGTCCTTCGTAATTTCAGGAAGGAGGCCATCAACGACCACCATTTCTTTTTCCGTATCGCCCGCTTTAGTCAGGCTGTATTCAACCCGATTGGGCGATTCACCAGTCTTTGCAGCCTCCACGGTGGTACTAACTTGCAATTTGCCCGAATCCGTAACGGAATTGTACCAGCCATTGGTGCCGGTATCGCCGCTCACGGTAATCTCCGCTTGCGGCGGAATAATCGTATCTCGGCGGATGGGAAGGGATTTTGTATCCTCGCGCTTTGATTCGGATACAGCCTTAAAATCGTAAACTGTGTCCATATCTTTTCTGATATCATAAGAAACCTGTTCATTCCAGCTGACGGGTCCACCAATTTTCGTCCAGTCCTCTGTTGTTGACTCCTTTTGCGTATAGGTTAGCTTGGAGGCGACGGGTGTCTCTGAATCAATCAGCAGATTAATATCCTTGTTGATCCATTTTCCGTCATAGCCCGTTATATGAAGGGCAGGTCGAACGCTGTCCATGCGAATGATGATTTTATCCTTTGAAACCGCCACGTTACCTGCCGCGTCGGTTACACGAAGCCGCAAGGTTTGCAAGCCCATTGCTTGAATATCTTCAATGGGCTCGTTGCAGGTAAGCGGTGCGCCGACAGGTTCCACAGTTTTAAGCACCGTATTGCCGCTAATGACCTCGATTTTCGCAATGCCGCTGGCGCTGTCCGTTATCTCGGGCGTCAGTTGCAAATAGTTGTAGGTCTGATTGAGGTCAATCGGCAAACCGCCGTCCAGCGCCTTCGTCGCCCGCAGCGATTTAATATCGGGTGGGCTTTTATCAATGCGTAGCTGCCCCTGAAGCGGAAGGGGAGTACCGTCTGCCTGTTTGAATTCGCTGCTTGTTGTAGTAGTGTTGCCAAACCGGTCGTATACGGTCGCCCGTACGTCGCCGTAAATATCAAAATCCACATTGACACCGCTAAAGGAATAATCCTCCAGTGTTTTGATGGGTTCACTGCTCCCACGATTGTAGAAGGAATATTGCACTAACCTGACGGATGAATCGTCCTTTAGACCGTCAACCATCACGCGGCCATACCCGCTGGGCGGATTGGAAGTGTTCATCGAACCCATCATGATGAACCACGAATTGGGAGGATATCCCTGACCAGGGTTGGGGGATTGATACCACAAGCCGCGCGCAGTGGGCGGGTTTTTCTCTTTGAGCTTGACGTTGAGATAGTAACCCGCCTCCCACCAAATCCATTTGCTGCCCGCACTATCCAGCACCTTGATGTCCTCAATTCTCAGGTCCAGCGGGGAAGTCGTGGGCTTGTCTACTGTGATGCTGTAAATAATTTTTGTGGGGCTTGCGGAGCCCGCCGGCTCCTTGCCTGTGATTGTGGTGGGGTAGAGCTTTGTATTGTCTTTTGATGAAAACCCATTGTTGTTGACGACCAACCCCTCTTTGTCGGTCGCGGTGAGTATCAGGGTGGCTGGGAACTCATCTACATAAAGGTTATATAGATAATCCGAGTCATAATCCATAAAGGGCTGGTTTTCCGAGAGCACGCTCAGGGTAAGATCAGGGGCTTCGTTTTTCCCAATCGTGACAGTCTTGACGCTTAAGGACGCGACGCCCTGCCCCGAGACGCTGCCGTCGCTCGCTTTCAAATAAATATTTGCCTTATGCGTGGGCGAACTCTTCGGTGCCGTCGCCTGAACCATTACTGTGGTGCACCCGCCGGGGGCGACGGTTACTTGGGAGGTACCTACGTTGACCTTAACTGAGCTTGAATCGGTTGAGGCAGATAGACTTAGTGTTCTTGAGACAGATGACAAATTGACGATGTCAAAATTGAACATGGCCGTCTTTGCTGCTTCTGTTGTGTCAATTTCCTGCATGGCAGGCGACAACACGGAAATATCCTGCGCGCCGTCTCCGGTGGAAACAAAGCCGTTATATTTGTAGGTGGCTGTGCTGCCGCTGGAAAGCGTGCTTGTAATCCATTTCAGTCCAAATGCGGAGCCATTCCCCATGGAATTGGCAAACGTCTTATCTGGGGTATAGGCGGTAAACACTTTAAAGAAATAATCTCCCAGTAATCCGCCTTGATAGGCGAAAATAGGCGTCACGGGCAAAATGGAAAATACACAGTCGCCGACATAGGCGCGATAGATATTCTGGTTCCAATACTGGGCGGAATTGTTGGTATCCATGCATTCCATCAACTGAATATTCTCCATTTTTGTATGAGCCTGAAGCCGGTATTCCTTTGAAAAGGAACGGCTGCCGTTGATGTAGTGATAAAGGATGTCCAATCGGAAGTCGCCAAAGTTCCACGCAATCAGGTAGGTATTGTCGTCAATTGCTGTTTTTAAACCCGGGTCTGGAAAATACACACGGTTCTTGTTTTCAATGGCGGTGGTAGCACACGGCGTACGGATATCAATCAGCTTTCCGCTGGAATTTTTATAGCTCAAGGCAAAGCCAGACGCTATAAAATTGGTCTGCATGCCGATGCGTGTGTCATAGAGATCGATATCTCTAAACAAAGAATTGTATTCTCCTGTCCCCGTGCGGTACTGAATCCCCATGGCATTTGATTTGGTGTCATATGCAAACTGCATGGCCGAACTGCTGTCACCAAGATCGTACCCTAAGAAATTTGCTTCAAAGCTTGCCAACCTTACGCGGCTTGCGCTTTGCTCAGTGGGAGTAGCCACCGCATGCACAGTCAGCACCGGCATACTTGTGGAATCAATTTCATACACGCATTTTTCCAGTATCGGAATAAACGTGTAAATTTGTTCCTTCGCTGTTTCATCTTCGGTGTTCGTAAGCGCTTCTGTCTTATTAGGCAGCTGGATTACGCCAGACTGTACCGTGTTGGTGGTTTTTTGCTCCGATTGCGAGGCGGTACTGCTGCTACTCGCTTCGGAGGAACTTGCATTGGATGAACTCGTCTCAGAAGAGCTAATAATAGAAGAACTCGCTTCGGAGGAACTTGCATTGGATGAACTCGTCTCAGAAGAACTGATAATAGAAGAACTCGCTTCAGAGGAACTTGCATTGGAAGAACTCGTCTCAGAAGAGCTGGTAATAGAAGAACTCGCTTCGGAGGAACTTGCATTGGAAGAACTCGTCTCAGAGGAGCTGGTATTAGAAGAACTGGCTTCAGACTGCTTACTGTCAAGCTGCTTCCATTCCTGTACCATAAGTACCACTTCACGGCCTTCCGCATCCTCCGCTGTCAGATATTTGGGCAAAACGAACTCTGTAACGGGGGTACCGAAATCCACAAAAATATCCTCCGGCTGGTGTATGGAAAGCGCACCGATAATATTTGTGAAGTCGTCTGTAAGTGCTTGAATACGTGCCTCAAGCGCAGCGTCTATCTCTGGAAATGCTTCGCTTTGCACCCCATCGTCTTCCAGCTTCTCACCTTTTGCAAGATTGCTAAATAGACAATAGGTTTTTCCATCAATCTTTACTTCTTCGCCATCAATATAATTTGATGAAGTTTTCGCTTGCCCCGCAGCTGATTCCGATTGATCAGATACATTTGACTCACTTCCTATATAGGCGGACACGAGAAATAGGCTTTCGGTGCAAAAAAAAGTGAGTGCCATCAGAAACGCAATTACCTTTTTAAGTTTCAACATAAGCTGTCCTTCTTCTTTTTCTTTCAATTATTTTTATCAATCTAAAATTTTCTTTCTCCTGCAGTAAATATCAATCTTATATAAAAAGCTTTACAATTTTTTGCTCACAGATTAGCATAAAAAAAGAAAAAAATGGGCTTTTACACTTAAAAGACCCATTTTTACACTTAAAAAACTATATTTACTTAAAATTCGCTCTTGACAAATAAATTTCTACTATTTTCATTTTACGCCTATACCGCTGGCATTTATACATATCTTGAGTAAAATGCTTAAAATTGGTTTTTCATACCTTCATCTCCTATTTTAATATTTTTTTGCCAGTAGGACACTCCCACATCCAGTGAGCGGGGCTTGTTCCAAATGAAAATCGGCGAATCAGTACCAGCACTGACTAAGACCTTTAGGGGTATCGGCTCTCGGCTCAAAGGCAGTGCAAACCTGCTTTGACCACACGTTGCCCTCGGTATTGGGGGCAGCAAGAGGGCTGTCCTCATGCCAGTGGTTTTTCATTCTATTACGCTCTTTGATACACATATTTTATATAAATTTCTCTCAATAAAATACCATAAAAAATAAAAAAATGAGCCTTTACACTTAAAAGACTCATATTATCTTAAATTTCGCTGTTCACAAACAAAACTTTTCTGTTATCACACCAACAGCCGAACTCGAAAATTTCCGTTTTCGATGCTATACATCAGTTCACCATCATATTTTTTTGCAAAGGCACTGACGCTTTTGCTTCCAATTCCGTGACCATCTTCGTGGGCAATGGGATAGCCGTTTTTATCAAGGACGGTATTCTTATGGCAAGTATTTTCTATTTCTAAAAGCAGTCGTCCAACATTACGGCAGGTAAAGCGAATATAGCAAAGCTTTGTATTTTCAAGTCTCTTGCAAGCTTGTATCGCATTTTCTAACAGATTTGAAACTGCCAAACAAAGCTCCAAGGAATCCAGCGTGATGTAGCTTGGAATATCAAGTTCGATTTCGGTTTTAATGCCACTCTGTTCTGCGATGCCTGCATAATGGCAAATAGCTGCATTGACAATTGGATTTTCGCAGTAAACCTTAATTATTTTGGGCACAACTTGATTTTGATTTTTTAGCAGCTCAACCGCTTCATCACATTTTCCTTGCTTTAAAAGCTCCAACAGCACATTGTTAAAATGGCGTCGGTCATGGGTGGCACGGCTGTTTTGCACAGAAACCTCATCCATAAGCTTAAGCCTCTGGGACATATTATCTGCCGCCAATTTCAAATATTCTCGCTCTGTTTGCATTTTTTGGTTTTCATCTTTTATTCTAAACTCTCTTTGCAGATCTTTAAGAGAGATAAAAATAGAGCCATATGCGGCAAGACCAATCAATATTACCAAAAGCAGAGGAATTGCCTCTTCGGTCAGTGTAGCCACAATATTGTCAGACAACAAAACATAGTAAGTAAAGGTAATATAAACCCCCAATGCTATAGCAAAATATGCTGTCCAATGTTCCACCGCCTGCCGATACAGTGGGCGAACATAGCGTAATAAAATCAGCAAAAAAGCGCCAAACAGGAGAAATCGTAGGATGGAGTTTGCATAGACAGGATATGGCAATTTTCTTGAAATGGTAAAGCTTAATATGATGACAATGTCGCTGATGTTTTGCACTGTAAGATAGGAAAACAGCCACTGCATAAAGGTGTCCTTGAACAATGGGCGTACTGCAAAGCACAAAACAGCAAACAATATTGTGTCAATTTTTGCAAGTAGAGTTAAGTTGCCGCTTAGATAACAATAAACAGCTGTACCAAGATCGGCTCCAAGAATTCCCAACATTGTAAGTATTGTAACTTTTTTTGAGTATTTGGGTTGCAACAGGGTTATCATTAAAAGAACATTGGCAGTGGTGGATATAGCCGCTCTTAAAAAGTCTGGAAAATGTTCAATCATTTGTGTGCCCCTTTCTGCATAAGATAGTTCATATATGTATCTCGCACTGTAGCATATTGCTTTGCTGCAATGGGTACAATTTTTCCACCGCACAGTGTAAAGCTATCCTTAGAAAACAGCTCCACACGACGCATATTGACAACAAAAGAAGTGTGGCATTGCAGAAAATGCCTATCCTTCAAGATTGGAGAGCGATATTCCGAAAAATTCTCTCGAATGGTGCGGCTTAAAAATTCCTCGCCGTTTTTTAGCGTGAACAGAACAGAGTGACTGCGATATTCAAAGCAGGCGATATCCGATAAATTTATGACACGCAGACTATCGGAGGTTTTCACAGTAAACGTCTGATCCTCGGTTAAGTCCATTTTTGAGATTGCCAGTGTAAGCGTATCAAATAGCTGCTGTTTGTCAATTGGTTTAATGAGATAATTGATTGGGCTTGCCGCATATGCCTGCAGGGCAAATTGCGGTTCTGTAGTGGCGTAGATAATTTGCGCCTCACGGTCAAGACGCCGAATTTGACATCCAAGCTCTAATCCATTTACCATAGGCATAACGATGTCTAATAGGTAAATGTGAAAGTTTTCGTTTTCTATCGCTGACAGCAGTTCATCGGGGTGTGTGAATTTTTGAATTTCAGCCTCCAATGGATTAACTGTAAGATATACCTTTAAATTAGTGCAAATGGCTTCAAGCTCCTGTGGTTGGTCGTCGCAGATGGCTATTTTCAGCATAATGTTCACCTTGGTTTAAAAAATATTTTATAATATTATATCACAATTTGTCAGTATGTGTCTTCACATCAATCTGTACTCTTTGTCCTTAGAACAGCTCCTTTTTTGATTAATGTTGTTGTAGTTATCAACATTATATCATATTGGAGCTGTTCCTTTCTTTCTATCTGTCACCCATCAATTGTATCACAACAAGCATAATTGAAATCACCCTAAAAGTTTCGACTTTTAGGGTGATTTCTGATATTGGAGCTGATAATCCGAGTTGAACGGGCAACCTGCGGTTTACGATACTGCTGCTCTGCCATTGAGCCACAATAGCATATATAAGAGGGTGGGTGTTGCCACCCTCTGTTTTTATTTGTCATAAACCGCTTTTGGTTTGTAGTTTATGTGTTTTGAAATAGTCTGCCTTATCAATAATCACAGACCTGCGGTTTACTAATTAATTAAACAAGAAACCGCCATGAGGAGTGTGCTAAAAACTAAACAACCTTGAGGTCAACATATAGACTTTTGTTCTTCCGTTTCCATCAATGAATGGGTGTATACCCTCAAATTCAAGATGAAATCTTGCAATGCGTTCGATATCGTGCATTGTTTTCTTGCGGTTTGTATTTTCTATAATCAGTTCTGTCATCTTTTAAATATGGTTGTACAGGATCAGTAAACGCTCCCATAATCATTACAGGAATTCTGCGGTAAACGCCTTTATCTTCAGGTGAATTTAGTAGCACCAGTGAGTGAATTTGCTTAATGATAAACTCGTCAATCTTGACATCTTTCTTTGCAATGTCCTCAATAAATAAAATTGCATCTTTATGTCCCACAGCCTCTAAGTGGTCTTTAAGAGGTTTTTGGTCAACTGTCAGCCTTGTAATACCAGAGCTGTTTCTTTTAATGTTAGGATATTACCCTCAATAGCATTTGAATTATAAGTAAAGTCCACCATGAACTGCTCAGACAAACGTTTCAATTCGCCCTTAGTTAATGGGCGGCGACGGTTAAGCTCCTCTTTTTTTGCATCTATCAGCAGAAAAGCAGGGTCAACATCGCCCTAATGTATAAACATAATGAGCAACTCATTTAGCACCATAATACAGACTTAATTTTCTTCAATTTATTTCTTTTTCTGCTTATATACAATACTAACTCCAGCGGCTATAAACAACACATGAATAACTATGATGATTGGTGTTGAATTCAATTTTGACTATCACTTTGCTTGTCTTGCATTGCTGTTGCAGCTGCCAACGATGATTCTTGTGAAGAAGATGATGCTCGTGTGGATATATTCAAATATATTGAAACCTACTATAATACTAAATGAATTCACTCTGCTCTAGGCTGGCTAGCCCTACGCGTTTGAAATACAAAATTCTTAAATATTTAACTTTATGTCCAGTTTTTCTTAACCTTTGCAGGGCTAACTTTGCCAATGGTACGGTATTTCGAGGGTCAGATCAACTCTAATGGACTTGTTTATGAAGGCATTATTTGACGGTTACATTTAAAAAAGTTAATAAATGTGTTATAATTTTATAAATTAATATCAGTGGAAGTGAAATGGATTTTGAATTATAAAGATAAAATATTACTCCAATCAACACTAACTTTATTAATTCTAACGATTGCTACTATTTTGTCATATATCTTTAAGCATTTAGGTTTTTCAGATACCAATATTGTTGTTATTTATATTCTCTCTGTCTTAATTATTTCAAATTTTACAAAAGGGTATTTATATGGAATTTCGGCTTCTTTATTATCTATGTTAAGCTTTAACTTTTTTTTCATAGAACCTATTTATTCATTTAAAGTTTATAATAAGAGCTACTTTCTTACATTTGTCGTTATGCTTTTAGCATCTATCCTTACCAGTACACTAACAAGTAAAATAATTGAATCTTCGAAAGCCGCCAACAGAAATAAAAAAGAATTTCAAACATTATTTAAAATTTCAAGTTCACTGGCAAAGGCATCGAGTATCTCTGATGTTGCCAACATCTCATTGCAATGTATTTCTATTTTATTTGATTGTGAAGTAACATTTTTAACATCTATTGATAACATCGCTTACCGATATGATATTGTAAAAGAAAAGCGCTCTATCACTTCTCAAATGATTTCTAAAGAACAAATAGAACTATTATTAGAATGTAAAACAATCTATTATATCAAAAACCAAATAAATCAGTACGGCATACTTTGTCTCCCAAAAAATTTTGCAGTTGATGAAGAAAAAAAGGCATTAATAAATTCTATATGCAATCAAATTTTTATAGCTTTAGAGCGTGAGCGTTTGTATAGAGAAAAAGAATCTGTTAAAAACGAAGTAGAACGCGAAAAATTTAAAAGCAACCTTCTAAGAGCAATCTCGCATGATATAAGAGGCCCTCTTTCAAGCATTTCAGGTGCTTCAGAAATTTTAATATACAACATAAAAGAGAAAGAAAATTTAGAATTTGCAAAAGGTATACATGACAGTTCTTTGTGGCTTACTCAAATGGTTGAGAATATTTTAAGCCTAACAAAAGTTCAAGAAGGTTCACTTAATATAAATAAAAAACCGGAAGCTATAGAAGAAATCATTGGTGTTGTGCTGCATTATTTTTCAAAATATGCAACTGCAAATAAAATATCAGTCGATATTCCAGATGAAATTATTTTTGTGCCTATGGATGGTAAGCTGATTGCTCAGGTACTGATTAATCTTGTTGATAATGCGATTAAGCATTCAAACCCAACGGATGACATAATTATCAAAGTTTATGTTGAGAAGAAGCTAGTATGGTTTTGTGTTATTGATGATGGAACAGGAATCAATCCCAAAAATATTAATAAAATTTTTGATCTATTCTTTATCTCAGATGATTTACCGTCCGATACTAAACACAGAGGCAACGGTTTGGGTCTTTCTATTTGTAAGGCAATTGTTTCAGCTCACGGTGGAAAAATATTTGCCAAAAATAATTTAGAAAAAGGTGCTACTATACAATTCAGCTTACCATTATAGGGGGAATAATATGAATAGCAGCAAATTATTTTTAGTTGTGGAAGATGATAAGCAAATAAGGTCATTTATCAGTTTTTCGTTAAAAACTCAAGATTATAAAATTATTGAAGCATCAACCGGAGAAGAAGCGCTAAGTGCTATTACGTCAAATAACCTTGAAGTGATTATTTTGGATTTAGGTTTGCCTGACATGGATGGATTGGACATCATTAAACGAGTGCGTAAATTTTCTCAAACACCTATCATAGTAGTTTCTGGAAGAGACCAAGATAAAGAAAAAATAGATGCGTTGGATTTCGGAGCAGACGATTATATTACAAAACCTTTCAGCGTAAATGAACTTCTTGCAAGAATAAGAGTAATTCTACGGCATTCAGCGAAAGAAGAAAGCAGTAATATTACTTTATATAAAATTGGAGATTTAGAAATCAATATTTCAAATCATACTGTTTTTAAAAAAGAAATTGAAATTCATTTAACACCAATGGAATTCGATATCATAAAAATACTTGTAAACAATTGTGGTAAAGTTTTAACACACAGTTATCTTTTAAAGCAAGTGTGGGGCTCGTATTTAGAAAGCGATACTCAATCTTTAAGAGTTTTTATGGCAAACATACGCAGAAAAATTGAAGATGATCCTACCAATCCCAAATATATTATTACTGAAGTAGGCATTGGATATCGTTTTGTTGGGGAATTATGATGTATTTAAAAATAAGTAAAGCTAGTTTAGCTTTACTTATTTTTATTTATAAAATCTTAATATGAAACAAATTATCTTTATACAGGATTTATAGTATGTATGCTATTATATTTTATGAAGGAAGGTATGAATTGCAATGTTATTTTTTAACCATAAACAAGAGAATATCATTATCGCTGGCTGCGGGAAACTAGGATCTTACTTTGCTAAGACCTTATGTAACCAGAAAGTTAATGTTTCAATTATTGATGAAAATGAAAACTGTTTGGCTTTACTGGATAACAGTATTTCTTACCGTTATATTAAAGGCGATGCTACAGAACGAGAAGTTTTGGAAGCTGCCGGAATTGAGTCTGCCGACGTATTGGTCGCAGCTACCGACAGTGACAGTTCCAATATCATGATTTCTCAAATTGCAAAAAAATACTACAGAACCAATACTGTAATAGCCCTACTAAAAAATATTGAAAAAGAAGATTTATGTAAAGAAATGAATATTACCACTTTATCCCCGTTATTACTTTCTATAAAAGAATTACAATTAATTTTAGCAAATGAAAAGAAGTGATATGAATTGAACGTTATACTTTTTGGAGAAAATAAATGTACCGAATATTTCGTTAAAATTTTAAAGGATGAGGGGCACGAAATCACTCTAGTGAACTCTAACTATGATTTATGCAGAAAAATTGCAGATAAATATGAAATACCTGCAATATGCGAGAGTGATATAAATGAATTTGTTTTTAAAAATGCAAATGCACACAAAGCAGATTTAGTGATTTCGTTATATGAAAATGATGCTGATAATTTAGTAGTTTGCGAAATTTCAAAAAAGACTTTTCATGTTAAAAGCACATATGCCGTAGTAAATAACCCTGATAACATAGATGTCTTTTACAGCTTAGGCATTGATAAATGTATTAGTACCCCAACTATTTTAAAGCAAATGATTAACCAAGATAGCATTGCATATGGTATTGATAAATATTTTAATGCAAAAAGCAAAAATTATTTTGTTCGAGAGTTTCAAGTTACAAATAAATCTGAATGCAAAAATAAAAAGTTGTGGGAGCTCAACCTCCCCGAATGCTGCAATGTTGTTTCTGTTTTCAGGAATAATGAAATTATAATTCCTCAAGGCAGTACACAGTTTATTCTAGGAGATAAAGTTCTTGTTACAGTATCTGCACAAGTAATAAATCAAGTACAGAAAATGTTTACGGATAAAGATATGCAAGCAATTATTGTTTAAATACCACAAAAAAGGTATCCATTTCATATGAAATGGATACCTTTTTGTTTTGCCTAAAAGTGATAAGGCAGTTGAATAATTTTAAATTTATGAATTGTTATTATCGCAGCAATTAGTATAAGAGTTAATATGACAGCACAAACCAGTTTTACAACTAAAATATTTTCTTTAACTACATATCCGTTTTTTATAACCTGCATACTCTCATTATGGATATCGGCTTCACCGCCATGTTCTTTGCAGGCTCTTCTGAATACTCCGGAAACACGAACAATATCACCTTTGTTTTTATAATCGCCATACATTTTAATTTGTTGGGCGTCTTTAGCTTTCATCCAAACACCAATGGCATTTGTACCATCATTTATATTCACCCAGCAATAATTTCCTCTTTCCAATGGTTCACCAACAGCCTCGCCTTCTACCGTTACAGCACTGTTATCCAGTTGTTTTGCATTTTCTATTAAGCTGTTAATGTTCGTAATGTTCACTTGTGCAAACACTTGAATGGGAAATATAAAAAGCAACACAAATACGGCGAAGAAAACTCTTAGTATTTTCTGCATAGTTTCTTAACCCCTTTTATGATAAATCCTATTAAAGCAAATACCGAAATAAACTCCAATCTTCCCATATACATTGCAATGATATAATATATTTTTAGTATATTGGGCATTGATACAGATGTTACGCCAATGGATAAGCCTACATTACCAGTAACAGATGCGGCTTCAAACGCAGAACTACCCAAGGGATATCCACAGAAAATTCCCATAATTGTTCCCACAGCAAACAGCACTATGTAGCAAAGTATAATGATTGCCGAAGACTTCACGCCGCCGTCTTCTAAAACAGAATCTTTAATATGGTGATATTTGTAAACTTTTATGCTGCGTTCAGAAGAAAGAAGTTTTTTAATATCGGCAATGATGGATTTAAACACGATTGCCACTCTCAGCCCTTTAAATCCGCCTGCGGTTGAGCACGCCGAACCACCAATCAGCATTGCTATCGCCATAATCAATACCCCGATATCTCCCCATTCAAGTGCGAATTGCCTTGCATAAATATTGGTAAAACCTGTAGTTGTATGGGCAGATAGAACATTGAATACCACTCTCCTAAAATCGGAAACTGCATCAGGATAAACGTTTGATTTCGCCAGCCATAATAGAATGAGTATGCATGACAACAAAGATGTTATAAAAAAGCTGCGAGTTTCAATATTTTTAACAAATTCTTTTCTGTTGCCCTGCCAAACAGCATAATGAAGCCCAAAGTTAAACGAGCCAAGAACCAAAATTATCAGGCAAATAATTTCATATGCAAAGCTATGATAATACATCATATTTTGAGTCATGGGAGAAAATCCGCCAGTACTCCAAGCAGATGCAAACATATAAAAGCCATGGAATAATGCTGTAATAGGGTTTAACCCAATTATAATACCAGTGACCCAAAGCATAAAAGTTCCTATAGCCAGGTATACCATGCTTATTTTCCAAATTATTTTTGCTGTTCCTACCACATTGGGTACAAGTTCAATATCCTTAGCTTCCCCTACATATAACCTGTATGCGCCGCTTACCTGATTGGATATAAACGAAAGTGCTAAAACAATCATCCCCTGCCCGCCTATAAATGTCAGCAGATGACGCCACATATTTAAACCAACGGATAAATGGTCTAAATCCTGAGTTAACAGCAAGCCTGTGGTTGTAAACCCGCTCATTACATCAAAGCAAGAGTCGAGGAACGATTGCAAATGTCCGCTGAGCCTGTACGGAATTGCACAAAGCATCATCAAAACAATCCAAGTAAATGCAGCTATAATATAGCCGTGTTTCCATAGAGTTGTTGCATTTTGTATTTGAGTCCGCCTGCCAAAAATCATTAATAATATGCCTACAAGCATTGTTATGCAAAAACTAATTATAAAATCGATTAATGGTGCAAATTCTAAACAAACAATTGTAAAGAAAATTGGAATGAGCATTAATAAAGCAGTGCCAAATATAATAACTCCGCTGTAATAGCTTATTATTTCGATATTGCTTGCTGCCTTTTCATTATAATCCATTACGACACCCCTAAAATAATACAGCAATAATAAAGAGTATTAAAAGATACAAAAATGTTCCTATTATTTCTGTAATAAGCCCTAACGTGCTATCCCCTCTTTTTCGCATAACGCATTCCCCCATTACTTGATTTTTCCATGAGACTCTGCAAATTTAAATGGTCTGTAATAAACAATACTGCGTCATTTTCACATATAAGTGTATCGCCTTTGGGATAAGTTGCTTTTTCATTATTGATAATAGAAACTATCACACACTCTTGCAATGCTAAATCTTTTATTTTGCAATTACACCACGGATGATTTTGACTAATAACCACTTCAACAAGAATCATGGAGCCACGCTCAAAAGTTTGTATTACTTTATATTCTTCATTGTCAAGCTCATATTTTATCATATCGGCAATTAAGGCTGTACTGCAAACGATTCTATCTACACCAAGCGCTTTAAACATTGAAATATTTTTGGGGTTATTCACCCTTGCAATCGTCTTTTTAATATTAAAACTAACCTTTGCAATTTGGCAAATAACCATATTTTCTTCATCTGTTCCCGTTACCGCAGCCACAATTTCAGCATTGTTTATTCCTGCGTCGAGCAGTACCTCAGGGTCGGTTCCGTCTCCGCAAATAATATTTGCATCCAGCGTTTCGGCAAGTTTAAAACATGTATTATTCTCTTTTTCAATAAGTACAACATTGTGGTTTCGCTCTTTTACGGTTTTAAGCAGGTTATATCCGATTTTTCCTCCTCCTATAATAATGGCATCCATACGAGTACCTCCTTATGAAATATCTTCAAAAGCTTTTCTTTATCTTTTTTATGTACGGTGCAAATAATGATATCTCCATCTTCAAGTTTCGTGTCTTTATCGGGTATAAAGCACTTATTTTTATTTTTTATATATGAAATATTGCAGGAATATTTTTGTTGTAGATTTTCGACATTTACTTGCGAAATCCCATGATTCACTTCAATTTCAAGAAGCTGATAATTATTATCCAATTCAGCAACCACAGTACAGTTTTCAGAATCGAGCTTATCTATAATTAAATTTGCTCCAAGCTGAACAGGATTGATTGTATGAATACCCAGTTTATCGTATAATTGTTTTCGCTTCGGGTCGTTCACTCTTGCTATAACTTGTGGAACATGATAAATCCTGTTTGCAACCATTGAAACGGTTATATTAATATTGTCATCGGAAGTTACGGCAAGCAAAACGTCTGCTTGCTCTATACCTACACATTTCAAATTGTCGCTGTCAAATTCAATTCCATTCATTATTTTGCCATTAAAGCCACTGCCTAATATTTTTAAACGCTCCATACTACGGTCGATAATGCAAACATCGTGTCCATGGTCGGATAGTTCATATGCTAAATTACTCCCCATCCTACCACAACCAACTATAATTATGTACATTTCAATCACCTTGCTCATAAAAGATATTAAGGTGTTAGCATATCACTAACACCTGCTATTAGACTATCATTTATTTTATAAAGATGGTATTAAGATAATTACAAATGTGTAAATTCCTCATTAAGATTTAAAACATATTTGCCCCCAATAATAAAACAAAACAATTTGCAACTTAGCTGAACCGTCTGACCATGGTAAAAGAGAACGGTGCAGCTACTGCATCTTACACCTACGATGCAAACGGCAACCGCAAAACCTTAACCAATGCCAACGGAACTGCTGCTGATTATACCTATAACGATGCGAATTTGGTTACCGGATTAACAAACAAAAAAGGGACAGCTATACTCAGTTCATACAGCTATTCCTACAATTTGGATGGTAACCAGAGAACCAAAACAGACCATACCGGCAAAACAACGACATACACCTACGATTTGGCGGGTCGTATGACCAAAGAAGCGGAAAGCGGCGGCAATACAATAAGATTGGGGCATTTTTGTTTTGCCTGCCAAATGACATCATCAGTCTTGACATCATATCTTTTGGCAATATAATTTTTTGCTAAGATAATACGGTGAGGCTGTTCAACATCTTCGCCTACCGCTACAGGCTGCCCACGCATTTCAAGACGATGCAGGCACTCCACCGAGGGGTAGAAATTGTTTAAATCCACATGCAGTATTGTTCTATCCATTTTTTTACCTCACAAAAGAACATATGCTATCTGTAAGTCCCCTAGAAAATAGTTTTCAATAATGTTTTGTAATCAGCTCTTATTTTCTTGTATGTATCCATAAGATTGCTTAACAGAAATCCTAACATTGTTCTTTAGTGCAGAAGAATATTTATTTTGGAGAAATACCACTTTTATATATAGTTAAAATTGTCTACTTTGATCTACAAAATTAGTCTTCGTAGATGCTCTAGTTAGATTTTCTATTTCAGTGTATCTTGGTGGACCGATATCGTTAGCAGAAGCAGTAATTTATTTGTCTCAGGTAAAATTTCGTGAATACTACTACTAAGAAAGTTTGGGGTAATGTTTCCTCTACCTTCTTTTATTTGTACTAATTTGTCTTGATTAGAATCATAAATGGTTTTTTCAGTTAAACCTTTGTTGGAATAAGTTATAATGACACGCTCATCATTTAAAGATTCATAACTAACACAGATGTTATTTTAAATTTTTTCAACAGCAATAATATTCTTACAGTTTAAAATCAAGTTTTTAATTAAATTACTTGAATAAACATAATGCGCAATTCATGTCACGATGCTCATTTAATGTAGTTAGTAATCTTAAATTTTTGATTGATAAAATTGATAAAATCCTGTTTGTCAGTTTCTGTTAAAAAAGCTGAAAAAGGAACAATGTATGCCTGAACTGCTGAAAAATAAATATAAACAGCCTTGTCAGTAATACAGAATTTTTGTACGCTAGTATATCTTGTTTTACTCTCAGTAGTGGAGTTTTTATCGCTTATAAAATCATCATCAAATATAAGTGTCCCTTCTTCGGAAAAAGGGAGCTTTCCGTCTTTAGTTAGTTTTTTAATATTCTTTTTCATGCTGATAATGAGCATATTTTTAGAAAATATTATCCACACAATTGATAATATGAATAGTAAGGCTACTTCAATTAGTATTAACTCAAGATCAGCACTAGCAATAAAAAAAATTAATATTGCCAATAAAGATATAATTGGTAACATCATTCTAAAAGTCGTTAAAGATTTTTTTCCTGTGTATGAATTCAATAAATGATATTCATTAAACATTAAATAATCGTTTTCATTAAGCTTGTAGTCTATTTTAATCATGCATTAAATCTCCCGTTAATATAAATAATCTGTACTATTACATTTCTTATTATCTTATGTACTCTGCTATCCACTCATTAAGCGAAGTTCCCGCTGCACATGATCATTCAGCTATCTTTATATCCAGTCCATTTTTTAAAGAACTCCCAATCTCTAACACTTCCATTTTCATTAAGGATATTTAGAAATACTCCATCACCCTTACCAACTTGCCAAATAGCTTGTGCAGAGCCGGGTTTATCAGATATTTTACTATCTCTTATGTATTGAAAGAACTTATCTTTCCCCAGTCCATAATTATTAACAACATATGCGACTAAGTAAATATCGATTGCGTTTGCTCCTAATTCTGAAGTTCTCTTAGATAGGATGTGTTCGCAAAGAATGTATTTCCAATCAATACTATTTGACTGTAACAATTCGTCTTTTATATCTTCAATACAATATGCTTTATAGCTTCGTTTTTCCCATTGCTTTAATTTGGCATCATCACCATTTAACTTTTTTAAACTAACTAACATATTTTTAAGATTGCATACTGTCGGTATCACATTAACATTAATACTTCTACCATTCAGATTGCATGGCAAATAATTTGTCATATTTATAACCATTCCTTTCCGCTACATTACAAGACACAAAAAAGAAATAAAAACTAAGGTTACTGCACTCAGCAATGCTCCTTAAACTTATCGCTTATCTGGACATCATGACTTTGACCATCTGTTGAAAATTTAGCGACAATATAACGCTTTGTTTATTATTTTTTTCACTCCAATATGTAGTGCTACATATGCGATTATTGTTGCAACAACTATTAATTGTAAAAATCGAAAGTATGACATCACAAACAACAATCCTATATGTACACAATAAAACAATAGATAGAGAAAGCTTCCTTTTGCAGGATTATCTATTCCTTTTTTATAATAAAAACCTACTACTGTAAAAGTAATTAAATGCAAAATCGGTTCTGTAAAAAAATTTAACATCGCAGTAGGAATTACTACTTCTGTGCCACTCAAAGATACACATAATGGCAACGAAAGTTTTTCAAATGGATTAGGCAAAATAAAATTTCTAATCAGTAGGCTTAATACGAAACATTAGATGACATTTGTGTTTTCTATGTAACCGAAAGTTAGACGATAATGATAAAAAAATGTTTTACTTAGTTGGAGGTTACCTATATAATTGCAGTTTTCTATAAATTCGGTAATTTTGTCTTCAGGCACTCCTGTGGCTGCCAACTTTTTAGGGGCAAATTCGCTTTTGGGGAACATATGATCAATATGAAAATTATGTCTAAAATCTGCCCAAGGGTACAAAATTGATAAAATTACCAACGTATCACCTTGACCATATTTTGAATAAAGCAAATTATTTATATCATCTTCGCTAAATTGCAAAGCCCTGTTTGTCCCCTTGAAACGTTCAACAATTTTATCCAGTGGAAATCCGCTGGAGCTGTACTGTTTTATAATATCTCGAACCGGCTTAAGTACTCCGTCTGGTGCAAAACTAAATACACGCTTTAGCAGAGAAGATACAAACCATCGTTTAATTTTTTGCCTGTCCTCAATTTTAGATGTAGAAACATCAAAATTATTAGGAAGCCCAATGGTTTTCAAATAATACGCTATCGGTATGACAAGATTGTTGGACGTAATGTTTTCACGACTGAATCCAAAACTGCTGATTAAAGTAAGCGCATCACGAATAGCTTTGGTGATATTATCCCACTGGCTTTCTATTTTCAGCATATTAGTACGATTGAAGTTATCAACTTTGAAACTAATATCTTCAATGTCACATAACACCAAGCATGCTTTCAAAACAATGTCTTTATTTATGTTGAAACCATGCCCAATTTCGTTTATCTCATCGACAAAATCATTTATTTCTTCACGAGCATCCCTATTTTCCCATTGTGCTGTTGCAAACGACAGCAACAAATCTGAGTAGCTAAGCGTTGTTCCTCCACTGTTAACGCGAATAAATATGTTCAATACCTTGTCAAGCTCGGTACTTTGCTCCAAGTAATAGCTGATAATGGGATTTACATGGATGACTTTATGTAATTTAAACAGTGCACGATTTGCAAATTTCCCTTTTTCCTTATCAGTATTTAACAAAATACCCGACTCAAGTAAATAGTCATTTACTTCATCTTGTTCTTTTAAATCCAGAATATTTCCAACAGGGAACCAATGATGTGTGTCGTCTTTCTCGTTGGATTCAGTATCAGTTAAAAAGTCAAAATCAAATTCGCAATCTCCACTTTCTGGTTTTGAAAGCAGATTTAGATATAATCTTTTTTTCGGATAGGCCTGAGGATTGTCCCAGCGTTTATAAGATAATTTACTTGCATACGTTCCTTTTAGAGCAATATACAATGAAGTCAAACGTTGCTGACCGTCCAGAACAGCCATTACATCGTCAGTACCACTGATATTAGCCTTTGGATTATGCGTATTATCCTTTTGATGATAATCTCGCAAAAATTCATAAAATTTAAATTCCGATGCTTTATGTTTCGGGATTTTCCAGAAAAGAAATGCATTTATAGGATAGTCACGCATTAAACTGTCAAAAAGTGTTTTAATCTGTTCCTGACTCCACACGAATTCTCTTTGTATGGATGGGAGCAGATATTTTTTTGCATGTATATCGGTTATAACTTCGTTTATTGTAAGCGGTGTTTGAAATGACATAAATCTTAATTCTCCATTATAATTATAAATTTAATTTTCTGAATCTCGCATTATGGTACTAATATTGACTTACGAAATCATTGCTTAAAGGTTCTAGCTTATAACATACATTATTATCATACCATCACCACAAATAGAAATCTATAACTAATATAACAAAATAATACAGCGTATTTCTACATGCTTTAACACAGCTATTTATTTGGCTAGTAACTATGTAATTTTATCACATTGACAAATATCAATTTAATGCATAATATATATATAAATAAATATGAAATAAGTGAGGTTATGAAGACAAGTTATGATGTGACAGCAGAAGTGTTTAAAGCATTATGCGATCCGAATAGATTAATTGTGTTAGAACTTCTGCAAACAGGCGAAAAATGTGCTTGTATGCTACAGGAAGAACTTAATATCAGTCAGCCAACATTATCCTATCATATGAAAGTTTTGTGCGACTCTGGCATAGTTCAAAGTCGTAAAGAAGGTAAGTGGACTCATTATTCTTTATCAGAAGATGGATGTAAGAATGCAATGAAATTGTTACAACAAATAACAGCAGTATCACCTGTAAGTAAACGTAATAGTTGTTCCTGCCGATAAGCCATCTGTAAGAAGATGGCTTATCAATAGAATAATAAATCGACACAATTAGATTTATAAATGTGACTAGAAAAAGTATGATATTACAATGCAAATAATAGAATCTATATGGCTGTTCTTTCAAAATCAAGTTTTAGGAATGAAATGGCTCAACACACTGATTGGGAACTTGCTTTCTACAATAGAACTAGATATTACACAACGTGTTGGCGGTAGCATTCAATTTCTTTGTATGAAACGGTTAAGATTTTCGTGATGCTCTCTGTTTTGTTTTTCATCATTTCTTATATTTAAAGCTATTACCCACCGGAAAGAACAAAGAAGATTTTAGGGCGGTTCGATGGTGTTACTGCAAACTGCTTGGCAGCTTTACTCTCTCTTGTTGATTTGTGTTCGCTTATCTTACTTATGAACGTATTCGGTGCAAAAATAGCAATTGCGGATGTTATTGTTGGGCTCATTCTTGCCGTAAGAAATGTTGACATTGATGTGTGTAAAAAGCCAGTACCGCTGTGCTGCGGAAATTGTATTGAAATAAAAATAAATTAAAAGCCATTGTAGCAAATGGCTTTTGGTTAGCATAGTATATGCGTATATGCTCATATAGTGTTGTATTAGGGGGGGGTGGGTATGTGGTCGATATATTAAAAGCACTTGCAGATGAAACCAGATTGCGTATATTCGCACAGATGCTGAAGGGCGATATGTGCGTTTGTGAAATTGAAGAGTGCTTAGGATTAACACAGTCTAATGCTTCCAGACATTTAACTGTGTTGAAAAAGGCAGGTGTTTTGGATAGTTACAAGAAAGCGCAATGGGCATATTACAAAGTAAGTGAGTCTTTTGCAATCGACAATGAAGAGTTATTTGCTTATCTGAAAAGAAGACTCGCAAATATTCCGTGTTATCAAGTAGACTGTAAAAACTATAATAAGTGCAAGAAATCAAATTTGTGTAACTGTATAAAATACAAATGATGAAAGTAGATTTTCAAAGCATTAAAAACGTTGGTAAAAATCCCAAGGGATTATATGTTACCTGGATTGCAAATTGGCTTATTAAACCTTTTACAATGTATGTTTTAGCGTCATTTTTCCTGTATATAGTTTTTAAAAACTTTATTACCCCTGATCTTGCAAAACAGTACCTTGCAGGAGCGGTACTTCTTGGTTCAGCACCGTGTACGGCAATGGTCTTTGTATGGAGTGCATTAACCAAAGGTGACCCTGCCTATACAGTAGTACAGGTAGCGACAAACGACCTTATTATTTTAGTCGCATTTGTACCAATTGTTAAATTCTTGTTAGGCGTTAGTAATGTATCGGTTCCGTGGGATACATTAATTTTGTCTGTGATACTGTTCGTTGTGATTCCCCTTGCAGGAGGTATTCTCACGAGACTTCTTGTTACTAAGCGAAAAGGGCTGGAGTATTTTGAAAAACAATTTTTACCAAAGTTTTACAATGCGACTACTTTAGGTCTGCTACTAACACTAATATTGTTGTTTGCGTTTCAAGGGGAAGTTTTCCTTAATAATCCATTGCACATTGTTCTCATAGCAGTGCCGCTCACTATCCAGACTTTTATTATTTTCTTTATCTCATACTTACCCTGTAAATGGCTAAAGTTACCTCATAATATTGCAGCTCCGGCAGGAATGATTGGGGCGTCTAACTTCTTTGAACTTTCAGTTGCTGTTGCAATCGCATTGTTCGGCACAACCTCCCCTGCCGCTCTTGCTACTACTGTAGGAGTTTTAACAGAAGTACCAATCATGCTGATTCTCGTAAAAATAGCAAATAACACAAAGCACTGGTTTCCAAAAGAAACTATATGAAATTAAGAAGGTCTTAGTGCGAAAAAAATATTGAGGAGGAAAGCTACCGTGCCCCAAAACTGGAAGACAAAATTCATATTGCTGTGGTCGGGGCAAGCGGTGTCTATTCTGACCAGTTCTATTTTACAGATGGCAATTGTGTGGTATCTGACTGAAAAAACCGGCTCGGCAGCAATTCTTTCTTTTGCTACTCTTATTGGTTTCCTTCCTCAAGCAATTTTAGGTACATTTATCGGTGTATATATAGATCGCTATAACCGAAAAACAATTATGATATTATCTGATTTGTTTATTGCAGGAGCAAGTCTAATTTTGGTAGTGGTAGGCTTTTGGGGAGAAATTCCTATTTGGCTTATTATCGTGGTTCTGTTTATACGTTCTATTGGCACAGCCTTTCACTATCCGTCTTTGCAAGCTGTAACACCACTGATAGTTCCAAAAGATCAGCTAACTAAATATGCAGGCTACTCACAAAGTTTTGAGTCTGTCTCTATGGTGGCAAGTCCAGCTATATCAGCTGTACTATTTGGGCTATGGGATCTAAATATTATCATTTTACTCGATGTTTTTGGAGCTATGTTTGCAGTGTTTATGCTCTGCATTGTGGAAATTCCTAAACTGACTGCGCGAGCTGAATGTGCAACTCCTCATGTAATAAAAGAAGTACGGGAAGGTTTATCCATACTGAACAAAGAGCCCGGAACGACCGCCCTATTAGCAATAAGTGCTTTATATGCTGTAATATATTTCCCTATCGGCACATTATATCCACTAATCACAATGACCTATTTTGGCGGAACTTTTACCCAGTCCAGTGTTGTTGAGGTTGTTTTTTCTTTTGGTATGCTGACGGGCTCCTTGTTACTTGGTATTTTAGGTAGAAAAATAAACAAGATAAGGGCTATTTCAGGTTCTATTGCCGTCTATGGAGCAGGCGTTTTGTTGACAGGACTTCTGCCTCCAAATGGATTTTATGTGTTTATAATACTTTCTGCTATTATGGGAGTATCTGTTCCGTTCTACACTGGTGTAGAAATCTCCATTTTACAAATGAAAATAAAAGAAGAATATCTAGGACGTATTTTATCTCTTTCAGCAAGCATTAGTATGGTGGCAATGCCTTTAGGTCTTGTGCTTTCCGGAACTTTTGCTGAGGTAATCGGAGTAGAAAAATGGTTTTTATTTTCTGGAATATTTACCCTGATTCTTGCAGTAGTTTCGTTAATAATTCCATCGTTAAAACATTGCTGCGACAATTAATTTAAGGCTTTTATCCAATTGACTATCAACATAAAACAATCAACAATTAAGGAGGTCTTTCTATGAAAAAAATGATTATCTATGAGCCGGCGATGTGCTGTTCTACCGGCCTTTGCGGGGTTTCTGTTGACCCACAGCTGCTTAGAATTTCCACCGTACTCAGCAGCTTAAACAAAAATGGTATTAAGGTTGTTCGCTATAATCTCTCCAGTGCTCCGCAGGAGTTCGTGAAAAACACAGAAGTCAATAAATTGATGTCTGTTGGGGGCGTTGAAGTGCTTCCGATTACCGTTTTAGACGGTGAGATTGTAAAAAAAGGCAGTTACCCCACCAACGATGAGCTGGCTCGGCTTTTGAATGTACCCAAAAATTATTTGGGTGTTGAAGCCGCAAAAGTAAAAGTCACACCTAAAAAGAATGATGGCGGCTGTAATTGCAAAGGTGGTTGTTGCTAATGGAAAAAAACTTTAATCCGCAAAAAATAGCATTGACAAAGTATCTGTTTTATACAGGCAAAGGCGGAGTTGGCAAAACTTCTATCGCTTGTGCTACGGCAGTAACTCTTGCAGATAGCGGGAAAAAGGTGCTGTTAATCAGCACTGACCCTGCTTCTAACTTGCAGGATGTGTTTAATACAGAGCTTAATGGAAAAGGGACACCCATTCAAGATGTTGCTAATTTGGTAGTTGCCAATCTCGACCCTATTCAGTCTGCTGCTGAATATCGTGAAAGTGTCATTGCTCCTTACCGTGGCAAATTACCGGATGTTGTTCTGAAGAATATGGAAGAACAGCTTTCAGGTTCCTGCACAGTGGAGATTGCAGCTTTCAACGAGTTTTCTAACTTTATTACAGACAAGGCAATAGCCCACGCATACGATCACATTATCTTTGATACTGCACCTACCGGGCATACTCTTAGGATGTTGCAGCTGCCATCTGCATGGAGCAATTTCATCAGCGAAAACACGCATGGCGCTTCCTGCCTTGGTCAGCTATCCGGTTTAGAGGATCGAAAAAAGATATATAAAAACGCTGTGTCCACTTTAGCTGATGGCAAGATGACAACGCTTATTTTGGTTTCTCGTGCCGAGGGTGCACCACTAAAAGAAGCAAACAGGGCATCGGCAGAACTGCGAGAGCTTGGTGTGAACAATCAAGTATTGGTCATCAACGGCGTGCTTACCAATTTTGATGATCCGATATCTGAAGGTCTGTTCCGTAAGCAACAAAAGGCATTATCAGAAATGCCCGACAGCTTAAAGCAGATAGTAACATACCAAATTCCTCTCAGAGCCTATAACATCATGGGACTATCTAATATCCGCGCTTTGCTTACATTGGATAAGTATTTCATAAGTGAGGAAATTTTGCATGCAAGTGTTGTTCCTCAGCTTAAAGATGTGATTGAGGATATTCATCATACAGGTAAGAAAGTTATCTTTACAATGGGCAAAGGCGGTGTAGGAAAAACGACAGTAGCTGCCGCTATTGCATTGGGCTTGGCACATAAAGGTGTAAAGGTTCATTTGACAACCACTGACCCCGCGGCCCACCTTAAATATGTAATTGATGAGCAGCCCAACATCTCTATGAGCCATATTGATGAACAAGAAGTTCTAGCAAAGTACAGAGAAACTGTATTAGCTAAGGCTAGAGAAAATAACCTGAATGAGGATGACATTGCCTATATTGAAGAAGATCTTCGTTCCCCTTGCACACAGGAAATTGCTGTTTTTCGTGCCTTTGCAGATATTGTGGAAAGGGCAGAAAAACAAGTTGTTGTGATTGACACAGCACCCACAGGGCATACGCTACTCTTGCTTGATTCTACCCAAAGCTATCACAAGGAAGTACAGCGCACCATGGGCGATACGCCTGAATCTGTGAAAAAGCTGCTGCCGAAGCTTCGTGATGCCGAGCAAACAGAGGTTATTATTGTTACATTGGCGGAGACTACGCCAGTGTTTGAAGCGATGCGTTTGGAAGAGGATTTACATCGCGCTGGTATCCACAGCAAATGGTGGGTTATCAATTCTTCTCTTTACGCAACCGATACAAAAAATCAGATGCTTAGAGCAAAAGCAAGCAACGAAATACAGTGGATTAATAAAGTTGGAGATCATGCAAAGGGAAACTTTGCTGTAATTCGATGGAGCAGCGAGGAAATAAAAGGAGATAAACTGCTGGAACTGTAGTTAAGTCCATAATTCCTGCCGCAGTCAAATTGCAGAAGCATTGGGCAAACACCTTGCCGGAAATGTGTTGGACTGTTATTCTGCAGGTGCAGAAAGGCAACCTCAAATCAATCAAGATGCTGTACGCCTGATGAAACAACTTTATGGCATCGACAGAACATACTCAATGCTCTAAGCTCATTTCAGAAATTCCACCTATCGATATTGTGATAACTATGGGGTGCAACGTTACGCACCTGTTTTTACCATGTAAATATAGAGAAGATTGGGGATTGAATGATTCAGCTGGTAAGGATGATGAATAAAGTTCTTGAAATAAGTCTTAAAGCTAAATATATTATCATTTTAGGAAATAAATGATAGACTTTCCGTATAAGGTATATCAAAGATAAGATTAAGAAAGGATCATCAACCGACAACATAGCAATTATTATTTTATAATATTATGCGTTAATTGATGTCACGTGAAGGCGGAGGATTGAAGTAACCTGATTATAAAGGCTTTCGGGAGACGAAGACCCCAAAGAATGCATAGAAAAACAATAATCCATAGCTACCTCAACAAAGATAGCTATGGATTATTGAGTTCATATATAAATAATTGGTTCTGAGGCTTAGGTATGTCATAAACATAATGCGCAATTCATGTCACTACAGATAATTCTCAATTAAATAAAATTGAGAATAAAACACTTCACTTGGAAACAACCCTGTCTTTCAGTCGCGCGATAATGGAAGCATTACCACTTTGCCAGGTGCCGGTACAGTTGTAGTTCCATTCACCACCAGACAGTAATACCGTATCGGAATAGTTCTTTGTTATGCGAATAGGGGTGAGTTGTTTGTCTGGAGAATACAGAAACAGATTAACAGCGCCACCCTGCCAGTTCCCTGTTACTTCAAATTCCAGCAGCTGATCCGCTTTCGCCATAAAATCGGCGGTATATGTCATTCTTGTCTGGTTGTTCCCGCCAAGGTTTAAGACAACTGTTCCATCTGCGGTTTCGGTAATAGGATCGGGGTATACAAAACTACCGTCTCCAGGATCAGGAATCTGCATATCCTCCTGCCGGTTAGCCAGATACAGATAACTCCCATCTGCCCAAAGCCGGATATCCAGGACACCATATGCTGTTGTTTGATTGTAGCTGTTGACGATACAATATTCCAAATGCAGGATATCTTCCTCTTGCTGCGCATTGACCGCATATGCACCCCACGCGCCTCCAAGTCCCATTTCAACTACATACGCCTTTTTTCCATTGTCATAATTGCTAGACTTTCGAGTTTCTTCCGCAGTCATGCCAAAATAATCAGCTGTATAATTCTCCACATCTTCTGCGGGATAGAGATACTGTTGGTTTACAAGATATTTTTCTCGCAGAACCGGGTTGCCAATCATTTTAATTTCATATGTTGTAATGACGCTGTCTGGATCCAACTCCGCCGGCGACGACCACGGAACTCCTATAACAGTTGTGAGGCCCAGTGGGTTCAGGTACACTTTCTCCAGCAGATTAAGGTTGGTGCAATCGATTAAAGGAACAGGTTGGTTTGTTTTCATCTGTGTTTCCTGTTTCACTTCTTCCTGTCGACTTTCAATTGACCCGAAGCAGCTTTCCTGCTGTGACGTTTTTTGATCACTTTCTGTACAGGATGTTAACATCAATAGTACGATTACAGCAATATAAACTAATCTCTTCATAATTGCTTCACTCCATCCCATATATTGTTAAAAATCACCACCTTCCGTGTAGGCGGTAACCCTAATCATGAATAAGTACAAAACATTTCAATGCTCAATTCTTTGGTTAATTATTATTAATTACTCTTCTTGTATTTTGTTAATAGCAATATATAGCGACTAAGCTGGATGAGTACCATCACTTACAAACTTATTTGAGTGAGCTAAATGCTCTTTCAAGTAAAGAAATAGTAAATTCATACTCATTCAGTACGTTCTATCAAGAGATTATCCGTATCATACATAACTTTTGCATGATTTCTTTTAATCAACTCTTTTGTCAAAAGCTTACCTGTTTTCTTATCAAAACATTCTCTATAGATACAGTTGTTGCGAAATATTCCGCCCTGCTCTTTGGAGAAAAATTCTTCTTTCACTTTGATATGATAATTGAATGGAAGCTCCTTATCGGTTCGTAGTTCCCCACACAGATATTCTGACATAGTATAGACGATGAGCTGAAAGACGTTCTCAGTTGTATTTTTAAAGCAGTAATCAAGATAGTTGTACATGATAGAAGTCCCCACTCCAAAAGGGACCTGCCTGCCATAATCCGGGAACAAATCCATCCCGTCATGATGATGATGTTCCACAATTTGCATAGGCGTATGTAGTCAGATAAATCTTGCCAGCAATCTTGTTATCGATCAAATGAGATTTGGTCTTACTGGCGGATTGAAACGATTTTTCTAGGAGTTAGAGACTCTGCTGAACGTCATTGCTTTTTTATTTAGTGATAGAGACCTCTGATGTTTACATGTTTATATGTTTGGTATGTATTGCCTTCACTCATTTTCCAACCGTTGTCAGTTTGTTCAATTCGGCACATAAAACCATAAACATTAGTTTTTCTTTTTAGTGCAACAAAACCTTCTATGCAAAAGGATTGACAGTTAATAAGCAGCTCTCGTTCTTTTGGGGATTTGAAGTAGTAGCCTATCGCTAAAGCAACTTTACCATTTTTCGTAATTTTTGTGTAATTATTAGGCATGAGAGCTTTGTGCATTAGATTTCGATTGATCTTACACAATATCGCATTATCCGTTCGAATTGCCACACATTGAATATAAAACTTAAAATATGGATCACTGAATTTGTTTTCGAAACTTAGTTCTATTTCTGTCCTACCATATCCATAGTCATTACAATTTAAAGAATAATAATTAAGCTCATCCAATTCGGAATATGGGATATCTTTAGCCAATACAACACGACATCCTGATAAAACCAAGGCCTTACCTTCACTGGTAGGGACATCAGGAAGATTCACATTGAAAAGTGTCGTATCTAACAAATTAATCAACTCCTTTGAAATAATGTTGTAAACATATTGGGAAATTATATATTAGCATTTCAGATAACTGGAAATATATATATGACCATAAAGCTGGAGAAACTTGCAGGCGTATAGAACATTACTATATTTGAGCAAAGTAAGGTGGTATAATATAGCATATAAGAAAGACTATTGGAGATGATTTTTTGGATTCGATGATAACACTTGGGATTGGACAAATGGAAATAGATTGGGGAAAAAATAGTTCGTATAAAGACCATTCTGCTCTTTTCCAACTGTCTGACATAAAACAGATTCCTTATTATTATGTGGATACAGACACGGAAAGGCCTATTGTTAAAATGAGAGAAGGGGTTTCCAGAAAGCTTAAAAACATGAAATCTCGCTTAGACCTACTTGGATATGATATAGCTTCAATTCGAGAACGGTTTATGGAAATTGTTAGGGAGCATGAAGACCATAGTTGCACCGTCATGTTGTCATTTGATACTTTTTACAATGCATTTAAAGAAATTAATGTTTCTGAAGCAAATACTGTGAAATACGAAGTTGAAGGGTTTGAAAATGGGTACGATCTAGGCGAATACGTCTCGGAATGCATCTTGAAAATCCCTGACATAAAGGACAAGCTCTTTGGTGAATTTCCAAACGATGATTTTGAACGGAGGTCTTTAATTAATGATTTAGCAATTTTTTTAGAAAATATGGATCCATATATAACGCTTAGAATTTTAGCAGAGAATCCCGCAAATCTTGATTTAGAAGTACAATGGAATTTTTCCGAAGCAATTGATTGCGGTTGGGCTAATCGGATTGACTTACTTAAAGAAATAGATCCGAAAAGCCGAGTGCTTATCGTCACTGAGGGTTCGAGCGACTCTTTTATTCTGAAAAAGGCTATCGAAGAGATATCGCCTGACATATCCGATTTCTTTGACTTTGTGGATATGAAAGAGAATTACCCTTTTACTGGAACTGGAAGTTTGTATAATTTTTGCATGGGTTTATGTCGAATCAATATTCAAAATAATATTATAGTAGTTTTTGATAATGACACCGCCGGTGTAGAAAAGTATAAGCAAGCGGAGTTGCTTAAAAAGCCATCATCACTTCTAATCACAAAACTACCCGACCATCCCGACTTTTGTAGTATGCAAACCGTCGGACCTCAAGGAAATACAATAGGAAATATAAACGGAAAAGCTGTAGCCATAGAGTGTTTTCTTGATTTTCACAGTCTTCCTCAAAATCCCTATATTAGATGGACTGCATACAATCGGTGTGAAAAGGAATATCAAGGAGAGCTTGAAAATAAGGACGAATATGTTCGAGTGTTCAAGCAAGCTAACCTCACAAACGCTTCTTATAATAGTAGCAAACTAGAGTATTTAATTGAATATCTACTTCAACAGTGGATATTCAGAAAGCAGTAGAATCTTCAACCCGCCTGGTACCAAGGCGGGTTTTCTTATGTCTGAAATTAGGTGGTGACAAAAATATAAACATATGCTTTCCGCCGTATCTGTAATAGTCAAGATATAATAGCCCGAAACGACAGTGAGAATTGACCCACTTAGAAAAAACGGCTACCATTACTAAGAGAACAGTCATGGAGAAAAGCTGGACGCATACAAACCGCTGCTCCATGAAGTTTATGAGTCAGGGGATTTTCAATTATTTGACGTGTTTCACAAACTATTCCAGAATATTAACCGCTGACCTGTCCTTGGGTAAACATAATGCGAACTTTAAAAATTTAGATAAATAGCTTTGCTCATCGTATTTTTCCTTCGAGATTACTATTAATAAAACTTTCGCCATTAAAATTTGGCAAATAACTTTTCACAACTGATACGATAATATTTTTTTGCTCTTTGTCCATAAATGGATTGAAAATTATTTTCATATTCAATAATGATTCGTCCGGAATCTTACAAAAAACATAATTAAAATCGGGGTAATTATATCCTATGTCATCTCTTGAGCATCCTTGTTGAAAAATTCTAGACGGATGTTTCCTCACGACATCAACATAACATCTCACTCTGGTCTCTTGTTCATATTCCCAAACTTTTGTTTTTGCAAAACCTAGACAAGTATTAACCTGACTTGGCGAGTTACCACCAAAATCAAAATCCTTTTTAAGTCTTTCTAAATTATTAACATACAACACATCTAACAAAACACACTCTCTAACTTCCCACCTATCGTTTAATATGTAATTACTAATTTGCTCTAAAAAATCTAAATTTTCAAACAATAATGCGACACCATTTTGATTACTAGCATATATTTTCCACATTGGAATTGATTCGTTTTGTTCATGACAAAAACAAAGTGTAAAAATTTTATTTTTATATAGTGAGTCAACACGTTCACTTTCAATAGGGTCATTAACTAATTTTAATTCTGAAAGCCTAAATGTTTTGTTTGCAAGTATTTTAGCAAGTGAATCAAGATTTGTATAATGCAGGTATTTATTATGATCTTTTGCTTTCCTTTTCATTTCCGAATAATTCTGTTCTCCAATATTCATTACACATCTCGCCCTCATATTTTCTGTGGATATTGAATTGAATTCCTATGTATTTACATTGTACTAAAGCCAGCCTACTTAACGTACCAAAATGTGTTTTAGCTCTTGCTTACATGCAACAATCCTTTGTAAATTAAGTTTGCGAAAGTGAAAAGATACTTTCTCCATAGTCGCGCAACTCCTACCGCGGTTTCGTGCTATAAATTATCCAACTGCGAAATCCATTTCACTTGCAATATCACAAACACATAAGGATTAGTTAGCTTTTCTTAAAAGGGTAATTAAAGACTGTTTGAATCAAAGAACTTTTTAAAAGTATTATATGCGACAGAAAACGCAAGAATGGTAGAATCATCAATATTCCATCCATTGGGATATTTTGTTGTATCTTCTGCATCATAATGATCAGCGTCATTCCGTCCTGCATTCAAATCATCCATACAACTACAAAATTTATTCCTACTTATTTCTATACTAGTAAAACTATTACCAAGTAAACTCCATTTATCGTTTATTATCGTTTTTATTGAAGAAAAATACAAAATAAACAATTTATGATCAAAAAAATCGCCGAAAGTACAAGTTTTTGGATCTGGACAAGGGTTAGCTTTTTTATTTATATCAATTTTTACTTTTTGATTGCTTAAGTACCCTTGAAACATCTTTCTTCCTGCCGATGTTTGACCTGTTAATGTAAAGTAGTTTCTGATATATGTTTTAAGCTTAATTTCACATTCTACAACTTTATTTTGTACATAAATTCTACGCTCATCATTTGACATGTCTAGAGGATCTTTTTCATCATATTTTTTAATATAATCTCTTATGGACTCAATATTAAATGTTACATAGAATGTTGTTCTGTCATATTCAATAAGCCCATATTTTTCAAGATGATCTATTTTTGAAATGTCATTGTATTCGAATTTTTGGTATATTTCCGGCGAAAGAGCAATTTTTTTTAGCACATTATATTCGTCATTGAAAATGGTCAAGTGCTGTAAAATTATTTCACACAATCTATTACCTTCTGCTGAATTATTAAATTGAATTAACAAATGATCAACTGTGGCTCTACTGACCTCATAAAGTTTTCCATGTATGCGGTACTTTTTAATTTTATTAAAAACATATGAACAAAATTGACGTACAGCATATGGTTGCCCACCAAACGCCCGATTTATAATTGCGTAAACGTCAGTAAATGCTATGTTGCTATAGCTACCTAAAGTATTAATCATCACCTTAGTTTGTTCATCGCTAAATGCGGGTAAATATGTTTTTATTGAATCTGCACAGTTTGTAATACGACCATACATGGGATTATCTCCTGTCTTCCCATTGTAATTAATTGTATTTATCTCATTAATTGTAGAATTTACGCCACTTACAATTATCGGACAGCCACTATCTCTCAATGCTCCCCAAAAGCCACAATATGTTTCTACATTTTTCCACAATTCAAATTTAGCAGTGTTATATGTGATCAATTCAATCTCGTCTATTGCAATTACAAGAGTAGAACAATTTTTACAATATATTTTTATATCTTCAACAAAAAATTGAGAAGCACGTTTTTCATAGTCTTTTTCTGTACTATTTAACTGTAAGCGAGACTTAAAATCATCACGGTTTTCACTTTTAGCTTGATCAATACCTAATGTTGCTTGTCTAACTTTTTGTGCTATATAATATAACGCTGTATTCCAAGAATCCAAACTTTCAAGCTCAGACCTAGACTCAATTTTTATGTATTTTATATTGTCCCTCTCTAATCTTCTAAGGACTGCATTTAATACTGAGGTTTTACCGCTGCGCCGTAGCCCAAATATTCCAGAATTATTTTTTTGTTGGCATCTTGCCACAATGGAATCTGCTATTTTTCCACGATCTCCAAATAACAAATTGTCATCATCAATTGCGTTTGTTTCTCCTAGCATGTCGTTTTCATATAAATATTCGTGGAATCTGGTTAAGAATATATCTATTAAATCATTATCTGATTTACAATCAATTATTTCTTCAAATGAAAAAGGTATTACTGCAGCCGTAGTGCTTCCTTTAATCTTATCAATTTCTTCCTTTAAATTATTCGCATTGCTTACCATAATATAGAAATTAACCAGCGGTCTTCTATCGTATATTTCTCTGCGCTTTCTAATTTCACGCTCAACAATTAATGATTTTTGTTGCCAATTTCGTTCATTAAAGTGAGAAAATATTAGTAAAAATTCATATTGACCACGTATATATTGCTTAAATATCTCAGTTGCTCCAATTAGGCAGAATTGATAAATACTACTTTGGTCAATTATATGGTGTCCTATTTTTGTTATATATAGTATTTTGCTTAGCTTCTCTAAAATAACATCTTCTTTAGAACCCACTTTTAAAAACTGCGAAAAAATTAATTCCCTATTTGTGTCTATATGGCGTGCAAATCCAGGCGTGTAAAATTGAATTACATCTTTATAAGTGGCCAACTCAGGTAATAAAAGCTTAATATTTGTAGCTGTTCCATAATTCCACCCTTTTGAGGGTGTTGGCGTAAATTCAACACACTCATTTACGCTCAGGTCTTGAAATGATGTGTATTTATTAAGAAACCTACAGTCAAAGTAGTATTTATTCTTGTCATCACCCAAGATGTAACCGCAAAAATTTTTCTCAATACTTAAAATTTGTCCTTTCATAAGTCCTCCTATTGTTATATGTCAGGCTGTAAAGTGAGGAACGACAATGCATTGATCCAATTGTTTATGTAAAAAGGAAATTGTACACAGGATGTCCACTGCATCCGATTCATTTATAAGCCATTTTATCTTAGGTTCATGTGCAGTAACATTTCTGACCATGGAGGTGACTCCGTTCAACATTTGGTGGAGCCCGTTTTGCTGATTCTGTTCACTGCTGGTTTGAAGCTTATTCATAGCAAGATACGGGTTGCTAATCTTAAACGCTTCATCAAATAATTTGTACCCATCCAAAGACAAAGAGGTCAATTCTCTGACTCTGTCAGACAAACTTTTTGTTGCCTCAAATACAGCGTGAAAATAATTTTCTTGGAGCAATTCTTCTTTACAGTATTTTAGCACACATTCATGCACACAGCGTTGACGTAACATGCGCTCTAAGTTTTGTGTTCGATGCTTCACTTCATCAATGGTTGTTGCGGCGACAGCAAAACACAAATTGCCGTCCCTCTGTATTTCCAGCCCAGCAGTAAGGATTACCTGATTCACGTCAGTTCTAAATGCTTCATACTTGTCTGAATCGTTCATAAATAGAACAGGTTGTAGAGCTTCCTTGATAAAGCGGAGAATAGCATTAGGCGAGCGGTCTTTGTTTTGGCGCTCGATAAAACAGTAATCAAGCCGACGCCACTTTGTCGTTTGATTGCTATTATCGTCAATACCACATTGACACAGAAGTTTTGAGATTTCACTCCCTGTCATATAATTGCCAAGTGCCTTACTTAACGCTTCAACTTGGCCTCTATTAAAGCACTGGGCTTGTTGGCACATAATTTGCTCCTCACCTTCGCCACAAATTTTCTTGTAACCTTTGCTGCCAGTTTATTTGTTCTGCAAACTCATAGTAGCGTATAGATTTTAAATTTAATTGTGCTACAAGTTTTGAGTCACAATAAACTATTAATTTTATCTTTTATAGCCAATTGATATAAAGGATTTATGGCTTGCAGTAATTAATTTGCTCATTACTGCTATGCTCGGTCGTTGGATGAACTTCGTATAATTGCTATAATCAGCAAATAAATAAGCTTTGCAATATATAATTAAATTACAATATATACCAAATATACCACTTGTCCATCAAGATTTCAATGTAAGTCAGCACAATACGGCGGAATAACCCATTTTTTATATAATACTTTGCCATACGATCATCATATCCGTTCTAAGTTTTTATTTTATGGGCGTATCAACCGCAAAACAAGAAATTGTAAACCGACTTGAAAAAGATGAGTTCAGCATATTCATTGCCGGCAGCATCTTTGATTTGGGAAATAATTTTCTTGACAGCATCGAATTTATCAAACATTTGGCGGAAAATAATATAAGAGTAATTTGTATTGATAATAACTTGGATTCTGCTTATTCACTGTTCCTTAACCAATGATACTATGCGATTCTTCTAAGTCTTATAATTCCACTCTGACTAATTTTGAAAAGGCTACCGACATAAGTCTGTTCCTTTTTTGACCATACTTGCTTAGTGAACATAGTGTGCAACGTTCGTTTGCCTGCTGCCAAAGCCTTTATTTTATGCGGGTTTCCGAGTGTGTCGTTATGAACATTCGCACCAGCAAACCCTCACACTATTCGAGATATAAGAAAAGCCACCCATTAATGGGCGGCTTTTCTTATTGCATGGAACTAGCTAGCCTTTAGTTTGGATATTTATCTGCTGCTTTCTCAAAACAATATTCAATTTTATTTTAGATGGATTTTAACATCGGGTACCCCTTTGAATTTATTCAAGAATAGAATATCGCTTTCCTCCAATAATCATTTTAATGATTAATATGAAAGGTGACACAAAACTATACCAACGATCTTTATTTCACGATTTCTTCTTTTATAGATACTTTGTGTGTTTTGAGTATCTCTATGATTTCGTATGCTTGTTCTCTAAATCCAACTTAGGTATGAAATGTTATCTCCGATTCTTTATCAAAATAGCTATAAGAAAGTGATCTAAAGCCACCTTTGGGGCCTAAATATAACGTAACATCCTGAGCCGTTTTTAAATTTTCTGCAAAAATCTCTTTTTGTCTTTCGTTTTCTTGAATTACTTCTTCATCAATAATCTCTAATGAATTCCATAATACATCGAGCGTACCAATTCGGGGAAAGTTGACTGTAATAAACCGATCACTGCCTCTGCTCCATATTTCCTGACGTCCAACGGTAATCCCCTCTGTTTAGGGAATTAATCCTTTTGCATACTTTGTTAAATCCGTGGTTAACTTTACTTTTATATTTTTCTCCATAATTACTCCTAAAGCACATAATCACAAATTATTTGTCTTTATATAGATTAGATTAAATTCACCTGTAAATAAAAAACAATTGACTGACAAAATAAAGTTTGGTGCGCTAATTTCTGTTTCTCTGCACAATATAATAATTTTATATCCATAATACCACGCTTTCCTGGATATAAAAACATCTTCCCCTTGGCAGAAGATTGGAGAAAGTCAATCAGATTAATCATTTTGGGGCAATCAACAAGCAGTAATTACTACCTGAGTTTAGTTTGGATTACTCCAGAAACGATAAAAGCCAAGATGAAAGACCGTCGACATAAATTGAAGGTCTTTTCAATGGTGCGGGTGTTTATAACGACAAACTCGGAGACCCGCACAAAATAAAGGTTTTTGGCATTAGGCAAACGAATATTACAGTAGAACGCACTTCAAAAGAGAGTGCGTTTGATTTTTACGCTTATATGTACCCGCATTCAATTGTTAAATTAAGGGCTAGATATGGAAGGCCCTTATTGCCACTAGCAATTTCTTTACAAATTTCATCTTGAACAGAGGCAATAAGAATAATTTCTTTATGATAATCGCAATATTTAATTCTTAAAGTTGAATTAGGGAACTTTTCCCATAGCGGGTATAAAAATTGTGTACTATGGATTTTTCGCATCTGTATTTGCTCATCTGACAAGTTGCCATTATTCTTTAAATCTTCCACCACTATTTCAGAAACACTGTCTGTTATCTTGTAATCTAAAATTAAAAAGCTTTGGGTCAAAAAGGCCGTATTCAACTGGCTGACTTTCATAGGGGTTCTATCAATAGGCTTTAATGACCCATCGAATTTATCGGCGAGTATTTCTATGTTATCAAATAGAAATATTCTTCTTGCTATGTCCATAGCGTTACATGATGTGATAATTTGAGCAGCGTAATCACGCAGTTTTTCTATCGTCAAGGAAAAAGACTTATTTGCTTTGCCGTAATAACATGTTATTCTTTTCTCATCGACATGGTATGTGTGATGATAGGCAATATTTCTCCAATCAGAAAGTCTGATATCAACTGGAGAAGTTTTCAGTACTCGCATTAACTTTTTCTTATCTAATATGTTGCTTAGGGTTATTCCAAAGCTTGCCTTACGGATACTGTCAAAGTCGAAAGATTCGTTTTGAACAATTTTTATTACTGCATAGAGTTCATTTATTTCAATCTTTGCTGAAAGTTCCAAAGTGTCACCTATATGACTCATATATCTCATTGCAGCATCATAACAGTCATCTGGCACTGAATTTGGAGTTGCAACTTTAACATTCCACATCAGATTTTCATTATTAGCGAACTCATCCTTTGTTGAAATAATAATGTCCCATAGAAGATCGGCATTTTTTTCAAAGGCTGACCAATATAAACTCAAGATTTCGTTAATTCCATTTTTGAAAACTTCATTGTTGGTATAAATCATAAAATAGCCAAACATTGAAAGTATTTGGTCGTTCAAAATATAGTTGTCTAAAATATTTAGGTTTTTGAAATATGGTGCTAATGTATATCTGATGGCACCTTTTAATTCTGCAGAAGTAAATCCATTTTCCGATATGCTTTTCAACATGTCGTCAATTATAAAGCCCATTGTTTCACTTTCACCATCCTTCCATGACTTTAGCAACTGTTTTACAATCTATAGTAGTTTAATTGCATAACCGTGATCAATTTGGTTTCAACGTAATAATCATAGCACATTTTGAAGAATGATGATAAACAAAAACAGACTGGCAATAGCCAATCTGTTTTTGTCGTTATGAACACTCGAAGTTCATTCGTAGTGGTGCGGATGACAGGACTTGAACCTGCACGGGGGTAATCCACTAGAGCCTAAATCTAGCGCGTCTGCCAATTCCGCCACATCCGCAGTTGCAAAAGCTATTTTAACACAAAGTGGCGTTCTTAGTCAAGTGCAAATGCGATAAATCTCAAGGTTAATTATTTTGCAATCGCGCCGCGCTCTAACATAGACTGTGCGGCAAGCAAAATACCCATTTTTCCGCTGTGGTAGGTTAACCCGCCTTGCAGCCAAACTGCATATGGTTCGCGGATAGGACCATCTGCAGAAAGTTCAATGGATGCCCCCATGGTAAACGCACCCGCTGCCATAATAACAGGGCTGTCGTAGCCAGGCATAGCCCATGGCTCGGGCTGTACAAAGGCATCTACAGGCGAGCCCTTTTGTACGCCTTGACAAAATGCAACCAGTCCCGCTTCGCTGCCCAGTGTCACCGCCTGGATGATATCTGTGCGGGGTTCATCGAATTTTGGGTACACCTCAAACCCAAGCAGTTCAAAATAAGCCGATGCAAATACCGCAGTTTTTACCGCGTTCTCCACAACATCCGGCGCGAAAAACAACCCCATAAACATGTTGCGCGTCTGCCCCAGTGTGCAGCCAACCTCTTTGCCCATGCCGGGCGATGTGAGGCGATACGCACAAAGTTCAACCAAATCTTTTCTTCCGGCTATGTAACCGCCTGTTTGCGCTATACCTCCGCCCGCATTTTTAATCAGCGAACCGATAATCAAATCTGCCCCTGCCTGTGTGGGTTCTCTCTCTTCAACAAATTCTCCATAGCAATTATCCACCATAATAATGGCGTCCGGATTGCCCGCACGCACTGCTTTGCATAGCTTCTCAATTTCTGATATACGCAGCGACGGTCTCAGTGCATATCCGCGAGAGCGCTGAACATAGGCGACTTTTGCGCCTTTTACCGCTTCAGCTATCTGTTCGTAATCGGGGGTACCGTCCGGCAATAGGTTCAATTGGCGATAATGCACGCCAAAATCTTTAAGAGAACCGGTGTTTTCGCCTCGTATGCCGATTACTTCTTCCATCGTATCGTACGGCGAACCGGTGATAGATACCATCACGTCGCCGGGGCGCAGCACGCCGAACAATGCCGTGGTAAGCGCATGCGTACCCGATACAAAATTGTGGCGCACCAGTGCATCTTCGCACCCCATTACTTCGGCAAAAACAGCATCAAGCACCTCTCGCCCGCGGTCACCGTAGCCGTAACCTGTACTGCCTACAAAATGGGTTTCGCTCAACCCCTGCCGATTAAATGCAGAAAGCACCTTGAGTTGATTATATTCCGCAATCTCATCTATTTGGGCAAAGCGTGCAGCACATTTCTCCTCTGCCTGCTTTGCAATCTTTTGTAAATACGGGTCAATTTGAAAAAAGTTTTGTTCCATTTCTGTTTCCTTACTGTTTTTATTCAAGTGTAATCTCAAAATATTTACCGGCTTCTTCGAAACCAATATTTTGATAAAGCTGATATGCATGTTCGTTCAGCGCAATAATTTGCGGTAAGCGCCCCTCACTCAGTATGCGCTCAACAAGTGCATGTAAAATTTGGGTTGCAAACCCTTTGCCGCGCTGGTTCGGCCTGGTTGCTACCGAGCCGATGACGGCTGTATGTGGGTTTTGATAATACACGCCCGCTGTGGCAGATAATGTATGTGCTCTCTCTTCAGGGGCTGAGAACGATTCATCGTAAATACCGTAAACGTAGGCAAGCCCCCGACGTATTTTAAGCGAAACATCGCAATACCAGCGTTCAAACACAGCGGCTTGCATGTTTTCAAACGTTTCATAAAGTAAGGCAAAAACATCGTCCAGTTTCGGGGATGTCTCTACCCTGCTGTGGAACTCAATGTGCCCTTTGGCATAGCGCATAACGGATGTGGAGGTGTAACGACCTTTGACATTCAGCCTATTCGCCGCCTGCTCACCGCACACCACCGTGTGGCAGCCGCACATGCGTATGAACTGGTTGAGCTCATCCGAGTCAAACAGTTCGCCGTCTATGGTGAGCACCCCATCGCAGTACGAAAGTAGAGTACCTTCATCAGTGCGGTAAAAATACGGCGCATGCGGTAAGTCTTTATAAGCAATCCATTGAGTATAAATTCTTGCATTATATACAGATTGTATGCAATCCACCTTATCCGTCAGCTTAATCAAGGGCGGACATCTCCTTACACATGTGAGCAACCAATGCCCTTGTGTTCTCAATATCTTCTATTTTCAGCACACAAGACGGCGAATGCAGATAACGGCACGGCATAGAAACAGCGATACAACGCACACCTCCGCGCGAACACTGTATTGAACGCGAATCGTTGCCTCCATACACACCCTCTTTGGTTTGCACGGGGATGCTACTCCTTTTGCCGATGTCCATTGCAAGTTGGTATAGCTCCCTATCGTAAATGGTGCCTCGGTCCATAAAACCAACTACCGGGCCTTTGCCCACCGAGCACACTTTTTTCGCATCGGGTACGCCGCCCACATCGCCCGCAGTTGTGCTTTCCACCACAATTGCACAATCAGGAGCGATGGAAAATGCAGCCGTCTTAGCGCCTACTGTACCAATTTCCTCTTGTACCGTAAAGGCAAACCATGTGTCGTATTCCAATTCGTTTTGAATCATATCAATCAGGATTGCACAACCTGCGCGGTCATCCAGTGCACGCGCTTTAATCATACCGTCGCCAAATCGCACAAAGTCGCTGTCGTATACAGCGCGGTCGCCCACATTCACATACTGCTGTGCCTCTGCCTTGTCTTTCGCACCGATGTCGATGTACAAATCGTCTGTTTCGATTACCTTATCTTTTTCGGCAGCCTCTATCAGATGCACGGGGCGGGCACCGATAACTCCGTAAACGCCTTGGTTCCCCACCAACACGGCTTTACCGATGATGACGCGGCTGTCAATTCCGCCTACCGTAGTAAATTTAAGCAGGCCTTTTTCGTCGATATGTGTGATAATAAAACCAACCTCGTCCATATGCGCGGCGAGCATGACCTTTTTAAGCGGGCGCTTTGCACCCTGTTTAAACACCAGCAGATTACCTACATGATCGCTGTGGTACTCGCAGTACCCGTCTATTTCTTTCTTGATATATTCCGCCACGGCGGTTTCATCGCCCGAAACACCTTTTAACAGGCTCAGTCGCTCAATCAATTCAATCATTTGTGCGCCTCCTCTGCCTTGATGAACTCCGCAATCATTTTAGCGGTGTTTTCGATATCGCCTACACTCACCTTTTCTACCGGAGTATGCATGTATTGTTGAGGTATGGATAGTAACCCCGTAGCAACCCCTGCACCGCTGGATGCGATACTGTCTGCGTTGGTGCCTGTACCGCCGCCCATTACCTCGGTCTGATAAGGAATCTCTCTCTTTTTTGCAACTTCAACCAAACGGTCGCTCATATATTTGCTAAGAATGGGGGCAATGCCAATCATCGGCCCTTTGCACAAATCGCCGCATTTATAGCGCGGAGAATCGGGCGTATAGGCAAAGCTCACATCCACCGTAATACAATGGGTAGGCGCAACCGCAAATGCTGCTGTTTTAGCACCTGCCGCTCCCGTTTCCTCCTGTGTGGTGAGGGTAAGGGTAATGCCACAGTCGAGGTTGGTATCGGCAAGCAACTGCACAGCGCGGATAACCGCGGCACAACCCGCTCGGTCATCCAAAGCCTTGCTTGTAATCAGGTCTCCGAGCATCTCACGGCTGCGCGCTTTGATGGTAACACGGTCACCGAGAGAAACTGCCGCTTGTGCCTGTTCACGGTTCATACCAATATCAATATAGATATCGTCTATTTTGGGGTTTTTCTTTTCGCCCTCCCCCTGCAAATGCGGCGGAGTGGAACAGATGATACCTGTAAGCGGTTGTTTGCCGTACACAATTACCTCAGAAGCAAGCAGCAGACGGCGGTCGATCCCCCCCACATTGCTTACTTTGAGAAAACCGTCCGTGTCGATATAAGTGACAATCATACCGATTTCATCGATATGCGCATCGAGCATATAGTGGCGCGCGCCCTCTTTTGCCTTGCGCACACTGCAAATCAAATTGCCGAGGTTATCGGTTCTCACCGTTCCGTACGGGGCAAGAATTTCGGCTGCCATGGCGGTTACATTTTGTTCTGTACCCGAAACACCCACGGCGGCTGCCAGCCGCAGGGTTAGTTCTTTCGTATCCATCCTGTCAATTCCTTTCATGGTACTATTTACTCTCATCTATTATTGAAATACGTTGATTGTTCATTTTTTAAAATACCTGCTATAAAGCTTTGACGATGCTTTTAAAATGTTTTCCGCGCAATTCAAAATTTGCATATTTATCAAAGCTGGCACACGCGGGCGAAAGCGTAACAATATCGCCCTGCTTGGCAAGTTCACGTGCTTTTGCAACGGCTTCATCCATCGAATCCACTCGGTAAATCGGCAGGCTCTCGGGGGAATATCCTTCTTGAGCCGTTACCACTTCTTCAATTTTATCTGCTGTGTCCCCCATCAAAATAAGATGTTTCACTTTTTCAATAATTTTAGGGCCCAGAGGCTCAAAGGGGATTTTTTTATCGTAGCCGCCTGCGATTAAAATCACTTTATGCGTAAACGAATTTAACCCTGCTATCGCTCTTGTGGGGCTGCTTGCAATCGAATCGTTGTACCATTTTACGCCGTCCAGTTCACGAACCAGCTCAATGCGATGCTCAACACCGCCGAATACGCGCGCCACCATGGCGATGTTTTCGGGGGAAACCTCGCCCCACACCGCTGCAATCGCAGTAAGATAATTTTCGATATTATGCACGCCCGGGATTCGAATTTCATCGCGGTGCAGTACACGGTTCATTCCCTTTTCATCTACGGCACAAAGGTAACCCTCGCTGTCTAAAAAAGTGCCTCTTTCCACCCCTACACGGCGCGAAAACCAGCGCAGGTCGCCGCGAACCAGCTTGGCAAAGCTGCGGGTAATTTCGTTATCGTTGTTAAGCACAGTGCGCGAAAATGCATTTTGATGCGCAACAAGGTGCTGTTTCGCTTGAATGTATTCCTCCATGGTACCATGTATATCCAGGTGATTCGGTGCCACATTGGTGACTACCGCTACATCTACCGCCTGCCGCATAGAAAGCAGCTGAAAGCTTGAAAGTTCCACCACAGCACAATCATCGGGTGATATTTCTTCAATATAGCAAAGCAGCGGTTTGCCGATGTTGCCGCCGACGTGAACGGTTTTGCCCTGAATACTGAGCATTTCACCAATCAGGGTGGTGGTGGTGGTTTTGCCGTCCGAACCTGTCACAGCATACTTTTTACAAGGGCAAAGGTCGAGAAAAACCTCCATTTCGGACGTGACTACTCTGCCTGCTTTGCGGGCAGCCGTAAGCTTTTCGTTGTTGTAGTACATCCCGGGTGTACGAAAAATAACATCGTATTTGGTAAGGTTGTTGAGGTACCCCTCGCCAAGGTCAAACTTTACCCCGTACTCTTTCAACTCTTCTCCCGCTTCACCAAGCTGTTCTTCGCTTTTTTTATCGCATAGTGTGCAGTCGATGCCTTTTTGTGCCATCATCTGAATTAAACGGGTATGGGTAACCCCTAAACCGATAAACGCCACTTTTTTGTTTTGCATCTCATCAAAAAAACGCTTTACTTTACTGTCCATATTGTAAACCACCTCTGCGGCAAATTGCGCCGCCGTAATTAATCTTGCATATCTTTATATTATACTTTTGTAATGCCGAAATATCAACAAAAGCGCATAAAAAAGCACCTTTTTTCGCAAAACGGGTTACCATATACGCTTTTTGCCCCAATACGACAAAAAAGCCGCTGCCTTTTGGGGCAACAGCTTTTCTTGCAGCAGTTCCGTTTTAAAACGGGATTGTTTGCATAACGGCATTTGTTTGCAAAACCACTTGCGTGGCAGGCCCAATGCCTATTTTTTCGTTTCACAACGAAAAAAGCTATAGTTTCATCTTACCATGCAGAACTGTTTGAGGCTAAAGTTTTTTTGCACCGTTTCAAACAGCTTAAAGCCATAATGCTCATACATATGCACGTTCTCTACATTATGCGTTTCAAGTGATGTTGTCATTCTGTTTTTATCGGCATATTCCAGCACAGAGCTCATCATCTTGCTTGCAATGCCTTTACCGCGCATAGACGGGCGCACCGCAAAGTAGATAATATGCAGGCGATTTTCCTGCTTGATTTCCTCAGTCCACTCGGAGTTGAGGTAACTCTTACCCTTCATAAAGTTAATAAAAGTTTGCATACTGGGGTCATCTTTAATTAGGTATACGGCTGTTTTCAGCGCATAAAAAACCTCGGTAGCATAGTATTTAATCGGGTTGTACGGCTCACTTTCGTCCGATACAACGATAATACCGTTGACGTCCTCACTGTCTGCATAAACTTCGCAGTTTTCAAACATCTCATCCAAATCACAACTAAAAATATCCGGCAGAATCTTATTTCTGATTTCTTGTTTTGGTATCAATTGACAGTAGAGCGGATCCTCTCGGAAGCATTCAGTCAACAACTGTTTCAGCTTATCTTCGTCTTTTCTGTCTACCCTGTATAAACTTTCGGTTTTCACGATTTCACTCACCTTTATCATCATTAAAAAAGTATTTGTACATTTATGATAGGTAAGTATTGCTAATGCATAAATTTCACTCCCAATAGTGTTTTTGCCGGAGTGTGTTCTTTGGATGATTTTATTATACTCCTGTGGTCAAGCCGTCTGCAAACCGCTTAAACACAACAAAGACTGTAATAAGCAACTACTTATCACAGTCTTTTTCAATTTAAATAGCGAAAACCATTGTTTTCCTCATTATTTCACGTTCATGCTATGTTTCATGGCGTTTGTTCACATATCAATACAATTTGTACAAGTTTTGTTAAAATTTAGCTTTGTCAATTAACTTTTTCAGTTGGTCGGCAAAGTCCGAAGCGTCCGCCACACAACGGTCAAAAATACGGTCAATTTGCTTTTCAATTTCAGTTTCGGCAGATGCCCCAAAGTGGTCTCTGCTCTTTGCTCTGCCATACCGCCTAACAAGCTTTTTGATTTCATCCGAGGTCTTATCATCCAGTTTGGCAGACTTGGTTTTGATTTTAACCAGTAAACTGTTGCAGTTTTCAATCAAATCTTTATATTCTTCAACACTCTGCTGTTCAAAGCGTTGAATCATTGCCTGCTCGTCTTTTTGGTTTACAAAGTTCATTTCAATAATGGCAGCCTCGCCACCCAAGTTTTTTATTTTTTCACACAGCAGCACAAGTTCGCTTACCTTTCGGCTGCTTTTTGGCAGCAAAGAAACACCGTGGTTAAATGCCACAGCGCCAATATCTTTTAGTTTACGCCAAACATACACCCTGTTTTTCGAGGGGTTGATGGGTAGATTATAATTAAGGGCAATCCAACGGATTCGTGTTGCAGCCATAACATTTCCCCCTCTCGTTTCATGTAAATCTTTGCTTTTGGCAAGCCTTTTTATGCTCACATTTCTATTTCTATTGTAACAGGTGATACAAAAATGTCAACGTAAAATATGCGATTGGAAGGAACTGCAAATGTTAATTTATCTAAATAAAGCGCAGTGCATTCTGCCTTTGTGGTGTAGTGCTACAAATATCGTAACAAGCTTTTTGCGAACATTGCATTTTAAGGGCAAAAATGATACTATAAAAGTTGCGAAACGGTGACTCGACGCTTGATTTCCGGGTGTTTTTTTACCTGAAACCACAGCTTTTTACCGTATGCGGTAAATTAAAAATATACTTTAATTTATGTTGCAATGATCGAAACGGAGGAACGACCCGTGTCAACTCAAAATCTTATGATTCCGCAGGTATACCCTGCAAAGCTTGATATTATGGAAACGGAAAAAGCCATCAAGCTGGTGAAGGATACCTTTGAAACCGAACTAGCTGCTGTGCTAGAGCTTACCCGCGTATCCGCACCGCTGTATGTGCGCCCCGAATCAGGGCTGAACGACGACCTTAACGGCGTGGAGCGCCCCGTTCAATTCGATATTAAAGATATCGGCGCCGATGTTGCTATCGTACACAGCCTTGCCAAATGGAAGCGTATGGCGCTGAAACGGTACGGCTTTAAACCCGAAACGGGCTTATATACCGATATGAACGCCATCCGCCGTGACGAAGAACTCGACAACTTGCACTCGGTGTATGTAGACCAGTGGGACTGGGAAAAAGTGATTTTGGATGAGGACAGAACCTTGCATTTTCTCAAACACACTGTACGCGAGATACTGTCTGCGATTGTTGCCACACAAAAAATACTCTGCGCCCGTTTTGAACAACTCGACTGCTTTATTACAAAAGATGTACACTTTGTCAGCTCGCAGGAGCTGGAGGATCTGTACCCCGACCTGACCCCGAAAGAGCGCGAGAACGAAATTTGCAAACGATACGGTGTTGTTTTTATCACCCAAATTGGCGGCAAACTGCGCAGCGGCAAACCACACGACGGCAGAGCCCCCGACTACGATGACTGGGACCTCAACGGTGACCTGCTGATTTGGTACCCCGTACTCAACCGCGCAATCGAACTTTCCTCCATGGGTATCCGTGTAGATGCAGCTGCACTCAACCGTCAGCTTACTTTGGCGGGGTGCGAAAACCGCCGCGAGCTGCCGTTTCATAAAATGCTTTTAAACAACGAGCTTCCGCTCACTATGGGCGGCGGTATCGGTCAATCGCGCCTTTGCATGGTGCTTTTGCAAAAAGCACACATCGGCGAGGTACAGGCATCTGTTTGGCCGGACGATATGATGGGTGCCTGCGAGGCAAACGGTATCCATCTGCTGTAAGCAGCTTGCTTTCAGCCTTGTTTACAACCATAACCTTTGCAAGTAACAAACGGTATTGCTGAGATTCTCAAGTTTGAAAATCTTATTTAATGGGGGCTTATTATGGATATTATCGAGATTTTTGGAAGCAAGGTGTTTGGCGAAACCGAAATGCGCCAGCGCCTGCCCAAACGCGTTTACGACAGCCTAAAGCACACCAACCGCGAAGGTGCGCCGCTTGACCCTGCCATAGCAGAGGTGGTAGCGGGTGCTATGAAAGATTGGGCGGTTGAAAATGGCGCCACCCATTATACCCACTGGTTTCAACCTATGACAAATATTACAGCGGGCAAGCACGACAGCTTTCTTACCCCGACGAGCGACGGCTCTATTATTTTAGAGTTTTCGGGCAAAAGCCTTGTTGTCGGCGAGCCCGATGCCTCCAGCTTCCCCAACGGGGGGCTGCGCAACACCTTTGAGGCACGCGGCTATACCGCATGGGACCCAACCTCGCCCGCGTTTATCCGCGACCATACCTTATATATACCCACCGCCTTTTGTGCGTACACGGGTGAAGCGTTGGATATGAAAACGCCTTTGCTGCGCTCTATGCAGACTTTATCTGCAGAGGCATTGCGCATTTTACACTTGTTCGGCAACAACACATCTCACCGCGTTATTCCTACAGTAGGTGCCGAGCAGGAATATTTTTTGGTTGACCGCAATTTATACGAAAAGCGGCTCGACCTTAAAATTTGCGGCAGAACGTTGTTCGGTGCAAAGCCCCCAAAAGGGCAGGAGCTTGACGACCATTACTGCGGCAGAATTCGTCTGCGTGTAGCAGAGTTTATGGAAAAGCTGGACAAAGAATTGTGGAGCCTTGGCGTAACATCCAAAACCAAGCACAACGAGGCTGCGCCCGCACAGCATGAGCTAGCACCTGTGTTTGCAAGTGCCAACATCGCGTGCGACCACAATCACCTCACCATGGAAATGATGCGGATTACCGCAAAAAAACTGGAGCTTGCCTGCCTGCTGCATGAAAAACCATTTGCAGGCGTAAACGGCAGCGGCAAACACAACAACTGGTCGCTCTCCACCGATGACGGGCTGAATCTGCTCGACCCCGGCAAAACCCCGTGGGAAAACGTACAGTTTCTTACCTTTTTGTGTGCGGTCATCACCGCAGTGCACGAATACAGCGATTTACTGCGTCTTTCTGCCACCAGTGCGGGCAACGACCACCGTTTGGGCGGCTACGAGGCTCCGCCTGCTATCATATCCATTTTTCTCGGTGAGCAGCTCACTCACATCTTAACCGATATTGCCAACGGCAAGGATGTGGACGTGCCCGCTGCTGTTTCGCTGCAAATGGGTGTAGAAACTCTGCCCAACCTAAACCGCGACGAAAGTGACCGCAACCGGACATCTCCGTTTGCTTTTACCGGTAATAAGTTCGAGTTCCGCATGGTGGGGTCTTCCCAATCCATAGCGCTTGCCAACGTGATGCTGAACGCAGCGGTTGCCGATGTACTGCATAATTATGCCGACCGCCTTGCTCAGTCGGACGATTTTGATACCGAGCTGAAGGCAATTATCTCTGATACAGTTCGCGACCACAGTGCTGTTATTTTTAACGGGAACAACTATTCGGCAGAGTGGGTAGAAGAAGCGAAACGCCGCGGTTTGCCCAACCTCGCCAACACCGTTGATGCCATTGAGGCAATGATTGACTGTAAGAACATCAATCTGTTTGAGCGTACCGGCATTTTCTCCGAATCAGAATGCCGCAGCCGCTACGATATTATGCTCGAGAATTACTGCAAGGTTGTCTCTATCGAGGCCGCCACCATGCTCGAGATGGCAAAACGCCAAATCTTCCCCGCATGTGTAAAATACGCAGGCGATATTGCCACATCTTTTAATGCGATGAGTACCGCCGGGCTGGGGGCAGCATCGGTAAAAAAACACCTTGCTCTTTTGGACGAACTGATTGGGGACATACAGGATCACATTTGTGCACTTGAGGATGCCTACGCCTACGCACAAGGGATTGCATGCCATAAAGATCATGCCGTTGCTATGCGCAATTGTGTGTTGCCTGCAATGGATACACTGCGCGCAAGTTGCGACCGTATGGAAACGATTGTAGACTACGACTGTTGGCCGATGCCGACTTATACCGATTTACTGCACCGCGTATAAAAATGATGTACACTTTTTTGTTTAAGGGGGAATTGCGGAGCGTGAAAAAACTGATATCTCTGCTGCTTGCCACAGTTTTTTTGTTGACAAGCTTTGTTTCTTGCGGTAAAAAAGATAAGACCGGCTATACAGTAAAATATGATTTAACCGACGTACCGCGCTCCCTCGACCCTCAGCTTGCAACCACCAGCGAATCACTGATGGTTGTTGAGAATACCTTTGAGGGGTTGTTGCGCCAAGGTAAAAACGGCGAACTCATCCCCGGTGTTGCCACCGATTACAAAGTGTCGGAAGATGGGCTTACATATACGTTTGAACTGCGAAAAAACGCAACGTGGAGTGACGAAGAAAATACCCCCGTGACCGCCCATGATTTTGTATTTGCCTTTCAGCGTGTGGTCGACCCTGCAACAAACAGCGCTGGTGCCTCCAACTTGTTGTGTGTGGAAAATGCCCCCAAAATATTACGAGGGGAACTTCCCACGTCGGCTCTGGGAGTATCTGCTCAAGGCGACTACACGTTCATTGTAAAACTTGAAACTCCGAACCCGTTCTTTGCCGAAATTGTCACATCCTCCATTGCTATGCCCTGCAACGAAGAATTTTTTCTCTCAACAAAAGGGCGATACGGTCTGAACCCCGAATATTTAATATTCAACGGTCCGTTCATCGTCAAAAACTTTGATGAACAGCGCAGGATGACTCTGCGAGCCAATGAGAATTACCACTCAGGCACTCCGGTTACCGCAGGAGGTGTCGACCTCTATTTTCAATTTGATGACAAACCCGATAAAGATAACCCCAATTCCGTATTACAAACGGGTGTACAAAAATTGCTTGAACGTTTCTATACAGGCAAAACGGATGCAGCACCTATCACTTATAGCGATGTGGAGATCCTAAAAGCTGAAAATAAAGCTGCTATCTACAGTTTTGAAAATACGGTATGGGGGCTTGCATTTAACTGCACCACCAATACTTACGGCAACGAAAAAATCCGCCGTGCAATTATGCTTTCCATCAACACCGATGCACTTACGCCATCTATTTCGGGGAATCTCTCTCCTGCCAATTCCATTGTACCATCCGCAGTTACCATGCTAAATAAAACTTACCGCGAAATTGCAGGATACGATTTGCGTACCAAACGAGACCCTGCCTTGGCAAAAAAATTGCTGGAGGAAGGGCTTGCCGAGTTAGAGGCAAACAAGCTTTCTAAAACTACGATCATCTGCCCTGATACAGGCGGCTACGCGCCTATTCTGAGTGTTTTACAGCGGCAACTGCAAGAGAATTTAGGCATCTTCATCAACTTGGAGCCAATGCCGATGGATGCACTGAATGCCAAGGTTCGCAGCGGCGATTATATGCTCGCTTTGGTACCGCTTACTGCTGGGCGTAACAACCCCGACGCTGTGTTGAGCACGTTTGCCGGTTACTCCAATCAGAATATCACGGGGTATTCGAACACGGTGTACGATAAAATTCTTACCGATGCGATGGTTGCGGATGATATTGCAAAAGCGTCACTGCTGTATAAACAAGCCGAAAGCATGTTGATGGACAGCGCAGTGTTTCTGCCGTTGGCATTTGAAACCTCGTACTATGCAGCCTCGCCCAACGTAAAAGATTTAATCTTTTCACCCTTTTCGTATAAGGTGTTCTTTAAGTATGCTCAAGAAGCCGGTAAGTGAATATTAGTAAAGCCCTCTCCAAAAGGAGAGGGCTTTACTAATTGCAATATAAGGTCTTTGCCCGCTTTGAGCGAAACGAAAGCACAAAACTTTTTCTGTCTGCTTTCTATTGAACTCCACTTTTTCAAAAGCTCATTTTTAGTGCTTATATTACAAGATTGTTTAGCTACCATACGCCAATATCTCTGACATAATTGCAGAAGAATTATCAAGCACTCCATAAGTATTTTGTGTACCAACTATGCATATCTCATTATATCCTTCTGATAAAGGAAATATAATATCATTGAAAGTGAGTTCTTTAACAGGGATACCTTCATAATTTTCATGCATACAGTTCATTTTGACGGTTTGAGTATTATTATAAGTCAACCGTAAATAGTTAAATTCGTCAGACATTAAACTCCAATCAAAGTTGCCTTTATCATCTAAGCATAAAATAGCCATAGCTGCTTCTTTCATTGCTTCTGGAAAACGTCCATTCAATAACTTTAATATTTTTTCATACCCATCTGAATCAGGCTCGAATTGTATTTCTTTGCTATCCTTAATGATATAAATTCGGTTCGGGTGACCTATAAGGTCAGTTGGAGTGATGGCACTCCGAGAATCATATTTCTCCGAAAAAATACCGGATTGCATGCTCTCATCGTCTTTGAGAGTTCTATTTTGTGAAACTGCATCATCATTTGAATTTGAGCAGGAAGCAAACACAACCATACACAATAGCGTAATTAATAGCAGTAACTTCTTCATGGAGCACCTCTCCTTCTCGTTTTACTATTAGATATATTATAGCAGAAAAAGCAAAACCAACAAAGCCCTCTCCAAAAGGAGAGGGCTTCTTTGTTTATTATTCTTTTGTCCACGCCATAACATACAGGATGTGGTCGTTGTCTTCGGCTTTCTTTTCATCCGCGATAACAAACCCGCAAGACCGATAAAACCGTACAGCATTGCGGTTTTCTTTGTATACCTCCAGTGTAAGGGGGCTATACAAGTTTTTTATATAGTTTATCAATGCAGTGCCAATGCCGATGCCCTGTTGTTCAAAATCGACAAACAGCGCACCAATCAGCGTATTATCCAGTACACTCACAAAGCCAAGCACTTTGCCTTCCCGCTCATCCACATAAGTATCGGAGGAGGGTATCCAAACATTCTTGACGGTATCGTAGTTGTTGTACCAGTAATCTTCAGGGATAAACGGGTGCCCCTGAATTGTGGCGTTCAGCCAAATATCCATCACGCGTGGAATATCCAGCATACTGATTTTTCGAATCACTTTGCCAAACTCCATTTCACACCCTGCGGTGTATCTTCCAGTACCACACCCATATCTTTGAGTTTATCGCGAATTTCATCTGCGGTTTTAAAGTCTTTGTTTTTTCTTGCCTCCTGCCGCTGCTCAATCAGTGCTTCCACCTCGGCATCGATACTCTGATTTTTGCGGTTGTAGAGCAAACCGAGTACATCGGTAAGTTCATCAAACAGAGCTGCAGCAAACTCCAAATAGTCTTTGCTGCGCGGTTCGGCAATGACGGTATTGATGTCACGCGCCATATCAAACAAAGCGGCAATACCGTCTGCGGTATTCAGGTCATCATCCATTGCTGTGATGAACTGCTCGCGGCGTGCTTCCAGTTGTTTTTTAAGTTCTGCTTCGTCCTCACCAACGGTATCAATCGCATTTTTCAGTGCGAAATCCAGGTTATCGCGGCAAGTATGCAAACGCGCAAGTGCTGCCTGACATTGCTCGATGACCTCAATACTATAGTTGATGGGGCTGCGGTAGTGTGCCTGCAACATCATAAACTTAATGGGCTCGTAGCCAAATTTATTTGCCACATCGCGTGTGGTAAAAAAGTTATTCAGTGATTTACTCATCTTGCGGTTATCCACATTGATGTAACCGTTGTGCATCCAGTAATGAACATAATCTTTGCCTGAGCAGCACTCTGCCTGTGCAATCTCATTTTCGTGATGCGGGAAGATTAAATCCTGGCCGCCGCAGTGGATATCGATGGTTTCGCCCAGATATTTGCGTATCATTGCGGTACATTCAATATGCCATCCGGGGCGACCCATTCCCCAAGGGGATTCCCATGCGGGTTCACCCGGCTTTGCCGCTTTCCATAGCACAAAGTCCATTGCATCCTCTTTTTGCTCGCTTACGTCAATACGGTTGCCTGCATCCAGTTCCTCCAGCGGCATATGCGACAGCTTGCCGTAACCGGGGTCTTTCTTTGTGCGGAAGTATACATCGCCATTTTTTGCGTAGGCAAAGCCCTTTTCCACCAACTGCTCAACAATATGAATAATTTCGTCCACATTTTCAGTCGCTTTGGGGTGATAGGTAGCTTCGCGCACACCCAAACCTGTTGCATCGATTTTATATTCTTCGATGTAACGTGCCGCAACCTCTGCAACGGTGATACCCTCTTCATTTGCTTTTTTGATGAGTTTATCATCAATGTCGGTAAAATTCTGCACAAAGGTAACCTTATTGCCGCGATATTCAAGGTAGCGGCGCAGAACATCAAACACACAAATAGGGCGTGCGTTGCCAATATGGATATAATTATAAACAGTAGGCCCGCAGGCATACATTTTAATTTCACCCGGTGTTATGGGGATAAGTTCTTCTTTTTGTCTCGTGAGCGTATTGTATACTTTCATTTATGTTCCTCCGGTTATATAATTACTTCTCTGCTTTTTGCAGATACCGCATTGAGGTTATCATAAGTGCAGAGAGGTTTGCTCTAAACGAATTGCTGCTGCTGGTTTATTTCATATCGCTGATACAGCTGCGGTTTTTCCACACATAGTTCGTGCCGGAAATGACTGTAAGTATTACCGAAAGCCACATCAACACATCCGATGGTATGCGCAGCGCCACCCACAAGCCCTGGTCCCATGCGCCAACCAAGCCCGAGTTCATCAGTAGCCACAAAACTAAAATGGTGTAAATAATCCAAACCATTTGGCATACTGTTTTGTATTTGCCCCATTTGTCTGCAGCTATTACGATACCTCTGCCTGCGGCAATCAAGCGCAGAGAAGTAACCAAAAATTCGCGCGCAAGAATAATTACAATTACAAATGCGGGGGCATAACCCAGTTCTACAAAGCAAATCATACCAGCCATAACCAAAATTTTATCTGCAAGCGGGTCCATAAACTTGCCAAAATCGGTTACAAGCCCCTGTTTACGCGCAATTTTACCATCAAGCAAATCGGTGAGCGATGCTATTACAAAAACAAACAACGCCCATAAATAGTTATGCGCCATTCCATCCATTAACATGAACACCAGAAACACCGGAACCAGCGCCATACGCAATACCGTGAGTTTATTTGGTAAATTCAATTTATATCGCCTCCTGCACCCTGCCAATAAGATCGTATTCCATGACGTCTTCGATAGTAACTTTCACAAAATCGCCCTCATGCAGCTTCTGCTCGCTTGTAAAATACACTTTGCCGTCAATATCCGGGGCATCGGCGGCGGTTCTGCCGTAGTAAAGCTTATTTTGTTTATCAAACCCTTCCACCAAAGCTTCAAGGGTTTTGTCAATTTTTTTACGGTTGCGGGCCTCCATAATGCCCATTTGCTCTTCCATAATCACGTCGGCACGGCGGCGTTTCACCTCATCGTCAAGCTGTCCGTCAAACTCGGCGGCAGGGGTACCGTCTTCTGCCGAGTAAGGGAAGCAACCCAGGCGGTCGAACTGAACCTCTTTGATAAAAGTACATAGGTCTTCAAAATCTTGTTCGGTTTCGCCGGGGAACCCGGTGATAAACGTAGTGCGCAGGGTAACATCGTTCATTTTTTCGCGCACATGGTTCATTAAAGCGGTAAGAGATTCACGGTCAAAACGGCGGTTCATCCGCTTTAAAATGTTGCCGCTGGCATGCTGCAGCGGAATATCAATGTATTTGCAAATTTTGGGTTGGCGAGCCATTGTGTCCAGCAGCTCATCGGTAATGGTATCGGGGTATCCGTACAGGATACGAATCCAGTGTACACCATCAATCTCGCAAAGTTTGTCGAGCAATTCGGGCAGCATCAGCTTTCCGTACAAATCTTTGCCGTATCGTGTGGTGTCCTGCGCGATAACATTCAGCTCTTTTACACCGTTTGCAGCAAGCGTTTTTGCCTCTGCAATAATATCTTCCATCGGCCTGCTGCGAAAGCCGCCGCGGATAATGGGTATGGCGCAGTAGGTACATCGGTTGTCGCACCCCTCTGCCACTTTGAGGTAAGCGGTGTAGGGTGCAGTCGTCATTACGCGTTCGCCGCTCAGCATCACCTTGTTTTTATCGGCAAAGTCGTATACCTTTTGCCCTTGCATTGCTTTTTCAATGGCTTGGGCAATCTGATTGTTTGAGCCGATACCCAAAACAACATCTGCCTCGGGTATCTCTTTGGCTACTTCCATTTGGTAGCGTTCGGCAAGGCAGCCTGTTACTACAACCACTTTTACCTTGCCCTTTTGCTTGAGCCCTACAAACTCCAAAATATTCTCAATCGATTCGCGTTTCGCATCTTCAATAAACCCGCAGGTGTTGATGATAACTACGTCACATTTTTTTGCGTCCGAACACAGCTCGTAGCCATGCTTTGTGATGAGCGAAAGCATAATCTCTGCATCCACTTGGTTTTTGGTGCAACCTAGCGACACCATTCCTACTTTTATTGACATTACATTATCTCCAATATATATACAATTTTATACTAATTCGCAATCAAAAACATTCTACATTTTTGATTCGCCATGTGAAATACGGCTGCAAGTCCAGCTTGTGCAAATGTTGTGCCATACTATAAGCTGCCGCTTTCGCTGCACACTGTAATAGCAGTGGTTTAAAAAGCTATGCAGCTTTTTTAATGCGAAATGAATTATTCATCGTAGTCGTATTCCTGCGGTGTATCAAACGTATTCAGTACACGGCGGATGTCATCATAACGGTACCCAAGGCGAATCAGTGCGTTGATTGTTTTATCCACACCCTTTTTTGTCCCCAAATACCGCTGATATTTTCGCTCAATCAGTTCGCTTATTTTTTCGTCAACATCAACTGTTTGCGCGAGCTGCTCCAGTGTATCGTCAATCAGCTCTCTGTCAATGCCTTTTTTATAAAGCTGCTGCCGGATGCGCGACATCCCATAACCTTTGCTGTTGGCAAGCTGTCTTGCATAGCGTTCGGCATAATCGGCATCGTTTACAAGCCCCAGTTCCTCCATTCGCCCCGCTATTTCGGCGGCGGTATCTTCGTCCGAAGTTTTGGCGAGCTTGTCGGTCAGCTCTTTTTTTGTGTGGCTTTTGTAGCCGAGCAAATACAGGGCGCGTTCACGGGTACGGCGCAGGTCGCTCTGCTTTTGCAGTTCAAATAGTGCGTTTTGGTCAATCTCTCTGCCCGCCTTCAGCCCGGCATTAAATATAATCTCAGCGTCAAGCATCATCGCGTATTCGCCGTCTACATATACGGCGCTACGCGTGCCTTTTCGCTTTTCAATCGCGGTAATCAGCATTATTCTTCATCTTCAACTTCCACGTCAAGGTCTACCTGCTTTGCCGCCTTTTTGCTTGACTTTGAATTGCCGCGAACCATTACCAATTCACCCGCCCTTGCGCGGATTTGTTTATCGATTCCGGCTGTAAACTCGGGGTTCGCCTTCATGTATTCCTTGGCATTGTCGCGGCCTTGCCCCAGCCTTATTTCACCGCAGCTAAACCAAGCACCGCTTTTATTGATAATATCCAGTTTTACAGCAAGGTCGAGAATTTCGCCCTCTTTTGAAATACCCGTACCGTACATAATATCAAATTCTGCTTCGCGAAACGGAGGAGCCACTTTGTTTTTGACTACTTTGACACGTGTGCGGTTACCAATGCCCTCTGTGCCGTTTTTCAACTGCTCAATACGTCGGATATCCAAACGCACTGACGAGTAGAATTTGAGCGCCCGCCCGCCGGGGGTAACCTCGGGGTTGCCGTAGGTAACGCCCACCTTTTCGCGCAGCTGATTGATAAACAATGCAACGCAGTTGGATTTAGAGATGACACCGGTAAGTTTACGCAGTGCCTGCGACATCAAACGCGCCTGCAAGCCCACATGCGCGTCGCCCATTTCGCCCTCAATCTCTGCACGCGGCACCATAGCTGCAACCGAGTCGATTACAATTGCATCAATTGCACCCGAGCGCACCAATGCCTCGGTTATTTCAAGTGCCTGCTCGCCTGTGTCGGGCTGCGAAACCAACAGCGAATCAATATCTACGCCCAGTGCTTTTGCATAAACAGGGTCAAGCGCATGTTCCACGTCAATAAACGCAACTTCGCCGCCGTTTTTTTGTGCCTCTGCAATAATATGCAGCGCAACCGTGGTTTTACCCGAGCTTTCCGGCCCATAAATTTCTACAATTCTGCCGCGCGGGACTCCGCCAATGCCCAATGCAATATCCAGCGATATAGAGCCTGTAGAGATTGCCTCCACATTCAGCGTTGAGTTTTGCCCCAACTTCATCACTGCGCCCTTGCCGAATTGTTTTTCAATCTGGCTGAGTGCCGTCTCCAGTGCTTTTTGTTTATCCACTGCCATTTGTTTCCGTCCTTTCCGACAGGAACATTTTTCGAAAGAACAAATGTTTGCCCCGTCACTGCAACTGTTTTAATTATATATGAAACATTGCGCAATTGCAAGGATTGGCAAGTGTCTCGTGCCCCTTCTTTTTCGGGCATAATAAATGGTACTTGGTTGTATTTTCGGCTCATATCTGGTGATGAGCCAATTATAATTTAATCAATTTCTTTACAATGCAAAACCCAACAGTTGGCTACCCTAACTCGTTGCATTTCCTTTGTAATTTCGAACTTGCTGCCATTAATCGTATTGATAATCGGAGCGGTTTTTTGAGGAATTCAAACGGCAGGCTATTCTCGCCACAATGTTTTGCAATTGCCAAACAGATTTCTTCATCTTTTTTCGGAATATCATCCAACTCAATTAAAAATATTTTTTTAACATAACAATTCGTTCCCTTTTTTAAAACAATCCTATCGTTCATCTGCCACCATAATTTTACCATGATTGTTTTAACAATGCACTCGTATAAGAGCGTTTTTTGTAAAAAACCATCTGTTTTATTATGCAAACAGATGAACATTACAGTTCATCCAGTGTAAGCCCGTACGAATCGAAAAACTCGTTCAGAAAAATATCCGCTTCCGGCAGGTTCATATCCCGTATTGCCTGTTCGGTTGTATGCCGCGCTTTTCGAAATTCACGGTTGCCTGCATTTTCTTCCTCTACGCATTTAAGCAGTGCCGAAAGTTTGTCTGCCGCTTTTACTATTTTTGTCTCTTCCTCATCCAAAAAGCCTGCCTCAAAATAGCTTTCATAATCGGCACGCAAATCGTCAGGCAGCATCGCAAGCAGTTTGCGGTTGGAGGTATGCTCGATTTCTTTATAGCTATCGCGTATCTGCGGGTTATGGTATTTAATAGGGGTTGGCATATCCCCCGTCATAATTTCGGAGCAGTCGTGGTAGAGGGCGCATAGCACAAGCTTGCCTGCATCGTAGTTTTTGCCCAAACGCCTGTTGCCGATTGCCGCCAGTGCATGGGTAAGTGTTGCAACCTCAAGGCTGTGTTCGGCAAGGTTTTCTTCCCGTGTACAGCGCATCAATCCCCATCTGCCAATATATTTCATCCGCGATAACATTGCGTAAAAACTGTTGCTGCCCATAAAAGCCCTCCAAACCGCTTCCATCCAATTGCAATAAAAAGCTTAGTATCCGCCACTATTTTATCAGCAAGGCATATTCTGCCTGAGTTTTGCAAAACTTAACAGTAACCTTACTTTTATTATATCAATTTTATTGTTCCGATTCCACAATAATAATTGTAAAACTTCCACAATATGATATAATTTATATTGTATTAAATTCCATAAGAGGTGACGATTTGAACAGCTTAACATACAACCATCAAAAGAGCAAACACTGGCTCGCTTTTTTTACGGCATTGGGCACAGCCGCAGTAATCTTTCTGCCCTTCATCATTTATAACAAAGGGCTTTTTATTTACATCGGTGACTTTAATGTGCAGCAAATACCGTTTTACAAGCTGGCTCACGAAGCCGTTCGCAGCGGTGATATTTTTTGGAGCTGGTATACCGACCTCGGCGCAAACTTTATTGGGTCTTACAGCTTTTATCTTGCTTTCAGCCCATTTTTTTGGCTGACACTTCCGTTCCCCACCGAGGCGCTGCCCTATTTGATGGCACCCTTGCTGGTGCTGAAAACCGCCTGCGCCGCCCTTACCTCGTACTTTTTTTTGCAGCGCTTTGTACGCGATAAAAACTATGCCGTCATCGGCTCGCTGCTGTATGCATTTTCGGGGTTTACTGCATACAACATTTTTTTCAACCATTTTCATGAAGCAATCGTGTTCTTTCCGCTTATGCTCATTGGTTTGGAAGAACTTTTAGTAAACAACCGCCGCGGAGCATTTGCCATTACTGTGGCTATCAACGCCGTTGTAAACTACTGGTTTTTTGTGGGAGAAGTCGTTTTTGTCATTCTTTATTATTTCATCCGGTGCTCCGGGCTGAAAGGCGGCATTAAAAAGTTCTTTTGGGTTGCTTTTGAAGCCGTACTGGGTGTACTGTGTGCACTGTTCGCACTGTTGCCCAGTGTTTTAGCGGTAATGGGCAACCCGCGCACCACTATGCCCGATAACATGCTGGGCGGGTGGCAGTTTTGGTTATACACCCACGAACAGCGCCAGCCCGGCATACTCGCAAGCTTTTTCTTCCCGCCGGAGACACCCTCACGCCCCAATATGTTCCCCGATCACGGTGCAAAATGGGCGTCGCTTTCGGCTTGGCTGCCTGTGTTCTCGATGTCGGGTGTGCTTGCATTTCTCATCAGTGTACGCAAAAATTGGCTACGCAAAATGCTTATCGCCTGCTTTATTATTGCTATGGTTCCGGGCCTCAACAGCCTGTTTGTAGGGCTGAATCACTCCTACTATACACGTTGGTTTTATATGCTGGTGCTGCTGCTTTGCACTGCAACCATAATATCGCTTGAAAATGAAAAGATTGACCTTATGCGAGGGTTCCGCTGGACAGCAGTTGTAACCGGTGTGATTCTGCTTGCTTTGGGCTTTACCCCTGTGCTGAAGGACGGCGCGGTAGAAAAAATCGGGCTTGCCAACGACATGCAAATCTTCTGGATTTACGCCGCGATGGCGGTGCTGTCCCTTCTACTTTGTTACCTGCTGGTTGCACATGCACGTTTTAACGATAATTTTACCCGCACGGTCATCGTTGTGCTCGCACTGTTCAGCGTAAGCTATACCGCGCTGTATATCGGTATGTCTAAACAAGACTTGGCGGGAGACAATTATATCATCAACAACGGTGTGATGGGGCGGCGCAACCTGAAGATGCCCGACGTGGACAAACAGTTCTACCGTATGGATATTTACGACAGCGGAGACAACTTCGGCATGTACTGGCATATCCCAAATATACAGACGTTCCACTCGGTAGTCCCCTCCTCCATTATGAAGTTTTATCCCGAAATTGGCGTAAAGCGCGATGTATCCTCCCGCCCGCAGCCGGAGTTTTATGCATTGCGCAGCCTGTTCTCTGTAAAATATCTGTTTATCGGCACCGATAAAGAAGACCAAGAGCCTATGCCGGGGTATTTTCTTACCTCCAAACAGCTGCAGTTCAACATCTATGAAAATGAAAATTACGTACCGATGGGCTTTACCTTTGATGGTTTTATTACAGAAGACGAGCTAAAAGAAGTACCCGAGGCTGACCGCCATAAAATTTTAATGCGGGCACTTGTGCTGAATGAGGAACAAGCCGTACGCTTTGGCACCATGCTCAACCATGTAGTTGTCAGCGAAGATATGTTTGTAGACTACACCGATTTTCTTGATGACGTGGCTGCACGCCGCGCAAATTCATGTTACTATTTTAAAAAAGATACCCGCGGCTTTACGGCGCGCAGCAACCTAAACAAACCGGGGCTGATGTTCTTCAGCGTACCGTTTGACAAAGGCTGGTCTGCCACCGTAAACGGCGAGCCGGCAGAGATTGAAACGGTGGACATCGGCTTTATGGCAGTAAAAGTACCCGCAGGCGAAGCCGAAATAAGGTTTAACTATATGACACCCGGCTTGCTACCAGGCATTGCCGTAACCGGCGGTGCAGTTATTATTTTGGTGGTTTATTGGATGGTTGCCCGCAGGGTTTACCCGCGCAAAAAGCGCAAACAAACTTACGAGCTTTTTGACGATGAAATCATTCTGGAAGATCAGCTGGAAGATCAATTATCATTGGAGGAGTGCCTCGATACCTACGAAGCGCAAGAGGAGTACAAAGAAAGCCCCTCCGAAGAGGTAGCCAATGCGATAAACATCAACTGGAGTGAAGAAGATTTTATCGGTAAACAAGAACAGACTTCTCCGCAAAAAAATTCGAAACCCAAACAATTTAAGAAGAAAAGAAAGCATAAGAAATAACGGGAGGCGTAATAGATGGCTGACACCCTGTACTTGGTAGTACCCTGTTACAATGAGGAACAGGTTTTACCCGAAACCTCAAAAAGACTCACCCAAAAGCTGCAAACGATGATAGACAGCGGTACTGTCCATGCCCAAAGCCGGATTTTACTGGTAAACGACGGCAGTCGCGACCGCACATGGGAGATGATTTGCGAACTGCATGCGCAAAATCCGCTTATATCGGGGCTGAAACTGTCGCGCAATAAAGGGCACCAAAACGCATTGCTCGCAGGGCTGATGACTGCCATGCCTTTGTGCGATATGGCGATCTCACTGGATGCGGATTTGCAGGATGATGTGGATGTAATTGATGGTTTTGTGGCAGAATACTACAATGGATGCGACGTTGTATACGGTGTACGCAATAAACGCGACACCGACACGGTGTTTAAGCGCACCACTGCCGTGGGCTTTTATAAGTTTATGAAAGCACTGGGTGTTGATATTGTTGAAAACCACGCCGATTACCGCCTGATGAGTAAACGGGCATTGCAAGGCTTATCGGAATTCACCGAGGTGAACCTATTTTTACGTGGTATCGTACCGCTGATTGGCTACAAAAGCGCTGTGGTAAAATACGACCGCCACGAACGTTTTGCAGGCGAGAGTAAATATCCTTTAAAAAAAATGCTGGCTTTTGCCTTTGACGGCATCACCTCGTTTTCAGTCAAGCCAATCCGCATTATTACCACACTGGGTTTTGTTATTTTTGCTATAAGCATGCTGGCGCTTGTATATGCGCTGATTGTTTGGCTTATGGGTAAAACGGTGGCGGGCTGGACAACTTTAGTCGGTTCCATTTGGATGATAGGCGGTATTCAGCTGCTTTGCCTCGGTGTAATCGGTGAGTATATCGGTAAAATTTATGGTGAAGTAAAACGCCGCCCGCGTTACATTATCGAGGATTTTCTGCAATAATTGCTATAAAAATAAAAATGGCAACTTTTTTCGCAAAAACTATTGACAAATTCGCTGTGTTTTTGGTATACTAATTAGGCACTCGTAAATTACGAGTGTTCTATGAGCCACTAGCTCAGTTGGCAGAGCATTTGACTTTTAATCAAAGGGTCCGGAGTTCGAATCTCCGGTGGCTCACCATTTTAAAATTGTTACAACACAGAAAAGTCTATGGTATCATAGGCTTTTTTGCGTTGTAAGTAAATATTATGCAATCCACCTGTTAAATAAATACCAGCAATAGAAACCGCTTTAAGCACATAACTCTTTATTATCAATCATTTTTACGGCATTTTTTACTATACAATTTTATACCGCAAAACACAAAGAGGGATAGGCTGCTGCCTATCCCTCTTTGTTATCTCTTTTTGCGTTTATATACGATGATGTGCTGCATTTGTTCAACGTATCTTCTCCATTGCTCATACATCCCGTCTTTGGTAATTTCAACTTATCGCACTTTAATATTATTTTTGTTAAGGTGTTTTGTAAGATATTCCCGAAAATTCCAGTAAACGAAAGAAATCTTCAGAAAAATGCAGTAATTTGCGGATATTTGTTAAAAAATCGTCAATCTCGGCATTGACTTTAAATGGTAAAAAAGGTAATATACAGCGGTAGAACAAACATTGCTCTTAGTTAAAACAAGGAGGTAAAGATGTTTATTTATTTAACAGGGTTCTCTTAAAACATCCGCACTGCAAATCTAAAAACATTATAAGATTATAGGAGATATCGTAATGAAAAAGAGCTTAAGAATTATTGTTTTTATTGCTGTTCTAGTATGCACCCTTACCGCTTTAGCTATAACTTCATTTGCAGCTTACAATGCCAATGATTGGCAAATTGAAGGTGATGAAGTTTGGCGTTATAAAGGAACGGAATATAAATTGCAGCCAGATGACTGGCCTGAAAATGTTACTACCGTAGCTGATGGCGCTTTTGGCGATGCAAAACAACTTAATGCTATAACAATCCCCTCATACATTCGAGAATTGGGTATGACAAATCTTCTTTATTGCGATAAAATTACAACAATTGTGAATTTATCAAAAAACAATCAAAGAATTAGCCATAGACCAGGCTATGATATACCCATACGTAATCATCGAGTAGCTTATGGGTATTCCTCTAATATAGATTTCAAAAATTTTGTTGTTAAACAAGGATACCAATGGAAGGAATTACCGGATGATTTTTCTAATGATTGGGTAATTCGAGATGGCCAAATATTATATTATAGAGGATTGGCAGAAAAATTATCACTTAACGACTGGCCTAAAAATATTAGTGTTGTAGCCGATGGTGCTTTTGCAGACGCCCCACTTCTTAGCTCTTTGACAATCCCTCCGTATATCAAAGAATTGGGTATGACTAATCTTTTGTATTGCGATAATATTAAAGTAATTATAAATCTTTCGCGAGACAACCAAAAAATCAGCCACAGACCGGGTTATGATGGCCGTATAACCGACCGCAGAATCGCTATGGGGTATTCTTCAAATAAAGAATACAAAGATTTTGTTGTTAATCAAGGATATGAATGGAAAGAACTGCCGTTTTAAAGTTCTTTTCTCAAATTCAAGTTTGTAAGCAAACATATCCAAAAACAAAAGTACAGCCCTCAGGTTTATATAAATCTGAGGGCTGCTTATTATTTTTATAATTTTTTATGCATCAAAGCCCGTAAAGCACTCGTTTTTCATCATATCTTACTTTCAGCGACCAACTCTTTTTATGGATGAAATTTATAATTTTCCGTCACGCAAAACAACAGTGAATGCTGCTGTAATTTCATTCCCACAAATCTTGAAACAAGGCGGGTTGGGAATATTCACGGTACAATGAGTATAACAGTATTTTGGTTCATAAAACAAAACACTTCCCTCTTGGGTTACGGTTTTTTTATTGCCGTCACAATCTTTATATTTAAAACAAATGCCGTAACCAACCCGTATAAATGTAACACCGTTTATTTTATATTGTTTTATGCCATTATAATAAACATAACATTTGGTATTGCAAAACAAATCACTCACACTGAAAGTTTTTCGTATACACTTACAAACGCAATGACATTTACGTTGTATGGTTATTCTCCACGGATTGCTTGTTGCAATGATTTGCTTACCGTTACAAGCACCTTTTGCATTTGCCAGATTTATTATTTCTATCATTCTGACATCCCCTGTATTTCTGCTTTATAGAGATACGGTTACACTGAATTGAATCTTATAAGTATCTGAAGGGTTAAGATCTCCAATGTTGATACCGTCGGCGGGATTTTCATCGGTTAGTGGAAGTGTATCGTTCTTTAACGTTGAGTTCTGCTTATATGTCATTCCTTGAGGAATCGGGTTTGTTACCGTAATATCGGTAATTTTGATGCTGCCGGTGTTTTTAATAACAAGGGTGTATACAACCTCTTCGTTATTTTCTGTTACAAAAGTCTTATCTGCTGATTGTACAACCTGCAAATCTGCTGTAATAACAGTAGTGATTGCCTGGCTAGGATTGGTGCTTCCTGAATATTCATGATCTTTACAATCTTTAAATTTAATTGTTGCTGTTCCGTTGTTAATAATATCTCCGGCTGCGCCTTGGTTAACAGTTACCTGATACTCCAATGTTGCAGATTGGCCTTTGGGCACACTGCCCGCCTTAGTCTCGCTGGCACTTATAATTGTCACGCCCGTTTCTAAAGTTTCGCCAGGCTGTGGAACAGGAATAATTGAATCGGCAACTAAAGTGGTCATAGGTGAAATGGTATCCACAATTTTAACGTCATATAAGTCAACGGAAGAATTGTTGACAAAAGTTACGGTATATTTAATTTCATCGCCCACCTCTGCTAAGGTTTTATCGGGAATTTTATCAAGTGCCACCTTGATAAAATCTGTAGTAACAATATTACTGGTAACCTTAATTGTCTGCGGCTCGCCACCTACTTTTACGGTTGCAAACCCAATAACCGATGCATTATTCTTAAATGGTGCAAAAACTGTATTCAATGCTTGTGTCAAAAAATCTGTCATTCTAAGACTCCTTTGCAATTTTTAAAATAAAACATTCTGTGTTATACAAGAACTGTTTTGATGTAATTGATGTAATTGATGTAATTGATGTTTTGATTTTACTTGATGAGTAAGGCTGTTTTTTCAGTCCTCTTGTATAGTATATGTTAACTGCTTTGAAACGTTATCCAAAAGCAAACCGTATGTCGATGAATCTCTAATTTCCTTGCTTGCCAAGCTGCTGAATATTGCTGTTTATATGTGTTTAAGCTGTATTCGAGCGCTCCTCCCATTAAGCCCCCTGTTTTAGTCTATAAAAACTTTTAATAACATAATATTTAAAAAGTATTTTTCGTTACCGTCAACAAAGAAAGGGGCCGAAACAATGGAAGATCGCATTGATAATTTTAATGCTGATAAATCTTGTGCACAGCAAGATGGTAAACCGATTGAACAAAACAGCAATATTTTAGAAGAACTAAATGACTTGAACCAGAAAATAGCAAATTCAAATTATAAGCCCTACAAGAAGAGCACTTATTGGCATCAGCAAAACACAACGATGGATGAAGTAAAACAAGAAACTCAACAGAAAGAATTGATGGAGTGCCTTCTAAGAATAGAAGCTAAGCTGGCTAAAATCGAAAACTTGTTGGAGAAGAAGAAATTTCGGCTTTGGTGATTGGTACTCCAAAAAAACAATATAAAAGACTCCCTTTTGAGTAGAATTCAAGTTGTTAAGAATTCTACTATCAATAAGGAGTCTTTTGTTATTTTATATCATCAATTGATGAATGAAGTATAGCGTGACTATAGTGAATTGCTATTCAAAAAACAGGCTCTTTTAGAACATTATTTTACGAGAGATGACGATTAGCCTAATCCACCGCAAGTACCGCTGTTTACACAGGGGCCGATAGCATGCCCTTGGGCAAATTCTTGTTTTACTGTGACGTTATCGGTATATGGTTTTTGAGCCGATACCAGGAGGTTTTCATGCTTCCAGAGTTTGTCAACAACTGTATAATCAATTTCCAATACGCAATTATTTCCAGATACATCAACGCTTACATTGTTGATTATAATTACTTTGCAGGAGCCGTCAATAAGGGCAAGCTCATTTCTGAATTGGTTAAGCCCTGCAACGTTATTGGGATAAGCAACTCCACTCGGGAATCTTGCAAATTCATAAAAGAAACAATCAAATGTGTCAGCAGGGGTTACCACAACCAAGGTAGATGTGCCATACCGTAATACAATTTCAAACTCAACGGTGTTAACGATACGGTCACATCCGGTAGTTGGGCTCAAACGCTCTTCTGCGCACAAAACTCGCGAATTTACAACCGTCGGTGGTCCATCCGGTGTAAACCCGCCTCTGCAGCCTGCAGCTGCATCAGGGTTACAAGGAACACATGTTGTCAATATTCTTCTCTCTACACAAATATCTCGAACATCCTCCACGCAAATGTCATGGCATTCGCAAGCAGCAGATCCCAATTGATATCCAAAAGCATTCCTTAAATCAGGATTTAAAAATAGACTGTTGCACTCTGAACAATTAGAGCCAAATATACATGACGGCACTTGTTTAGCTTCAACATCGTCTGTTTTTGTGATATTCATATCTATTCTCCTTTTTCTTTATTAGAGTGAGTCTTTGTTTTCTCTATCTCATCAATATTTTATGTTACTGTGTTTGCAATTGTTACATTGTAAACCAACGCTAGCACAACACAAGCAGCTTTTTAGAGGAGAAATCAGATAAATTCGACAGTAGTTTTATAGCCGGTGTACTATAAGTCTGAATCAATCATATTGTAATTGAATTTATTCGACTTAAGGCTGGAGAGTAATAATAGGTGCAACAGTATTCTTGCATCCACCGTGAAACTAAAAAAGCCTGCTGATATCTTACAAGGCCGGAATATAAAAACGCAGCTTTGAATTTTATTCAAAGCTGCCTCGTCTTTTCATCATTTTTCAGTTTTTTAGTCTCTTTGCTTTGGTGCTGTTAAACTTTCAACTTATCTCTTTTAGAAAACATTTCACAAATAGATTTCTCAAACGGCGCTGTTGCAACACCGTATTCGGTAACAATACCTGCAATATTTTGGTGGTCTGTCACATCAAAGGCGGGGTTAAACACTTTTACCCCTTCGGGCGCCATACGCTTTTTGTACCACATCTCGGTAACTTCTTCGGCAGAGCGTTCTTCAATATGGATATCATCGCCTGTTTTACAGTTAAGGTCAAACGTTGAGAGTGGGGCACATACATAAAACGGAATACCGTAGTATTTTGCTAAAATTGCAACACCCGATGTACCGATTTTATTTGCTGCATCACCGTTGGCTGCAATACGGTCTGCACCTACAAGCACAGCTTGTACCCAGCCTTTTTTCATTACGGCAGACGCCATATTATCGCAGATGAGCGTGGTGTCTACACCCGAACTGTGCAGTTCAAAAGCCGACAGACGCGCCCCTTGCAGCAACGGACGAGTTTCATCGGTAAATACTTTGAAATGATAGCCTTTCTCCAATCCCACATAAATTGGCGAAAGTGCAGTGCCATATTTTACCGTGGCAAGCTGCCCCGCATTGCAGTGGGTGAGAATACCGTCACCGTCTTTGAGCAAGGCGAGGCCGTTTTCACCAATTCTGCGGCAAACACGAATGTCCTCTGCTTTAATTTCATTCGCTTCTTCCAACAAAAGATGTTTGAGCTCTTGCACAGATTTATCTGCATGATCAATCACGACTTTTTCCATACGATTGAGTGCCCAAAACAAATTCACCGCAGTAGGGCGCGAAGATGCCAGATAATCTTTCTTCTGTTTAAATTTTATACGGAATTCTTCATAACTTTGTGTTTCAATCTCCCGTGCGCCGATATAAACACCATATGCTGCCGCTACCCCGATTGCGGGTGCGCCGCGCACCTGCAGCAGATAAATAGCTTTCCAAACTTCTTCCTGCGTTCTCAGCTCCAACATTTCAATGTTGTAAGGCAGCTGGGTTTGGTCGATGATGACAACAGCGGTGTTGTCTTTGTTTAAACTAACCGTTTCAATGCTCATAATGTTCTGCATTCTGCACCATCCTTAATCTATGTTATGTATATTAAAAAATGGAGCTGCAAATCATACAACTCCATTTCAATCTATCTGCTATCACAGCATGGTCACATAAGGCACGAGCAAAAGGCGATTTGCATTCAGCAAAAACAAATAATATACAAAACTGCCAAACAAAATAAAGCCGATGGTTGCATTGTACATTGCCTGCTGGTCGCGCAGTTGTACTTTGAGTTCGCCGTATTTTTGCAGTGCTCGTTTTTTCTCATCCCCTGCTGTTTTCTTTGCCGCCTGGCGGGTAAGCTCTAGTTTCATTGCTTTATCTTCATCTATCTTCATACAACTCATAATTTCGGGCAAAAGCAGCATGGCAACGGGCAGCAAAATCAGTGCAAACCGTTGGAACACAAAATGCTTCAGCGTTAAAATAAACAACAGGCAGCAATAACAGCATAAATTGATAAGCGGTAAATTTTTAGCGTCGTGCTGCAATAATCGCTTTTTAAGCAGCATCACAACACCAAATAAGATAATGGGTATAAACGCCGTATTAAAATCTCTGCCCCGCATATAATAGGTACCCACTTGATATGACTTATAAATATATTGTGTAATAAAACTCAATATCGGCTCTGAAAAAATCAGTAAAAACAAGGTACCCGCACTATATACCGTCAGCGACTTCCAGTTGAGCGGGATCTGTGCAATGAAAAATAACGGAATCAGCAGCAGCATGCTCTTATGGAATGTTGCTGTAAGCAATACAATGAGTAGATAGGGAACAAACTTTTTGTTCTGTAAATAAGGCAATGCAAACATAAAGATGCAAATTGCAATTTGATGGCGAATAGTAACAAGGGTATAACCAAAAAAGCCAAAGGTAATAAACACAAACATACTAACCCAAACAGAGGGGGAATGCTTGTATAAAAATACCGCAGTCAGCACAATACATACCAAAGCAATGCCGAGCGCAAACCCAAGCTGGCTTTGTGTAACCAGAGAAATTACATAGTTCAGCAGGCTGTAGCCTATCTCTATGCGGTAAACATTCGCGGCACTGAATAAAAAGCTCCATCCGCCGTCACATACCTGCTTAAAGTATTCCAAGTAAGGCTTGTAATCTATACCGACCGTTGAACCCCTCACCGCCGACATAGCAATGAGCACAACCGACATGATAGACAAAAAAATGATATCATTGCGCTTGGACGGATGCCTTTCGCAGAGGAAATAGCCAAGCAGCCCCGTTGCTAAAGCTAAAATCAAATATGGTCCCATAATTGTTCTCACTTTCTCACTATAACTTATATCCAGTATAACTTTTTACGGTTTTCTTGTCAATTTCACCTGTACTTTCAAGTTAAACTACGAGTTGTCCTCTATAAATCTGCTTTGTTTTTATGCAATACCTGTAACATCCGTACCAAAAGAAGTAAAAAAAGCGCACATGCAATGCCTGCCATCACACCCGAAAAATCGATCAGCACGTCGCGCACCTGCGATGAACGCCCGTCTACAAACATCTGCAATGTTTCGTCCAAAACAGGAATAAGCAAACCAAAAAACAACGGTATTGTAATATGAGATAAGATCCGCCTTGTATACACCCGCAGGGTAAGCATCATCCAAAACCCAAGCAGTGCAAATTCGGCAAAATGTGCAAGCTTGCGCACAATATGCTCGGTGAACTGAAAACCAAATCCGAGCGATTGCAGCACACTGTTGAGCCACTGTGTTACCAAAGCACTTTTACCACCCGAGATTTCTGCAATTTCCACCGAGTTCGAGAAAATAAACAGGATAGTAGCAAACGTTGCAATGATAAACAACACTCGCATAGCAAGCACCAGTTTACTTTTTTGTATGTTGTTTTCTTTTTGTGTTAGCATAAAAACTCCTCTTCATCAACTATTATAAACACCTTATTCCTGCCACTTGTTTCTTTTATTATAACCCTTAACTATCATTTTTCAAATATTTAGAAGCAGTTAATTTTGTATGGTGTATCCAATCCATACATTTTAATCATCACATCTATCCCTGCATTTGTATGGATAGTAATGCTATATTTTTTGTCTTAATCACCTAATCTTGCTTTTAGCAGGTATACTATTTATAATAATTTTGGGTAAAACACTAAATTTGGCATATTTTTCTTTTCAAATGATTTATTGTAGACTTGTGAATTAACTGCGAAAGGATGTTGTATAATGGTTAGCTTTGATTATACGATTAAAGAGCCCATGGGGCTACATGCCCGCCCCGCAGGCTTTTTGGTAAAAAAGCTAAAGTCTGCGCCGTGTAAGGTAAGTGTGATTTGCGGGGAACGAACAGCAGATGCTAAAAAAATATTTTCTTTGATGAGCATTGCTGTAAAATGCGGAGAAACGGTTACAGTAAAGTTTGAAGGTGATAATGAGCAAACAGTAATGGACGAAGTCCATTGTTTTTTTGAACAGAACTTTTGATATAAAGGGACGCTACCAAACGTCACCAGAAGATACTGAAGATATTATCGCGGCAACGAAAGTTCCAGTTAAAATTGAAGCGCCCTGCAAATACAACTCGTACTTGCAGGGCACTTTTTATTTGGGGGTGGGGATGAGCTTTAGTTTTTTGCCATTCGGCAAACAATCTAATATTGCAAGGTAACGTTGGTCTACTCTGCCGATTACATTGACACGGTTATCGGCAGGCAAAGGGTTGCGTACAAACTGTATTTCGCCGGAATAACGGCTATATTCTATATTATCCACAGTAATACAGCCTGCTGCACGCTGCACGCAGTTGCATGGCATAATCGTCTTGCCAAAGCAAGAGTACTCCCGCGATTCCTGAAAGCGCATGGCACAAGCCGGTGAATCTACCCGAACTGTAAACACTTTGCCATACAGTTCCTCATTTTCGTTTGACAATTCAGCGGGGACATCACAAATACCCGAGGAGCAGAAATTGTCAATCAGCGCAAACTCATTCTCGCTGACGATTCCGTCACCTACAAAAACACCATCTATTCCATAATTTCGTACAAGGTCGAGGTAGCTTACATAAGGCGGCTGCCTGCGGTGACATTCCAAAGTAGGTAACCCCTCAAAAATAGGGGCACGTAACGCTTCGTCGCCCGCAATAAACGCCAGCACTCGTATACCCTCACGGTGTAGCCGCTCATTGCAGCTACGAAAAAACACGTCATCCAGCCCTGTTTCGGGGCGAGGGTAAAAATTGTGCATTGCGTATACCTGGTTCTCTGCCATCGCTAAACGTTGTGCAAGTTCGTCACCAAGTGTAGATGCATTTACAGCAATGGGCATTTTGGCAGCCAGGGCCGCTATTTCATCATTGGTAAACCCATAGTCGATACGCAAAATATCAATGCCCATTTCATGTGCAAATTCAACAATATCTTGTGTGCCAAACATGGCTAGCGTCTTTTTTGAGACATCTGCCAAAATGCGGTAGCCGGCGGTGGTAAGCCACTGGCACATCTCTTTTGCCCGCGCAGGATAAGTGTCATCGAATTCTTCACTGATATGAAATGAGGTAAACACATAGCTGCCTTTACGGCACAGCTTTTTTAGTTGTTCTTTCTGTTTTTCAAACGTTGAGAGATAAACAGAAAAACCTAACCGATTAAACATTTGCCACATCCGCATCCTTTATTCCTACATAAGTAATGATGAACCCGGCGACATACGCAATCACCAAACCAATAAAGAAATTCAGCATGCCTACTGTATTGGACATTAACGGAATGGCAACCAACCCCGAAGGGCCCCATGCAATCGACATAACATGGGTAAACATTACGTAGGCACCACCAAAACCAGCACCCAAACCGGCAGTAACAAACGGTTTGCCCATGGGCAGCGTAACACCATAAATAAGAGGTTCGCCCACACCAAGCAACCCTGCAGGCAGAGCACCCGCAATTACTTTGCGCATTCTTGCATTGCCAACTTTTTTCGCTTTTAAGTAAATTGCAATTGCTGCACCAACCTGGCCGGCACCTGCCATTGCCAAAACAGGGAACAAGCTAACACCGCCGAGCTTTTCAAGCTGGATAGCATAAATGGGGATGAGGCCATGGTGCAAGCCGAGCAAAACCATGGGGAGAAATACTGCGGATAACACATAACCTGAAATAACACTGACAACAGGGTTGCCGGAGTTGATAATAACGCTCAGAGCCTTTACCAGCCAATCTGATATAAAACCTGCTGCCGGCATAATAGCCAAAACAAATATCGCTGCGGTTAAAAACAAAGAAACAAGCGGAGTAACAATCAGGTCGAGCACATCCGGTACACGCTTGCGCACCCAACGCTCGATTTTTGCAAGAATCCATACACCCACGATGACGCCCATGATACCGCCTTTTCCTGTGGTAAGTACCGATTCAAGGGGAACTGTTTCGTTGTACAGCCCAAAAAACTTTGAGATATCCACAATCTGTGCCATAATCGACATAGCACCCACCATACCGCCGAGTGCCTCGGTAGCACCAAACTTTTTTGCTGCATTAATACCGGTGTAAATGGCAAAGTAACCCAAAAATCCGCCGCCAATCAGCGAGAACATAGTTTTAATAAGCGACCAGAAACCGTCTGCGGCAATCACCTTGTCGGTCATCATTTGCCCCAACAAACTTGCCAAACCGTTAAACAAACCTGCAGCAATAATAGCGGGGATAAGCGGAATAAAAATTTCTGCAATGGTGCGAAGCGCTTTTTTCAAACCGTTTTGTTTTTGCCCTGCTTTCATGGCAGCTTTGTTCTCTTGCCAGTCGGCTGCAACGCTTGCAACTCCCAGTTCTTCACGGAAAATATCCATCAGTTTTTTTGCTTTTCCCGGGCCGACAACAATCTGCAACGTGTTGCCGTCTTGTACAAGACCAAGCACGCCCTCTGCTTTTTTGATTTCATCTTTTTGCGCCGCAGAAACATCTTTGAGTGTGAGACGAAGCCGAGTCATGCAATTGGCTGCTGTAACAATGTTGTCTTTTCCTCCAACCAGCTCTAAAATTTTGTTGGATAGTTCGCTGTTTGTCATAACGTAACACCTCAATCTTTCTTTGTTCTATTGCAGAGCACCTCTGACATGCCCTTGTGTACCGTTTAATTTATCTTGTGCTTGTTCTGCATCGCAGCCAAGCAGTGCCATAACAACCGCTAGCTTCACACTGCCGCCAGCCTGTTTTAAAAGGTTTTTTGCGGTTTCTCTGTTAACATCGGTCGCTTCCATCAAAATATTTTGCGCCCTCACCTGCAGTTTTTCGTTGGTCTGCATCACATCTACCATCAGGTTTTGGTATGCTTTGCCTATCCCAACCATAGAGGCGGTCGAGATCATATTAAGAACCATTTTTTGTGCAGTACCTGCCTTTAGGCGGGTAGAGCCTGTAAGCACCTCGGGGCCAACAACCGGTTCAATGGCAAGCTCTGCTGCTTTACCAATGGCAGAACCGCAATTGCATGCAATTGCCACCGTATGGCAGCCCAAGCTTTTGGCATACTCCAACCCGGCAATTACATACGGCGTTCTTCCGCTTGCAGCAATGCCTATAACAACATCTTTAGGGCAGAGGTTTAAGTTTTTCAGGTCATCCACACCCATCGTGCGGCTGTCTTCTGCACCTTCTACCGCTTTTACAAACGCGCTTTCACCCCCAGCTATCAAACCGACAATCAAATCGGGCGATACCCCAAACGTGGGCGGGCATTCCACTGCATCCAGCACACCCAACCTGCCGCTTGTACCTGCGCCCATATAGATCAGCCTGCCACCTGCACGCAGAGAGTTGGTTACCCACTGCACTGCCTGAGCAATCTGCGGAAGCACTTCTTTAATTGCCAAGGGTATTTTTGCATCTTCTTCATTCATAACCGTAACGATCTCAAGCGGGGACATCATGTCGAGATCGGTAGTTCGTTCATTTCTGGTTTCTGTCGTCATCTTGGTCAGATCCAACATCTGCATCGTCTCCTTTATTTTGGGGTAAGTCAATTACAAATCGAGTGGTTTTAGGCTTTTGTATATGGGTTTTTGATAGCTGCTCAAGGCAATAATCATACTCGCAATTTGCAAATGCCGTATAAAGAATATCGACAACATTGAGCTGTGATATACGCGAGGACATTGCTCCGCTGCGAAAAATGGATTCGTTTGCCGCTACATAAAGGTTATGGTCGGCAAGCTCGGCAATGGGCGAAGAATCGTAACGCGTAATAGCTATAACAGGTGCCCCTGCCGCACGCATAGCACGTACGCATTCAATCATCTCTACCGTCTGCCCCGAATAAGATATGACAATTCCAACATCGTTTGCAGACATATTGCGCGCTTGCAAAAGCTGCGAATGCCAGTCGTCATTAATAAAACAGGGTTTGTTCAACCGTAAAAACTTGAGGTGTGCATCCTTTGCAACCACCAAAGAAGAACCTATGCCAAACAGGCAAATGGTTTTGCAATTGCAAATGAGTTTGACACATTGTTTGAGTGTATTAATATCCATAAGGTTTTTTGTGTTCTCTAAAGATATTATGTTTTTATAGGTTATTTTATCCACAATATCTTCAATACTGTCGGATTTTGTGATTTCTTTACGTTCTTCAGTAGCACTTTGCCGGCGTACTGCCAGCTCATAAATCATAGAGCTGCGAAACTCTTTGTAACCATCAAACCCAAGCTTACGGCACAGGCGAATTACCGTGGAGGGCGATGAAAAGCTTACCGCCGCCAGCTTATGGATGCTGAGGCTTACCGATTGCTGTGGATTCTCGAGCAAATACCGAATCACCGCACGCTCTGCCGAAGACGCTTGATTTTGATATTCTTTTAGTAAAACAAGAACACTTTTCATAATGCACCCTTCTTTATTTCTATTTTATTCGTCAGAAACATTTTTATCAATATTTTATCACATGAATGAAACTTTGTACCGCAAGTTGACAATTATCTGTTTGTTCTCTGTCAATTACCGCTACAAATTCTTCTACAATGAAAAAATATTTGGCAAATCGACAACCAATAAAGCAACGTTTGATAACAATTGACATTTGAGCCCAAAAGCAATAAAATAAGTATATAAGTGGCTGAAATTGGTGACTATAAGTTGAATCGTTCAAATCGACAACACCCCACACTTTTTATTTTTAAGTGTGGGGTGTTGTCGCTAATTAAATAAGGAGTGTTTAAATGGAAGAAATAGCAAAGAACAAAATGGGCAGTGCACCGATGCTGTCTCTTATTTTGTCTATGTCGGTACCCGCAATGTTTTCTATGCTGGTGCAGGCACTTTATAACATAGTGGACAGTTATTTTGTAGCAAAATTGGGTGTAGAGGCACTTACAGCGGTATCGCTTGCATTCCCCATACAAAACTTGATGATCGCAATTGCCGTAGGTACCGGTGTTGGTATCAACTCGCTGGTTTCGCGCCGTTTGGGCGAGGGGCGTATTGAAGAGGCAAGCCGTGCCGCTACCCACGGTATGATTTTGGGTGCTTTGAGCGGATTGGCTGTAGCACTGTTTGGTGCTTTGGGGACAAGCCTGTTTTTCCGCAGTTTTACCTCCAACCCAATCATTTATCAAATGGGGTGCGATTACGTTTATGTTGTCACCATCTTTTCGTTTGGTATTTTTATTCAAGTGAATATGGAAAAGACACTGCAATCCACAGGCAACATGATTATACCTATGTTTTCGCAGTTGATTGGTGCCATCACCAACATCATTCTTGACCCTATTATGATTTTTGGTTACTTTGGGTTCCCCAAAATGGGGGTACGCGGTGCTGCAATCGCCACAGTTGCAGGGCAAATTTTAGGTATGATTTATATTGTGATAATGGCATTAGCAAAAAACCATGCAGTAAATATCACGCTGAAAGGCTTTAAATTTAATACTAAAACCATTAAAGATATCTATGCCGTCGGTTTTCCATCCATTGTTATGCAGTCGATTGGTTCCGCAATGACTATGGGCGTCAATGCGATCCTCATCACATTCTCAGACGTTGCGGTTGCCATTTTCGGCATCTATTTTAAATTGCAATCGTTCGTATTTATGCCCGTATTTGGCTTAACACACGGTGTAATGCCGATTATGGGCTACAATTACGGTGCACGCAACAAAAAACGCATGATGGACGCACTGAAAATAGGCAGCACAGTTGCGCTGTTAATTATGGCTGCTGGTATGGGGTTGTTCATTATGATACCGGAGCGCCTATTGATGATATTTGATGCCACCCCCGAAATGTTAGAAATCGGCGTACATGCTCTGCGCACCATATCACTTTGTTTTGTCCCCGCTGCACTCGGTATTATGTTTTCCACTTTGTTTCAAGCAGTGGGTATGGGCGGTAAAAGCCTGCTCGTTTCTGTTCTGCGTCAATTGGTATTTATATTACCTTTGGCGTATTTCCTCTCAAAATTGGGGCTTTACTACGTTTGGTTTGCATTCCCTCTTGCCGAAACGGTTTCGTTTGGGGCAAGCCTCATCATCTTTACCCTACTGTACAAAAAACATCTTAAAAATTTGCAGCCGCTCACGAGTGAACCTCCTACAGCAGAGGCGTAAAAACTAAAACTGCAAGGGCCTTTTTAATAAAAAGGCCCTTATTCTTTATATGCAACATATTTGTTTTACAACTGCATAACATAGTACAAAAGGCGGTGCTAATATGAAAAAATCTTATGTTATTCGTTTTAAGCCATTGATAATCAGTTTGCTTATCAGCCTTGGTGTGGGCGCGCTTTCCGGTTTTTTAACAAAAGACAGTATGAAAATTTACCAAAGTCTTATACAGCCACCACTGGCACCTCCCCCTTGGGTGTTCCCTGTGGTATGGACAGTTCTGTATATACTAATGGGTATTTCGGCATACCTTGTTTTTATGTCTCACGCACCAGAGGCGCAAAAAGCAACGGCACTAACCATCTATGCGCTGCAGCTTGCTGTTAACTTTATTTGGCCAATATTGTTTTTTAATTTGGGTTGGATATTGTTTGCTTTTTTCTGGCTGCTTTTGCTCATTGTACTCATTGTATGGATGATTGTTCTTTTTCACCGTGTCAGCCCTTTGGCAGCATACCTGCAAATCCCCTACCTTGTTTGGACGATATTCGCGGGGTACCTCAATTTGGGTGTCTATCTCCTCAACCGATAAAGTATTTAGCCTCACATGTTACAAAAGAGCGGTGAACCAAATAAATTCTTTTTTAATATACTATTAACAGCATATTTGAGAAAGGATGATTCTTTTGGATGAGCATTACCCCTTTGAACTACGCCCGCTGCCATATGAATACGATGCTCTCGAACCGTACATCGACAAAGCAACGATGTACTTCCACCACGATAAGCATTTGGCAACCTATGTGCAGAATTTAAACAAAGCTTTGGCAAATTACCCGCGCTTTCATACTTGGAGCCTGACCGAACTGCTTACCAATTTAGGGCGTATCCCCCGCCCCATACAAACAGCTGTGCGCAACAACGGCGGCGGGGTTTACAACCACAATCTTTATTTTGAGGGTATGACGCCCAATTCAAGCCGAGAGCAGGCAGGCTGGTTGGGCGATGCCATTTTGCAGCAATTCGGCAGTTATCAGATTTTTGAAGAAAGAATGAAGCAAGCTGCGCTTGACCGTTTTGGCTCGGGTTACGCTTGGCTTGTCAGCGATAAGCAAGGCAGGCTGAAAATACTGTCGACACCTAACCAGGATACTCCGCTGCCGCTGTGCCCCATTCTTTTGCTTGATGTATGGGAACATGCGTATTACCTAAAATACCAAAACCGCCGCGGCGATTACATAAGCAACTGGTTTAATACAATTAACTGGAAGGTTGCGAACCAACGCTATGCTGTATGTGTTGGCAGACCAGAGCTTTAACGATGTTTGCTGCCTCCAAGCTGAAAAACAGCGGGGGCGGCTGGTTTTTTCACGTTATTTGGCAGTACTGCGTAAAATAGAATGTGTTTTGGTAAAAGACATAATCTGTTTTGGAGGAATACTATGCCGACCATCTATCTCAGCCCGTCCACACAAGAAAACAACTTATTTGTCAATGGCGGCACTGAGGAGTATTACATGAACCTAATTGCAGATGCCATGCTGCCCTATTTGCGCTCCAGTGGCATTCAATATGTTCGCAACACTCCTGAAATGACCGCTGCATCTTCCATACGCCAATCCAACCAAGGTAATTTTGACCTGCATGTTGCCCTGCACTCCAATGCTGCACCCGAGGGGCGCTACGGCGAAGTACGCGGGTCAGACATTTACTATTACCCCTACAGCGCTAAAGGTAAACGCGCAGCAGAAATTATTGCCAATAACCTGAAAAAAATCTATCCTATCCCCTCGCTGGTACGTGCCCTCCCCACCACCTACCTTGGCGAAGTGCGCCTTACTCGCGCCCCCAGCGTTTTTATTGAGCTTGCCTACCACGATAACATAGACGATGCAAACTGGATTAAAGACAACATACAAAGCATCGCTATCAATATCGTGCAATCACTTACTCAGTTTTTCGGCATCCCATTTATACCTGCACAACCTGCTAAAAGCGGTACCGTGAATGTCACATCGGGTAACCTCAACATACGCAGCCGCCCCAATACCGGCGCGCCCATTATCGCCCGCGCATATGACGGCGCACCTATTACTGTTCTCGGAGAATGGCAGGGGTGGTACGTTGTAAATTACAACGGCAATGTCGGCTATGCCGCTGCACGTTATATTGATGTAGAGTAAACACATAAACAAACCTTAACATGTTCTAAAGCACAAAAACATCCCACGGGCATAGCTCGCGAGATGTTTTTGTGTTTTTGTTTATACTTGGTATTTAAGATACTGTAGCAGATATTTGAGGCAGATGTCAGTCGTCATCTCTGTCGCTATCGTCATCATCGTCTTTCGTATCTTGGCTTTTTGTTTTGCTCTTTTCGTTCTTCTTATCGTCATCATCACGGTATTTTGATGAATGTTTGTTACCTGGTTTATTTGTTTGAGCATTTTCGCAGCCGGCAGGGCAATCATCACACCAACGGTCGCAGCCTTTATCTTCTTTGCAGTCTTCGCAGGTGCAACCAGAAGCACAGAACTTGCAGCCTTTTTTATCGGGCTTGGCTCCGGGTTTGTTTGCAGCCGAGTTCTTGCAGGTAGACGGACAATCATCACACCAGCGGTCGCAACCGTCACTGTCTTTGCATTCTTCACAGGTACAATCAGATGCACAAAACGTGCAGGGCTTATCATCTGGTTTGCTTTGCGGTTTATTTGCCTCTGCATTTTTGCACACAGATGGACATTCGTCACACCAGCGGTCGCAGCCATCACCGTCTTTGCATTCTTTGCAATTGCAGCTTGGTGCACAGTACTTGCAAGCGGGCTTGGTAGTGGCAGAAGGGGCGTTGGACGCAGGTGCGGTATAGTGCTTACAGGTGGTCAGGCACTTGGGGCAATGGTAATTGTAATCATCGCAGTCATCACAAATACAGCCCTCCGTACAGCCAATGCAGCGGTCGCCGTCGTTAAAGTCATCGATATCGTCATCATCGTAATCGACTATATCATGAAGGTCTATTTTCTTGTCGCTGACGAGATTCGCTATCTGCTCCATCGTAAGAGGGGCAAGCTGTTCCATCGTAAGCGATGGGTCTTTCAAAGTAAGCTGATACAGAAACACCGCTTTGCCGTATGATAATTTGTACTTCTTCGCCAGCGTCTCCAAATCTTTATCGGGGTTCACCTTTTGATTAAACACCGTTGCTTTGATATTGCTCTGCTGCAAGGACTGGTTAATGTCTGAAACGATGCTGGTTTTGATGGCATCTGCTTTTGTATCGTCATCGTTTTTCACCGTTACCAAAATCGAATTTTTAACATCGGTGATATAGCCTTTTTTCACCATCGAACCCATAATTGCATTGATTGCAACGTTAAGGTCGACACGTTTCAGGTTCATATCCCCAATAATATCCACTGCATCCTCGTTCAGCGGGCTGACGCTCAGTACCTTATCGGCTTTGTTGGTGGTAATCTCTACGCTTGGGTTTACGTCAATGGCAATGGTCGTCTCCACCTGATTGTAACTGGAGACAGTGTAGCCGCCAAATATCACACCCAACATTAAAAATGCGGCTGCTAAACCACCCATTATTTTTGTTTTACGGTTCCATACCAGTGTATTCTTCATCGGTTGCTCCGTCCTCTCTGTTTTATAGACGTAAGCAGAGGATACCTTTTCAAAGATATCGGGGGTAGACTGTGCAATAGCCTGCCGAATATGTTGCTCTACTTGTTTACGATTCATACAGTCTCCTCCTCTTTTGTTAGGTACTGTTTTAGCTTTTTCAGCGAACGGCTGTACTTCGAAAGTACGGTTGCCAAAGGCATCTCAAGCAGTTTTGCAATTTCACGGTGGCGCAGCCCTGTCAGCGCATGCAGCAGTACAATCTGCCGCTCATCATCCTTTAAAATCTGCAATGCCGCATCCAGCACCGCACGGTCCTCATAATGGATGGAGCCGGAGCAGTCGATACTGTTTTCCAGCTCTTCCATGGGCTGGCAGGGGTTGGCAGCTTTGCTGCGCAGTTTCATCAGCGCCAAGTTTTTGGTAATGGTGAGCACCCATGCCATCGGCTTTCCGCGCGGTTCATACAGATGTGCCCCCGCCCGTATCTTGAGATAGGTGTCTTGCATAATATCCTCTGCATCTTGTTGATTTTTTAAAATGGATAGGGCAAAACCATAAACAGCACGGTCGGTTTGGCAATAAAGGGTGCGAAAAGCCTCCCCGTCATCGTTTGCAATGCGGGTTATCAAACTCTCATCCAGCAGCTGGGGTGCCGTACCACCTATCTTTTTATCTTGGCCGGTCGACATCAAACAAAATAAAAACATGGTTTCTGTCCCTTTCACTTAATTAATGCAGAGGAAGTGCCTTTTATTGCATTTATAAAAAATATTGTAACATTTTTTATAAAACTACAAAAGAGGTGGAAGAAAATGTGCTTAATAAAATCAAGCTTTTTATAAAACACATAAATTTACTGTGTTCTTTACATACACGTATGCAACACAGTTTTGCGGCAAAACTAAAATAGGTATGTTAAAAAGGGCACATTAGCATTGAAAGAGAAAGCGGTGGTTTTATGAATATAACCGATAACGGCATACTAAGGCTTATTTTAGTTCTTTTGCTGTTTTCAATTCCTGTTGCGCTCATAGAATATCTGCTGTGCAGATTATCGCGCGGCAAAATTTCAAAGTTCATTCTGCCTGTTATAACATTAATTTTAGGTGCAGGCTTTATTTTTTACGCCAACACTGCCCAGATGGAAGGCTTTTTGGACTTGGCATATGTTTTGATTGGCATTATTTTTATCGGGTCCTTTCTATCTGCTTCTGTTGTGTTGCTCGCATGCGAACTGATGAAACGCAGGAATAAAAAAGATACGCAATAATACGAAGTTTATCCGTGCATAATAAACACAAACAGTAATGCTGTACACATTTGAACCGTTCAGCATAAAAAATAAAAAGGGGTAAAATTATGAGTGAAATGTTTTGCTTTCAGTGCCAGCAAACCGCAGGTAATAAAGGCTGCGTAAAAGTAGGCGTGTGCGGCAAGCAGCCGTCCACCGCATTATTGCAGGATGATTTGGTTTACGAATTGATTCGGCTTTCTGAAGCGGTTCGCGAAAACGGGAGTACCGAATTATCGGACAGGCTGGTGATGGATGGACTGTTTGTAACTTTGACAAATGTCAACTTCGACAATGAGAGCATTGAAAACTACATTAATAAAGTGATACGAGAGAGAAAAAATATCGGCGGAAACAAGCAATTTGATGTGGTTGAACTTTGGAAAGGAGAAACCGACATTGTCTCGCTTCGTTCCACCCTTTTGTTTGGCATGAAGGGTATGGCTGCCTATGCGCACCACAGCCTTGCTTTGGGTTATAAAGACAAAGAAGTTTCAAACTGGTTTTATAAAGGTCTTTGCGAAATTAATACCGAGCACACCATAGAAGAATGGCTCGCCTTGATTATGGAATTTGGCAAAATCAATTTAAAATGTATGGCGATGCTGGATACTGCCAATACCGAGAGTTACGGTGACCCAATCCCCACCAGAGTGAACACCGATATTAAAAAAGGCCCATTTATTGTTGTATCGGGGCACGATTTGCACGACTTAGAGATGCTGTTGGAGCAAACAAAAGGCAAAGGTATCAACATTTATACCCACGGCGAAATGCTGCCTGCGCACGGATACCCTGAACTAAAAAAATACAAGCACCTTGCCGGCAACTTTGGTACCGCTTGGCAAAGCCAGCAAAAAGAATTCGAGAATATCCCTGCGCCCGTGCTGTTTACCACAAACTGCCTGATGCCTACTCGCTCGAGTTACGAAGATCGAATCTATACCACATCGGTTGTGGGTTTTGAAGGGCTGATTCACATTGAAGCCGATGAAAACGGACGCAAGGATTTTACACCTTTAATCGAACAAGCACTGGAGTTGGGCGGTTATGAAAATGACCGCAGCATGAGCGGCATTAACGGCGGCCACATTCTTACAACAGGCTTTGGGCATAACACCGTACTTGCCAATGCAGAAAAAATTGTTGCTGCCGTTAAATCTGGGGCTATCAAACATTTCTTTTTGGTGGGCGGCTGCGACGGCGCCCATCCCGGCAGAAGCTATTACACCGAGTTTGTAAAACAAACCCCCATGGATACCATTGTTCTGACTTTGGCGTGCGGGAAATTCCGCTTTAACGATTTGGATTTAGGCGAAATTGACGGACTGCCAAGAATCATGGATATGGGGCAATGCAACGATGCTTACAGCGCCATTAAAGTTGCACTGGCACTTGCCGACGCGTTCGAATGCACTGTAAATGAACTTCCGCTTACCCTTGTGCTCACTTGGTACGAACAAAAAGCGGTTTGCATTCTGCTTACTTTGTTATCCCTTGGTATCAAAAACATGTACCTTGGCCCAACCATGCCCGCATTTTTGTCCGAAACCGTGGTAAAGGTTTTGGTAAACACTTATGGGCTGCAGCCAATCACAGCACCCGAGCAGGATTTAGACGCCATTTTGGGGCGCAAATAGACTGTTGCTGAATCAAGCAAGCAAAAATCCCAAACCAATGGTAGATGAACACCGTTGGTTTGGGATTTGTTTTTTACTAATTATTGTTTTTTAAATTCGTTGGGGGTAAGGTTGGTATGGCGTTTAAACACCGAAGAAAAATATTGCGGCGAAGCAAACCCCAGCTTTTCAGAAATCTCGTAAAGCTTAAGCGAAGTGCCGGTAAGCATTTCTTTTGCCTTGTCGATTTTGCAATTGATTACAAACTGCATTAAGTTTTCTCCGGTTTCCTCCTTAAATACGCGGCACAGATATCCTTTGTGTACGTGCAGCATATCCGCAATATCCCCTAGCGTAATATCTTTTTCATAATTCTGTTCTATTACATGCTTGGCACGCTGCGCCAGGCTGCCATCATTTTTGATGCTATTTTTTCCTTGTTCTATCAGTATGCCAAAAATTTCGCAAAAACAATCCGCCATTTGTTTTGCTGTTTCCATCGCTGCTATTTCCTCAATATCCAGCAAATTGTTGTGAAACAACTCGTTGTAATCAATGTCGTTCTGGTCGATGTAATGAAATGCCACCCCGTACAACCGCGTATTGAGGTAACGGTAATAATTGAGCTCCATAAATCCGTCCATTAAATCGGCAGCATACAGCCGCCGCACAAGTTTAAGGCAATGAATGTCCTTGGCAAACAACAATTCATGCACTTGACGCACCGAACGGTCGAGCGTCGTTTTATCAAATGTTTTGCGCTGCGTACCAATGCCATGGTACATTAAGTTTTTATTAAGCCCTGCAACTACCCGCATACCGCTTGCCTGCAAGGCTTGGTCATACAGCGCAGGAATATCGAGTTTAGAACTGAAATTAGAAATACCAATACTGACCGATGAAATACCCAGCTCGTTTGCAAGGCTGCGGATGTGGTTGGCGTACTGAATGGAAGAATTGATAAAATTCAGCATACTAAAACTGTCTCCCGCCTGAAAAATCAGAAGATACTCGCTCTCTTTTATTTCTACTGAGGCAAGGCTGTTGCTTTGCAGCTTCGCCTTAAAAGCAGCCATATTCTGGTGCCAGGTATTGGTTTCATGTTTCAATTTTGCTTTCATCTTTCCATAACTGTCCACAATTACAGAAAGCGCAGCGATTGCCTCTTTTTTGTTCAGCCCCAGTCGCTCTTGGGCTATCTCACGTTCCTGCGGTGTGATGGTTTCATCCTCCACAATCAGCCGTTCCACAATATCGTTGATATCAAACCCTTTTTGAATATCAGAATAGCTTGTTTGATCCTCCAGTTGTGACTTAAGATTGACCATATGTACACAAAGCTCATCTTCATCCATCAGGTCTTTGATGAGGTAATCTTCTACCCCCATCCGTATAGCACGCCTTGCATAAGCAAAATTTTCGTGGCAGCTGATAATAACAATCTTTTGTTGCGGGCAAAGTTCCCGTATCTTCTCGATTAATTTCAAGCCATCCATCAAGGGCATTTCAATATCGGTAAATACCACGTCAAAACGGTTTTGTTTGTATAACTCCAGTGCTTCCAACCCATTGTTGGCACAAACAGGCTGTTCAAAGCCAACCTTTTCCCACTCTATCAAACATTTTAGCGTCTCACGTGCTGCCATTTCATCGTCTACGATAAGGGCTCTGTACAAGCAATCATCTCCCTGATAAAATTCCGGCTAATCCTCAGAATGTTTTGGAATTGTAAAGCTTACGGTTGTGCCTTCTCCTACAGTCGATTCAATATGCAGTCCGGAGAGTTCACCATAATAAAGCTTTAATCTCTCATCTACATTTTTTATACCAATGCGGTTGAACCCCTTTGATTTATTGTTTAACGTTTTTAAAGTATCCGGGTCGATACCAATTCCGTCATCAGCCACAGAAATATCAATATAATCATCCGAACAGCAAATATCCACATGGATATTGCCGGTTACCCCTTTTGGGTAAATGCCATGCAACAGGCTATTTTCTACAATCGGCTGCAAAATAAGCTTGGGTAAGGTGCAGTCCAGTGCATTTTCATCCACATCGTAGGTTAAGTTAATCATATCTTCATAGCGGTAATTTTGTATTTTAACGTAAGACTGTAAAAAGTATATTTCTTTTTCAACTGAAACCAACTCGCTCTGGTCTGACAAAGTTGAACGCAGCAAGGTGTTGAGTGATTGAATTAATTCTCGAATTTCTGCGGTACGGTTTTTAAGCGAAAGGTAAGACACGGTGTTGAGTGTATTATATAAAAAATGCGGGTTAATTTGGCTTTGCAGTGATTCCAGCTGGAACTTCAGCGCAGCAACCTCTGCTTTTTTCTTTTCTTCCTGCTCGTGATAGACAGCATCCACAAAACGGCTGATGTCATCGAGCATCATGTTAAAGCCATTCACCAAATAGCCCAACTCATCCTGCGTGGTGGGAACAAGCTTTTCCGGCATTTCACCCTGCTCAAAACGGCCCATCGCCTGTTTAAGGCTGTAGATAGGCTGTGTGATTTTATTGGATATCACACGGCTGATAAATACAACGGTAACCAAACCGAGTAACCCCACCAACACAATGGTGGTATAAATAACATCCAAATCTTTTTTTAAGTTTGCATCGGACGATACCCCTACCACAATCCATTCGGGATAGGTAAGCACCGCCTGTTTAAACAGTGTTTGGTTTTTATTCGTACGAATACTCTCGTTAAAATAGCCTGTTTTTACAAATTCTACGGCTTGCTCTTCAAGATGCTTGTTTTTATCGCCAAAACGATAGACGACATCGCCTGACTTGGTGATGATATAAGTATTATCAAACAACGATTTCGCATATTCCTGCTTGCCCGAAAATAAATAATTCCGGGCTGTGTTTAATATTATATAGCCTTTGATTTTAAATTTTTCATCTCGAATAATGCTGATGTAGGATATTTTTACATTTTCCATATAATCGGTTAAGCTGCCTTGCGACGGAAAATTGTGCGGTATCGAAAAAAGTTCATCGCGCTCGGTCTGCCATATAGCAACCATCCCCGATGCTTGCATAAACTGCTGCCGAAAATCTTTCATACCATAGTATTGGTCTAAAATTTTGAGGTTCGCATCCAAAAGAGTAATACGCTCTACACCGTAAGTATATTGTGCAAGTTCATCCAGCCTTTTTTCTAAATTGCTGTAATCCTCATACAAGTTTTCGAGGTACAACTTTACTACGGCATCACGTTTTACGGCAGCCGCCAGTTTGCGGTAGCCGTTGATATTGTCTTCAATATCCTGTGTAATAAAAGCCATTCGTTCAAGCATCAGGTTGTTTTTTTGCTCCATAAATCGGCTTGTAAATACGATGCTGGTAATCGTAAGTATAAACACAATAATGGTTGCAATCAGCAAAGAGAACGACAGCACGATGCGTGTATTAATACTTTTTATCCTGAACCGCCTGTCCTTTTTCTCCATTGCGCTGCCCCCTCTTTATTCGCTTCAACACAACCTGTATTGATGCTATTATAACATAAATAACATGATATAAACAAATATCAAAATCCATGCAGGTATAACCCGCATGGATTTTAATTGTTTTTAGCAGATGTGCTTTAGTGATTATTCTGCCTGATCTTTCATAATTTCTTTATAGTTGTCTTTTGTAATCATAACAGCCGGGGTTTTGAATTCCATTGGAATCTCTACGCCGTCGTTGAGGAATTTCATCATGTTTTCTGCAGAGTAAGCACCAACGTCAACATAGTTGATGAATGCGGTTGCTTTAAATGCAGAAGGCTCAGCTTTTGCAAATTCCAATTTTGCAAGGTATCCGCCGATACCGCAAACGACAGAATCTTTATCGAGGCCTGCAGCTTCAAGAGCACGGGTAGCGCCGGCAGCACCTTCATCGTTCGGGGTCATAACAATCCATTTTTTGATTTTTGGATTTGCTGTAAAGATACCTGCTGCTGCGTTGTAAGCTTTATCCTGCTCGCCGTTGTAATCGGATTTAAAGGTGTTCTCTTTTTTCCAATCGGGGAGGATTTTGTTCCAAGACTCAACTTGACCCTCTGTTCTGGGTACACAGCTGGATACTTGATCCATAGTGAGGTACAAAACGCCGCAATCGTCGCCGGTCATTTTGTTTTCTTTTACATAGTTTGCAGTCCATTCGCCAACTGCAACACCGATTGCTTTGCCGTCGATACCAACCCAAGGAGCAATCATTTTGCCGCTTTCGTCGAGAAGCTGGTCGTCAGCAGCGATAACAGGGATGCCTGCCTCTTTACATTTCTGAACTGTAACGGCAGAAAGTTTTTGGTCGGGTACGCAAACAAGGATACCGGATACACCCTGTGTAATTGCATTGTCAAGTGCTTGCAAATAGGTATCGGGGTTCATTTTAGCGTCGATATACATAAAGTCTTTCGCACCCATTTCGAGCGCTTTTGCTTTTGCAGCTTCGCCTTCGCCGATGAACCACTGCTGGTCGCCTGCTTTATAAATACCTGCAAGCACAATATCGCCTTTTGGTGCTGTTTCAGACGCGCTCTCGGACGGAGCAGCAGATTCTGAAGGAGCAGCGGAAGCGGAACTCTCTGCTGGTTTAGAACAACCGAACATACCCAGTGCAAGAACCAAAGCAAGTGCCAATGCTAATACTTTTTTCATTGTGGAAACCTCCTAATATTTTATCTTTGATCAGCCCTGCGGCTGAAAGTATACTTTGCTATGCTGTTTATGCTTTACGTTTTTTCGCTCTCAAGTAATCAAAGGTTAAAGCAAGCAGCAGCAATGCGCCTTTTGCAACGTTCTGCCAGAAGGATTGAACGTTGAGCATGATAAGACCGTTGTTGAAGCCCTGCAAAATTGCCAAGCCAAGGAATGCACCGAAGATGGAACCGACACCGCCCTGATTTGAGACACCGCCCAAAATCGCTGCTGTGATGCCGTCAAACTCCAAACCAACGCAAGCCTGCGGTTGACCAGTATTCATACGAGCTGCCAAAATCATACCGCCAACAGATGCCAGAATGTTCATATTAATAAACAGCATATAGGTTGTTTTCTTGATTGAAATGCCCGCCAGCCTTGCTGCGGTTGGGTTGCCACCCACAATGTAAATCTCTCTGCCGATGCGGGTACGTTTTAAAATAATACCAAACAAAACGAAAATCAAAAGCATAAAGAAGATTGGGAAGGTTAAGAACTGCAGCCCGAAAATTTTCAAACTGCCTATTTTCAAGAAGGTAGGGTTTGTTATCAGTACACCCTCACCATTGGAGATAATAAAAGCAAAACCGCGCATGATGGACTGCATTGCAACCGTTGCTATAAACGATGACATTTTTAGTTTTGTAACAAAAAACGCAATACAGCAGCCTGTTAGTGCCCCTACTGCAATGACGGCAAGAATGGTAGCACCGGCAGGTAACCCTCTTTGCATAAGCAACGCAGCCAGTACGCCAGAAAATGCAGCCGATGAGCCAACCGACAAATCCATATGGTTGCCAATCAGCAGCATTGCCTCACCTACACAAATTAAGCCGGTGAGCGATGCGGATGTCAATACGCTGATTAGGTTTCTGCCTGTACGATAGTTCTCATTCAGTAAAGAGAATATTGTTATCATTACAATCAGCGCAAATATAAGACTGATGTTGTCTGATTTCATAAAACGTTTGAGTTCTGATTTAAAATCAAAGCCCTTCTTTTTAATCGCGGTGTTCTGCATTATACGGCTGCCTCCTTCTCATTTTCCTTCTCATCCAGCATAGCATAGCTTAAAATCAACTGCTCGGTGGCATCCTTGCGCGGGATATCCGCTTTGATTTTGCCATCTTTCATAACCAGTATGCGGTCGGAGATACCGATTACTTCGGGCAGTTCCGACGAAATCATAATAACCGCCACGCCTTTTCTTGCAGCTTCGCAGATCATATGATAAATCTCTGATTTTGCACCGACGTCAATCCCCTTCGTGGGTTCATCGAAGATGATAAGCTGAGGATTCATCGCCATCCAGCGTGCCAAAACAATTTTTTGCTGGTTGCCGCCCGATAGGTTATTAACTTTCTGCTCCATCGTGGGGGTTTTGATATTAAACTCTTTGATTGCCTTTGAGGTAAAATCGCGCTCCTGCTTAAAGTTTACAAACCCTGCTTTGCACAGGTTGCCCAAGATGGCAAGAGAACTGTTCTCTCTCACGGTCAGTATCAGCGAGAGCCCCTCCAGTTTTCTGTCCTCAGGGCACAGTGCAATACCACGGTCCATCGCATCGCGGGGCGATTTTGGATGATAGGGTTTGCCTTTGAGCGTTATCTCGCCCGATGTAATTGGGTCAGCCCCGAAAATCGCCCTTGCAACCTCGGTTCTTCCTGCACCGGCAAGCCCTGAAAAGCCTACGATTTCGCCTGCTTTTACCTGTAAACTAATATCCTTGATGGAGGAGTTGGAAACATTCTTCATTTCCAGCACCACATCACCTATTTTATCATTGCGCTTGAGGTCATTAAAAACGTCGCCAATGTCGCGTCCTACCATCATTTTTATCAGCTGGGCTTCGGTAACGTCGCCGGTGTTCTCCACACCCATCAGCTTACCATCCTTAAAAACAACAACGCGGTCGGTAATCTCAAAAATTTCGTTCATGCGGTGCGATACATAGATAATTGCCTTGCCCTGCGCCTTAAGCTTATTGATAATTTGGAACAGGATAACGATTTCGGAATCGGTCAGCGGGGCGGTGGGTTCGTCAAAGCAGATAATATCTGCTTTACGGTTGTACGCTTTCATAATCTCTACCATTTGCTGAAACGCCACTGAGATTTTTTTAACAGGGGTTTCAGGTGTGATTGGCAAGCCGAATTCGTCGATAATTTCTTTTGCCTTTTTGTTTAACTCTTTAAAGTCTATAAACCCGTTTTTTGTAGGCGGATTACCCATAAAAATATTTTCCGCTACAGAAAGATAGGGCGCAAGCTGTCTTTCCTGATAAATAACGCTGATGCCTGCTTTGATTGCTTCGTTAGGCGAATGGAATTCCACTTCTTTACCGTCGATATAAACTTTACCGCTGGTGTGGTGGTAGTCGCCGTTAAGAATTTTAAGCAAAGTGGATTTTCCCGCTCCGTTTTCGCCCAAAAAGGCAACGATTTCGCCTTTGTTTACTCCAAAACTCATGTCGTCCAGCGCTTTAACACCCGGGAACTCCATGCAAATTTTTTCAAATTTCAGGTATTCAGACATTTTATCCCTCCTCACAGGTGATTGCGATGATATCATACCAGTATTTTATCTGCTTGTTTTTATTTACAACCTGATTATACTTGTTTAAGCTTGGAATGAGAGTATAAAAAATTAACGTTTTTTTATACTTTATTAACTTTTTTGTATAAAAATTAGTATTACTTTTTAAAATATTTAGAAAACCTGTCTTAATTGTTGCAGCGTCTTATATTCAATGTTAATATAAATTCAACCATTCAAATTGGGAGGCGACTTTATGAAATGTACCGACCCCGGGGTATTACCCGGCTCTGATTATTATTTTGCAACCCCGTCTGTACTGGCAAAAAACCTCTTTTATTATTTACTTTGTGCCGGCAGTTACACCTGCGAGGCTGGTTATCATATCCGCCGAAAAAATTATAACAGTATCTTACTAATGTATGTATTGGAGGGCAGCTGTACCGTTCAATTTGAGGGGCGTACATACGTAGCAGAAAGCGGCGACATTATGCTGCTGAATTGCTACAAACCCCACGAATACTATACCAACGATTACTTAAAAAGTTTATGGCTGCATTTTGATGGCAGCCAGAGCCTCGAATTTGCTGAAAATATACTAAAAACGCAGGGCGTTGTTTTACCCTGTGAAAACCCTACATTGTTTATCAGCTCTATCAACAGTATTATGGAGATTTTCCGCAAGCACCTTACCATATCAGAGCCATCCGTGTCCTGTATCATTCATACCTTGCTGTGCAATTTGGTTTCTGTCACATCGGTATCCGGTGCTTTGGAAATTGAGAGCGGCGCCATTTTTGACGCAATCAATTTTATCAAAACAAACTACTGTGCCAACATTACTGTGGACGATATCTCCAAATACGTATCGGTCAGCCCTTCGCACCTTTCGCGCATGTTCAAAAAACAAACGGGATACTCACCTTATGAGTATCTGCTGAAAGTGCGGTTGGATAACGCCAAGAGTTTGCTGAAAAAAACAGATAAACCTGTGGCAGAAATTGCCGCATTAACCGGCTTTAACAGTTCTTCCAACTTTATTTATACGTTCCAGAGCCGTACAGGCATATCACCCAATAAGTTCCGCCATATGCCGTTTTAATTTTTACAGAAACAAGGCGCTGAGAGGAATTTCTCAGCGCCTTGTTTTATTGCAATGCAATTTTAATGTTAAAATCAAAGGTCTCTTTTGGTTTTAGTACCGAGCAGCAGCCGTTTTTCTGTGCTGTTGCAATGCTGTCGTAATAACCTGTGGCAGGTTCCAGCGCGCAGTTGCAGTCACCGCGAAAGCCGCCTGTCGTAATCCAAAAGCCAAGGTAGGGCAGCTTTTGTGCATCGTAGGTAATCAGTGCACGCACTTTTTCGCTTGGGTATTCATAACCGCAAACGCCTTGCTTTACTGCACCTACTGCATAATATTTTGCATACGACGGGGGATTTGCCGGCAGCACCGAGCGAAAATCCCCCGTCTTCCCCCCCTGCACCGTATCTGTAGGAAAGCGGTATTTTTCACCCACTGCACCCAACAACGGTGAGGCGCATACGTTCTCCACCTGTTCAACACCCTCGGGCAGTGTCAGGCGCATATTCTCACGGTAGTTTACAAGGCAGTGAAATGCCCACAGATACGGAAACTCGACTTCGCCAGTGTTGGTGATTTCGTAACTGCACACTACACTGTCTCGGTCTAACTGAATGGTTTTGGTGTAACGATACGGCAGGATTGCGCTATGGCAAAAAAGCTCCACCCGCTCCTCTTTCACGCAATATTCAAACGGTGCCGACCAAATTTCGCCGTGGTCGGGGTAGGCGACATATTCTCCGCCTACCCGCACATCACCCGCATCAATACTTGGGAATGCATCGTCAAACCCGCATGCTTCGTACTGTTCAAACGGAGAATAAAGCTTTGCCTCGCCGTATTGTGGTTTTGGGTTTTGAAACAGCAGTTCAAAATCTTTTGGCTTGCTGTAAACAGAGGCAAGCTTACCGCCTTTTGCGGGCAGCACTTTTACCCGTATCCATTCATTTTCCAACACAACGGCGGTAACATTTTGAAACTGCTCGGTTCGTACCACGGTCATCTCTTCTTTCTGTTTTTGTTACAGTTTCAGTGCCAAATGGGTTTTTACACCGAGGTGGTTGATATCGAGCTGTGCCGCTTCAGAAAGCTGACTTTCCGCTATTTTGGTATCTCCCAACCCCAAATGTCCCAGTCCCATCATATACAGGCAGTGGATTTTATTCTTTTTGTTCAAATCTTCATCAAAAATTTGCAAATCGGGCAGCGATACCGCAAAGTAATCGATTTTTACCGTGTCGTAAATGTGTTTTTCGCCAAATGCAATCAGCTTATGGAAGCGGCTGTTTGCACCGTCGGTGTCATTCAGCTTCAGCAGTGCCAAGCCCTGATAGAAAATCGTCTCAGGCGGCTGATCGTTGTAGTACATCATGCCCGTGGGTTCGGTAAGCCCGTGCGATGCTTTGGTAAAGCACTCGCGTGCCTTTTCGGTTTCATTCATGCCCTCGTATGCACAGCCCATATAGTAATAAATGTTGTTTTCTTGTGCGCCTGCCAGTTTGCCCTCGCCCAAGTTATGCGGGTAAACGGTTGCCTCGTTCAAAAGTGTTACTGCTTTTTCGTAATCTCCCGCCGAAATTGCCTGTTTTGCAAGCTCTACACGACAATGGATGTACTGCGCAGGCACTTTGCCTTCTCCGCCTTCCCATGGGTGGAACTTGCGCTGTGCAATCAGCTGCATGGCTGTTTCGTAATTGCCCAGGAAGTTTTGAAGGGTTACATACTCTAAATAAAGGTCATCACGTTCTTTTACTACATCCATGTGCTGTTCAAAACGTGCCATTCTTGTCTGCTGGCTGTCACCCAGTTTTTTGCAAAGCTGGTCCAACTCCATAAATACACGCGCGTCTTTTTGGTTAAGCGCAAAGGCTTTTTCCAGTTCGGCTTTTGCCCGTGCAAAGTCGTTGTGTTTGTTGTAGTATGCCAACGACAGGTTGCGGTGTACGGTGGGGAAATTATCATCCAACTCGGCAGATTTTTCCCAACATGCAACAGCTTTGTCATACTGTTTTTTATCGTACCACAGGTTGCCCAAATAATAGGGTGCTTTGGCATCCTGAGGGTTGCGTTCCATCGCAAACTGCAGTACAAGAATATCTTCCAAACGATGCGGGAAGCAATAGTCGCTGCAAGCTGCTGCTGCGAGTTTCAGGTATTTGTCTGCATTTGCATTGTCGCCCAATCTGCCAAAATTGTATGCAAGGTGGTAGTATACCAAGGGGTAAACCTTTTCGGCATCACCCATGCTATCGGCAAACTGTTTGAGCAATGTGTTGGCATCCTCGTAAAAACCTGCATCGCTGTATTCAAGCGCAACTTCTATGCATTCGTTGTGGTTTTGGTCGAATGCGGCAATCACCTGTGCCAAATCGCTTTGTGCCAATTTTGCCAGTTCGTATTTTGCAGCAAAGTCCATAATATCAAGTTTCAAGGTTTCTTCTGCAAACGCTTTTGCCTCTGCGTTTTTACCCAATTTGCGCAGAATTGCATTTTTTAAGGTACGTGCCTTTATATTTTGAGTGTTGCGTACAAGCGAACGCTCAATATGCTGCAAAGCGGTGTTGTATTCGCCGCATTGTGCAGCAATGCAAGCCAAATGGTAGAAAGAGCTGTCCTGCCAAGCGCCGTTCCAAGTTGCTTTGTAAAATGCGTCATAAGCTTTTTGCTGTTTATTTTGGTAACGCAGGCATATGCCCAAATTGTACAGCGGTTCCCCATCATATGGCTGGGGGCTGCTTCGGGTAAGTTTTTTGAAAGCTGCCTCAAAGTAAGGCTGTGCCTCAGCAAACAAACCACGACGCATCAGCAGGCTGCCGTAGGCATTGTTCAGGCGTACATCGGTGGGGTCGCGGCGCAAACCTTCTTTGTAATAATCTGCGGGCTCAAAGGTTGCATGGCGGTATTGCTCCAAATGCAGGCCGTAGAGGAACAAATCCTCGGTGGTGCGGCAATCTTGGGGGGCGGGTACTGCTTTTGCAGGGTCTGGGATTTTTTCGATAGTTTTTTCTTTTGGGGTGTACTCCACCATCAAAGCACCGCACTCGTCGTATACTTCAACAGTACATGCGCTTTCCTTAATACCATCTTCAACTGCAAAAGTTTCATCAAAGGTATCGACAGGCGAAAGTTTTATCGCTTTATCCGCTACAATCTTGCCGCCTGCTTTAACAAAAACTCTTGCTTTTTCGTGTTCTGCGGTAGCATATGCAATGACATGCAAGCCGTTTTCGGTAAGTTCTAAGTTTACTGCCGCGTCAATGGTAGCATTTTTAATCATTCCAACATCTTTATACGGCATAAAGTATTGGGTAAACACCTTTTCTTCGTAGGGTTTAAGCCAGGTAAAGTCGGGCTGGTTATCGGTAAAGCAGCCTGTCATCAATTCGATATACGGGCCGTCCTCATCGGTGAGGTTTCTGTCCCATGCTTTTCCAAAATCGCCGCAGCCCCAAGTCCACTGCTTTTTGCCGGGGGAAATATGATGGTCGGCAACGTGCAAAATGCCCGCTTTCTCGCCGTAATCGTAACCGCCCACAAAATCGTAGTCAGAATGATAAGCCATATAAGAGGTGGGTACGGGGATATTTTTGTAACGGGAAATATCAACACCCGCAGAATAATCTTGTTTATAGTAAGTGCCGGTTGCAATCGGGAAGGTGGAAACATCACGTTTTCCATGGTCCATAACCGCATTTACATCGGGCGGGAAAATCGACTGTGTATAATCATTTACCGCAATCGCGGGGTTCGCCCACCACAAAAAGGTTTGCATGGTATTGGTGCGGTTGTAAATCTGCGCTTTTATTTCGATATAAGCTTTATCGGGGTACAGCGTAAAGCTTGCCATGCCCTTGGTACGGAACATGTTTTCAATCTCGCTCACCACTACGGTGCAGCTTCCGTCTTCGTTCTGTTTCATCGTATAGTTGACAGGGTCGTACGTGCTGGGGCGGTGATGCTGGGGCCAGTTGAATTCGATTCCGCCCGAAATCCATGGCCCGTTCAGCCCTACCAGTGCAGGTTTGATGACATGGTTGTAGTACACAAAATCGTAGTTGTTGGTTTTATCCAGTGCGCGCTGGATTCTGCCGCCCAACTCGGGTAAAATCATAACATGCAGGTATTTGTTCTCTAAAAAAACTGCGCGGTAGGTTTGGTCTACCTTATCATCGTAAATTTTGTCAATTACACTATGTGGGTATACCTTGCCGGAACTGCCTTGGTAAACACGTTTTTCTAAAAACATCGGGTTCTTATCGGGTTCGCCAACGGGATAAGTAGGAATTACTACTTCCTGCTCCCAGACGGCTACATTTTCCGTAATATTTTTCAGCATATTGTTTCCTCCTTTAAAATAATCATTACAACCACATTATAATACAGGGGAACAAGAATTACAGTACCGTAAACAACCATAAAGTTTAGAAATCCTGCTTTTCTATCGATACCCAAATGCTTTATGAATTACCGCCGAAAAAATTTGCGATATTGCAGCGGAGGTATGCCAAAACGCTCTTTAAAACTGCGGCTGAGGTGGAATTGGCTGCAAAAACCCAGCTGAACTGCAATCTCTTCGATAGAGAGCAATGAATTTTCCAGCAGCTGCTGTGCAGAGTCTAACCTTATTTTTGAGATAAACTGCTTTGGAGAAAGCTCTACGGTGCTGTAGAACATATTGCGCAATGTCCGTTCATTCATTTGCAAGTGCTCGCTAAGCTGTGCAACCGATATGTTTTGGATGTTTTCGCGAACAAATTGCTCGGCAGCCTGCATACTTTCTGTATATTTCGAAACAGATGCAGTAGACAACATTTGCTGCAAAATACCGCAAGCCGAGGTAAACAACGAAGAGGATATATCCCACCGCCCCGCTTTGGCATAAACAAGGCTTTGTTCGAACAAACTCAGAACAAAATCGCTTACAGCCAAGTTAAATATCGTATCTGCAAATGCAAATTGCTGTGTGCCGCGGTATTCGAACCACCAAAAATGCCAAACATCCTCTTTGCAACGGTAATTGAATTTTTCATGGGGGTGCATAAAAATAAAATCGTTCTGCCCCACCTCAAAAGTAAGGTCATCGTAACTTATAATGCCGTTTCCGCACGTAGTATATACAAAATAAGTTTTCCCCTCGGTAACAGGCTTACGCGGGGTGCAGTAAGTATTGTCTCCGTTGATGTTAAAAATAGTATCCAGTGCGATTGGATTAAACAATGCAGGTTCATCATTAACGCAAAAATCAAAGTACAATCTTTATCACCTCTGCTGCAATATTATATATATTTTACTTTAAGCTATCACAAACCGTTGACGAATGCAACGTTAGGCAACTAATCCCTTGTTTTTTGTTATATTTTCGCATAGCAAATCATAAATTTGTTCAATCCAACAAAAAGAATCTTTTATTTTTGAACTGTATTTTTCCGATTTATATATATTTTTCCGTTTTGTGCATTCATTTTTCATATAAAGCAATGTAAGCTTTTCTTGAAGCAGCAATTATGAATGGAGTGAATAATATGACCTCGAAAGAACGAGTTTTAATGGCAATTAATCACGAAGAGCCAGACAGAGTACCTGTTTGTGCTACCTATGTGCCCGAAATAGCAGATAAGCTGGCAGCAAAATATCAGCCCGAAGGTGACCTCGGTGTTGCACTGGGCAATGATATGGTGAAAATTGCATCGGGGCTGGAAAACAGCTTTTATTATAAGCCCGACCCTGAGTATGTCTGCCCTTACGGTATTACATGGAAAAATATCAATAACGAAACCGGGCATTTTACCGAAATTCACAAACATCCTCTTGCAGGTGACGAGCAAAAAATTTACGATTACGTGATGCCTGACCCTGCCAAAGCCACCGATGTGATTGAGGCAACCAAACAGGCCGTTGCAAAGTACGGTAAAGAAAAATGGATCATCGGCTCTTGCCAGTGCAGTGTTTTTGAGGCAGCATGGTACTTGCGCGGGTTGGATACCTTTATGATGGATTTAGCGATGGAAGAAGATTACGCCATTGCCTTGCTGGATAAAGTAATGCAATACCCCCTGCAAATGGGGCACCAGTTTATCGATTTGGGTGTTGACATGGTGTGGCTTGGCGACGACATTGCTACCCAGCAGAACATGATGATGTCGCCCGCTATGTGGCGCGAGCATTTTAAACCGCGTTATGCACAGATGTTTAGCGAGTTTAAAAAGCACAACCCCAACATTAAGCTTTGCTACCACTCCTGCGGCAACTTGCAGGCTGTGGTGGATGATTTGGTGGAAATTGGGTTGGATGTGCTGAACCCCATACAGCCTATGGCAATGAACCCCGCCGAGTTTAAAAAGCGCTTTGGCAAAAATATTACCATGTACGGTACACTGGATGTACAGCGTGTTATGCCGTTTGGTACCCCCGATGATGTGCGCTGTGAAGTAAAACAGCTGATTACCGACTGTGCCCCAGGCGGCGGATTTATTCTTTCTCCTGCTCATCACATTCAATCCGATACTTCGGTAGAAAATGTGGAGGCATTTTATCAGGCTGCACACGATTTCGGTAGATATCCCATTGTTAAATAACGATTGTTTCCTACTATCAAAATGAACGGTATTGTTAAAACCAATACCGTTCTTTTTCTATGATCCGTGTTTGTTCCAGTGTATACTATCTGTCAGCCAATCCGTAATGCAACCTTGATTAAAAAGATAGCCAGTAAATGCATCGGATAAAAAGCATAAAACAGATATTTATTGATTTTTAAGTTGAAGTTTGTTTTGATGTAGATAAGCGGAAGCGCCAAAACTGCAAAACCTTGTATATCAAAAGAACGCCCTAATAGGAATAGTTCTCCCTGATTAAAAAAGGGAGCCGCAAGCATGACGGCTGAAAAAGCTATTGAAATTTTCCGTTCGTTCCGAAATAAATAAAACACAATAATCAGTAAGATTCCGCCGATTCCGTAATCGATATTTATAAAATTTGCTGCAAAAATCAATAGAATAAACAGCCACCATTTATGTTCTTTCATCGCGTATATGGCAGCCAGCCCTATCATTAATGTAAAAAATATATTCAGTATCAAAAGGTTTTGCACAAAATCATTCCAATTAGAATGAGCAGCCAAAACAGAAAACGGCTGCGAAATAAAAGCAAATACGGTCAGCCTTAAAAAATACTTTTTTATGTCATGAGTATAAACGCTGCCCACCGCAATGCAGTAGGCAAAAATGGGGAACGCAATTCTGCCGATAATTTGTAAAAACAGTACGTCGGGTAAAAGAAATTTGCCCACATGGTCGCATGTCATTGCAAAGATTGCAACCAGTTTTAAAAAATTGGTGTCGAGATTGGATGCTATTTTACATTCTTCTTTGTCTGTCATCTTGGATGCGCTCCTACTCTGCTTTTAAATTCGCTATTGTTCTGTAATTATAAATGTCAGTTATAACTCCGCATCAGCTGCCACCCAGTACATTGTGTCAACCCGCATCAACCGTACATATTCACAGCAATAGCCTATTTCGAAAATATTGCATATGCAACCAATATATCACTTTACATATAGTTAATCAATGCAAGCTAATATAGAGCGGCATACTTTATTTTGCTACTCTAGAATTCCACAATAACCAAATTTTTATAAACAAAATTTGAATTTATTGTTTGACCGTGATATTATAAAAACAATATATTATAGGGGGGTATTTTATTGAATTACGTTGAGGTAGATAAACAGGAAGCGGCTCAGGCAAAAGTAATTTCAATCTTTTCTTACATCGGGCTTTTATTTTTGGTTCCGCTGATTGCAGGCAAAGAAAATAAGTTTGCGCAATATCACGCCAATCAAGGTTTAGTATTGTTTATTGCTTCTTTCGCAATCGGCTTTGCAACCAAAATTTTAGCCTTTGTCGCTCCTTTGCTAAGTATGGCAATTAGCGGCGTAAGCGGCATTGTCATATTGGTTTTTGCCATTCTCGGCATCATCAATGTCTGCCAGCTCGAAGCAAAGCCACTGCCCATCATTGGCGGTATTACGCTCATAAAATCTTATTAATCTGCAAAATGTACATAATAAAAAGCACTTCTTCAAAACACATGAAGAGGTGCTTTTTATTTACCCACATTGCTGCCGGGGTAATAATATTTTAAAATTTCTTTGTAGCTGTATCCTTCTTTCGCCATTTCATTGGCGCCGTATTGGCTCATTCCACAGCCATGGCCGTAGCCGTATGTAGTAAATATCACCTTATCGTCGGTAAATCGCCACTCAAAGGCAGCTGATTTCAGCCCCAGTACACTTTCTCGTATATAACGCCCGGTGGTTCTTTTCGTACCGCCTACCGTCATCTTATCGTTGTAGCCTGCTGCTGTTTTACTGTCTACACGAAACCATTCATCCTCCTCCACATCTGCGAGGTCAACGTCCAGCTTCCCGTAAATTTTATCAATCACGGTATCTTTTGAAATCGAAGTTTCCATTCCGTAATAACGCGAGGTTTCATCCCAAGGGCTTTCTACGTTTTGATTGTGCCCGTTCAGGCTGCCACCCCATACTTCTTTGGAGGTGTTGGTCATTCCCGAAGAGGTAGAATAAAAATAGACGTCGATGGGTTTACCGTTCCATTGTACTGTTTCGCCCCACACTGCCTTAACGGCTTTTTCTACCGCGCTGTTGGGCGACCGCATCGGCATAGAAGTTAAGTTGCCGTTTCGTGCCACCATTCGGCTGTAAATTGCAACTGCCTGTGCTTTGAGTGCCTCGGCTTTAAACGTACCGCCTGTTTCGTTTTGTACCATAGCACAAACTGCGTCGTATGCCTCGAGTTCTTCGCCGTCTACCGTTATCAAATCGGTTCGTGCAATGCGCGCATCATCCGAGTCATCCATGTCATCGGAGGAATCCGAACTGGATTCCTCCGATGGTATGGACTGCGGTGGCTCCGAGCTGGACGAACTCTGTTCCTCTTCGCTGCTGGAGGAGCTTGGAGGAACGGACGAACTGCTGGAACTGGACGAGCTTGAAGATGAAGAAGAACTGCTGCTGGGTTCGCTGCTTTCTTCCTCGCTGGCATCCTCACTGCTGGTACTGGATGATGTGGAAGAACTATGCGAACTGCTTGCAGAGCTGGACGAACTGCTTGGTGCCTGCGAGCTTGAAGATGGAGAAGAACTGCTGCTGGGTTTGCTCGGTTTTTTATAATAGGCATCGGGCATCAGCGGGTTGGGGTTCATCTTTGCACCGTCGGTATCAACCTTTGCCTTTTCAAACGGGCGTACTTTACGGGCAACCACTACAAAACGCGCCACGCGCTGATTGGTTACCGGGTCTCTAAACGAGTAATCGCAAGTAGACAGTGTCAGCAGCTTATCGCCGGGTTTCACATCCACCGTGGTGTTGATAAGTGAACGTTCTCGTATTTTCTTGATAAAGTCGTTCATTTCCTGATTATTTTGAGTTTGTATAAAATCGTGGTACATAAATTGCGGGTCGTTTGCACTTGTAACAATTATCGCAACAATTTTATATTTGCCCTCACGGTAAACACTGTCAAACTTAATTATGGGATGCTGCTTATAGTAATCCAAGTTTTTATAGTTAATTAATTCACCAAATATCTGTCCGTCTGTCATGTTATGGCCGTAGATAATGGTGTTTGTACTTTCCTTTTTCAAGTCCACTCGGAAGTCGATAAACGGCACCCCGTGCTTATCATTTTTTTTGTAAAAGGTTCGGCGCAGATAGTAGTCGTTATCTTTCGCCTGCACAACCGCATATTTTAAGGGCGTACCTTCAATCTCAATTCTGCCTGCAACATCGGGGTTAATCTCCCACCAAGGCACAAATTTTTTCAGGTAATCTTTTGGGTATCCTGCGGGCACTTTGTAGTTGTCCGCATCAGAGAACATGCTCTCCAGTCCGCTTACCAGTTTGCGGTTCGCATCTGCTGCATAGTAGTACTGAAAAATATAACCCAGCGACCCAAGCAGCACCACTACCGCAACAAGCATGATCAGCTTGCGCACAACTTCTCTGCCGTCATCACCTTTTCTCGGTAAAATGTTTTGGTACCATCGGCGCTTTTTGGGCGGTTTGCCGCCGTTGCCACCCCCTGCAACCGCTTTTTGAACCCCTGAACTTTTTAGCGGTGCCTTTTGGGCAAGATTACCTTTGCTCACCACATAGCGCCCTATGTTTTTCATAATACCCGCAACCACAGATGCACACAGGTTTTCTGCCTGCTCTTTTGTGTTTGCCCTGCCGGTAACACGCAACATGGTTTTATCTTTGCTCATTGGGTAAATCGCCAAAACAGGGTTGCTGCTTTGTGTGTACTGCTGCAACTTATTTGCAACATCAAGCGGAGAAAGCCCCGCAACACGCAGTGTGCGGTAAGCAACTTTACCCGGCGCAAAGGCAGCCAGATACCCGTAGATGTACGACAAGAACATCGGTGCCAATTCACGCGGATTTTCAGGTAAAACGAGCATACACTGCGCACCCGCCGAAACGGCACAGCCGGGTGAGGTGCCTTGCTTGTTTGGAAATACCGTTGCCCCTTTGGGCAACATTGCCTGCTGCATGCACTCGGGCGGCATGGTTTTGCCGTTTCTCTGGTACACTTGCTTAATGTGCTCGAGACTTGGTTCGTGCAGTTCTAACGAACTGCCGATACCCTCAACAATGGTTTGTTTGGTTATGTCGTCCGATGTGGGGCCGATGCCCCCCATGAGGATTACAAGATCGCTGCGCTCGAGAGCATGCGCGAGGCACTTTTGCAAACGCAGCTTGTTGTCGCCAACAGTGGATTGAAATTGCAGATCAATTCCGAGAGCTGCAAGCTCGCGCGAAAGAAACTCTGCATTCTGATTGATGATGTCACCCGACAGCAGCCCGGCTCCAACTCCAATAATTTCTGCAACCACTCTGGCACCCCCTTCTGCGGCTTACTGCCGCTGCTAATCTGACAAGGCCCTGCCGATGCAACTTGCACGGAGACCCTCGATAATTTGTTTTGTCGAACGAACCAAGCTGTCCGCAGGCTAGTGCCCGCCGCTATATTTGAATTATCTGTTCTTCGATGTTGTCGATTGCGTTTTGAATGAGCGTTTCCTCATCCAATGCAACCTCTGCCTCTTCTACAAATCTCAGCTTTGGTTTTGTGCGCGGATGTTTTGGTGTAAACACCGTGCAGCAATCCTCAAACGGCAAGATAGAAGTTTCAAAGGTATCAATTTTGCGCGATATCTGCACAATTTCTTCTTTATCCATACCAATCACAGGGCGAAACACGGGGATGTCACACACCGCATCGGTGCAGGCAATCGCCGCTATGGTTTGGCTTGCCACCTGTGCCACGCTCTCGCCGGTAATCAGCGCGCTGTATTCATTTGCTTCGGCAATGCGCTGTGAAATTTTCATCATATATCGGCGCATAATAATGGTGAACAATTCTTCAGGGCAATGCTCTTGAATCTGCTCTTGAATCTCGGTAAACGGTACAACATGCAGTTTGATTCTGCCTGCGTAGGCGCTCACCTTTTCGAGCAGAGAAATCACCTTGAGTTTGGCACGCTCACTGGTATACGGCGGGCTGAAAAAGTGGATAGCCGAAAGCTCGATACCGCGTTTTGCCATCATATAACCCGCAACAGGGCTGTCGATACCGCCCGAAACGAGCAGTGCCGCTTTGCCCGAAGTGCCGATGGGCAGCCCCCCTGCACCCGGCAGCTGCCGTGCGTGGATGTATGCCGCGACCTCGCGCACCTCTACCCAAACCACCATTTCGGGGCTTTTAACGTCCACCGTCAAATTCGGGAAGGCTTCCAGCAGGATGCCGCCCAGCTCTGCACAGATTTGGGGCGAATTCATCGGGAATGTCTTATCGCTACGGCGCGCCATCACCTTAAAGGTGTTCACATAAGGCAGGGTATCTGCAAGATATTCCACCGCTTTGGTCTTGATGTCGTCCCAGTCTTTTTCCACCACCGCAGCACGGCTGAGTGCCGAAAAGCCAAACACCTTCGAAAGCCGCTCCACTGCCTCATCTAAGTCGAGGTCATCACTGGCAGGTTTGCAGTAAATGGTGGACTGCGCCTTGGTAAACTTAAAGCTGCCCAAGCTTGCCAGCCTGCGGCGTGCATTTTTGATAAGCACGTCCTCAAAGCTGCCGCGGTTCAGCCCCTTTAGCGCAATCTCACCGCTTTTCAGCAAAATAATTTCTTTCATCGCTCTACCTCTGTCTTTCGTTTCTGTTCTTTGCAAATTAAGCATGTCTTTTGATGTCTTTCATCCCCTGTTTCAGCACGGTAATAAACCTTGCAATATCTTCACAGGTGTTGTACTTGCCAAAACTGATGCGCAATGCGCTGTCAATCAAGTCGTCGCTAAGCCCCATGCTGCGCAGCACATGGCTTTTTTCGCCCTTGGCACACGCAGACCCGCTCGAGACAAAAATGCCCCGCTGCTCGAGATAGTGCATCATAATTTCAGAGCGGATGCCAACAGCACTGATGTTTACAATGCAGGGCAGTGCATCGTCAGGGGAATTCACATGGATTCCTGAAATGCCTGCAACTCCCTCTAGCAATGTTTTTGAAAACAATGAGGAGTTCTGTATCGCATGCGCACAATCAATCAGTTCTGCCGCCTTGCCAAGCGCTGCAATGTTGGGTGCTGCCTCGGTACCCACACGCAAGCCGCGCTCTTGCGAACCGCCGTATACCAGCGGACGAAGCCGCACACCCGCCCGCACATACAGCGCACCAATGCCTTTGGGCGCATAAATTTTATGCCCGCTGACGGTAAGCAGGTCTACCCCCAGCCGTTTTACCTTGATGGGCAGCTTGCCAAAAGCCTGCACTGCATCGCAATGGATGACGGTATCTTTGTTTTTAAAGCGAATGCCGCGTGCAATCTCCTCCACAGGGGTGATGCTGCCCACCTCATTGTTCACCAGCATGGTGCTTACAAGTACGGTACGGTTGTCCACCGCATCAATCACATCGCGTGCCGAAATATGCCCCTGCCCGTCGGGCTTTATGTAGATCACCTCGCAGCCCAGCTTTTCGAGCTGTGCAAACGATGCCATCACCGACGAATGCTCGAATGCAGTAGCAATCACCCTGCCTCCCATCCGTCTGCCCATATTCATAGTGCCAAAAACGGCAAGGTTGTTTGCCTCGGTACCGCCCGATGTAAAAGTAATTTCTGCTGCATCTGCCCCGATTGCGGCCGCCACCTGCTTGCGTGCAGCGGTAATTGCCAATTCGGCATCCAGCCCCTTACTGTGCAGAGAAGACGGGTTTCCGTAATGCTCACACATCATCGAAAGCGCCGCCTGCGCAACACGTTCATCCACACGGGTAGTGGCACTGTTGTCCAAATAAACTTCATTCATGTCATTACGCTCCAATCAAAGACAATCAGCCTTGATTTTTCCTGTCTTTTCCAAGCCTATGTATCTTAGGCGATAGCTGTCTAATTTAGTATTATATATCAAAAAACACCATCTTTCAATTTTTGATGCGTTCATTTTACATATTTTTAAGATGTATGGAAAAAATGAGAATAACTGTAGAATATAATTTTCTTATACTGGGGGATTGCGACTATGGAAAATGGGAAATCGGTACATCTCAATTTTACAAAACGCGGTTGGGTGCGGATAGTAAGTTACCTTTGTGCAGTACTATTGGTGCTGGGCGTAGGCACTGCGGTAAATTTCAACAACGCCGTACGTTATCGCATTTTACTGGAAGATACCTACTCACAGTCGATAACCGGGCTGGCGAGCAACCTTACCGGGATATCGTCAACGTTAAGCAAGGGGCTGTATGCATCCACTCCGGTACAGGTATCCAGCTTATCGGCACAGCTTTGGCGCGATGCCTCTGCGGCAAAAACCGCACTCACCAGCCTGCCCGTGGGCGAACTTCACTTAGATAACACCAACCGTTTTCTTTCGCAGATCGGCGATTACGCCATGACACTTTCGAAAAAATCGGTGAGCGGCGGTGAAATTTCAGAACAAGAGCGCAAGCAGTTTGCCGCTTTGTGCGAATACGGGCGCAAACTATCCGATCAGCTTTTTCAGATGGAACAAAACATCATTCAAGGGCAAATCACCATGGAGCAAATCAAGAAGGATATTGAAAACACCAACAAAGAAAACGGTGCAGAACCTCAATCGGGCGAAACCATCGGTTCCTTTGAAGGGCTTGAAAAATCGTTCACCGATTATCCGGAACTGGAATACGACGGTCCATTCTCCGACCATATCCTAAAGAGAGAGCCGCAGATGCTCAAGGGAGCGGCGCAGATTCCGTACGAAGAAGCACAAAAGCTGGCAGCGAAAGCTGCTCAGGTAGAGTACGCTTCTTTAAAGCCGGGCTCGGATGAAAACTCAACCATGCCGTCCTATACTTTTAACGATGATGACGTATGGGTAGGTGTAACCAAAGCGGGCGGCTTTGTGGTGTATGTCATCAAATCTCGCATACCTCAGGCAACCACTCTCACTACCGACCAAGCCATTAAAACAGCAAGAACTTATCTCGAAGGCTTAAACTTAAAATCGCTTACACACACCTATTACCAGATAAAAGACAACCAGTGCACCATCAACTTTGCCCATACGCAAGGCGGTGTTACCATTTACCCCGATTTGGTAAAGGTAACCGTTGCGATGGATAACGGCGAAATTTTGGGATTTGATGCGCGTGGTTATATCTCAAACCACTACAACCGCACCATTACCACTCCAAAGCTTTCGCTCGAACAGGCAAAACAAGTGGTGGATAAAAAGCTGAAGATTGAAAGCAACCATCTTGTCATCATCCCTACCACAGGGCAATTTGAAACCTATTGTTACGAATTTACAGTCACTTCTGAAACAGGCGACAAACTGCTGATTTATATCAACGCCGATACCGGTGTGGAAGAACAGATTTTAATTCTTACCGAGGATGAAAACGGGCGCATTACACGCTAAGCAATAAAAAGGCGGCTATCCATACACGGACAGCCGCCTTTTTATTGCCAATCATTTGTTTGCCATCAATTTTACCATTACCGCTTTTTGTGCATGCAGCCTGTTTTCTGCCTCATCGTAAATCTCGTTTTGATGTGCCTCGAACACCTCTGCGGTAATTTCTTCTTCGCGGTGCGCAGGCAAGCAATGCTGTACCATAACGTCTTTTTTTGCCACGGCAAGCAGTTTGCTGTTAATTTGGTAAACACCTTCAAACAGCTTGCGGCGCTCGGCGGCTTCGCCCTCCTGCCCCATGGATGCCCAAACGTCGGTAAAAATAACATCTGCATCCTTTGCAGCTTCAAACACATCCTCGGTGAGTGTAAATTTGCCGTTTTGTTTTGCAAACTCCACTACATCTGCCGCGGGTTGGTAGGCTTTGGGGGTGGAAATGCCTACCTCCATACCCATTTTGATAGCACCGACAATCAGCGAGTTTGCCATGTTGTTGCCGTCGCCAATGTAGCACATTTTAAGCCCCTCGAGCTTGCCCTTGTATTCGCGTACCGTCATTAAATCGGCAAGCACCTGGCAGGGGTGCGCATAGTCGGTGAGCCCGTTGATGATGGGAATACTGCCATATTTTGCGAGGTCGTCTACTTCCTGCTGTGCAAAGGTACGAATCATAATGCCGTCAAGGTAGCGCGATAGCACGCGTGCGGTATCTTCCACCGGCTCGCCCCTGCCAATTTGCAGGTCGCGCGCGCTTAAAAACAGCGCAGAACCGCCCAACTGGTACATCCCCACCTCAAACGACACACGGGTGCGCGTGGAGGATTTTTGAAAAATCATTCCGAGGGTTTTGCCCTCCAGATGGTGGTGCTTGATGCCGTGTTTTTGCTCGTATTTAAGCTGGTCGGCGAGGTTTAAAATCTCGGTGATTTCCTCGGTAGACAAATCCATTATTTTCAGCAGATGTTTCATATATTAGTCCTCCCAGTTTGTGAGTATATCATTCAGAATATCCAAGCCCTTTTGTATCTGTTCGTCGGTAATAACAAGCGGGGGCAGCATACGCAATTTTGCTTTGGCTGTGAGGAAAATGATCCCCTCATCCAAGCATTTGTTTACCACGTCTTTGCCCGCAAGGGTGTCAAACTCCACCCCGATCATCAACCCAAGCCCGCTTACGCTTTTGACATGCGGCATTTTGCCCACCGCGTCAAAAATAAACTTGCTTTTGCGCCGTACCTCGGCAAGCAGGGGAGCGGTGAGTTTATCGAGCACCACATTTGCCCCTGCACACACAATGGGGTTGCCGCCAAAGGTGGTGCCGTGGTCTCCGTATCCAAAGGTGTTTTTGCATTTATCAAACAGCAACACCGCACCGATTGGCAAGCCGCCGCCCAATCCCTTTGCGAGTGAGACCAAATCGGGCTTTAAACCAAACTGTTCACATGCAAGCAGGGTACCCGTGCGCCCCATACCCGTCTGCACCTCATCCACCATTAGCAGAATGTCCCGCTCCGCACAGATGGATGCAACGGCATCGACAAACGCTTTTTGCAGCGGGATAACCCCTCCCTCACCCTGTATCATCTCAATGAGGATGCCGCAAATTTTATCGCTCACCTTTGCTTTTAAGTCATCTATATCATTTGCAGCCGCGTGTACGAACCCCTCTGTAAACGGAGCAAAGTTTTTATGGAATACCTCTTGCCCTGTGGCAGAAAGCGTGGTTATGGTGCGCCCGTGGAATGAATTTACCAATGTGATAATTTCGTTTCTGCCCTCGCCGTATTTGTCGGCACTGTATTTGCGCGCCGCCTTAATTATACCCTCGTTTGCCTCGGCACCCGAGTTTGCAAAAAACACTTTTTTACAGCCCGTGCGTTCACAGAGCTTTTTTGCAAGCTTAACATCGGGCAGGGTGTAGTAAAGGTTGCTCATATGGCAGATTGTCCCCGCCTGCTTGCTCACCGCCGAAACCCAATCGTCATCGCAAAATCCAAGGCTGTTCACCCCGATGCCCGAGGTAAAATCGATGTACTCTTTGCCGTCTATACCGCGGCACAACGCACCTTTGCCCTCTGCCATCGCAACGGGGAAGCGCGCATAAGTACCTGCAATGTATTCGGTATCCATCTGCTGCAATTTGTTAAAATCCATTTATCCACCTGCTTTCTGTATACGGTTCGTCTTTTAGCTAAACATCGTACCGACGCCCTCGTCCGAAAGAATTTCGATTAGAATCGAGTGAGGGGTGCGCCCGTCTATGATAACGGCTTTTTTGACCCCGCGGCGAACCGCCTCAACACAGCACTCTATTTTTGGTATCATACCGCCCGAGATGATGCCCTGTTTTTTGAGGTAAGGCACTTCGCTTACATTCACATGCGGTATCAGCGTTGTTTCATCGTCTTTGTTTGCCAACAGCCCGCGGATGTCGGTCATCAAAATGACATTTTCGGCACCCAACTCTGACGCAATGCGCGCTGCGGCAGTGTCGGCATTGATGTTATAAACGTTGCCCTCCTCGTCGGCACCCACCGTTGCAATTACGGGAATGTAACCATTTTTGAGCGTATCCAAAATAACAGAAGTATCGATTGATACAATATCGCCCACAAAGCCGAGGTCGACCTCACCCTCCATTTTTTTCGCCTGAATCATACCGCCGTCAATACCGCAAAGCCCAATGGAGCGTCCTTTGTTTTGCTCGATGAGCGAAACCAGCCCTTTGTTTACCTTGCCCGAAAGTACCATCTGCACCACCTCGGCGGTTTCTTTGTCGGTGTAGCGCAGGCCGCCTATAAACTTGCTTTGTTTGCCCATTTTATTCAGCACATCGCTGATTTCGGGGCCTCCGCCGTGCACCAGCACCACCTTGATGCCCACGAGAGAAAGTAGCACAATATCGCTCATCACAGCCTGCTTGAGCTGTTCGTCAATCATCGCGTTGCCGCCGTATTTTACCACCACAATTTTATCGTAATATTTTTGGATATAAGGCAGTGCCTGTATCAGCACCTGCGCCTTGTCGGTATTGGATATTTTCATATTCTGTCCCTCAAGCTATAAATTTCGCAGTTTTCAAATGAAACAAAACCCGCCGATAAGCACATCCAATGCGGTATGGCGGGGATTTGTTTTGGTTTGCATGCTTAGGTGCGGTAGTCGCCGTTAATTTTTACATAATCATAGGTAAGGTCACAGCCCCATGCGGTGGCGCTGCCTGCACCGTCGTTCATATCAATAGTAATTTGGATGGTGTCTTGGGTGAGGATTTGTTTTGCTTTATCCTCGCTGAACTCCATGCCTGCGCCGTTTTTGCATACGGCGATGCTGCCCGCCTGTGAGGCAAAGCTTACATCCACTTTGGTAATGTCAAACTCTGCATCGGTGTAGCCGATGGCGCACAGTACGCGCCCCCAGTTGGCATCTGAGCCAAACATGGCGGCTTTAAACAAGCTGCTGCATATCACCGATTTTGCCACTTTTTTGGCAATTGCCTTATCGGATGCACCTGTCACCGTGCATTCTAGCAGCTTGGTTGCGCCCTCGCCGTCTTTGGCAATGTTTTTTGAAACCAGTGTGCAGATATGATAAAGCGCCGCGCAAAACTCTTGGTAAGCGGTGCTGTCCGCACTGCTGATAACAGGGTTGTTCGCCTCACCGTTGGCAAGGCAGGTAAACATATCGTTGGTGGAGGTATCACCGTCCACACTCACCATATTAAAGGTGTCGCTCACCACACTCCATACCGCTTTTTGCAGCAGTGCGGGGACGATTGCAACATCGGTTGTAACAAACGCAAGCATGGTTGCCATGTTGGGGTGGATCATCCCGCTGCCTTTTGCAATCGCACCCATCTTACAAGGCACGCCATCCACGGTAAAGCTGATGGCAAATTCTTTTTTGAAGGTATCGGTTGTCATAATGCCTTCGCACGCATCACTGCTGCCCTGTGTTGAAAGCGACTGTACCAGTTGCTGCATCCCCTGTGCAATCGGTTCGATAGAGAGAGGCTGACCAATCACGCCGGTGGATGCCACGACCACATCAGCAGGGGCAATCCCCAGTGCTTTGCCGGTAAGCTCGCACATTTGGGTGGCAATCTCTATGCCGTTGGCGTTGCAGGTGTTGGCATTGCCGCTGTTGCAGATGATGGCTTTTGCCGTGTCGTCTGCCACGTTTTGCATGGTAACAGTAATGGGTGCACCTTTTACCTTGTTTTGTGTATAGGTACAGGCAACCGCACAAGGAGTTTTGCTGTAAATCAGCGCAAGGTCGCGCTTGGTTTTATTTTTACGAATACCGCAGTGGATGCCGCCCGCCGCAAAACCCTGCGGGGCACAAACTCCGCCGCCGATTGGTTGAATGTTCATAACCACTTCTCCTATCTATTACTCTTAAAAGCAAGGCGGAACCGAGTTTAAACCGGTATTCTCGGACAGCCCGCACACGATATTCATATTTTGGATTGCCTGCCCTGCTGCGCCCTTACCCATATTGTCGATGGCAGAGACTACAATCAGGCGGTTGGTGCGCTCGTCAAGGTGCAGTGAAATATCGCAGTAATTGCTCAATCGCACATTTTTAAGGTTCGCCGCCGTACCTTTGGGGCAGATGCGCACAAACTGCTCCTCTTTATACGTACTTTTGTAGAGATCAAACACTTCATCCAGTGTGATGTCTTTTTTGAGTGTGCCGTAGATGGTGGAAACTATGCCGCGGTTAACCGGCAGCAGGTGCGGCACAAAGGTAACGGTTACCCGCTCGCCCGCTATGTCGCCAAGTGTCTGCTCAATTTCGGGGGTGTGGCGGTGATCTGCTATTTTATAGGGCGAAAACGCCTCGTTGCAGTCTGGGTAATGGGTGGTTTGCGAAAGCCCTCTGCCTGCGCCCGTCACTCCCGATTTGGCATCGATAATAATACTTTTTGTATCAAGTAAGCCACTTTTCAACGCAGGGTATAACCCCAACCCAATGGAAGTAGGGTAACAGCCGGGGTTGCCCAAGATAGTTTTGCCTTTGATTTGCTCACGGTACAGTTCGGGCAGGGCATATACCGCGTTTTGATGCAGTGTAAGGTCATGGTACTCCAAACCGTACCACTGCTTGTAATCTTCTTCTGCCCACAGCCGAAAATCCGCGCCTAAGTCGATAAATACTTTGCCCTGTTCTGCACAGCTTGCGGCATATTTTTCGCTAAGCCCATGCGGCAGAGATGCAAAGATAACCTCGCTTTTTTCGATTACCTGCTCATCACTTGTAAGCACCGCTTCGAAGATGCCCGCAAGGTTAGGGTAAATTTCGCTGATGGGTTTGCCCTCGAAGCTAACCGAGCCCACCGCGGCAAGTTCTGCCTGCGGGTGGTTTAGCAGCAAGCGCACCAATTCTACGCCTGCGTAGCCTGTTGCACCGATAATGCCAACTTTTATGCCCATGTTACATTGCCTCCAAACATTTGCCAACTGCCTGTATTTGCGTTTTTACCGCCTCGGGTGAGGGGCCGCCGTCTACCTTGCGTTCTCTTACACAGGTTTCCAAACTAATTGCCTCGTATACATCCTGCTCAAACAAGGCATGAGCCTGCTTGTATTCGTTAAAGGTGAGTGTTTCGAGCGTTTTTCCGTTGTCGATACAGTAAGCCACCAAATTGCCGGTTATTTTATAAGCATCACGGAACGGCAACCCTTTTTTTACAAGATAATCGGCACAATCGGTGGCATTGATAAAGCCTTTGGCTGCCGCCGCACGCATATTTTGTTTGAGCACCTTCATGGTATCGATCATCGGTATCATGGTAGCAATACACAGCTTTACAGTATCTACTGCATCAAAAATCGCCTCTTTGTCCTCCTGCATATCTTTATTGTATGCAAGAGGCAAGCCCTTAAGCATCGTGAGCAGGGCGATTAAATCGCCGAACACTCTGCCGCTTTTGCCGCGCACCAATTCGGTGATATCGGGGTTCTTTTTCTGCGGCATAATCGAAGAACCGGTTGCAAATGCATCATCCAGCTCGATAAACTTAAATTCCCACGAGCACCACAGCACAATCTCCTCCGAAAAACGCGAAAGGTGTACCATAATCAGCGACATTGCACCGGCTATATCTACACAAAAGTCGCGGTCGGAAACGCCGTCCAAACTGTTAGCGGTAATAGCACTAAACCCCAGTAACTCGGCAACCTTGCCACGGTTGAGGTTGTAGGTGGTGCCTGCCAGTGCACCGCTGCCCAACGGCATTACATCCATACGAGTTTTTGCCGCCTGCACACGATCGATGTCACGCAGCAGCATTTGGGCGTACGCCATCAGGTGGTGCGCAAATGTAATAGGTTGCGCCCGCTGCAAATGGGTGTAGCCGGGCAGTACCGTTTCAAGGTGCTGCTCTGCCTGCATGCACAAGGTTTGGGTAAGCTTTTTCAGCAAAGCAGTTACTGCATCGCATTCCTCTTTTAAATACATGCGGATGTCGAGCGCAACTTGGTCGTTGCGGCTGCGGGCGGTGTGTAGGCGCTTGCCTGTATCGCCAAGGCGGCGGGTAAGTTCTGCCTCGATAAACATGTGCACATCCTCGGCGGTATCATCTACCTCTAAGCTGCCGCATTCCAGATCATGCAAAATACCAAGTAAGCCTTCTGTAATCAAATCGGCTTCGCTTTTTTCAATAATCCCCTGCTGTGCAAGCATGGTTGCATGTGCAATGCTGCCCTGTATATCTTGTTTGTACATCCGAAAGTCAAAGCGGATGGAGGAGTTAAAACCATTCACCCGCTCATCCACCTCTTTTTTAAAACGCCCTGCCCATAGTGCCACGTCATTTCCTCCTACCACTAATACAATGCTGAAATTTGCAACAGGGCGAGGATACCCCCCGCCCCGTTCAATTGTTTCTGCTCTTATTTTAACCCGTTTTTCAGTTCCATTTGCGCTTTTACCTTGATGGGCAGCCCAAACAGATTGATAAACCCTTCCGAATCTGCCTGATTGTAGCAATGGTCTTCGCCAAAAGTTGCAATCTCCTCCGAGTAGAGGGAGTACGGGCTGGTGACTCCGGCATCGATGATGTTACCCTTGTAAAGTTTCAGCTTTACTTCACCCGTAACCGTCTGCTGCGTGCTTTCCACAAATGCAGAGAGTGCCTCACGCAGCGGGGTAAACCACTGGCCGTAGTAAACCAGTTCAGAAAACTTAACAGCAACCTGCTCTTTGTAGTGCTGGGTGTCGCGGTCTAAGCAGAGTTCCTCCAGTTTTTTGTGTGCGGCGTAAAGGATGGTACCGCCCGGGGTTTCGTACACGCCGCGGCATTTCATACCCACCAAACGGTTTTCTACCATATCGATGATGCCGATGCCGTTTGCACCGCCGATTTCGTTGAGTTTTACAATCATGTCTGCTGTCTTCATTTTTACGTCGTTTAACGCGACGGGGGTGCCTTTTTCAAACGACAGTGTGACGTAGGTTGCTTTATCGGGTGCGTTTTCGGGGGATACGCTCATCTCCAAAAAGCCCTCTTTGTTGTAATCCGGCTCATTGGCAGGGTCTTCGAGGTCTAACCCCTCGTGAGAAAGATGCCAGAGGTTTTTATCTTTGGAATAGTTGGTTTCTTTGGTGATGGGGAGCGGAATGCCTCTTGCCTCGGCATAGGCGATTTCATCTTCACGGCTTTTAATTTCCCATGTCCTCCATGGTGCAATAATTGCCATATCGGGTGCAAACGCTTTAATGGCAAGCTCAAAACGCACTTGGTCGTTGCCTTTACCGGTACAGCCGTGCGCAATGGCATCTGCGCCCTCGGTTTTTGCAATCTCTACCAAACGTTTGGCAATGATGGGGCGTGCAAACGAAGTGCCCAGCAAATATTTGCCTTCGTATACCGCACCGGCTTTTATGGTGGGGACAATGAATTCTTCGGCAAATACATCTTTTAAATCCTCAATGTAAAGCTTGGATGCACCGGTTTTGATGGCTTTTTCTTCCAGCCCCGACAGCTCTTTGCCCTGCCCCACATCGGCTGCAACTGCAATTACCTCACAACCGTAGTTTTCTTTGAGCCATGGGATGATAACGGAAGTATCAAGCCCGCCCGAATATGCAAGAACCACTTTGTTATATTTTTTCATATTCTATGCAACCTTTCCTGTTGATGTTCTGTTTCGTTTATACAGTATCTCTTATCTATATTCATAATTATACATGTATTTTTTTAAATTGCAAGCTTTTTATGTATAAATATTCAATTATTTTCTCTGCGCTTTTGTACCATGTTGTATAAAAATAAGTATTATTCATTATTTGTGTATAAAAATTTGCATTATCAAAGAAAAAGCACAAACTGAAAACAGCAGTAACTTAATCCAATGCATCTAAGCAATTAGAAAATATTATATTTAAATAACCGTGAGGATTTGTTTGACACGATGATTGTAGTATTCGATATATCTTAAGGCTCAAGTTACTATTCTTTGGCAGTTTAGCATTTTTTAGACTTGAGAACAAAAATTTGCTAATCATGATTCCCTTCTGCACAAAATTGCACTAAAAATAACAGTATTTTACTAAAAGTCAAACAACATCACCTTAAATAAATGCTTTATAATTTTTACAGTAGCAAAAATGCAAGCGGGGGGTAATTTAAATGAGTAATCAATTACAAGAAAAGAAAAAATCAAGTTTAGAATCGAAATTTCGCTGGTTCATTCAAAAACAAGAGAGCAGTATTATCCTTGCAACCATACTTTATATGGCGGTAGTAACTTGTGTCAATCCTGTTTTCATTTCATCAGGCAACCTATTTAATGTACTCAAAACAATGGGGTATACCCTTATAACCGTTGTAGGTATGTCTTTTATACTGATTACCGGAGGATTGGATTTATCGGTTGGTTCAGTGCTTGCTCTTGGCGGTGTCATCACCGGTATGGCTTGCAAAGCAGGCATCCCTGTTGCTTTTGCAATTTTACTAGGTGTCTTAACCGGGGTTTTAATTGGATTTATCAATGGGTTTATTATTGTAAAAGCGGGTATTCCGCCGCTGATTGTAACACTTGGTATGCAGTATGTTGCAAGAGGGTTAGTTTCCGTTCTCACACAGGGTGTGCCTATCTATCCGCTGCCCGATGGTCTTATGAAAATCGATCAGCTTAAAATTTTACATATCCCTATGGTAGTTATTGTAGCATTGGCTATCGCCGCTATCGGTCACATCTTACTTGCCTATGCTCCGTTTGGTCGTGCCATTTATGCACTGGGCGGCAACGAAGAGGCGGCGCGTATTTCGGGTATTAATACAAGACTGACTAAAATGATGGTTTATGTAATTACTTCAACACTCGCGGCTTTAGCGGGAATATTTATGTCGGCAAGACTTGGTTCAGCAGAGGCCGCTGCGGGCACAGGCTATGAGTTAACGGTTATTTGCGGTGCAATTATAGGTGGTATTTCTACTTTTGGCGGTATGGGCTCTATTGTTGGCGCAACCATTGGTGCCTTTTTTATGGAGGTACTTACCAATTCGCTTACTCTTATGAGAATTTCGGTTTACTGGCAGAATTTAGTGGTAGGTGTTATCTTGGTGCTGGCAGTTTTACTTGACCAATACAAGAGAAATATTATTCTTAAAAACTCCATTAAAGCAAAAGATTAGGAGGGTACGTTTTGAATAATACGAATACTGTACTTTCAGTACAAAATGTAACCAAAAAATTCCTTGGAACAACTGCGCTGTGTAATGTATCTTTAAAGCTTTATCAAAACGAAATTCTCGCAGTGATGGGCGAGAACGGTGCAGGCAAATCTACGCTTATGAAAATTTTAAGCGGTTCTTATCCATGTGCTGAATATGAGGGAAATATTTTTCTCAATGAGCAGATGTGTCGATTCAACTGTCCTACTGATTCGGAGAATATGGGAATCGCTATGATTTATCAGGAGCTCAACCTTGAGCTCGATTTGACCGTGGCAGAAAATATTATGCTGGGCAGGCTCCCTTTAAAAAAACATAGACTTATTGATTGGGAACAGACTAAAACCATTGCCCGCTCTGCACTGGATAAACTGCATGCCGATATTGATGTGAATGTTACTGTTCGCAGTCTGAGTCCATCTATGCAACAACTGGTGTGTATTGCAAGAGCTTTGGTGCGCAACCCAAGAATTCTTATCCTTGACGAGCCAACTTCTGTGTTAACCGAAACCGAAACACAGAAACTTATGAATGTACTGTGCGAACTGCGCGAGCAGGGCATTTCATGCATTTATATATCTCATAAGTTGGATGAGGTTTTTGAAATCAGCGACCGCATGGTTATTTTGCGCGATGGTCAGTACATTAGTGAATATCGGAAGTGTGACGGTTATGACAGTACAAAAGTGATTGAGGATATGATTGGACGCCGTTTAGATGTAATGTACCCCACATTGGAACGCGAAATTGGCAAAGAGATGTTGCGCATAGAGCATTTCAAAGTACCGCACACCTTTGCAATAGGCAAAAACATCATAGATGACGTAAGCTTTTCATTGTACCGCGGTGAAATTCTTGGGCTTGCAGGGTTGGTTGGCTCGGGGCGATCTGAACTCATCAATGCACTGTTTGGCATTATACCCAAAACCAATGGCAAGGTTTTTCTTGAAGGCAAAGAAATTACAATCAACAGCCCGCAGGATGCAAAAAAATATGGCATAGGGCTGATGACGGAAGACCGCAAGAAAAACGGATTTGTCGGTACGATGTCTATCTGCCACAATATGACACTTACCATCTTAAAAGAGCTAAAAGGGCTGTTGCTGATAGATTCTAAAAAAGAGCGCAAGCGTGCCAAAGAGTATTTCGATACTTTGCGAGTTAAGGCGCCAAGCCTTGATACTCGTATTACCAGCCTCTCCGGCGGTAATCAGCAAAAGGTTATCTTATCCAAATGGCTCATGACAGACCTTAAAGTTATTTTGTTGGATGAACCTACTCGCGGTATCGATGTTGGAACCAAATCAGAAATTTATAAGCTGATGCTTGAACTTTCAGCAAAAGGAATCTGTATTATCATGATTTCATCTGAGATGCCCGAGCTGGTGGCTATGTGCGACCGATTTGTTGTACTTGGTAAAGGAAAAGTGCAAAAGATTATGAGTAAAGAAGAAGCAAATGAAATCAATTTACTCAAAGCAGCATCCAATACCTAATCAACTTGAATCTACAGTTTATGAGCACGATGTGCTAAAATAGAGAAAAGAAAGAGGTTGTATTATGAAAAAGATACTTGCTTTGGTTCTGGCAGCTTTAATGGTAATGTCAATGGCATCCTGCGGTTCGCCTGCATCGTCTTCTGCGGCACCTTCAGAATCCACCCCTGCTTCTGATGCACCTACCGAATCTGCCCCTGCAAAAGACCTGCATTTTGTTTATGTATCTCCTTTGCTTGCTCATCCGGTTTGGCTTCTTGCAAAAGAAGGCTTTGATCAGGCGTGCACAGAGCTTGGTATTCAGGGCGACTGGGTTGGTCCACAAAACATTTCCCCCGAAGAAATGGCAAAACTCATTGAAACAGCAGTTGCACAAAAAGCAGATGCCATTATCACCCAAGGTCTTGTCCCCGCTGCTCCTGTAAAACTTGCAACAGAAGCCGGCATACCTGTGCTGGTAGTTGACTCTGATATTCCGGATGTTGACAGACTTGCATTCTTCGGCAAAGATGTTGATATTCAAGCAAAACTTCTTTTGGATGCAGCCGAAGAAAAACTTGGTAAAGATAAGCCTATCAAATGCTCAATTCAAGTTGCAGCACTCAATTACCAAATTGCCCACGACCAGATTGATGCAATAAAGAAAGCATTTGAAGCGCATACTGCAGGCTTTGAGGTTGTAAACATTACCGAATCCAAATCTGACAAAATGAAAGCAACTACAGAATGGCAGAATACCTTTAAAGCCTATCCTGATGTAAACCTCGCAATCAATCTTGCCGCAGAAGCCGGCCCGGCATGTGCAAAAGTTGTGGAAGAAATGGGCATCGGTGAAAAAGTGGCTGTATATGGTGTTGACGATGTGGAAGAAACTCTTGATTTAATCCGCAAAGGCGGTTTGGACGGCACCGTTGCAACTTCCTTCTATAATTACGGCTATCAGGCAGCTTACTGGCTGTATCAAAACATTACCGAAGGCAAAAAGCCAAAGATGATTCTTAATGATGCCGGTACAATTATGATTACGAAGGATAATGTTGAAAACTATTCAGATGCTTTGAAAGTTAAAGTTGACCTGTAATCACGGTTCGAATAAAATATAGTACAATAGGAATATTGAAGAATACAATCAATCTTCAATATTCCTTATGGAGGGCATTATGACTGGTTACGAAAGAATAACGGCTGTTATAAACGGCAAAAAAACCGACCGCGTGCCGATGATGCTGCATAATTTTATGGCAGCAGCTGGTGAAGCAGGTATGTCGATGGGTGAATATCGCAGAAGCCCTCAAAATATTGCAAAAGCACATATCGCTGCGGCTCGCAAATACGGGCTTGATGGCATTCTTTTGGATATTGATACCTGTATGGAAGCAGATGCAATCGGGGTTCCCATCGATTTCCCCGATGACGAGCCTGCACGCGCAATCGGTGCTGCTTCAAAAGATATTGATGCACTCATAGAATTAATGACACCCGATAAACTGCTGAAAAACGACCGCATTAAAATTATGCTGGAGGCAGTTTATCTTATCAAAAAAGAAGTAGGCAACGACCTTTTGGTTCGCGGTAATTGTGACCAAATGGCATTTAGTCTTGCGATGCTAAGCTATGGCATGTCCGATTTTATGGCTGATTTGCTGGATGAAGATTGTGAAGAAAAAATTCTTCAGCTTATCGATCGCGCCTATGCGGTTCATTTGGAGTATCATAAACTGATGCATCAAGCGGGAGCAGATCTTACCAGTTTTGGCGACAGTTCCTGTGGCCCCGATCTTATCAGCCGTGATTGTTATATGAAATTTTCCTATCCATTTCAAAAGCGATTACAACAAGACTTGGAAAAAATGAATATCAAAACGGTGTGTCACATCTGCGGCAATCTGGATAACATCATAGAAGATGTTGCAGAAATTCGTTTTTCAGCAATTGAGGTGGATTATAAAACCAACATACACAATGCGGCTAAGGTACTTGATGGAAAATCTGTGATGTTCGGCCCAATTGACCCGTCGGGTGTTTTCTATTTTGGTACACCCCAAAGGGTTGCAGAAGAAACGCAAAAAGTTCTGGAAGCTTTTGACGGAAAGCGCTTGGTAATCGGTGCGGGGTGCGCACTTCCTACCGGAACCCCCAAAGCAAACATCCGTGCATTTACCGAAACAGTAAAGAATTTTTAATAAAACTTATAACACAGGATCTTTTCGTGAAAGGTCCTGTGTTTTGGCATATTTTTGCAGGAGGAAAGGTGAAGCAATGCATAAAATAAAACGGTTTTTTTGGCGTTTTAGCAGTGTAAAACAAGAACTTATATTTTATAATATTGTTCTTTTCGTATTTGTTTTCGCCGTGGTGATAATTTTAAACTTTTCAAACCTAAAAACAATTTCAGCCTATGCCGATTTTTCCGCACAATATAGTACCCTGAGTAGTTTTTATAAAAATGTAAAAGCTGCAGACCAACTTGCCCAGAACTGCCTGTACACGGGGTCTGTGGAAGAACAGGCAAAATACAACCTTTGCAAAAATGATGCGAACCACAATATAAATGACCTCAGTAATATGTTTGAAGATGAAAAGCTTCGATGGAGATTTGGACGGCTGAAAAACATGGTACAAACCTATGATGAAGTTTTTTTAGAACTTCGAGAAAAAAAGGATATCTCTCTAGAGGAATACAACATAAAATATGATTTTTTAGTGGACACTGCTAAAAATATTGATTTAACCGCTACGCAGTTTTATAATCTCCTCACAGATGAAATGAACCGGCAAAGCAAAGAAATGATTCGCAATTGGCAAGTGCAGGCTAAATTTATTATTTTGTTAACTGCGGGCATGATTGTTATTGCCATAGCGTTTTCAGCTATGTGCATTAAAGATATTACTCAGCCAATCGGGCGCATAGTAAAAAATATTCAAAAAATTAAAATGGGTAAATACGACCTTAAGCAAGTAAAGCATGCAGGTAAAGAAATTTCTATTCTTTGTGATGCCTTTGATGATATGGCAAAAAGTGTACAGGGGCATATTCTTAGTGTAGAAGAAAATGCAAAACTGGAAAAAGAACTATTGGAAAAAGAAAATGAAAACCTAAAAATCAGCGAACTTTTAATGGAAACTGAATTAAAAGCATTGCAGGGGCAAATGAACCCACACTTTTTATTCAACACACTCAGTATGATATCAAAAATGGCATATATGGAGCAGGCAGAACAAACAAGCGAAATGATGGAAACAGTCTCCGATTTGCTTCGTTACAGTTTGGATAAATCCAGTAAAACTTCTGACCTCTATAATGAAATCGAATGTGCGCAAAATTATCTAATTATCCAACGCAAGCGTTTTGGGCATCGGGTAAAATTTGAACTTTTTGTGGCGGAAGATGTGCCCAATATAACCATGCCGGGTATGATTTTTCAGCCGCTGATAGAAAATGCCGTAATTCATGGTGTCGGCCAATTGGTACAAAATGCTTTTGTAAGTATACAGGTAATCAGAGATGAAACTAAAATTTATATTGTTTTTGAAGATAACGGAAAAGGAATGGAAAGCGACCTTGTTGAAAGTATATTAACCGGAAGAAGAGCTGGAAACTTTAAAAAGAGCAACGGAACCAATATTGGTATGAACAATGTATTTCGCCGTTTAGAGATGTTTTATGGACCGGACAGTACGGTGCAAATCGAAAGCAGTATCGATTGCGGTACCGTTATTATACTGACACTGCCTATTGCCGCGGAAGAGGAGGAAGAACAAGATGTATAAATTGCTAATTGTAGAGGATGAACCAATTGAGAGAGAAGCAGTAAAGTTGGTAATCAGCAACAATTGCGAAAATATATCACGAATTGAAGAAGCCGAAAACGGTTTTATTGCAATTGAAAAGTGCAAAGTTTTTCGTCCTGATATTGTAATACTGGATATTAACATGCCGGGAATTAACGGTTTGGATACGATTAAAGAATTGCAAAAACAAAGCAGCCAAATGAAATTTTTGCTGCTTACCTCCTACAACCGTTTTGAATATGCTCAAGAGGCAATTCAACTTGGCGTGGAAGATTTCGTCTTAAAGCCCGCTAAAATTGCACGTATTAAACAAGCGGTTGATGCAGTGATTGAAAAACTCAATTGCGAATTACAAACTCAGAAGCAAAATACCATACTGGCAAACCGCATGGAAGATATCCGCCCCATTGTGGAAAGCGATTGTATTTATGCACTCATATCAAAAGAACCCAATGAAGATTTACAGCGTATTTTTTCTTTTCTTGATTTTACCGTAAACAGCGGGTTCTGCTTTGCCGTAAGCTGCAACGGAAATCATCGTTTTGTGTTAAATAAAATAAAAAAAGCTCTTCATGATGTTGGTATCGAGTGTATTGGAGAACAGCTTTATAATATGCTGATTTTCTTTGTTTTAGAAAATAAACAGCTAGAAACTCGAAGGATGTCTGAGGTAGGCAACTTTGTATCTATGTTGCTGTATGAAATGGGCAAAGTGGGCAAAGTGGGTATCGGTAACATCTATGATAATCCCTATGAACTAAACCTATCTTATCATCAGGCTATTGATGCATTGAATATGTGTGATATAAAAGGAGCACGATTTTTAATTTATGAAGAAACCTGCAATTTTAATAAAACTGCGGAAATAGACTTATATTCAATGGCAAACAAACTCATGACGGTTCTTCAAAACGGCAGCCAAAGCGATTTAGAAAAAAACTTAGAAAATATCACTTCTGCACTTATTTTCAAAGATAATATCTTATCTAAAGCAAAAGAACAAATTTATCGTTTAATTATTTTAACCATTCAGGAAATTAAAGATTCGATTCCATCATTTCAAATCGAAGATGGCCTTTCAAATTTATCTATGAATAATATTATGACGATTACAGATGGTAAGGAACTAAAATACTATTTCAAAATGACAATCAATAATTTGGCATGGTTGGTAAACCAACAAAAAAATGCGGGAACCAGTGCTATTATTCAGCAAGCACTCACTTATATTGAAACGTCTTATAACAAAGACATTTTTTTGGATGATATTGCAGACAGTTTGGGGATTACTCCGTTTTATCTCAGTAAAATAATAAAAAAGCAAACCGGAAAAAACTTTACCGATTTGGTTGCAGAAAAAAGGATTTCTAAGGCAAAAGAACTTTTAACCGTAAGTAAAAGCATTAAAGAAATTACCTATGAAATAGGGTTTAACAGCCAAAACTACTTTACTAAAATATTTAAAAAATATGTTGGAGTCACCCCATCAGAATATAAAAACAATTTAAATATAAAATAATGCCAAAACAAAAAATCTCTTTATTATTCAGCCAAATATCTTTAGAAATATACCCAAACGACTATATGATGCAGCATGAACAGCTTGAAAAAGCTGAGAGATAGTCAAGAAAAGAGAAAAAAGCAGACAGTTTATAAAAAACCGTCTGCCATTTTACATTAAAGTATAAAACAAAAGTATTTCTTCATCCACCGTAAGCCAAGCCTTGGCGGTAGCGGTCCATAATCATTTTAATCTGTTCGCCGTTGGTGGGCGGCGTCCATGTAATTGCGTTTGCACCTGCCTCTATGGTTTCGATAATGCTTTCATCGGTGGGGCCGCCTGTTGCCATAATGGCAAGCTGCGGGAATTGCTCGCGAATTTTGCACACCAGCTGGGGGGTTTTCGATGCGGCAGACACGTTGATGATAGCTGCACCGGCTTTTATGCGCCCCTCTATGTCTTCCGCCTCACTGGCAACCGTCACTACAACCGGAATATCGATTTCATCTACCACATTGCGGATGGTTTCGTTTAAGGTGGGGGCATTTACCACCACACCAATCGCACCTTGATACTCGGCGTGCAGGGCAAGGTTGACCACGCGCTTGCCCATGGTAATGCCGCCGCCCACACCGCAAAACACGGGAATATCGGAGGCAATCATAATGGACTGAGTGATGATAGGTTGAGGGGTAAACGGATAGACCGCAATCACCGCATCTGCATTCACATTGCGGATGACTGAAACATCTGTGGTAAATACAATGGATTTAATTCTCTTCCCAAAAATCTTAATTCCGGTGCAGCGGCGGATGCACTCGGGTACGACCAAACAATGCTTGCGCAAATTCCCCTGAAACTCAGGTATAAACGGTGTGTCCATAGCTTGTCCCTCCTGTATGCAATGATATTGAAATTAATACCTATTATACCAAATTTTCTTGATATGGAAAAGAAATATTATGTGGCAGAAAATAAAATATATGATAAACTGTAATTATATGAACAAATAACATGAGGAGGTAATTGAAATGGCTTTTAAAGTAATTCAACCCAACCAAATGGAAGACAATGTTTTTGACAAAATCAAATTGGGTATGCCTTTGCTTACCGCAGAAAGCGGCGGAAAAGCAAACACCATGACGGTAAACTGGGGGCAGATGGGCTACCTTTGGAACAAATGCGTTACCACAATCTATCTGCGCCCGCAGCGTTTTACTTTGCCGATACTGGAAGGTGCAGACGGTTATAGCCTGTGCTTTATGGGGCAAAAATATGCCACCGAGGTAATGTTCTGCGGCAGGAACTCGGGCAAAGACGTTGACAAAATTGCGCATTGCGGCTTTACCCTTGCCCACAAAGACGGTATCCCCTACTTTGAAGAGGCAGAAATGGTACTGCTTTGCAAAAAATCGTTCGGCAGCTGGATGACCGAAGAGAACTTTATTGACCGCGAATTGGTTTCGGCAAACTACCCCGAAAAAGATTTTCACCGAATGTTTATCGGCGAAATAAAAGAGGTCCTGGTGAAAGAATGAACTTTTACGAAAAAGTTTACCAAATCGTACAGATGATCCCTGCCGGCAGGGTAGCATCTTACGGGCAAATTGCTCTGATGGCCGGCAACCCAAAAGCATCCCGCGCTGTTGGCTATGCTTTGCATGTCAATCCGCTACCCGGTGTCATCCCCTGCCACCGCGTGGTAAACCGCGAGGGCAGGTTGGCACCCGGTTTTGCATTCGGCGGGCAGGACGAACAAAAAAAGCTGCTTGAAGCCGAAGGCGTGGATGTGGATGACAACGGTTACGTCAACATGCAGCTTTATGCGTGGAACAATGCCAATCCATAAAAAAGAGATGAGATCGAGTTCTCATCTCTTTTGCTTTATACGCGGTATTGCTCTACCTTGTGAAGGATTTTTTTATCCACAAGTGCATCGATTTGTGTACCTGTTTCGACATACTGCTCATCAAAAATTTTACCCTCTGCGCGGATTTCTGAAATCAAACCGCCTTTGTCGTAGGGGATGACCAATGTCATGCGAACCTGTGATGGTTCTAGTGTTTGGGCAATTTTATTGAGAAGAGCATCAAAGCCAAAGCCTGTTTTTGCACTGATCATCACATTGTTGCCAAGGTTGATAACCGGCTCAAAGTGCTCCACCTTATCGCATTTGTTCAGCACCGTAATCATAGGGGTACCGGCAACACCCAGTTCCGCCATCAGGTCTTCGGTAACCGAAATCTGCTCTTGCACCTCTTCGCTTGATACATCGCACACATTAAGCAGCAGGTCGGCATTCGCCGCCTCTTCCAATGTGGATTTAAACGCCTCTACCAAGTGATGCGGCAGACGGCGCACCAATCCTACGGTATCCACCAGCATCACACTCCGCCCATCGGGCAGTTCAAGGCTTCGTGCGGTTGGGTCGAGTGTTGCAAACAGCTTATCCTCTGCTAAAACACCGGCATCGGTAAGGGCGTTGAGCAACGTGGACTTGCCCACGTTGGTGTAGCCTACAATCGCAACGGTTGTTATGCCGTCTTTTTTGCGGCGCGCACGCAGGTTGCCTCTGCGTTTTTCCAGCTCGGCAAGCTGTTCTTCCAGCGCCTGTATTCTGCGGCGGATGTGCCTTCGGTCGGATTCCAGCTTGCTTTCGCCCGGGCCACGTGTGCCAATGCCGCCGCCAAGCCGCGAAAGGCTTTGCCCCTGCCCGCCCAAGCGCGGCAATCGGTAACGCTGCTGTGCCAGCTCTACTTGCAAGGTGCCCTCGCGCGTTTTTGCACGCTGCGCAAAAATATCCAAAATCAGCATCGTACGGTCAATGACGTCAATCCCCGTTGCATCGCTGATATTACGTATTTGGCTTGCAGTCAGCTCATGGTCAAAAATCAACAGGTTTGCATCGCTATCCTCGGCAAACAGCTTTACTTCCTCCAACCTGCCCGAACCAATCAACGTTGCCTTGTCGTACTCGGGGCGTTTTTGCGAAACTTTTGCAAGTACCTCGGCACCTGCACTTTCGGCAAGCTCGGCAAGTTCGTCGAGCGAAACATCAACATCAAACTCGCCCGTGTCTGCGGCAATCAAAATTGCCCGCTGTATCTCTTCTTTATTTTCGTACATATTGTATTTCACCACATTTCTTATTAATCGTCATATCCGTTTTATTATGCGCATTTTACTCACCTCCGACGCAAAAAACAAAAAAGCACTTCTGAAATTAGTCAGAAGTGCTCGAATCTGCATCTTTAGGCATAGCAATGCTCTGCATCAAACAAGAACATGCGCAGCTGTATAGGCAGACAAAAAAACTCCTGTAGATTTTCTTATTGTTTTTACGCGCATTTTGTCCGCCTCCTTTTGATAAACTTTCTGTATTATAATGCAAAAAACAGCTTCTGTCAACGAAAAAGCGTAAAGAACAGCCTTAAATGGGGAACATCATCTCGTCAATATAGCTCTCTTGAAAAAAAGCATGCCCCGAAAGCTCGACGTATTGTGCCCGTGCGGCAATCTCGCGCAGGTGCGTTTTGCCCTCTGCGGTAAGCAGTGCCTGTTGCGCACCCCTGCCCGCAGCGTTGCCCGTAAATACAATTTTATCAAGCAGTGCTGAAGGCAGCAAACCTATGGCACATGCGCTTGCCTTGTTGATGTGTGCACCAAACCCGCCCGCGATGTACAGCTTATCAATATCGGCAAACGAAAGCCCTTTTTCGTGCAGCAGCGTGTTGATGCCCGCTGCAATTGCCGCCTTTGCAAGCTGGATTTCACGCACATCCTGCTGTGTCAGCGAAATACCCGTTGCTTTGTCCAATACAATCGAGTTTTCATCCTCATTGATGTAATGCACAATAAAGCCTTCTGCCTCATCCGTATCGGGGATTCTGCCCGTTTCGTCGATACCGCCCGCCTGCAACAGCGCTGCCGCAGCATCGATAATGCCAGAACCACAAATGCCGATGGGCGGCAGCCCGCCGATCGTTTCAATATGCAAAGCATTGTTTTTGCACACTACTTTTTCGATTGCACCTGCCACACCGCCTACACCATATTTGATGTGCGCACCCTCAAATGCGGGGCCTGCTGCGGTAGAACAGCACACCAGCTCGCTTTTGCTTGCAAGTGCCATCTCACCGTTGGTGCCGATATCAATAAACAGCACCGGTTTTTCACTGTATACCGCACTCGATGCAAGCAAGCCTGCGGTAATATCCGCGCCGACGTATGCGGATATAGAGGGAGCGTGGTACACCTTGCCGCCGATGTTCAGCCCCAGTTCTGCACCCGCCTGCTCGTACCCAAACAGCGACTTGGGGGTAAACGGCGCCGATGCAATGCCGGTAGGGTCCAACCCGCAGAGTAGGTGCTGCATGGTTGTGTTTGCTGCTATCACCGCCTGCCCAATGGCGTTGCACGAAATTTTAGTTGCCTGCTCGAAGTCTGCAATGTAGCGGTTCAGCTGTGCTATGATGATTTTTTGAAGAGCAACAAGATTTGTGGGGTTCTCGATGCATGCACCAATACGTGATATGACATCTGCACCGTGCACCCGCTGGCCGTTGATGCCACTTGCGGTATAAAGCAGCCTGCCTGTTGCAAGGTCATGAAAATAGGCAACCACAGTCGTTGTTCCGATATCCACCGCCATACCAACATTTTGCTGCGCATCGTATTCTGCGGTTACCGCAAATCCCAAGGGGCTGCTCTCAGCGCAAACATCAAAATCTTCGCGCGACATGGTATGTACGACTGCATCGCCCAGCAAAACCGTTTCGCAAGCAAGGCGCACATCCGCTGCAATCTCTTTGGGAGATAACAGCTTTTGCTCGGTTTTTGTAAGCGCAGACAGTGCCCCCTGTGCAGTTACACGGCATTTTCCGCATCTGCCTTTGCCGCCGCAAGGTGCATCTATAAATGCGCCTGCTGCCAGCAGTATCGAAAGCAGGTTGCCCTGTTCTGTTTGCTCAAACGTTTTGTCATTGATTGTAAGTTTCATTGTCGAGCCCTCCCACTTTACTTAAATACTTGTATTGTAGCATAAATTTAGGCTTAACCACAGTAATTTTTTAATATTCCATGTACTATTTTATGGGGATTTCTTTGCTCATCATTTCCTGTTGAATTGCCATCGAAAAACAGCTATTCTATGAAAAGAACCAGACAAAAAATATACATAAAGTTGGTGGATTTAGTGCGACTGAAAGTAATTTCCTGTAAAGTTTTAACGCGCGAATTGGGGTATCTGTCGGCTGACTGTCCGAATGTTCTCGATATCTCATGGCTGCGCCAGGGTTACCATGATAATCCTGAACTGTTACACAGCATTTTACAGGAATGTATTGACAAAATTGACAGCGGCGATGACCCTTTTTCTTGCAGCAGAACCGTAGGCGCTTTTGATGCGATTGTACTGGGATACGGTTTGTGCAGCAATGGAATTTGCGGAGTACAGAGCAAACGTTACCCTATTGTTGTGCCTCGTGCGCACGACTGTATTACCTTGTTTTTGGGCAGCAAAGAGCGGTATCGCGAACTATTCGAGCAAACCGGTGGCGGCGCTTTTTGGTATACACCCGGTTGGATTGAAAACAGCTTGGTTCCATCCCAAGATACCCATGCAAAAAAACTTTCAGAGTATATTGAAACATACGGTGAAGACAACGCCGAGTATTTGATGCAACTGGAAGAAACCTGGATGAAGGGTTACAAAGATGTTGCATATGTACAAATGCCAAACATCAGCTACCCGGATTATCGTGGATACGCCCGCGATTGCTCGGATTACCTTGGATGGGATTACCACGAATACAAAGGGGATGACGCGCTTCTGCGCGACCTCATCGGCGGGAACTGGGATAATGAGCGGTTTTTGGTGATCCCACCAAACCATACCTGTGAACAAAGCTATGATGAAGCTATTGTAAAAATAAAAGAATAATGGTTGACTCTATCGGCTGTGGTAAAACACAGCCGATTTTTTATGAACAAATGTAAAATTCACTTGACTTTTAATGTAAAGCCAGCTATACTTTATTTGTAAAGCAAACTATACAATAAAGAGGTGAGCAAATGGAGAATAAAATTCAGCTGCTGCGCAAAGAACGGCGCATTACCCAGGAGGAGCTTGCCGATGCAGTGCATGTTACTCGCCAAACCATTATCTCGCTTGAAAACGGGCGGTACAATGCTTCGCTGCAGCTTGCACACAAAATTGCAAAATATTTCAGCCTTACCATTGAACAAGTTTTTATTTTTGAGGAGGAATCAACATGTCAATAAAATCACGTAAAATGCCTTTTATTAAAAAGATAAAGCTACGCATCTTTTTTGGTTTTGTGATTGCTGCCATAGGTGCGGGTACGTTTGCCCTTGCATTGCCGAACAACCCTGCCGCACAAACTTTTATGAGCGGTTTTTACGTTGGAACAGGCGGCGGGCTGTTTGGTGCTGGGCTTGTTACTGCCATTAAAAACCTGATGTACCTTAAAAACAAAGAACGCTTTAAAAAGCAGGAGCTCAAAGAAACCGATGAGCGCAATGTGTTTGTTGCCGCGCGTTCGGCGCAGTTTGCGTTCTACATCGGTATTTACGGTTTGTATTTGGCAACCGTGATAACGGGGTTATTTAATGCCGCCGCAGCTACCGTACTGCTATGGGTGCTTGGTGCATTGTTTTTAATATGGCTGGTTGCCTATACTGTTTGCAATAAATTTTATTAAAAATACAGCATAACGGCTATAAGGCTCTGCTACAATGCAGAGCCTTATTTTTTTATTGATTTTTTCTTTACAAATAATTTGCAAGTCAATCTGATAATACTGCCGCCAAAATTGAAACTACAACAACAGTTTCGCCGTGCTTTCCCTATTCATAGATGCCTTTATAAAATTATTTTATCATAGTAATTCTAACACATTCAGCTTGTGATTCATAATCTTGCAATATCGACGCTCTGTTCGTGATGTTATACAATATTATTTTATTGTTTTTGTGCAATATGCTAATGGTTTTACAAAAATCTCCCCCACATTTTGCTATTTTATATCTATCTTTTTTGTGAAATATCAGATATAATGAACATGTAGAAAAAGATACTACTTAACAATAAACCAATAGGAGGGTTATGTTTATGATAAAAATGATAAAACTAGACACCGCAGAGCAGCTCAGAGAATTTATGAACCTCGCTTGGGAGTGCCCCGATGACATTGGCGTACATACGGTTGATGACCAAATTGCCGATGCAAAATCTGTTTTGGGCTTGATGAGCCTTGATTACACCAAACCCGTTAAGGTTGTTACCGAAAGCGAGCGTTTTATGAAGTCACTCGACAAATGGGCTACCAAAGAGTAATCTCTAAAATTGTAAAAACAAAGTAAGCCTGTGTATCATTCAGATACACAGGCTTTTTTGGTTTTGTTACTATTTTTATCTGTAGAGATTAACGCGGACTACATTTTCAATCTCGTTGAGTTTTGCCAAAAGTGCCTGGGATACGTGACCATCCACATCCACTACCGTGTAAGCATACTCTTTTTTGGATTTGTTGGTCAGATTATCGATGTTAAGGCCTTCGTCCGAAATCGCCTGCGAGATTTTTGTAATCATTGTAGGCACATTTTTATGGATGAGAGCAATTCTGCATGAACCGCTGCGCTCCATCTGCAGGGTCGGCAAATTTACCGAGTTTTTAATGTTGCCGTTTTCAAGAAAATCAATCAACTGCATTGCTGCCATTTTTGCACAGTTGTCCTCCGATTCGGGGGTAGAGGCACCCAAATGCGGTATGGCAATCACTCCGTCTACCCCAATCAATTCGTCACAGGGGAAGTCGGTGACATAAGCAGAAACTTTGCCCGTACCGATAGCCGCAATGATATCTTCGCTGTTCACCAAGTCTCCGCGTGCAAAGTTGAGAATACGCACGCCGTTTTTGCAAGATTCCAGGCTTTCGCTGTTGATCATATCCTTGGTTTCGGGGGTAAGAGGTACATGAATTGTGATGAAATCGCAGTTCTGATAGATTTCACGCAGACTTTTTGCATGAATAATCTCGCGAGAAAGCCCCCAGGCGGTATCTACCGAGAGGTAAGGGTCGTAGCCGTATACCTGCATGCCCAAATGGCGGGCGGTATTGGCAACCAATACGCCAATGGCGCCCAAACCGATAACGCCGAGCTTTTTGCCCGCAACCTCGGGGCCTGCAAAAGAGCCTTTGCCCTTTTCTACCAGTTTGCCCACTTCTGCGCCCTGCCCTTTGAGGGTTTTTGCCCAGTCAATGGCAGGTATTACCTTACGTGCAGAAATAAGAATGCCAGCCAAAACCAGCTCTTTTACTGCATTTGCGTTTGCGCCGGGGGTATTGAACACAACGATGCCCTGCTCGCTGCATTTTTCTACAGGGATGTTGTTTACACCCGCACCCGCCCTTGCAATGGCTTTAAGCCGTGTGTCAAATGCCATATCATGTAAAGATGCAGAACGCACCATAATCGCATCTGCTGCGGTGTTCTCATCTACAAACTGATATTTTGTTTTATCGAAATTATCAGTCCCTGCGGGGCTGATTTTATTTAATGTTTTAATGCTGTACATTATACACCCTCCTATTCATAAATGCATTGATAGATGCCGTAAGAACTTAGTTGTTGGCTTCAAACGCCTTCATAAAATCAACCAGTTTTTCAATGCCTTCCACAGGCATTGCATTATAAATCGACGCTCTCATACCGCCTACGCTGCGGTGGCCTTTTAGGTTTACAAAACCTGCCGCTGCAGCCTCTTTGCAGAATTTTTTGTCGAGGTCTGCGTCGCCAGTAACAAAGGTAACATTCATCATCGAGCGGTTTTTGCCCTGTATTGTGGCACGGAACATCTTAGAACCGTCGAGATAATCATAGAGCATTTTTGCCTTTTTCTCGTTGCGTTCTTTCATCTTCTCAAGCCCGCCGATATCATTGAGAATCCACTCAAGTACCAGCTTGCACATATAAATGGAATAGCAGGGCGGTGTATTGTACATCGAGTCGTTGTCGGCATGAACTTTGTAATCAAACATAGTGGGTGCACCCTCGCGCACATTGCCGATAAGGTCTTCACGCACAATTACCACAGTAAGGCCTGCGGGTGCCATGTTTTTTTGTGCACCGGCATAAATCAAACCGAATTTACTTACGTCAAACGGCTCAGAAAGAATGCAGCTGGACATATCAGCAACCAGAGGGATAGCGCCGGTTTCAGGAATATAAGGGTATTTTGTGCCAAAAATAGTATTGTTGAAGCAGATGTGAACATAATCTGCATCTTTATCAAAATCACTTGCGGTTACTTCGGGTATGTAGGTAAATTGCTTGTCGGCAGAGGATGCCACCACGCGCACCTCACCAAATTTTTCTGCCTCTTGTTTTGCTTTTTTTGCAAACTGGCCGGTAACCAAATAGTCAGCTTTGCGGTTTTTGTTCATTAGGTTAAGCGGAACCATTGCAAACTGCGAGGACGCACCGCCCTGCAAAAACAGCACCTTATAGTTATCGGGGATGTTCATTGCCTTACGAAGCAGACTTTGACAGTCGTTTATAATCTCTTCGTAAACGGGAGATCGATGGCTCATCTCCATTACCGATTGACCGGATCCGTTATAATCCAGCATTTCACTTGCAGCTTTTGCAAGAACAGTTTCCGGTAAGATAGACGGGCCTGCAGAAAAGTTATAAACTCTTGCCATTGTGTTTTCCTCCATTAAAATAGATTAAATTTATAGCACTGCATTTTGCAGCTCTACTTATACGAATTTGCAATGAAAAATCTATGTTTTTCATAAGCCGTGTGAAATGCGGCTACAAGCGCAGCTTGTGCAAATGTTGTATCATACTATAAGCTGCCGCTTTTGCGGCACACTGTAATAACAGCGATTATAAAAGCTTTAAAAGCTATTATAATGCAAAATAGTATTACTTTAGCAAAACAGGCAAACTGTGAATTTCACCGATTGCCAGTTTTTTAACAAGTTGATTCTTATATTATAAACCTTCTGACGCTTTAGTCAATTAAATACGCAAAGTTTTACTCTTTTAACAGTTTTGCCAGGGTTGAGGCATCCGTTTCTTTTGCATTTTTGTCAAAAACAATTGTGTTTGTACCCAGTACAAGTATGCGGTCGGCGAGCCCCACCGCTTCGTGAACATCGTTTGTAAAATACAGGATGCCTTTGCCGTGTTTTGCAAGCTGCGCAATGTCGCTGTAAACGCGCATTTTTGTTTGCAGGTCAATCCCGTTTGTGGGGTCTACCAAAATATAAATGTCACCGTCTTTTGCCAGTGTGCGCAGCACCAGTTCTTTTTGGCGGTATCCGCCCGTCATATACTCTTTTTGCTGCAATTTAAGGCCAACCACATTGTTTAGCATTTTGCCTACCCCATTTATGGTATCGCGAAAACGTGCACTAAGAACAGCAAACCTGCCCACAGCACGGCCGTCTTTGCTGTCGTAGTTGCTCAGCGTTTCCTCCATGTCCTCATCAATTGCCGAAACAATGCGCAAAGAGTTGGCGGTAAGCGGGTTATCAATTTTTACTTCTTTGCCATCTACCTGGATACTCCCATTATATTGAAGCAAACCGTTGAGTGTGCGGTAGATACTTTGCGCGCACATACCCAAATCGGATACAAGCGCGATTACTTCACTTTTGTGCAAGGTAAAATTGATATCTTTTGCTTGCCCTGCACTGAGGTTTTGCACCTTTAAAACAGGCTCGCCAAGCTCTAACGGCTCTTTGCTGTAAATGTTATCAACGCGAAAGCCCTCGATTGCCTCAATAAGGTCAAGCTCGGTCATATCCGCTGTACTGCGCACCTCTTTGAGTTTGCCGCGTTCTATAAATGCAACCCTGTCCGCCAGTTTGATAATTTCATCCAAACGGTGGGTAATATAGAGGATGCTGACACCGTTTTCGCGCAATGCGCGTACGGTACTGTACAGCACCTCACACTCCTTTTGGGGCAGACGTGAGGACGGTTCATCCATAATGATTAGTTTTGCATCAAATAGATAGGCGCGTGCAATGGCAACCGCCTGCTTTTGTGCCGGAGTAAGCGTATAAAACGGGGCGCGCGGGTCAATAGCAATCCCCAGCTTTTCAAAACATTCGGCACAAACCGCAGCGAGTTTCCGTGGGCTCATCTTGCCGGTTTTGTAGTATTTATCGTTGCCAAACAGCACATTATCTGCAACGGGCATTTGTTCAAAACCCTGGTTGTTCTGCATCAGCGTAATAATACCCAATTTCAGCGCGGCGCCGGGGTCGGGTAACTGCACCTGCTGCCCCTCAAAATAGATTCTTCCGCTGTCTGCCGGCAAATAGCCGTTCATTACACTGGCAAGGGTAGATTTGCCCGCGGCATTTTTGCCCGCCAAGGCAAAAACCTCGCCCTTGTTGATGGTAAGATTTATTTTACGGATGTAGAATTCGCTGGTTATTCTGCGGGTAACTTGTTCAAGCCGCATCAATTCCTGTGCCATAGGGTTTGCCCTCCTTACAGTAAGGTGGTTACTTCACTTTATTTTCTTCAATTAGCTTTACCAGTCGCTCTACATCTACCCCGTTGTCTTTTTCAAAACGGGTTTTCGAAAGCAAGCTGCTCAGTTTGCGCACGTTCACAACGGGCAGGGTATCTTTTATGTACAGCGTGTTCTTTTTGAATGCCGATGTAAAAACCACAACCTGTTCCATCTGAATATTGTATATATTATTTTTAGCGAAAATTTTACGGGTTGCATCCATTGCGGCGATTCCTTCATTAAGAGGATTATTAATATATGTTTTTACGTCGTTTTTTACCACCGACCACTGCTCGCCGGTCTCATCACCGTAATAATCGGCATTTTCAACCTCAACATTTACAAACAGCAAACCAAAAAAGCCTACCAAAATGTGGTCGATATGTACTGCTTCTTTCCCGCAATCCAGTGTAATATCTTGCAGCACTTTATAACTGCGAATGGCGGCAAACTTTTTTAACACACCGGCAGCACGCCTTTTCTGCCCCTCTGCACTGGAGCTTCTTTTCCACAGAATAAGCACTATCAGCGCAATAATAACCCATACCGCCACCGCTACCATAATCTGCATACCATTCATAAAATTCATCCTTTACTTATATTCATAATATCAGTCAATCAGCCGCTAAGTTTAGCGAATAAATGCTTTACCAGTTATTTTACCATAAACCTTACTTAAATAAAAGAATGGTTTGTATTGCATAAACTGTAAACTTTTTTAACAGGTTGCCTGTAAACTTGACTAACCCGTGAAATAGTTTATAATTTTAATAGTATTTTATATTGTTAAATATATTTATGGAGATGCTTATGAAAAAGATATTATCAGTGCTGTTGGCGGCAGCCATGCTGCTTACATTACCAGCTTGCGGTAAAGATAAAACAGATGCCCCCCAGGCGGGTGAAAGCACCATTGTTTACGCGCGCGCCGAACCCGAAGATTTAAGCGATGTCATCGACCTTATTTACAAGGATGTTAAGGTTAAGGGGCTGCAAGATGCAACCGAAGAAGAATTATCCGATTTGTTTCACATCGAACCGGATATGGTGCAAAAGTATGCTATCCGCTACGCCTCGGGGCGTTACGGCGTTGCAGATGTGGCAATCATCGAACCTGTTGAGGGAAAGTCAGATGCCGTGGTAGAGGCACTGGAGGAGCGCAGGGACGATCGCATCGGCGAATTTGAAAACTATGATATTCATGATTCGTTCCGTATTGCAAAAGAAGCCGAAATTTATACCCGTGGCAAATATGTTATTATGCTAATGCTTGCAGATATGGAAACCGCACGCAAAACTATTTTAGAGCAGATACCGGGCTAACCGATTCAATCTTGTTTGTCTACTGTTTAGGGCTGTACAAATCTTTTATGAGGTAGCAGGATATGTTTGAAAAAAAAGACCTCAGCCGCCGAGTGTGGTTGATTGATGAAGGACGCGGAGTATTTATTCTCCTGATGGTTCTATATCATCTGTTTTACGACCTTGTCTTTATTTTTGAAGTCAATCTGCCGGTGTTCGAATGGAAAGCAACCGGTTATTTCCAGCTTATCATTGCAGGCTTTTTTGTCTTCATCTCAGGGGTATCTTCGCGTTTTTCACGAGGGAATCTCAAACGCGGTGTACAGTGCTTTGCTTTCGGCTTGCTTATGACGGCGGGGACATGGCTGTTTTTGCCTTCTCAAATTGTCCTGTTTGGCATATTGCATATGCTCGGTATTTCTATGATACTTTTTGGGCTGCTAAAACCCATTTTGGATAAGATACCGCCATTGGTGGGGTTGATTGGCTGCGTACTATTGTATTTTGTAACTTACCATACACAAACAGGCACTTGGGGGGTATTGGGCTGGCAAATTGGTCTGCCCACTGGATGGTACACCACTGATTTTCTTTTCTTTTTGGGTTTGCCCAAACCTGAATTTTGGTCGTCCGATTACTTCCCGCTTCTGCCGTGGATTTTTATGTATTTGAGCGGTACGTTTGCCGGAGTTTATGTTAAGAACAGGCAGTGCCCCTCTTGGTTTTATACCCCACACAGCCGTGTACTTGCCTTTTTGGGGCGCAACACCATCTTGATTTATTTGGTGCACCAGCCCATCATCTATGCTGTACTGTATGTGTTATTTGCATTGATGCGTTAATCCGAGTAAGTGCTGCTGACTCTATTTCTTTAATGGCAAAATAAAAGGACTGAGAAATTAATTTCTCAGTCCTTTTTGCTATTATATTTTTTTGTTGGATGCTTTCATACGCTGGTTGTTATCAAGAATCTTCTTGCGAAGACGGATGCTCTTTGGTGTTACCTCTACAAGCTCATCATCGCTGATAAACTCAAGGCTGTCCTCCAAGCTCATACGGCGAGGCGGAACAAGCCTCAACGCATCGTCACTGCCGGAAGCACGTGTATTGGTCATCTGCTTCTTTTTGCAGACATTTACCGCCATGTCGTCACCCTTGGGGTTTGAACCAATAACCATGCCCTCGTATACCGGCACACCTGCGCCAATAAACAAAACGCCGCGCTCTTGTGCGTTGTAAAGGCCGTAGGTAATCGATTCACCGGTTTCAAATACAATCAGCGAACCGGTAGCACGTTTAGGAATATCGCCCTTATACGGCTGATAATCGTGGAACACAGCGCTCATAATGCCCTCACCGCGGGTATCGGTCATAAATTCGCTGCGGTAACCGAACAAGCCTCTCGACGGAATGATAAATTCCACCTTAAAGCGGCTGCCCATTTGCTGCATATGGGTGAGTTCACCTTTGCGCGAACCCATTTTCTCCATAACCGAGCCTAGCGATTCTTCAGGGACATCGATTACCAGTTCTTCCATCGGCTCGTAAAGCTTTCCTTCTATCTCTTTATACAAAACCTTTGGTGTACTTACTTGGAACTCATACCCCTCACGGCGCATGGTTTCTATTAAAATGGAAAGATGCATTTCACCTCTGCCGCAAACGCGGAAACTGTCGGTGCTTTCTGTTTCGTTCACGCGCAGCGAAACATCTTTCAGCAGCTCGCGGAACAAGCGGTCGCGCAGCTGGCGGGAGGTAACAAACTTACCTTCTCTGCCTGCAAACGGGCTGTCGTTAACCGCGAAGGTCATCTCTACCGTTGGCTCTGAAATCTTCATAAACGGCAGGGGTTCTTCCAACCCAAGCTGGCAGACTGTATCCCCGATGGTAATATTCTCAACACCCGAGAAACAAACAATGTCACCAAACGATACTTCGTCTGCAGGCACACGTTTGAGGCCTTCAATCTGATAGATATTGGCAACCTTGCTTTTGAAAGGCTTCTTCTCTTTGTGATAATCGCAGATTGTAACTTCCTGATTTGCTTTTAGGCTGCCGTGTTCAATTCTGCCAATAGCAATTCTGCCAACATACTCGTTGTAGTCGATGGAAGATACCAACATCTGCAAGGGTTTGCTCGGGTCGCCCTCGGGCCCGGGAATATGAGAAAGAATGGTTTCAAACATCGGGGTGAGATCCTCACCCTCTTCTTGGGGATTTAAGGATGCGGTACCCGTTCTGCCCGAGCAATAAACCACCGGGCTTTCCAACTGCTCATCCGATGCATCCAAATCCAGCAAAAGCTCCAGCACTTCATCCGCAACCTCTGCGGGGCGTGCGCCGGGCTTGTCCACTTTATTAACTACAATAATAATTTTGTGCCCAAGTTCGAGTGCCTTTTGCAGCACAAAGCGTGTTTGGGGCATTGGGCCCTCAAATGCGTCAACCAACAGCAGTACGCCGTTTACCATTTTAAGCACACGCTCAACCTCACCGCCGAAATCGGCATGTCCCGGCGTGTCAATAATATTAATCTTTACGCCCTTGTAGTGAGCCGCCGTGTTTTTTGCAAGAATGGTGATGCCACGCTCACGCTCAAGGTCGTTGTTGTCCATAACTCTATCCGCAACCACTTGGTTGTCGCGGAACACGCCGCCTTGTTTAAGCATTTCATCTACCAGTGTGGTCTTGCCATGGTCAACGTGGGCTATGATTGCTACATTGCGTAAATCTTCTCTAATCAAATTCGATTACCCCTCAATTTTAGACTTCTAGCTTTTTCTATTCATACCGCATATAATTATATTCCTTTTTTCGTCATTGTGCTACACTTGCACAAAAATATCTTGTTTTGACTAAACAAAATGTATTTATTTCGCCTGTTTTTGTGTACTTTTTTGCGTATTTGATGTAATATGGTATTATCTAGAACAAAAGGGGACCATTGCTTTGAAAAAAATTTTTTCATTGTTGCTCATGATGATTCTTTTGTCCTTTCTTTCAGCCTGCACACAAAAAGAGCAAACCCCCGTTAAGGGGCTGAACGGCTTCGGCATTTACAACGATTTTATTAACAACATGTCGTCGGGCGAAGTGTATAAATTGCATTATAGCTTTCACTCTTGGTTCGAGTTCTGCACATCTGAATCCACCGTAATTAAATTTAGCGAGGACGAAGCTGGTAAGCGTCAGCTGCTTTACCGCAAACGCAATCCGTTTGTATTCTGGTACTTTCCATCCTATGATTATTATGACGGCAATGCTTACTATTATAAGTATAAAAACGAATGGTATATTGATACTTTTAACAAATACAACTTTGCACAGCAAAAAGACCTTGCAGGCATCCGCGACCAGTTTTTTATAGGGGATAACGTATTGACAAATAACGTCTATAAACACGGCAGCGGTTATCGATTGGAGCTCATTGTGCAAAGCCTGGACAAGAACACTTACTATTCACTGACAGGATATACAAACAAAGACTTTATTTTTTCTAAGATGAAAGCACAAGAATATCATTTGGACGACGATACCAATCAATACAAAAACATTGGCACTTATTTTTTCCGTTTTACAGGTGTAAACAAAGGTAAAGAAATTGTGCGCCCGAAAAGTTTAAAAATAAATGAAATTGTCAACACCCCAACTTAAATTGAGATGGGGTGCAATTCAAGTTATTCGTAAAAACGCATTACGGAAATCACTTTGCCCAAAATACGCACTTCTTTTGCTATAATAGGTTCATAATCATCATTTTCGGGCTGTAGCCGAAAATGCCCTTTTTCTTTGTAAAAACGTTTCACAGTCGCCTCATCATCTATCATTGCAACAACAATTTCACCATTCTCTGCGGTGGTGGTTTTACGCGATACGATAATATCTCCATCTAAAATACCTGCGTTGATCATACTATCCCCGCGTACACGCAGTGCAAACAAATCTTTGTCGTTGCCGTAGCGTGCTTTATAGGGAATATAATCTTCTATTTGTTCTACTGCCAGTATTGGTAAACCCGCAGTAACGGTACCCAGCAGCGGCACCTTGGTAGTACACCCGCCCGGCATTTTAATAGAGCGGTTAAGGTTTTGGTCGCGCTCAATGTAGCCTTCCTGCTCCAACTGCTTTAAATATTTGTGTACAGTAGACGTGGATTTAATACCTAAATCGGCGCAGATTTCTCTTACTGATGGAGGTACCCCTTCATTGATACGTTCATTGATATATTCTAAAACACTTTGTGCCTTTTGATCTAACATGGCTCGAACCCCTTTCCGAGTTTTCTGCTTTTATCATACCATATTATAGCTCATGATGCAAACATACGTTTGTGCTTTGCCAAATTTTCAAGCCTCATTGTTTAAAATTTTTCCACCGATTATTAAACCTTTGTTTACAGCACTGTAACAAACAAATTTTTAAATCCAGTATAATAAGAACATACCCAAACAAAACGCAGCCGCAGCGTTTATGGGTATAAGCTCTACCCTCCTCAAGAAAACACACCTCAAACAAATAAAAGTGTCTGCATGTTGCATGCAGGCACTTTTATTGTTTCAGTCCTGCCAGCTTTATACTTTGTATAGGGTACTTATACTGTAAGATGATAAATAAAAAGCAGCTCAATCATTAAGATTAAGCTGCTTTTTGGCTCCCCAAGTTGGACTCGAACCAACGACCCTGCGGTTAACAGCCGCATGCTCTACCAACTGAGCTATTGAGGAATATTTAACTAACTTGTTAGGATTTTCTGCATCTTAAGGCTCACTGCTTTTTCTATGGGGGTTGGAATGACTGAACTACAAGCATTCAAACTTCGCTTTTAGCTCGTTTTCATTGTGTATTTCATGTCTACCAACTGAGCTATTGAGGAATGTAAAGCCAAATGACTGAAAAACATAAATGTCTTTCAGTCAAACAAAGTGTCGGCATCGACTTATCTTCCCAGGCAGCTTCCCACCAAGTATTTTCAGCACAAATGAGCTTAACTACCGTGTTCGGTATGGGAACGGGTGGA